>NZ_JBFBHJ010000002.1:0-824017 GCF_040685115.1 Microbacterium sp. NPDC089186
GAACAGATGTTGGGGGTGGTTCGCTACTTGAGGGGCTGCGGGGCCTTCCGGCCGCTCCGCTCTCCCCTGTGGGGCGAACAAGTAATAAGTTACGCCCGAACGACCACCCCGTCGAATCGAGCACACACCCCGGGCGTGTCGCGACCGTGATGCCGCGGAAACAGGACCGAAACGCGGGATGGCCCGGCCGACGCGTCGTCGACCGGGCCATCCGGGAATCCCTCGGCGAACCGTGACCGTTCAGGCGTTCGCGGCCTCGGCGCTCTTCTGCGCCGGAGCGGGCCAGAGCGCATCGAGCAGCTGCCGCACCCAGGCGATGAGGTTCGCGTCGTCGGCATCCTGAGGAAGGGGGACGACCATGGCATCCCCTCCCGCCACCAGCTTCGCCTTCGGGTAGAGGCGCTGGAGACGCACGCGCATGGAGTCGGGGAGGTCGGCGGGGGCGATACGCAGGTTGGACCCCATCGCCACGACGTCGGCGAGTCCGGCCTGGGCGGCACGGCGACGAAGACGCGCCACGGCGACGAGACCCTCGACCTCCGCCGGGGGCTCACCGTAGCGGTCGCGGAGCTCTTCGACGACGAGGTCGATGGCATCGTCCTTCGCCGTGGCGGATGCCGCGGCCGAAAGCTT
This sequence comes from Microbacterium sp. NPDC089186, assembly GCF_040685115.1. NCBI lineage: Bacteria > Bacillati > Actinomycetota > Actinomycetes > Micrococcales > Microbacteriaceae > Microbacterium > Microbacterium sp. NPDC089186. Next base: position 634 of record NZ_JBFBHJ010000002.1, read on the forward strand.
CTGGTACGCCTCGAGGCGCAGCCGCTCGCTGTCGATGTAGAACTCGGGCAGACGCGCATCGACCGGCAGCTCGAGGCGCAGCTCGGTCGGGCCGTCGACGTCTTCACCGCGGAATGTCGACACCGCCTCGCCGATCATGCGCAGGTACAGGTCGAATCCGACGCCGGCGATGTGACCCGCCTGCTCCGCTCCCAGCAGGTTGCCGGCTCCGCGCAGCTCGAGGTCTTTCAACGCCACCTGCATTCCGGAACCGAGGTCGTTGTTGACCGCGATGGTCTCGAGGCGGTCGGCCGCGGTCTCGGACAGTGGCTTCATGTCGTCGTAGAGGAAGTACGCGTAGGCCCGGTCGCGGCCGCGCCCCACGCGCCCGCGCAGCTGGTGCAGCTGCGACAGGCCGTACTTGTCGGCACGGTCGATGATGATCGTGTTCGCGTTCGAGATGTCGAGACCGGTCTCGATGATCGTGGTCGACACGAGCACGTCGGCCCGCCGCTCCCAGAAGTCGTCGACGACCTGCTCGAGGGCGTGCTCACCCATCTGCCCGTGGGCGACGACGATGCGCGCCTCGGGTACGAGCTCGGCGAGGTGCGCGGCGACCCGCTGGATCGACGACACGCGGTTGTGCACGTAGAACACCTGGCCTTCGCGCAGCAGTTCACGGCGGATGGCCGCGGCGATCTGCTTGTCGTTGCGCGGGCCTACGTACGACAGGATCGGATGCCGGTCCTCCGGCGGGGTGGCCAGGGTCGACATCTCGCGAATCCCGGTGACCGCCATCTCGAGCGTGCGCGGAATGGGTGTCGCGCTCATCGCCAGGATGTCGACGTTGGTCTTCAGCTTCTTCAGTTGGTCCTTGTGCTCGACGCCGAAGCGCTGCTCCTCATCGATGATCATGAGCCCGAGGTCCTTGAAGACGACCTTCTCGGTGAGGATGCGGTGCGTTCCGATGACCATGTCGACCGTGCCGTCGGTGAGGCCCGCGAGCGTCGCTTTCGCCTCTTTGTCGGTCTGGAAACGCGAGAGCGGGCGAACCGTGACGGGGAACCCGGCGAAGCGCTCGGCGAACGTCTCGAGGTGCTGCTTGACGAGCAGGGTCGTCGGCACGAGCATCGCGACCTGTTTGCCGTCCTGGATGGCCTTGAACGCGGCGCGCACCGCGACCTCGGTCTTGCCGAAGCCCACGTCGCCGGAGAGCAGGCGATCCATCGGGATCGGCTTCTCCATGTCGGCCTTGATCTCGTCGATCGTCTGCAGCTGATCCTGCGTCTCGGCGAAGGGGAACGCCTCCTCCAGCTCGCGCTGCCACGGCGTGTCGGGCCCGAAGGCGTAGCCCTTGGACGCCATACGCGCCGAGTACAGCTTCACCAGCTCGACCGCGATGTCGCGCACGGCCTTGCGGGCACGGCCCTTGGCGGCCGCCCAGTCGCTGCCGCCCATCTTCGACAGCGTCGGCGCCTCGCCGCCGACGTACTTCGACAGCAGGTCGAGCTGGTCGGTGGGGACGAACAGCTTGTCGCCGGGATAGCCGCGCTTGGCCGGCGCATACTCCAGGACGAGGTATTCCTTCGTCGTCTTCACCGCGTTGCGGCCACCGCTGGAGACCTCGCGCTGCGTCAGCTCGAGGAACTTGCCGATGCCGTGCGTGGCGTGCACGACGACGTCGCCGGGCTTGAGCTGCAGAGGATCGACGACGTTGCGCCGACGGGATGCGAGCTTCTTCGCGCCGCGGTTGTCGGAACCCACCGACCGGCCGTAGAACTCGGTCTCGGTGATCACGGCGAACCGCGCCTCGACGAGCTGGAAGCCCCGTTCCATCGGCGCGCACACGACGTGGGCCACCCCGGGCTCGGGCGGGAGGCGCAGATCGTCGACCCGTCGGGCCGCGATGCCGCGCTCCGCGAGGACGTCTCGGGCGCGATCCACCATCCCCGGTCCGGATGCCGTGACCACGACGGACCAGCCGTCGGCGAGCAGCTGACCGACGTGCGCGGTGGCGCCCTCGACGTTGCCCTGGAACGACGGCACCGCGTCGGCCTTGACGCGCTGAGCGGAGTCGTCGCCGATCACGAGGCCCTCGTCCTCGGCATCCGCCGCTCCGGAATCGAAAGCGCTGAGCTGCCACCACACGCCTCCGCGACCGCTCGCGCGCTCGTGCAGGTCGTCGAGCGTCACGAAGTCGCCGGAGTCGAGATCGACGGGGGTGTCGGCCCCCGCGGTCGCCGCCGACCAGGCGGCCTCGAGGAACTCGCGGTTGGTGTCGCCGAGGGTCGTCGCGCGGGCGAGAGAACGCTCGGGATCGACGAGGGCGACGGCGCTGCCGCCCGGCAGGTAGTCGACGAGGGTGACGAGATCGTCGACGAGCACGGGGATGAGGGACTCCATGCCCTCGGCGGGGATTCCCTCGGCCATCTTCTCCAGAAGCTGACGCAGGCCCGGGTACCCGTCGCGCAGCGCGGCCGCTCGGGCGCGCACCTCCGAGGTGAGGAGGAGTTCGCGGCTGGGGACGAGGGTGACCTCGGTGACCTCGCCGGGCAGCGATCGCTGGTCGGCGACCGAGAAGGCGCGGATCTGATCGACCTCATCGCCGAAGAACTCCACGCGATAGGGGTGGTCGGCCACCGGAGGGAAGACGTCGAGGATGCCGCCGCGCACGGCGAACTCGCCGCGCCGGGACACCATGTCGACCCGGTGGTACGCCAATTCGACGAGGCGGGTGGTCACGCTCTCGAGCTCGTGCCCGCGTCCGCCGACGACGAGTTCGACGGGCTCGACGTCGCCGAGCCCGGGCGCGAGGGGCTGGAGGGCGCTGCGGACGGACGCCGTGACGACCAAGGGCGACTCGCCGTTCCACGCGGCGATGCGCCGGAGGACGTCGAGGCGGCGCCCGACCGTCTCGGGGCTGGGGCTCAACCGCTCGTGCGGAAGCGTCTCCCAGGCGGGGAAGTGCAGCACCTGGGCGCCGGGGAGCACGGCATCCAGTGCCGGACCGAGCGACTCGGCCCGACGACCCGTCGGCGCGATCACCAGAACGGCGCCCGGGTCGCCCGAGGCGCGACGACGCTCGATCAGGCCCGCGATGACGGGCGCGTCGAGGCCGTCGACGAGGGAGAGAGACAGGTCGGCGGAGGCCGCGGACGCGGCCTCGCGGTACGACTCAGCCTGCTCGAGGGCGCGGACGATCCCGGGAACTGTCACTCGGGAAAGTCTACGCGGGGCCACCGACACCGGGCGGGGCTGGACGAACACGGGCACGGTCATTCGTGCGGTGTCGACCGGTGACGTCGGCAGGTTCAGCCACCTCCGGGTGAAGCGAAGCCACCCGGGACGGGGCTCGACGGGCTGAGCCACCCCGGAGGGAGGGTGCTGCGTAGAGTGGCGGCATGTCCTCCCCCAGCGCTCCGGACGGACCGGTCTTCACGGCGCCCCACGTCGCGCCGCCGGTCGGGACCCTGCTCGCTCCCGTGCCGACGAAGCGCCGCGGGCGGCCGCTGGGAACGTGGGCTCTGCTGCTGGCGCTGATCGCGGGGGTGCTGGCATCCGCCGTCGCCGGATTCGTCGCGTTCCGCATCGCGCGGGGTGCCGGGCCCGGTCTCCTCGCCGCGGGCCCCTCGACCATCGATCTCCGGGTGCTCTCACCCGTCCGCGATCTGGTGCTGGTCGGCGAGATCACCTTCTGGACGGCGACGGTCATCGGCGTCGCCGCGGTCGCGATGGGCATCGTGGCGACGGTGCGCGGCTCCGCACGCGGGGCGGGCATTGCGGCGATCGTGATCGGCGTGCTCGGACCTGTGCTCTTCGGGATCTTCGTCGCCCTCGCGCTCGTCGGCGGGATCGCGACCTTGCCGGGTGGAACCGGCGTCGCGGTCTGACCCCGCTACCGGTCGGCGCGCCCGCCGTCCACCCGGTGAGCGGCGACGGCGGATTTCCTAGGCTGGGGTCCGGGCAACGGCCCGTCGACCCATCCGAGGAGGATCCCGTGAGCAGCACCACTCCCCCGCCCTACGATCGCGCGAACGCCTACCCCGACGCCGGCCGGGCGCCCTCGGCACCGGTATACGACGGCGGTCGGCGATCGACGACCCTCGGGCTGATCGCGTTCCTCGCCGCGGCCGCGGGCGTCGTCGTGGGCATCATCCTCGCCGTCATCGCCGGCGTGCAGGCCGGCGGGTTGCAGCAGTACGCCGGGCTGGACGGTCAGAACGACCCGACGACCTTCCCGCCGGACGCCTCGCAGAAGGCCATCGCCGCCAGTGTGCTCGGCATCGCCGCGTTCGCCGTCTACGGGATCTTCGCGCTCTGGGGATTCATCCAGGGCATCGTCGCCGCGGTCAAGAACCGCGGGCGCGGATGGGGCTTCGCCGCCGTCGCCATCTCGGTCCTCGGCGGCATCGCCGTCATCGTCGCGTTCGTGAGCGGCATCGGGATCGGCGTCGGCTCCGGCATGTGACCCCCTCACCGCCACGACGGCCCCGGTCCTCACGGACCGGGGCCGTCGAGCGTACGGGGCGTCGGCTCAGCGCCGCTCAGGCGCGCGGGGCGTGGAATCGCTGCTGCGCGGCGACGAGTCCCTCCTCGACCAGGAGCTCCACGGCATCCGCGGCATCCGAGACGAGGATCGGCAGCGTCGTGCGCTCGGTGGCGCCGAAGGGGTCGAGCACCCAGTCGGCAGGATCCTGGCGACCCGCCGGTCGGCCGATGCCCACCCGCACACGCGGGAAGTCCGCCGTGCCGAGCGCCTTCGCGACGTCGCGGACGCCGTTGTGCCCGCCGTGACCGCCGCCGGTCTTGAGCTTGAGCGTGTCGAAGGGGATGTCGAGCTCATCGTGGACGACGACGACGCGATCGGGGTCGATGCCGTAGAAACGCGCGAGACCCGCCGCGGGGCCGCCCGAGACGTTCATGAAGCTGTTCGGCTTGGCGAGGATGAGCTTCGCCGCGCCCGGGCGCACCCAGGTCTCGGCCACGCGCGCGTTCGCCTTGTGCGCACGGAACGCCTCACGCCGGCGGGCGGCGAGCTCGTCGACGACCATCTGGCCGATGTTGTGGCGCGTGGCCTCGTATCGCGGTCCGGGATTGCCGAGACCGATGATGAGCCAGGTGTCAGCCATGGCATCCATCCTTCCGGATCCGCGCGCGGACCCCGTGGAAACGACCGAGGGGACGCGAATCCGCGTCCCCTCGTCGTGTGCGGGTCTCGGAGGACCCGCGCAGGATCAGTTCTCGTCGCCCTCTTCGGCGGCCGTCTCGGCCTCCTCCGACTGCTCCTCGGCGACCTCGGCGTCGGCCTCGGCGATCTCCTCGTCGGCGGCGATGGTGTCGAGCGGAACCGAGACGCCCACGACGAGGGTCTCGGGCTCGGTGACCAGCGAGGCGCCGGCGGGGAGCGTCAGGTCGGCGGCGGTGATCTGGGTGCCGTCCTCGGCGCCCTCGACGTCGACCTCGATGTTCTGCGGGATGTGGGTGGCCTCGACCTCGAGCGACACCGAGGTGGCGTCGAGCATCGCGATGGTGCCGGGGAAGGGCTCACCGGTGACGACGACGGGCACGTCGACCTGGACCTTCTCGCCCTTCTTCACGACGATGAGGTCGATGTGCTCGATGATCTGACGCACGGGGTCCTTCTGCACGTCCTTCACCAGGACGAGCTGGCTCTTGCCCGCGATGTCGAGGTCGAGCAGCGCGTTGGCGCGACGGATGAGCAGCGCGGTCTGGTGACCGGGCAGCGCGACGTGCTGGGGCTCGGTGCCGTGACCGTAGATGACGGCCGGGATCTTGCCCGCGGCGCGGAGGCGACGGGCGAAGCCCTTGCCGAAGTTCTCGCGGAGCTCCGTGACGACCTTGTTGTCTTCCGACATGTTGTTCTCCTCGCGGGCTCATGTCCCGCAGCTTGTGAGCGGACGGTGTCCGCACCTGTGTGGTCTGGATTCGACTCGAACGCGAGCGCGTGAGGAAAGCCGGGAGCCTGCATCACCGCGTCGATCACGGATGCCGGGTGCTCCCTGCGGGCGCACGGCGATGGCATCCCTCGCCGAAGTACCCCGGAAGTCTACCAGCGACGGCCCGCGCTCTCGACCCCCGCGATGCGGGGGCGGACGGGAGCACGCGACGGCGACGGTAGGATCGAGGGGCCACACCGACCCGGAGGATCATCATGGACAGCGGCTTCTTCTCTCACGTCGTGATCTGGGTCGTCGGCGGCCTGGCCGCGATCGGCGGCGTCGCCGCGATCGGCGCGCTCTTCTCGCTCGGCCGCAACGCCTCGTACAAGAAGCACTGACGCCCACCCGGGCTGCTCCTCGAGCCCCGGTCTCGCGTCGAGGTGTCCGCGCGGGGGTCGTCCCCGGCGCGCGCCCCGGCTTCTTCCGACGGATTCGACGCGCCGAGCCCGTAGACCATCGTCGCCGCGACCTGACGGCGTCCGCGCGCGCATTCACGACGCATCCCGGCCGGCCCGGGCCCACCGGACGCTCGAACGCCCCGGTCACCGTCCTCGCGGGCGGCGACCGGGGCGTTCTCGTCGGTCAGAGCGCGAAGACGACCTTGCCCGAGCGCTGCGAGTCGCGCGCCGTGGCGAAGGCCTCCTCGGCATCCGTCACCGCGAACTCGTGCGTGAGCGCGCTCTCGATACCGGGGGTGGACGCGAGCAGCTGCACCGCGCGGTCGATCTCGTCGAGGAATCGGAACGCACCGAGGTAGCGGACCTCCTTCGAGATGAAGGGGGCGAGGTTCACCGGGCGCGGGTCATCCGGCAGCATGCCGACCTGCACGACGGTGCCTCCGGGGCGTACGGCCTTCAGCGCCGTCGAGATGGAGACGGGCACGCCCGAGCATTCGAGCACCACGGCGTACGCGTTCGGCTCGACCTGCTCGCTCGACACGTCGATGGTCGCCGCAGCGCCCAGGTCCGCGGCGCGCTCGAGGGGCCCGGTCAACACGTCCGTCGCCGTGACGCGCGCCCCGGCGGCCGCCGCGGCGGCCACGGCCATCAGGCCGATAGGTCCCGAGCCGGTGACGAGGACCTCGAGTCCCGCGACGTCTCCCGCCTTGCCGAGCGCGTGCAGCGCCACGGCCAGAGGCTCGGCCAGCACCGCCCGGCGCACCGGCAGCTCCTCCGGCAGCACGCGCACCATGTCGGCCTCGATGATCAGGTACTCGGATGCCGCGCCCTGGGTGTGCGGCCATGTCGAGGCGCTGCCCAGGTACGACCCGCCCGGCCACAGGTGCGGGGCGTTCTCGATGCCCTCTCGCGGCGTGCCGAAGCGGGCGGGGTGCACGGTGACCGGCGTCCCCTCCGCCAGAACACCGGAGGGATCGAGGTCGACCCGCCCGGAGAGCTCGTGCCCCGGAACCAACGGCTCGCGCACGACGAAGGCGCCGTTGGCCCCCTCGTAGTAGTAGTGCAGGTCGGATCCGCAGATGCCGACGTATTCCACGCGAAGGCGCACCTGCCCCTCCCCGGGCTCGGGAACGGCGACGTCCTGCACCTGCGCGGTGAGCGCCTTCTCGATCAGCAGCGACTTCATCGGTCTTCCTCTCCGCGGTCAGACGACCGCCGTCATCCCGCCGTCGACGAAGATGTTCTGCCCCGAGACGAAGCTCGACGCGTCGGACGCGAGGAACAGCAGAGCCCCGCGAAGCTCGTCGAAGTCGCCCCATCGGGCGGCGGGCGTGCGCTGGGTCAACCAGCGCGTGAACTCGGGATCGTCGACCAGGGCGCGGTTCATCTCCGTCGCGAAGTACCCCGGACTCAGGGCGTTCACCTGGATGCCGAACCGCGCGAGGTCGGCGGCCATGCCGGCCGTGAGCTGCGCGACGCCGCCCTTCGTGGCCGAGTACGGCGCGATCGTCTGCCGCGCCAGGCGCGATTGAACCGACGCGACGTTGACGACCTTGCCCGATCCGCGCGCGACCATCGCGGGGGTGACGAACCGCGAGACGTAGAAGACGCCCGAGGTTCGCCGCGACGATGTCGTCCCAGTCGGCGACCGCGAACTCGTGGATCGGCGCCCGGCGCTGCACGCCGGCGTTGTTGACGAGGATGTCGGGAACCCCGACCTCCTCGAGCAGGCCGGTCACGCTCGTCTCGACCGCGGTGGCATCGGTGACGTCGAACACCACCGCGTGGGCGGGGCGCCCCGACAGCTCCTCGGCCTCGGCGCGGGTCCGCTCCACGGCATCCGCGTCACGACCGTGCACGATGACGCGGGCGCCGCCGCGGGCGAGGGTGAGGGCCAGCGCGCGGCCGAGGCCCCGCGATGAGCCGGTGACGAGCGCGAGCCGGTCGGAGACGTCGAACAGGTCGGCGTTCGAGCCGGTCACAGCAGCGCGCCGATGCCGAAGACGAGGAGCGCCGCGAGGAAGCCGAGCACCGACTCGATGGCCTGCTGCACCGTCCACGTCTTCAGGGTGGTCTTGACGTCCATACCCATCAGGCGTCCGACCAGCCAGAAGCCGGAGTCGTTGACGTGACCGGCGAACACGGAGCCGGCGGCCGTGGCGAGGGTGATGGCGACCACCTGCAGCGGCGAGAAGTCGCCCGCCATGACGGCCGGGGCCGCCAGGCCCGCGGCGGTGACGAGGGCGACGGTCGCCGAGCCCTGCGCGAGACGGAGGATGACGGCGATGACGTAAGCGGCGACGATGACCGGCAGACCGAGGTCGCCCAGGCTGTCGGCCAGCGCGTCGCCGATGCCCGAGGCGCGCAGGACGGCGCCGAACATGCCACCGGCGCCGGTGATGAGGATGACCGAGCACACCGGTCCGAGCGCCGAGTCGACGACCTTCTCGAGGGCGGTGCCGTTCTCGCCGCGGCGGAAGCCGAAGACGACGGTCGCGACCAGCACGGTGATGAGCAGCGCGACGGGCGAGTTGCCGAGCAGGATGAGCACCTGGACGACCGTGTTGTCCGTCGGCACGACGCCGGCGGCGCCCAGGGTGGTCAGACCCGTGTTGAGGAAGATGAGCAGCATCGGCAGCAACAGGACGGCGATGACCGTGAGCGGCTTGGGCGGGTTGGCCGGCTGATCGGCGTCGACGTCGCCGAAGAGGGCGGGCACGGGCAGCACTATGCGGCGCGCGATGAACTTGCCCCACAGGTAGCCCGAGAGGTACCAGATCGGGAACGCGATGATCAGGCCGACGATGAGCACGAGGCCGAGGTTCGCGCCGTAGAGGCCGCTCGCCGTGACCGGGCCCGGGTGCGGCGGCAGGAAGACGTGCATCACGGAGAAGGCGGCGGCGGCCGGCAGACCGAACAGCAGCACGTTGTTGCCCGAGACGCGGCGCGCGATCGCGAAGATGATCGGCAGCATCATGACGAGCCCGGCGTCGAAGAACATCGGGAATCCGAGGATGAGCGAGACGATGCCGAGGGCGAACGGCGCCCGCTTCTCGCCGAAGATGCGCACGAAGGTCTCGGCGAGCGACTGCGCACCGCCGGAGTGCTCGATGAGCCTGCCGAGCATCGCGCCGAGGGCGACCAGGAGGGCGACCGTGCCGAGTGTCCCTCCGAACCCTCCCGTCAAGGTGGTCACGATGGTCGACACCGGGATTCCGGCGACGAACGCCGTCACCAGCGACACGATGATGAGCGCGAGGAACGCGTGCACCTTCAGCCAGATGATGAGCACCAGGATGAGCGCGATCGCGCCCGCGGCGATGGCGAGCAAGGGCGCCGTGCCGAGTGTTTGGGTCCAGTCGTCCACGAGATCTCCGTTGATTCAGGGGGGCGCGGCATCGGGCAAGCTGTGTGTGACCCGCACCCACGGGTGAGTGAAGGCATTTTCACATAAAGATCGTATCTTTGACAAGATAAGGTCGTATCAAACGACCTGAGGAGGGGTCATGGCCCGCGCATCGCACGGATCGTTGCTGGACGCCCTCGGCATGCGCATCGTCGACGGGGACCTGCCCACGGGCCACGTTCTGACCCTTGCCGCACTCGAGGCCGAGTACGGCGTCTCGCGCACCGTCGTGCGCGAAGCCGTCCGCGTGCTCGAGGCCATGGGCATGCTCGCTCAGCGTCGTCGCGTCGGCATCACCGTGCGGCCCGCCTCCGACTGGAGCGCTCTGGACACCCGGCTCATCGGCTGGCAGCTCGCCGGCAAGCGCCGCGACCAGCTCATCGCGAACACCACGGAGCTGCGCGCCGCGGTCGAACCCGTCGCCGCGCGACTGAGCGCGCGTCGGGCGACCGACCTGCAACGCGGGGAGATCCTGCGCCTGGCCGAGGAGCTCGAGCGCCTCGGCGCCGCCGGTCTCGGCAACTCGCCCGAGTACCTCGCAGCCGACATCGCCTTCCACGACCTGATCCTCGTCTCCAGCGGCAACCTCATGCTCGCCGCCGCGCGCGCCCCCATCGCCGCCGCGATCGAGGGACGCTCGATGCACGGCCTGACCCCCGGCATCCCGAACCCCGACGCGCTCGACAATCACGTCGCCACCGCCGCCGCCATCGCCCGGGCCGACGCCGACGCGGCGGAGGAGCACACGCGGCTGTACGTCGCCGCCGTGCTCACCGAAGTGCGCCGCTCCATCTGACCCCTTCCCCCGACGAAGAGAGAAGCCATGACCGTCCCCGTCCTCGTATTCATGGGCCCCGCCGGCACCGGCAAGTCCACCGTCGCCGGCATGCTCGCCGGCCGTCTGGGGTGGGATTTCCAGGAGGGCGACGACCTGCACCCCGCGGAGAACGTCTCCAAGATGGCATCCGGTCACGCGCTCACCGACGACGACCGCTGGCCGTGGCTCGACCGGGTCGCCGGATGGATCGACGGTCAGATCTCCGCCGGACGGCCCGGCGTCATCACGTGCTCGGCACTCAAGCGCAGCTACCGCGACGTGCTGCGCCGCGACGATGTGACCTTCGTGCTGCTGATGGGCGACCCGAAGCTCGTGCTCGAGCGTCTGCTGCGCCGCCAGGGGCATTACATGCCGCCGTCGCTATTGACCTCGCAGTTCGAGACGTTGGAGATGCCGGATGCCGACGAGCGGGCGATCCGCGTCGACCTCGACCTGACGCCCGGCGAACAGGTGCAGGAGGTCGTCGACCGCCTCAGCCTCTCCCCCGCCTGAAACACGCGGGAGTCGAGCCGATAAAGTGGCATCGGCAACCCCACGTGCGCCCGAAACCCCTTCTCGCAGCCGATTTACGGAGCAACGAATGACGTCGACCCCCTCCCCGACCGGACCCTCGACCGACCAGGATCAGGCCCCTCACGAGGCCGCACAGGTGCACGAGGGTGCGCCCGGCATCGAAGAGGTGGACCGCCCCACCGCCGAGGCCGACTCGCGCCCCGAGGGCGAAGGCGACGGCCGCGCCAACATCGGCGTCGTGGGTCTGGCCGTGATGGGCTCGAACCTCGCCCGCAATCTCGCCAGCCGCGAGGGCAACACGGTCGCGATCTTCAACCGCAGCCAGGACAAGACCGAGCACGTGCTCGAGCAGCACCCCGAGGCGAATTTCGTCGCCTCGTTCTCGTACGAGGACTTCGCCGCGTCGCTGTCGAAGCCCCGCACCGCGATCATCATGGTCAAGGCCGGCCGCCCCACCGACTTCGTCATCGACGAGCTGGTGAAGGTGTTCGAGCCCGGCGACATCATCGTCGACGGCGGCAACGCCCTGTTCACCGACACCATCCGCCGTGAGAAGGCCGTGCGCGAGACCGGCATCAACTTCGTCGGCATGGGCGTCTCGGGCGGCGAGGAGGGCGCGCTGCGCGGCCCCTCGATCATGCCGGGGGGCTCCGACGAGGCCTGGGCCACGCTCGGCCCCATCCTGAAGTCCATCGCCGCGGTCGCCGAGGGCGAGCCGTGCGTCACGCACGTCGGCCACGACGGCGCGGGCCACTTCGTCAAGATGGTGCACAACGGCATCGAGTACGCCGACATGCAGCTCATCGCCGAGGCCTACGACCTCATCCGCCGCGCCACGGGCAAGTCGCCGGCCGAGATCGCCGACGTCTTCGCCGAGTGGAACCGCGGCGAGCTGGAGTCCTACCTCATCGAGATCACCGCCGAGGTGCTGCGCCAGACCGACGCCGACACCGGCAAGCCGCTCGTCGACGTCATCCTCGACCAGGCCGGGGCCAAGGGCACCGGCGCGTGGACCGTTCAGACGGCTCTCGACCTGGGCGTGCCGGTCTCGGGCATCGCCGAGGCGACCTTCGCCCGCTCGCTGTCGAGCCACCCCGAGCAGCGCGAGGTCTCGCGCGAGCTCCCCGGCCCCTCCGGCACCGACGTGCTGTCGGGCGAGGATGCCGACGCGTTCATCGAGCAGGTTCGCCTCGCGTTGTACGCCTCGAAGATCGTGGCCTACTCGCAGGGCTTCGACGAGATCCGCGCCGGCGCCGCGCAGTACGACTGGAACATCGACCTGGGCGCGGTGTCGAAGATCTGGCGCGGCGGCTGCATCATCCGCGCGCAGTTCCTCAACCGCATCGCCGAGGCGTACGACGCCGAGGCCACCCTCCCCGTGCTGCTGACCGCCCCGTACTTCGTCGAGGCGCTCGGTCGCGCCCAGGACGCCTGGCGCCACATCGTCTCGCTGTCGGCGGCGAGCGGCATCCCGGCCCCCGCCTTCAGCTCGTCGCTGGCGTACTACGACGGCCTGCGCGCCGAGCGTCTGCCCGCAGCGCTCATCCAGGGTCAGCGCGACTTCTTCGGGGCGCACACCTACCGCCGCATCGACAAGGAGGGCACCTTCCACACCCTCTGGTCGGGCGACCGCACCGAGATCGAGGCGGAAGACACCCACTGACCATCGGTCGGGCGAGGCGGCGACGGGCACTGCTCGTCGCCGCCTCGTGCGTCTACGCCGCAGCGGTGTGGTGGATGACGCTGCGCCCCTCGATCTACGACGACCGGGTGGGCGGCATCCTGCACCGGGTGTTCCGCGCGCTGGCGTCGTGGCCCGGCACGGCGTGGATCACCTTCGACCTGGTGGAGTTCAGCGCGAACGTGCTGCTGTTCGTCCCCCTGGGCGTGCTCGTCGTCGCGTGGCGTCGACGGTGGTGGCAGGGGATCCTCCTCGGCCTGGTGCTGAGCGCCGCGATCGAGATCACTCAGCTGGCGTTCCTGCCGACCCGGGTCGCCGACCCGCGAGACGTCATCGCGAACACGCTCGGGGCGGCCGTCGGCGTGGGGGTCGCGATCGTCCTCAGCCGCCGGATCGTTCGCTCTCAGGAATCCCATAAGCCGCGCCATAGAAAGCTCATAGATAGGGGCGCACAATGAGTCCCATGACCGCGACCGCCGCCGCCCCCGCCTTCACCCGCCCCGACGGGAGCGCGCTGCGCGTGCTCGTCGTCGACGATGAGCAGATGCTCACCGACCTCCTCTCGATGGCTCTGCGCATGGAGGGCTGGGAGGTCAAGACCGCCGGCTCCGGATTCGACGCGCTCTCCGCCGCCCGTGACTTCGAACCGGATGCCATGGTGCTCGACATCATGATGCCCGACCTCGACGGCATGGCCGTGCTGCAGCGCCTGCGCCACTCGGGCAACGACGTGCCCGTGCTGTTCCTCACCGCGAAGGACGCCGTCGCCGACCGCGTCGCCGGTCTCACCGCCGGCGGAGACGACTACGTCACCAAGCCCTTCAGCCTCGAGGAGGTGGTGGCGCGCCTGCGCGGCCTGATGCGGCGGGCCGGGACCGCGCTGACGCGCGACTCCGAGCCCATCCTGCGGGTCGGCGACCTGTCGCTCAACGAGGACAGCCACGAGGTCGTGCGCGGCGACAAGGAGATCGAGCTCACCGCCACCGAGTTCGAGCTGCTGCGCTTTCTGATGCGCAACCAGCGCCGCGTGGTCTCGAAGGCGCAGATCCTCGACCGCGTCTGGAACTACGACTTCGGTGGTCGCTCGAGCGTCGTCGAGCTGTACATCTCGTACCTGCGCAAGAAGATCGACGCCGGCAACGAGCCGCTCATCCACACCGTCCGCGGCGTCGGCTACATGATCAAAGCCCCCCAGTGACCCCGCCTCCGCGGCCGGCTCCCCCGGTCCCCCCACGCGCATCCGCGACCGAGACCCGGTTCCAGCGGCTGCGGCGGCGACCCTGGACGCTTCAGGCGCGCCTCATGACGGCGGTCATCGGCATGGTCGCTTTCATCCTCGTGATAATCGGCATCTCCACCAGCGCAATCCTCAGCGGTGTCCTCTACGTCAACCTGGGGGCGCAGGTCGACGAGGCCGCGGCCTCGATCCAGCAGAAGACGGTGTTCCAAAACTCCGCGGAGCAGGTTCTGGCATCCGGGTTCTTCGACCCGGGCACACTGCTCGTGATGAACTCCCGCGGCGCGGGAATCACGGGCGCCGTGGTGGGCGACGAGGGCGCCCGCGCGCTGACGACGGATGACTTGAATCGCATCGCCGACAGCCTGCAGGCGGCAGTGGAGTCGAACGCTCAGACCGTCGAATTGCCGAACCTCGGTGAGTACCTGGTCCGCACCTTTCCCGCGCCGGGCGGCGACAGCCTCTTCCTCGTCGGTCTGCCCCTCTCGAGCGTCACGAGCACGATCGGAGCGATCCTCACCACCGTCGCCCTCGTCACCACCGGCGGTCTGCTGCTGCTGGGCGCGATCATCGCGATCGTGATCCGCCTCGGTCTGCGTCCGCTCCGTTCGGTCGCCGAGACCGCCACCCGGGTGGCCTCGCTGCGCATGGACCAGGGCGATGTGTCGATCACCGAGCGTGTCCCCGCCGACCAGGTCGACGATCATACCGAGATCGGACAGGTCGGCCTGGCGTTGAACACCCTGCTCGACCGCGTCGACGCCTCGCTGTCGGCCCGCCAGCGCAACGAGGAACTCATGCGCCGGTTCGTTGCCGACGCCAGTCACGAGTTGCGCACCCCCTTGGCATCCATCCGAGGATTCTCGGAACTGTCGCTGCGCGCCATGCGGCAGGCCCAGGATGACGAGAGCCGCCAGCGCACCGCTCTCGCGGTCGAGACCACCGAACAGTCGCTCGAGCGCATCCAGGCGCAGTCGCTGCGCATGACCACTCTCGTCGAGGATCTGCTGCTGCTCGCGCGGCTCGACGAGGGGCAGGAGCTCGTCTACGGATCGGTCGATCTCACGCAGCTCGCTGTCGAGGCGGTCGGAGACGCCCGCCCGGCCGGCCCCGACCACTCGTGGAGCATCGAGGTCCCCGACGAGCCGGTCGAGCTGGCCGGCGACGCGTCACGGCTGCACCAGGTGATCGCGAATCTCCTCGCCAACGCCCGCACCCATACGCCCGCCGGCAGCACCGTGACCGTGTCGGTCGCGCACGAGGGCACCGAGGCCGTGCTGCGCGTCCACGACGACGGCCCCGGCATCGACCCCTCCGTCGCCTCGCAACTGTTCGAGCGCTTCGCCCGCGCCGATCGCTCGCGCGACCGCAAGACCGGTGGCACGGGACTCGGCCTCTCGATCGCGCGCGCGATCGTGGACGCCCACAACGGCGCCATCACCGTGCGCAGCGCTCCCGGCGACACGACATTCGAGGTGCGTCTGCCCGCGAAACCGGCCGACCCGGCGTGAGCCGGACGGTCTGAGCCCACCCGGTGCGAGCCGGACGGTCCGGGCGACCGGGTGGGAGCCTTCGGCGCGGGTCGACACGGTCCGCGCTGCGTCGGCCGGCCCGGGCCGTCAGGTGCAGCGGGCGCGCAGCTCGGCGCGGGCCCGTTCGAGGTCGCTCGGGACGCTGCCGGGCGGCGCGACGACATCGGGCTCGAGGGGGCCGTCGTAGACGGTGCCCGTGCGGTCGACGTCGTACGAGGTGGTCAGCACCAGCCTTGCGCCGTCGCTGAGCTCGCGCACCTCGTTGCCGGTGGTCAACCCCGCCGTGCGCGCGCCGACGCGCACGGTGTCGGCCTGACCCGCGAAGGCGATCGCCACGATCTCGGCGGCGCTTGCGGTCGTCGTCGACGTCAGCAGAGCGACGGGGGCGTCGATCGTGAAGCCGCCCGGCGTCTCGGTGCCGGCGTCTCCGGGGGTCGACACGACGCCGCCGCCCTCGACGCGCGCCCACGCCAGCTCGCCCTCCCGCGAGCGCAGACCCACGACGTCGCCGTCGTCGAGCAGCGGGGCTGCCACGGCGAGCATCGGCCACGCGTTGCCGCCGCCGTTCGTGCGCAAGTCGATGATCCACCCGCACGTGGTGGCGTCCGCCGCCCGCTTCATCGCCGTGAGCCCGGCGGATCGGTACCGCTCCTCGGCCTCCGCGGACTGCCCGTTGAACGACGGCAGCGACACGGTCGAGATGCCCTCGAACGTCGACACCGACGGCACCGGGAACGTCGCGCCCGGCTGATCCACCGACCGCGCCGCGACAGCCTCCGCGGGGGTGAGGAAGAACGAATGGATGCCGCCGGCCGCCACCGCCAGTTCGCCGAGACCGGCGTGCGCATCGCTGATCGTCTCCCGCGCTTTCAGCTCGCCCTCCGCCGCGGTCACGGCATCCTGGAACTCGGCGGTGTCGGCATGGATGCCGTCGCGCATCTCGGCGACGGCGCGGTCGACGTAGGCGGCCACGTCGTCGTCGGCCGCCGTGCACCCCGGCAGGGACAGCGCGCCCAGGAGCGCGACGCCGATGACGACGCGGAGGCGGGACGTCACCGCCCGCCGCCCTCGAACCGCGTCGCACCCGGCGTGAGAGCAGCGCGCACCCGCGCCGCCATCTCGGCGTCGAGCACCTCGTCGACGCGCGAGACGTCGTACCACCCGAGGTCGGTCATCTCGCCGTCGACCGGCGTCGGCTCCCCCGACAGCCACCGGCACGCGAAGACCAGATCGAGGTAGTCGGCACGATCGCCGTTGGCGTAGGTCACGCGCGGTATCTGATGCACCCAGGCGAGGCGGTCGACGCCGATTCCGACACCCGCCTCTTCCAGCGCCTCGCGCGCCGCGGCGTCGGCGGGCTCCTCCCCCGGGTCGACGATGCCCGTGAGGGGAGTCAGCCGCCCGTTGTCGCTGCGGCGCCCCAGCAACACCTCGTCGCCGCGGCGGATGACGGCGGTCACCCCCACGAGGGGGAGCGGAACCGTACCGACGTGTCGACGCAGCTCGAGAACGAAGTCCGGTGTGGGCACCGGCTCACTGTAACCGGTGCTCAGTACCCCGCGAAGGCGTCGGTCGTGAGCGACTTCGCCTTCGCGAGCGCCGGCGCGAGGGCGGCGATCAGCCGCGGCGGACCGGAGACGTACGCCGCGCGCTGCGCGATGTCGGGCACCGCGCGCAGCAGCGCACCGGCATCCACGCGATCCGGCCCCGCCCACGTCCAGCCCGCCGGGAGGTCGCCCGGTTCATCGCGCGAGAACACCACGACGGGGATGCCGCTGGCCGCGATGTCGTCACGGAAGGCCAGCTCCGCCGCCTCCGACACCACGTACACCAGCACCGCGTCGCGCTCCTGGCCGGTGGCGACGAGGTGGCGCAGCTGCGCGACGAAGGGGGTGACCCCGATGCCGGCCGCGACCATGAGCACCGGGGCGGTCGGACGCGCCGGAAGGACGAAATCGCCCCACACGCCCGTGACCGCGAGAGTGGAGCCGTGCGCGACGGCGGCGAGGGCGCGCTTGTACGACGACTGCGACCCGTCCTTGAAAGCGATGCGCACCTCGGGCAGGTCTTCGGGTGCCGAAGCGATCGAGAACTCACGGCGCGTACCGCGGCGGTCGGGCCGACGGTGCGGCACGTCGAGTTCCAGGTACTGGCCCGGGGCGAACGAGAAGGGACGCGCCGCGCGGAAGGTGAGTTCGCGCACGGTGGGGGTCAGATCGCGCCGCTCCTCGACGCGCAACCGCACGGCCGCACGCAGGCAGAACAGGAACGCCACGAGGTTGCCCACGAGCAGCGCCCGCTCCTGGCCGAGGGTAATCCCCCCGACCGCGAGCGGCCACCCGGCCAGCACGCCCACGACGATGGCGACGAGGAGCTGCTGAGCGCGGCGCGGCGGCAGCGTGAGCGGCTCCGAGAGCATGAACGCCCCGAGGAAGAGGAACGGCGACGAGAAGGCCACCTGCACCAGCACGCTCGGCACGTCGACCGGGAACCCCGCGGAGGTGAACTGAACGGTCGTGCGGACGAACGCGACCGTCATGGCCACGACCCAGAACGTCGCGACGACGGGCAGCTTGTCGGTGCGCAGCAGCAACAGCACTCCCAGCACCAGAACCGGCGCCGCGAGCCACGGCGAACCCACCCACCACGCCGACGACCCCAGATCGGGCGCCCAGATGCTCACGATCGTCAGAACCGTCGCACCGGCCGCCGCGGGGTTGAAGATGTGGCGCCCCCGCCACGCCAGCACGTACTTCGACGCGGATGCCACGACCCCGGCCAGTACGAGACCCGCGATGCCCAGCGGTTCGACGCTCGGGCGCAGCACGAACAGCAGGATCGCGGCAGTGATGAGCGAGGACTCCAGGCGGCGCGGCATCCGGAGCACGCTCTGCGCGACGAGATCGGTCACCGCGCACGCCGCGACCAGGACGACGGCGCTGACGACGAGCTCGAGCGGCTCCGGCACGACCAGACCGGCGAACGACAGCACGAGCGAGAGAATAGCGAGCAGTCCGAGCGACGACAGGACCAGGCGGTACATCGAGACACGGCCGATGAGACCGCGCACGCGGGTGGAGCCGGCGGTGAGCGTGGTGCTCATGACAGGGGTCCCTTCCGAGGGGTGAAGAGGGTCAGGCGAAGATCTCACCGGAGAAACCGGGCGACCACTCGACCCGGCCGTCGGTGCGCATGCGCACCCACTGCGCATCCCAGGATGCCGCGAGCTCGGGCCCGCCGTCGAAGAACAGCGCCGTCGCCAGGGCGTCGGCGCGCATCGCGGTGTCGGCGAGCGCCCACGTCGCCGCACACGCGCGGACGGGAGCGCCGGTGCGCGCGTCGAGAACGTGATGGAGGCCGTCGCCCCACGCGCGGCGATTGATGGCCGAGGCGCAGAGGGCGGCATCCTCCACCGTGACGACGCCGATCACCCGCGTGGGGTCGTAGGGGTGCTCGAGGCCGACGCGCACGGGGGCCCCGCGAGCGGCGAGGTCTCCGGAGGCGTCGACGATCAGGTCACCGCCGACGTGCGGGGAGAGGGCCTCGACGACGAGGTCGACGAGACGCCCCTTCCCGAGCGCCCCCACGTCGATCGTGGCGGGACGCGCGAGCCGCAGCCTCCCGTCGGACCACGACAGGTCCCGGCGCCAGTCGGGTGCCGCGACAGGCGCGCCCTGCGGCGCGAGGGAGAGGCGCGCGTCGTAGCCGAGCCGGGCGAGGGCGTCGCCGATCAGCGGATTGACGGCGCCCCCGGTCGCCCGATCGAGTTCGTCGTAGAGCGAGAGCATGGCATCCGCGTCACCGGGAAGGTCGACGGATGCCGCACGCCCGTCCGCGAGGGCCGACACCACCGAGTCGTCGCGGAAGCGCGACCACTCGCGGTCGAACCGCTCGACGACGGCGGTCACTGCATCGCGGGCGACCGGCGGCACGGGTGCGGCCGAGTCGATCGCCCACGACGTGCCGATCGCGTCGAAGGCCCACGTCGAGCCCGTCGCGGTCGGAGTGCTCATCTCGGTCAGGCCTTCGCCTCGGTCTTGATGGTCTCGACGGCCGTGTTGAAGCCGCCGCTGGTGAGGGAGGATCCGGCGACCTTGCTCACCGAGATCTCGTCGAGCTTCTTGCCGACGACCTCGTCCTGGATGCCGCCGATGAACTCGCTCTGGTACCGCTTGGACTCCGCGGCCTGCGGGTCGCCGGTCACCTCCACGGCCGTGACGGTGTCGCCCGCGATCGTGAGGGTGACGTCGATCGTCTCGACGCTCTCGGGGGTCGCGTACTGCCCCGTGGCCTCGTAGGTGCCGTCGGCGTAGGTGCCCGAGGTCGCGGAGCCGGTGGCGGAGCTCGCGCTGGGGGCGGACGAGGCGGCGGGGGCCGCGGTCGTCTCGGCGGGAGCGGCGGCGTCGGTCGTGCCGCCCGCGCACCCGGCCAGGGTGACGATGCCGGCGACGCCCAGGAGGGCGGTCCCGACGCGGACGGGACGGGGTACGGCTGTGGTGCGGATCATGGAGGGTCCTCCTTCGGTCGTGCCTCGCGGCGCGTGCATGCTCACGGTAGGGACACGACCTTCACGGCTCCCCGGTTCATACCTTTGTGCCGGCTATGAGCGGTGCGACGCGGGAGGTCTCCGCGCCTGTCGAAGGGACCGGCGCCCGGCAGCGCCTCCTCGAGCCGACAACGGACGGAGGCCCCTGCGCCTGTCGAAGGGACCGGTGGCTTCGACAGGCTCAGCCACCTCGCGAGCGTCGGGAAAACGGACGCAGCCACCTCACCCAGCGAGGACCGGTGGCTTCGACAGGCTCAGCCACCTGGCGACCGTGGGAAAACGGGCGCAGCCGCCTCCCGGCGGGGAGGCGGCTGCGTCGCGACAGGCGGGGAGGGCGCTTACGCGTCGCCGCCGAACATGCTCGTGACCGAGCCGTCTTCGAACACCTCGTGGATGGCGCGGGCCAGCAGCGGTGCGATCGGCAGCACCGTCAGGCGATCGAAACGGCGCTCGGCGGACAGCGGAACGGTGTCGGTGACGACGACCTCGTCGATCGCGGCATCCTGAAGCCGTTCCGTGGCGGGATCGCTGAAGATCGCGTGGGTCGCGGCGACGATGACCTTGCGGGCTCCGGACGCCTTCAGCGCCTGCGCGGCCTTCTGGATCGTGCCGCCGGTGTCGATCATGTCGTCGACGAGCAGGCAGGTGCGGCCCTTCACGTCACCGACGATCTCGTGCACCGAGACCTGGTTGGCGACCTTCGGGTCGCGACGCTTGTGGATGATCGCCAGCGGAGCGCCGAGACTGTCGGACCACGTGTCGGCCACGCGCACACGGCCCATGTCGGGAGAGACGACGGTGAGGGTCTCGCGGTCCTCCCCCGTGAGCCCCTGCTCGAAGTGCTCGAGCAGCACGGGCTTGGCGAAGAGGTGATCGACGGGGCCGTCGAAGAAGCCCTGGATCTGCGCGGCGTGCAGGTCGACGCTCATGATCCGGTCGGCGCCCGCGGTCTTCAGCAGGTCGGCGACGAGACGAGCGCTGATCGGCTCGCGTCCGCGGCCCTTCTTGTCTTGCCGCGAGTACGGGAAGTACGGCGCGACGACGGTGATGCGCTTGGCGGAGGCGCGCTTGAGGGCGTCGAGCATGATGAGCAGCTCCATGAGCCATTCGTTGACCGGCGGTCCGAACGACTGCACGACGAAAACATCGCATCCTCGGATCGACACCTCGAAGCGGGTGTAGATCTCACCCGAGGCGAAGGTGCGATGCTCGGTGGGGGCCAACTCGGTGCCGAGGTGCTCGGCGACCTGCTTCGCCAGTTCGGGATGCGACCGGCCGGAGGCGACGACGAGCCGCTTCTTGGTCTTGGCGACGAGCCCGGGGGCGATGCCGTTGTCGCGGTCGAGGTCTACACGATTCTTCTTACGAGCCATCGGCCGCTTCCTGTTCAGCCCGAGCCCGCGCAGCCACGTCGGCCGCCGCGGTGCCCGGTCGGTTCTTCTCGACCCACCCCTCGATGTTGCGCTGGGGGGACACGCTGAGCGCCAGAGCACCGGCCGGAACGTCCTTGCGGATCACCGCCCCGGCACCCGTCTTGGCACCGGCTCCAATCGTAACCGGCGCCACGAAGACGTTGTGCGATCCGCTGTGCACATCGTCGCCGATGACGGTGCGGTGCTTGGCGATGTCGTCGTAGTTGGCGGTGATCGCGCCGGCGCCGAGGTTGACCCCGCGGCCGATCTCGGTGTCGCCGATGTACGACAGGTGCGGGACCTTGCTGCCCTCTCCGATCGAGGAGTTCTTCACCTCGACGAAGGTGCCGACCTTGCCCTTGACGCCGACGCGGGCGTTCGCGCGGAGATAGGCGAAGGGACCGACGGTTGCGCCCGCCTCGACGACCGCGAGAGTCCCGTCGGTGCGCGTGACCGTGGCATCCTCACCGATCTCGCAGTCCACGAGGCTGGTGTCGGGGCCGATCGTGGCGCCCGAGGCGATGACGGTCGCTCCGCGCACGTGCGTGTTGGGCAGGATCGTCACGTCGGGAGCCAGCGTCGCCGTCACGTCGATCCACGTCGTCGCCGGGTCGACCACCGTGACGCCCTCGAGCTGCCAGCGGCGTACCGTCCGGGCGTTGAGGGTGCGTCCGGCTTCCGAGAGCTGCACGCGATCGTTCACGCCGAGGGCGGCCGCCGCATCGGAGGTGACGGATGCCGCGACGCCCAGCTGCGCGTCGCGGAGCAGGCCGATCACGTCGGTGAGGTACTTCTCGCCCTGCGCGTTGGCGGTGCCCACGAGCGCCAGCTGGGCGCGCAGCGGTGCCGCCTGGAAGACGTAGACCCCCACGTTGATCTCGGTGACCGCGGCCTCGTCGGTCGTGGCATCCTTCTGCTCGACGATGCGGCGCACACCGTCGGTCTCGTCGCGCAGGATGCGGCCGTAGCCGAAGGGCTCGTCGACGCGAGCGCTCAGGAGCGTCACGGCCGTTCCGCCGGTGCGGTGGGTCGCGAGCAGCTCGGTGAGGGTGCCGGTCTCGAGCAGCGGCACGTCGGCGCTGAGCACGAGCACGTCGCCCTCGAACCCGTCGAGCGCGTCGAGTGCGGCCTCGACGGCGCGCCCGGTGCCCGGGACCTCGTCCTGATCGACCACGACGACGCCGGGGGCGAGCTCCGACACCGCCTCGGCGACGAGCTCGCGCTCGTGCCGCACGACGACAACGATGCGGGCCGGGTCGAGGGATGCCGCGGTGTCGAGCACGTGTCCGACGAGCGGACGACCGCCCACCGGATGCAGCACCTTGGGAAGACGCGACCGCATGCGGGTGCCCTGACCCGCAGCGAGGACGACGACGGCCAACTCGGTCGGTGATGTCATGCTCCGCCGCCAGGATTCGAACCTGGACCTAACAGCTCCAAAGGCTGTCGTGCTGCCGTTACACCACGGCGGACCGTGCCCGCGGGCACCGGTCAAGTCTGCCAGACGTCGGCCCTCCGCACCCTCCCGACGCCACGACCACGGCGTCCTCTCGCCATAATGAGGGAGTGAGCCGGGACAGCGACGAAGTCGACCGCATCGTCGATGCGTGGATGCGGCAGCGCCCCGATCTCGACTTCTCCCCCCTCGAGGTGCTCTCGCGCGTGGCGCGGCTCTCGCGCCACCTCGACATCGCGCGCAAGGAGGCGTTCCGCCGCAGCGACATCGAGTCGTGGGAGTGGGACGTGCTCTCGGCCCTGCGGCGTGCGGGAGAGCCGTACCAGCTGAGCCCGAAGCAGCTGCTGCAGCAGACGCTGGTGTCGAGCGGCACGATGACCAACCGCATCGACCGCCTCGTTGCCCGCCGTTTCGTGCGGCGCGAGGCCGACCCCGGCGACGGTCGCAGCATCCTGGTGACCCTTACCGATGACGGACGCGTGCGAGTGGATGCCGCGATCACGCGCCTCGTCGACGCCGAGGCTCTGCTGCTGGAGGGTCTGGCGAAGAACGACCGCGAGCGCCTCGCGACACTGCTGCGCAAGCTGAGCCTGGGATTCGACGCATGAGCACCCCCGTCTCCTCCCCCTCTCGATGGGCGCGCGTGCGCGCGTGGTTCGACGTGCGCTTCCGCTCCCCCGCGGCCATCTACGGCCTGATCGTCTTCGCGGCCTTCGTCACGATCGCCGACGACCACGCCGAAACGGTGTGGGAGGTGCTGCTGAGCGCGTCGACCTCGCTCGTGGTCTTCTTCATCGCCCACGTCTTCGCCCACACGCTCACCGAGCACGCCGACCACGGCCTGCGCCACGCCACGCGCGAGGGGATGCGCCACGGCGCCGGCATGCTCTACGCCTCTGTGCCCTCGGTGCTGGTGCTGATGTACGCCGGTGTCACCGGGATGCCGATCGACGACGCGTCCGAGCTGTCGATGTGGTCGACGTTCGTGGTGCTCTTCCTGCTCGGCTACAGCGCCTATCGCCGCCGCGGCGCCCGCCTCTTCGGGCGGCTCGTCGGCGGGTTCGCGACCGCGTGTCTCGGGGTCTTCATCGCGATCCTCGAGTACGCGATCCACTGAGGCCCGCGGGTCGCACCCGATCGCGGGGGCGAGGACCCGGAGGCCGCAGCTGCGGCATCCGGAACGGCGCGAGCAGCGGCGCTCGGGCTCAGCCGATCGCCTCCGTGAGCTCGAACCAGCGTCCCTCGAGCTCGTCGCGCTCGTCCTCCAAGGCGCTGATGCGCTCCATCTCCTTGCCCAGACCGACGTAGTCCGACTGATCGTGGTCGGCCAGGGCGGCTTTCGCCCTGTCGATCTGCTGCTGCAGCTTCTCGATCTTGCGCTCGGCGGCCGAGGCCTCTTTCTGCGCGGCGCGCAGGTCGGCGCCCTGCAGCCCCGCCGGAGCCACTGACCCACCGGATGCCGCGGGGCGCGAGGGCTCGGCATCCTGGAGCGCCCGCAGGCGCAGGTATTCGTCCACTCCCCCGGGGAGGTGGCGCAGCTTGGCATCCAGGATCGCGTACTGCTGGTCGGTGACGCGCTCGAGGAAGTACCGGTCGTGGGAGACGACGATGAGGGTGCCCGACCACGAGTCGAGCAGGTCCTCCATGGCCGCGAGCATGTCGGTGTCGAGGTCGTTGGTGGGCTCGTCGAGGATCAGCACGTTGGGCTGGTCGAGGATGACCAGCAGCAGCTGCAGGCGCCGCTTCTGCCCACCCGAGAGGTCCTTCACCGGGGTGGACAGCTGGGCGCTCGAGAACCCGAGGCGCTCCAGCAGCTGCCCGGGGGTCAGCTCCTGCGCCTTCGACCCGGTGCCGAAGGCGTAGGTGGTGCGGAGGTTCGAGATGACCACGCGCACCGGGTCGTCCAGGTGCTGGTCGAGTTCGTCCAGGCGCTGGGTCAACGTGGCGACTTTGACGGTCTTCCCGCGCTTCACGCGTCCACTGGTGGGTTCGAGGGATCCGGTCACCAGGTTCAGCAGCGTCGACTTGCCCGCGCCGTTGACGCCCAGGATGCCGGTGCGCTCCCCCGGCGCGATCCGCCACTCGACGTCCTTCAGCACCGTCTTGTCGCCGAACGCGACGCCCGCGTCCAGCAGGTCGACGACGTCCTTGCCGAGCCGCGCGACCGCGAGCGACTGGAGCGCCACCTTGTCGCGGATCTCGGGGACGTCGGCGATGAGCTCGTTCGCGGCGTCGATGCGGAACTTCGGCTTCGACGTGCGCGCCGGCGCCCCGCGGCGCAGCCAGGCGAGCTCCTTGCGCGCGAGGTTCTGACGGCGCTGCTCGATCGATGCCGCCTGGCGGTCGCGCTCGACGCGCTGCAGGATGTACGCCGCGTACCCGCCCTCGAAGGGCTCGACGAGGCGGTCGTGCACCTCCCACGTGGTGTTGCAGATCTCATCGAGGAACCACCGGTCGTGCGTGACGACGAGCAGGCCGCCGGCGCTCGGCGCCCAGCGCTTCTTGAGGTGTCCGGCGAGCCAGGTGATGGCCTCGACGTCGAGGTGGTTGGTGGGCTCGTCGAGGAACAGCACGTCCCAGTCGCCCGAGAGCAGCTTCGCCAGAGCGACGCGACGCCGCTGACCACCGGAGAGCTCGCCGAGTCTGGCATCCCAGGGCAGGTCTCCGAGCAGCCCGGCGATGACGTCTCGCGTGCGGGCGTCGCCGGCCCACTCGTGCTCGGGGCGGTCGCCGACCACCGCGTGGCCGATCGTGTCGTCGTCGTCGAGGGTGTCCTGCTGGTCCAGCACCCCGACCGTCACTCCCCCACGCACGGTCACGCGCCCGCCGTCGGGTTCGCGGATGCCGGCGAGCATGCCCAGCAGGCTGGACTTGCCGTCGCCGTTGCGGCCGACGATGCCGATGCGGTCGCCCTCGTTCACGCCCAGCGAGACGGAGTCGAACACGACCTTGGTCGGGTATTCCAGGTGCAGGGCTTCGCCCCCGAGCAGATGTGCCATATCCGTCCCAGGCTACGCGGTGCGGTGACCCGCCCGAGCGCCGCGGTCGCGGCATCCTCCCTCCCGCTCACGCGGCAGCGCCGACGCAGGAGCGATTTCGACGCCGTGAGCCGGCAGCTCGCTGACGACTCGGGCGCAGGATGTCGCCGGACTGCTGTCTTGCGGATAGCGCCGACCCGGCCGCGGAAACACGGCGGGGCCGCCCGGCGAACCGGACGGCCCCGCACTGCGGAACGGGCTCAGAAGCCGTTGGCGGCGAGCCACTCCTTGGCGATGTCGGGCGTCGACTCCTGGTCGACGGTCGACTTCACGTTGAGCTCGACGAGGCCCTCGGGGGTGAGCGCCGCGCTGACCTTGTTCAGCACGTCGGACACCTCGGAGGCGACGTTCGAGTTGACGACCGGCACGACGTTCGACGCGAGGAACAGGCCCTTCGGGTCGGTCAGCGTGACGAGGTCGTCGGTCTGGATGCGGGGGTCGGCCGTGTAGACGTTCGCGACCTGGATGGTGCCGGCGACGAGGTCGTCGACCGTGGTCTCACCGGTCGGCGAGAACTGCACGTTCACGCCGTAGGTCGACTGCAGGCCGGTCGGGCCGTAGGGACGCTCGGCGAGCTCGGCGTTTCCACCGAGCGTGACGCCCGAGGTGACCTTGGCCAGATCGGCGATGCTCGTGAGGCCGTTCGCCTGCGCGAAGGCCGCGGTCACGGTGTACGAGTCCTGGTCGGTCGCGTCGGACTGGTCGAGCACCTCGAGGCCCTCGGGAAGCGCCGCCGGCAGCGCCGCGTACACGTCGTCCGCGGTGCGGGCCGTGGTCTCGGCGTCGAAGAACTGCAGGAGGTTGCCGGTGTACTCGGGGAACACCGAGACGGTGCCGTCCTCGAGCAGCGGGATGTAGGCGTCGCGCTGGCCGATCTGGAACTGGCGCGTGACCGTCTTGCCGGCGCCCTCGAGGGCCTGGGCGTAGATCTCGGCGATGATCTCGTTCGAGTAGTAGGCCTGCGAGCCGACGACGATGGTGTCGGACGACGCCGACGCGTCGCCGCCGCCGTTGCTCAGCGGGTCGCTCGAGCCGCCACTGCAGCCGGCGAGGGCGATCGAGGCGACAGCGAGGCCGGCGAAGACGCCGAGGCCCTTCCGGGTTCGTGCTGTGAACATGGGTGCTCTCTTTTCTGGTGATGCGGGATTCGGGTGGGTCAGGGGGTCGCGGGCGGCGCGGCGGGGGCGCCGACGGCGATGGCCTCGGCACGGCGCTGACGCGCGGAGCGTCGCTGCGGTTGCGCGGAGCCGGCGGCGCGGATGCCGCGCGGCACGACGAGATGCTGGAGCAGGGCGAACAGGCCGTCGATGACGAGGGCGAGAACGGCCACGAGGATCGCGCCGCCGATGAGGATGTCGAAGCGACGCAGCGGGATGGCGGCGATGATGTACTGCCCGAGACCGCCGAGACCGATGTAGGCGGCGATCGTCACGGTCGCGAGCACCTGCAGTGTCGCGGCGCGGATGCCGCCGACCAGCAGCGGGAGTCCGAGCGGCACCTCGATGCGCCAGAGGATCTGCGATTCGGTCATGCCCATCGATCGGCCGGCGTCGATGACGCGCCGGTCGATCGCCTCGAAGCCGGTGTACGCCCCGGCCAGGAGGGAGGGGATCGCGAGGACGACGAACGAGATGACCGCCGCCTCGGGCTTGTGCAGCACGCCGAGCAGGAGGGTCAGGAGGATGAGCAGTCCGAACGACGGGATCGCACGCGCGGCCCCGGAGATCGCGACGGCGATCTCTCGTCCCTTGCCCGTGTGGCCGATGTACCACCCGAGCGGAATCGCGATGACGCCCGCGATGACCACCGCGATGAGGGTGTAGAGCAGCTGTACGCCGATCGCGAGCGGGATGGCATCGAACCCGCGGCCGGGATCGCCGGAGAAGATCCACCCGATGGCGTCTCCGAGAAGGTTCACGCGGCCACCGCCGTCCGTGCGCGTCGCGCCGAGGGCACCGCGGCACGACGGGTCCAGGGCATCAGCAGGCGCCCCGCGATCACCAGCACGAGGTCGATGACCAGCGCGAGCACGACGACGGCGACGACCCCGGCGAAGACCTCCGGGATGATCCGGCGCTGCAGTCCGTTGGTGAAGAGGTAGCCGATGTTCTGGATGCCGACCAGGATGCCGACCGTGGCCAGCGCGATCGTGCTCGCCGAGGCGACGCGAAGACCCGCCAGCACCACCGGTCCGGCGAGGGGGAACTCCACCGCGATGAAGCGGCGGAACGAGCCGTAGCCGATGGCGGTGGACGCCTGGCGGACGCCCGCATCCACCGAATCGAGACCGTCGGCGACGGCGCGGACGAGGATGGCGACGGCGTAGATCGCGAGCGCGACGATGAGGTTGGTCTCACTGACGATGCTGTACCAGCCGGTGACCACGGGCACGAGGATGAGCAGCGCGAGCGAGGGGATCGTGTACAGCAGCCCCGTGATCGTGATGACGCCGCTGCGCACCAGACGGTACCGCCAGGCGACCCAGCCGAGGGGGACGCTGATGACGAAGCCGACGACCAGGGCGATCAGACTTTGACGCAGGTGCACCAGCGTCAGCTGCCCGATGAGGTCGAGGTTGTTGCCGACCCAGTTCACGGGCGCGCGTCCTCCACGAGGGCGCCCTGCGTGCGGCCCTCGGCATCCACCACGACCGTGCCGGTCGGCGTCTGCTTGAGGTGGAGTGCGCGCTTGCCCTTGACGGCACCGATGAAGCTCGCCACGAAGTCGCTCGCGGGGTTCTCCACGATCTCGCTCGGCGTGCCCACCTGGGCGATCTTGGCGCCCTTCTCGAGGATGACGACCTGGTCGCCGAGGAGGAAGGCCTCGTCGATGTCGTGAGTGACGAAGACGATCGTCTTGCCGATCTCGCTCTGCAGCCGCAGGAGCTCCTGCTGCAGCTCGTCGCGCACGATCGGGTCGACGGCGCCGAACGGCTCGTCCATCAGCAGGATGTTGGGGTCGGCGGCGAGGCCCCGGGCGACGCCCACGCGCTGCTGCTGGCCGCCCGAGAGCTGGCTCGGGTAACGGTCGGCCATCGCCGTGTCGAGGCCGACGGTCTTCATCAGCTCGAGCGCGCGCGTGCGTGCGGTCTTGCGGTTCTGGCCCTGCAGCACGGGAACCGTGGCGATGTTGTCGGCGACGGTGAAGTGCGGAAGCAGACCGGAGTTCTGCATCACGTAGCCGATGCTGCGTCGCAGCTGCACGGCGGCCTTTCCGCCGATGTCGTCGCCGTCGATGGAGATCGTGCCCGACGAGGGCTCGACCATGCGGTTGATCATGCGCAGGAGGGTGGTCTTCCCGCAGCCCGAGGAGCCGACGAAGACGGTGGTCTTGCGCGAGGGGATGACGAGGTGGAAGTCGTCGACGGCGCGGGTGCCGTCAGGGAAGACCTTGGAGACGGCCGAGAACTCGATCATGCGAATCGCCGCCTCAGTCGGAGACCACGACCTTGCGGTCGAAGGCCACGTAGCCGGCGAAGTCCTTCCCGACGCGCTCGACGGCACCGTCGCGCAGGTCGGGGTACGACCATGCGCCGTCCTTCAGCTCGGCACCGTCGAGGGAGACGTTCCAGTACTGCGCGGCGCCCTTCCAGGGGCAGGTGTAGGCCGTGGGGCTCTTCTGCAGAGCCCCCTCGCGGATCGCCTGCGGCGGGAAGTACCAGTTGCCCTCGATCGAGGCCAGGTCGTCGCGGTCGGCTTCGGCGATCACGACGCCGTCGAGAACTGCCTTCATGGGTACCCCCTCCGTGGCGCCCCGCGGGCACAGCGCCGACGGGTGACGATCCACCTCGGTCGAGGCTAGCGAGGTACGGAACGCGTCAGCGGAAGATTGCTCCGTGTGTCGACCTGGGCTATGGTGCCCGGCTCCTGCGAGGCGACCCGGATCGGCCGGAGGGACCGGGGACATGGGGACCGGTGGCTTCGACAGGCTCAGCCGCCTCTGCCGCGACGCGGGTCCCCCGACACCGTCGAGGGACCGGGGGCGCGGCGGGGTCAGACGACGCGGGCTCCGGGCACCGGTCCGTGCACGTGGAGAGCCACGTGACCGGCAGCGCTCAGCGTCACCTGGAGATCGATCGCCGACGACTCGTCGGCGGCGAGGAAGGCGAGGGTCGGCCCCGACCCCGATACGAGACCCGCCAGAGCGCCCGAGCTCTCTCCGCGTTCGAGGACCCGGGCCAGGTCGGGCCGCAGGTGAAGCGCCGGAGCCTGCAGGTCGTTGCGCAGGGTCGCGGCGAGCATTCCGGCATCCCCCTGGCGCAGGGCGTGCAACACGTCGGGGTCGACCGCCGGGACCCGCCGGGCGGGTCCGATGTCGACCGCGTGGCGTTCGCGGTGCGCGTCGAGTTCGCCGTAGACCACCGGCGTCGACATGCCGACCTCGTTCGTGACCAGCACCCAGTCGAAGCGTCCGCGCGCCAGGGCCGGGCTCAACTCATCACCACGGCCCGTGCCCACGGCGGTGCCGCCGAGGAGGGCGAACGGCACGTCGGCCCCCAGCTGCGCCGCCAAGTGGGCGAGCTCGCTCGTCGGCATCCCGAGCCCCCAGAGGGCATCGCAGGCGACCAGGGCCGCCGCCGCATCCGCGGACCCGCCGCCCATACCGCCGGCCACGGGAACGGCCTTGCGGATCGCGAGGTGCGCGCCGCGGTCGACACCGGCCGTTCGCGCGAGCAGCCGGGCGGCGCGGATCGCGAGGTTGCGGTCGTCGGTGGGAACGCCCTCGATGTCGACCGGACCCTTCGCACTCACCGACATCGCGAAGTCGTCGGCCGGGGTGGCGATCATCTCCTCGTAGAGAGACACGGCCTGGAACGCCGTCGCGAGTTCGTGGTACCCGTCGTCCTGCACGTCGCCGACCTCGAGGAAGACGTTGATCTTCCCGGGCGCGCGCACGCGGACGGACGCGGGGGTGGTGAGGCTCACGACAGCCCCCGCTCACCCGTGCGCCGCGAGGCCCCGGCGTGTGCGAAACTGGAACGTCGGCCCGCTTCCCGCCGTCGCTCGCAGGGCGGTTCGGGACAGACCGGGCCGGAGCGAGCGATGAGAGTCACTCTTCGACAGTAGCGCTCCGCTCCCCGCCGTTCGGCGTCGCCGCCGAAACGTCTTCGTAACCCCGGAACCTTACGGTGTCCGGAACCCGTCACCTACCCCCGAGGAGGCAGTATGCGCCCGATGGTCCCCCTGTCGATCGACACCGACCCCTGGCGCGCGCTGCTCTCCCGCTCCGATATCCGGATGCACGACGGCATCCTGCACGTCGTCGACGACACCTCGACCCCCTCGATCGCCGAGCGCGACGACCTGCTCACCGCGGCATCCGCGATCGAAGCGGCCGGCGTGCGCGTGCTGCTCGTGCGCGACGCGAACCGTCGCCCGAAGCTCGTGGTCGACACCGCCGACGCCGAGGCGGCGCTGACGGCACTGCGCGACCCCGAGCTCGGGCCGATCTACCTCAAGGCCCGCGGCGAAGACCCGGTGCCCGCGCACAGCGTGCACCCCTCCGCCGGTTCGGTGCAGGCGTACGCCGTCTTCCGTCCGCGCACCTCGACCGAGGGCTCCTACCGCTACGGCGCCTCGCTCGCGCCGCGGCTCGAACTCTGGCGCTTCGGCGAGAAGACGATCGAGGCTCCCCGCCCCAGCGCCCTCACCCGCCGGCGATTCGCCGCGGCCGACCTCGACCTGGTCGAGATCGAGCGCTACGGGCGCCGGTGGATGACCGTGTCGGGCATGTTCGACCCGCACCCGAACGAGTTCACCGCCGAGGTCGACATGGTCTTCTCGTGGGTCGACGGCTCGTCGAGCGAGTTCCAGCGCCAGCGCGCGGCGCGGATGAAGGGCTACGTCGTGGGCGACGGCGACGACAACGCCGCCCGTTACCGCCAGGTCGACGAGCTTCGCTACGCGCTGCGCAGCGTGCACATGTACGCGCCGTGGGTGCGACGCATCTTCATTGCGACGGACTCCCCCACCCCCGAGTGGCTCGCCGATCACCCGAAGGTGACGATCGTGCGCAGCGAGGACTTCTTCGCCGACCCCTCCGTGCTGCCCACGCACAACTCGCACGCGGTCGAGGCGCAGTTGCATCGCATCCCGGGGCTGGCCGAGCACTTCCTCTACAGCAACGACGACATGTTCTTCGGTCGCCCGGTGACGCCGGAGCTATTCTTCAGCGGCGGCGGCGTGAGCCGTTTCGTCGAGAGCGGTGTCCGTATCGGCAGCGGACCGGCGCACATCGAGCGCTCCGGTCACGACAACGGCCTGCGCGTGAACCGCGCGCTGCTGAAGGAGCGCTTCGGGCGCGTCATCACGCTCGACCTCGAGCACTGCGCCACCCCGCTGCGCCGCTCCGTCGCGTTCGAGCTCGAGCGCGAGTTCGCCGACGACTACGCCCGCACCGCGGCCAGCCGCTTCCGCTCCGCCACCGACATCTCGGTGACGAACAGCCTCTACCACTACTACGCCCTGGCGACCGGTCGCGCGATCGTCACGACCGAGCCGCGCACCCGCTACGTGCAGACGACGCAGCTGGACTCGCTGCGCACGATGGAGCGCCTCGTGTCGCGTCGCGACACCGACATGTTCTGCCTCAATGACGGCAGCGTGCCCGAGATCCCCGAGGAGGTGCGCGTGCCCGCGCTGCGCGCCTGCCTCGAGCGGTACTTCCCCGTGGCGGCGCCGTGGGAGAAGAAAGCGGTCAGCGAAGGATCGGCAACGGCGTCGTCGGCGGCGACACCGGTCCGCTGAACGCCCGCGACGCCGGCACCACGACGCCGGCGTCGCGCAGCCGTCGCTGCGATTCCTCGGCATCCACGTACTGCAGGGCCGCGCTGGCGGCGAGCGGCACGACCGAGTGGACCACGGTCTCGTCGTAGACGTGCACGAGGTTGAATCCCTGGGCGGAGTCCTGCGGACGGGTTCCGCCGACGGGCACCATCAGGTCCTGCGTGTAGCAGGTGGCCGAGGCCACCGACACGGGGATGCCGGCGAACGTCGCGAACGTCGAGTAGTGCAGGTGCCCCGCGAGGATCGCGCGCACGTCGGATCCGCGGAGCACCTCGGCGAGGCTGCGCTGATCGCGCAGCTCGACGGATGCCGCGAGGTCGAGGACGCTCGGCACGGGCGGGTGGTGCATGGCGAGGATCGTGCCCAGGGGCGCGGGGGTGGCGAGCACGTCGGCGAGCCAGCGCAGTTGGGCGGGGGTGACCTCGCCGTGGTGGGCGCCCGGGACCGACGTGTCGAGGGTCACGATGCGCAGGCCGTCGAACTCGTCGACGCGGTCGACCGGGGCCGTCGGCTCCGCCGTGTCGCCGGGGAGCAGTTGAGAGCGGAAAGCGGCCCGGTCGTCGTGGTTGCCCATGACCCAGACCACGCGCGTCGCGAGGCGCTTCGCGAGCGGCTCGACGAGGGCGCGGACCCGGTCGTAGGCGTCGCTCTCGCCGAAGTCGGCCAGGTCGCCGGTGAACACGAGCGCGTCGGGACGGATGCCGGAGGCCTCGATCGACGCGACCGCCCGGGCGAGATAGGCCTCGGAGTCGACGTCGTCGTACAGCGGCGCACCGCCGGCACGGAGGTGGGTGTCGCTCAGGTGCAGCAGCACCCGTTCGGCGCGGGGGTACTCGGCGTAGCGCATCTCGTTCCTCTCGGGCCGTCGGGTACGACCTCGTCACCGGCGTGATGCTCCCGGTTGGCTCGAAATGTTACCGGCATGTTTCAGGAACGCGTGGTGAACACGTCAAGAATTGCCTGACGGGCGTCTCCCCTCCCGGCGAGTCGCGCGAGTCGCCGAGAATCGTCGCGGGAGCGCAGCCCGAAGCGACGATTCTCGGCGAGTCGTGCGAGGGGCGCGGGCGGCCGGGGCGTCAGGACGAGGCGGCGATGCGGGCGTAGTCGTCGACCGTGAGCTGCTCGCCGCGCAGGGTCGGGTCGACCCCCGCCGCCTCGAGGCGCGCGGACGCGTCGCCCGCCGTGCCACCGAGCACCCCGGCCAGCGCCTGACGCAGCATCTTGCGACGCTGCTGGAAAGCGGCGTCCACGATCCGGAAGGTGCGCAGCCGGTGCTCCTCGGTGCCACGGGGCTCGGCATCCCGCTCGAAGGCGACCAGCACGCTGTCGACGTTCGGCACGGGCCAGAACACCTGGCGCGACACGGTTCCGGCCAGGCGCCACGAACCGTACCAGGCCGCCTTCACGCTCGGTGCGCCGTACACCTTCGACCCCGGAGGGGCGGCGAGACGCTCGCCCACCTCGGCCTGCACCATGACGACGCCGCGCTGCAGGTAGGGGAAGGTCTCGAGGAAGTGCAGCAGCACCGGCACCGACACGTTGTACGGGAGGTTCGCGACGAGCACGCTCGGCTCGCCCGGCAACTCGTCGACGCGCAGCGCGTCGGCGTCGATCACCTGGAGGCGCCCCTCGGGCACGTCGTGCGCCGCCACGGTCACGGGGAGGCGCTCGGCGAGCCGGTGATCGATCTCGACGGCGACGACCGAGGCTCCGGTCTCGAGGATCGCCAGCGTCAGGGATCCGAGGCCCGGACCGATCTCGACGACCCGGTCGGATGCCGTGACCCGGGCCGCCTGCACGATCTTGCGCACCGTATTGGCGTCGACGACGAAGTTCTGCCCGAGCTTCTTGGTGGGGGTCACGTCGAGGTCGGCGGCGAGCCGACGGATCTCGGCGGCACCGAGCAGCGAAACAGGCATTGTTCCACTGTAGTCAGGGGTCCGCCAGAACCCTTGCCGAGCGCGAGCCGGGAGTAGCGTGGTCAGGTGAGTCAAACGCAGTCGATCCCCGCAAACGCCTTCACCCTGCGAAGCCCCTACGGGCGACGAGCCATCGGCCTGTCGGTCGCGGCGGCGGTCGGCGGCTTCCTCTTCGGATTCGACTCCTCCGTCATAAACGGTGCCGTCGACGCGGTCGAGGGCAACTTCGAACTGACCCAGGTGCTGACCGGATTCGTCGTCGCGGTCGCGCTGCTGGGCTGCGCGGTCGGCGCGGTGGTCGCCGGAGCCCTGTCGGACCGCTGGGGTCGACTGAAGGTCATGCTCCTCGGTGCCGTGCTGTTCTTCGTCTCGTCGATCGGTGCCGCCCTCACCTTCAGCGTCCCCGACCTGATCCTCTGGCGCGTCATGAGCGGCCTCGGCATCGGCATCGCGTCGGTGGTGGCCCCGGCCTACATCGCCGAGGTGGCTCCGCGTCAGATCCGCGGCTCGCTGGCGTCACTGCAGCAGCTCGCGATCACGCTCGGCATCTTCGGCGCCCTGCTCTCCGACGCGCTTCTGGCGAACTCCGCCGGCGGCGCGGCCAACCAGCTGTGGCTGGGCCTGGAGGCCTGGCGCTGGATGTTCCTCGTCGGCGTCATCCCTGCGGCGGTGTACGGCATCCTGTCGTTCACCGTTCCCGAATCCCCGCGCTACCTGCTCGCGAAGGGCAAGCGCGACGAGGCGAAGGCGATCTTCGCCCGCCTCGTGCCGCCCGCCGATCTCGACAAGACGATGAACGAGCTGTCGAACACGATCGAGGCCGACCGCAAGAACAAGAACGTCTCGCTGCGAGGTCCCGTGCTGGGCCTGCAGGGCATCGTCTGGACCGGCATCCTGCTGTCGGTGTTCCAGCAGTTCGTGGGCATCAACGTGATCTTCTACTACTCCACGACCCTCTGGAAGGCCGTCGGCTTCGACGAGAGCAACTCGCTGTTGATCTCCGTCATCACCTCGGTCACGAACGTGGTCGTGACCTTCGTCGCGATCTTCCTGGTCGACCGGGTGGGCCGAAAGCCGATCCTCATCACCGGCTCGCTGCTGATGACGCTGTCGCTGGGCGCGATGGCCCTCGCCTTCGCGTTCGCCACCGGCTCGGGCCAGGACGTGTCGCTCCCCGCCCCCTGGGGCAGCGTCGCGCTCGTCGCCGCGAACGTCTTCGTCGTCGGGTTCGGCGCCTCGTGGGGACCGCTGGTGTGGGTGCTGCTCGGCGAGATCTTCCCGAGCCGCATCCGCGGCAAGGCGCTCGGCGTCGCTGCCGGCGCCCAGTGGATCGCCAACTTCGCCATCACGGTGTCGTTCCCGGCCATGTCGAGCTGGTCGCTGCCGCTCACCTACGGCATGTACGCCCTGTTCGCGGCCCTCTCCTTCGTCTACGTGCTGCTGCGCATCCCGGAGACGAAGGGCATGGAGCTCGAGCAGACCGAGACGCTGTTCGTCCGCAAGCCGAAGGACGCCGCCAAGGCCTGAGCCCGGATGCCGAGAGGCCGGCGCCCTGCGGGGTGCCGGCCTCCGTCGTTCGGGCGTCGTGTGCGCCCGCGTGATCTCTGCGATCTGCACAAGCTCAGCGGCATCCGTCGCCATTCGGCTGAGGATGCGCGAATCGCCGAGATCCGCGCTCGCGTCAGTCTTCGAACGCGCCGTAGACCTCGAGGGTGTTCGCGGCGACCCGGGCGGCGAGCTCGTCGGCATCCATCGACAGTTCTGCGGCGAGGAAGCGCAGCGTCACGGGGATCAGGTACGGCGCGTTGGGGCGGCCGCGGTACGGAGCCGGCGTGAGGAACGGGGCGTCGGTCTCGACGAGGATGCGATCCACCGGGGTGACCGCGAGGGCGTCGCGCAGGTTCTGCGCGTTCTTGAAGGTGACGTTGCCCGCGAACGAGAGGTAGTAGCCGCGGTCGGCGGCGATCCGGGCCATGTCGGCGTCGCCGGAGAAGCAGTGGAACACCGTCTTCTCGGGAGCGCCGACGCGCTCGAGCGTCTCGAGCACGGCCTCGTGGGCGTCGCGGTCATGGATCTGCATCGCGATGCCGTGCTTCTTCGCCAGGGCGATGTGCGCCTCGAAGGAGCGGATCTGGGCGGGGATGCCGTCGGCCTCGGTGCGGAAGAAGTCGAGTCCCGTCTCGCCGATCGCGCGCACCCGCGGTTCGGCGGCGAGCTCGTCGATGATGGCGATCGCGGCATCCAGCTCCCCGGCCTGCTCGTAGACGGGGGCCTCGTTGGGGTGGATCGCGACCGCCGCGAGAACGCGCGGGTGGGACCGCGCCCCCCACGCCGACCAGCGCGAGGAGTCGACGTCGCCGCCCGCCTGCACGACCCCGTGCACGCCGACCGCGAGCGCGCGTTCGAGCTGCTCGTCGAGCGACAGGCCGGTCTCGCCATCCTCGATCTCGAGGTGCGTGTGGTTGTCGTAGACCGGGATGCCGAGGGGCTCGGGCACCGGCGGATAGCTGACGTCGCGCCGACCGTCGGTGGAGCGCTCGCGGACGTACTGACTGGGGTCGGTGCCGTCGATCGTTCCGCGCGGGCGCTCGACCGGGGCGGAACCGGCGGCGGGCCGGGGGGCGGAGGCGTCGACGGGCTCAGGAGCCGCCGCTGCACCCCGGGCCGACGCCGACTCCGCGGCCGACGCCCCCGGGGCCGCCGCCGACTCGGAAGGCATCGCCGTCACGCCTGCTCGACGCGCGGGAAGAGCGGCGTGAGCGGGGTCACCGTGGCACCCGCCGGCAGCAGGCCCCACGCGCCCGCCTCGCGGATCGGCTGGTCGACGAGTGCGCCGAGGCCCTGCTCGGCACCGAGGGCGACCCACAGCTTCGCGGTCGCGGCGGGCATGACGGGCGACAGCAGCACGGCCAGGGAGCGCAGTCCCTCGGCCGCGGTGTAGAGGACCGTTCCGAGACGCTCGCGCTGAGCCTCGTCCTTCGCGAGCGCCCACGGCTCGTTCTCGGTGATGTAGCCGTTGAGCGCGTCGACGATGGTCCAGATCGCCGAGATCGCCTCGTCGATGCGGAAGCGTTCGATGGCGGCGTCGGCGGCGGTCGCGGCATCCGCCACCACCTTCTGGATCGCGAGGTCGAGCGCGGTCGAGGGCCCGGCCTGCGGGACGACACCGTCGAAGTACTTCGAGATCATCGCGACCGTGCGCGACGCGAGGTTGCCGAAACCGTTGGCGAGCTCCGCCTGGTAGCGGGCCGACAGGTCTTCCCACGAGAACGAGCCGTCCTGGCCGAACGCGATGGCCGAGAGGAAGTAGAAGCGGTACGCGTCGGAACCGAAGACGTCGGTGATCTCGGTCGGCGCGATGCCGGTGAGCTTCGACTTCGACATCTTCTCGCCGCCCACAAGCAGCCAGCCGTGCGCGAAGACCCCGCGAGGCACGTCGAGACCGGCGGCCATCAGCATGGCCGGCCAGATGACCGCGTGGAAGCGGAGGATGTCTTTCCCGACCACGTGGAACGCCGGCCAGCGACGCGCGAACTGCTCGGGATCGGTGCCGTAGCCGACGGCGGTGGCGTAGTTCAGCAGCGCGTCGACCCACACGTAGATTACGTGCGACGGGTCCCAGGGGACGGTGATGCCCCAGTCGAATGCCGAGCGCGAGATCGAGAGGTCTTTCAGACCGCTGCGCACGAACGAGACGACCTCGTTGCGGGCCGATTCGGGCCGCACGAAGTCGGGCTCGGTCTTGTAGAGCTCGAGCAGGCGGTCCTGGAACTCGCTGAGCTTGAAGAAGTAGTTCTTCTCCTGCAGCAGCTCGAGGGGCTTCGAGTGGATGGCGCAGACCTTGAGGCCCTCGAAGGGCCCGGTGCCGTCGACGATCTCGGCCTCGGGCTTGAACTCCTCGCAGCCCACGCAGTACAGCGCCTCGTACTCGCCGGCGTAGATGTAGCCGCGGTCGAAGAGCGCCTTCACGAACTGCTGCACGCGCTCTTCGTGGCGCGGCTGCGTCGTGCGGATGAAGTCGTCATTGGCGACGTCGAGCGTCTCGAGCAGCGGGAACCACGACTCGGACACGAGCTTGTCGACCCACTCCTGCGGGGTGACGCCGTTGGCGGCGGCCGCGCGCAGCATCTTCTGCCCGTGCTCGTCGGTGCCGGTCAGCATCCAGGTGTCGTCGCCCGCCTGGCGGTGCCAGCGCGCGAGCGTGTCGACGGCCACCGTCGTGTACCCGTGCCCGATGTGGGGCAGGTCGCTGGGGTAGTAGATCGGCGTCGTGATGTAGAAGGATCGGCCGGAAGTCACTCGGAGATTCTACGGGGAGGCTCCGACACGGCCGCGCGTGTGACGGGCGGTCAGGCCGAGGCGCGCACGACCAACGTCGTCGGCAGCACCACCGGCTCGACCGCGCGACCGTCGATCGCGTCGAGCAGAAGGGTGACCATGCGCTCGCTCAGCTGCTCCCACGGCTGGCGCATGGTCGTCAGGGGCGGCTCGTGCGTCGCGGCGAGTCCCGAGTCGTCGAAGCCGGCGACGGCGATGTCGTCGGGCACCCGTCGTCCCGCGCGGCGCAGCGTCTGCACGGCGCCCGCCGCCATGAGGTCGGATGCCGCGAACACGGCGTCGATGTCGGGAGCGCGCTCCAGCAGCCGCTCCATGGCCGCGGCACCGGAGTCCTGCGAGTAGTCCCCCACCTCGACCAGCTCCGGGTCGAAGTCGTCGCCCATCTCGTCACGGAACCCCACGAGGCGGAAGCGTCCGCCCGGTGTGTCGTCGGGCCCGGCGATCATGGCGATCCGCCGATGCCCGTGCGCCCGCAGGTGCGCCGTCATCGTGCGCGCCGACCCGGCTTCGTCGACGGAGACGCTCAGCACCTCGCTGCGATGCCCCAGGGGCACCCCGCACGCCACGGTGGGGATCCCGGCATCCATCAGGGATTCCAGCAGGGGATCGGCCTCGTGCGAAGAGATGAGCAGAACGCCGTCCACGTGCCCGGCACTGACGTAGTGCGCGACGTTCGCGCGCTCGGCCGGGGTGCCGGCGATGAGGAGGACGAGCGTCATCTGACGCTTGGAGAGGGCCTCGGCGGCACCGCGCAGCAGCAGGGCGAAAGTCGGGTCGTCGAAGAGCAGGTGCTGCGGCTCGGTCATGAGGAAGGCGAGGGACCCCGCGCGTCCGGTGGCGAGACTTCGCGCGGCGTGGTTGGCGGTGTAGCCGGTGCGCTCGATGGCATCCTCGACCGCCGCGCGCGCATCCGGAGACACCCAGTGGCCGCCGTTGATGACGCGCGAGACGGTGCCGCGTGACACGCCCGCGGCTGCCGCGACATCGCGGATCGTCGGCTTGCGCCGAACGGTCGGGGTCTGCTCCATGCGGGAATGCTATCGGCCGGGAGACGGTCCGGGATGCCGACACCGAGCCGAGACTGGGACCGGTCACAGTTATGTAACGAACATCGACCCGTTGTTGCGCGATGCGGCCGGACCGCCGGAGGCTGTGACCGGTCCCAGTCCGGGACGCACGAAGATCCGATGGAGTGTCATGACCCGCGCTACCCCCTGGCCCGCTCTCGACGGCATCGCATACGGCGGTGACTACAACCCCGAGCAGTGGCCTCGCGAGGTCTGGGACGAGGACGTCCGCCTCATGCGCGAGGCGGGCGTCAACCTCGTGAGCGTCGGCATCTTCTCGTGGGCCCTCCTCGAGCGCAGCGAGGGCGTCTTCGACTTCGCCTGGCTCGACGAGCTCCTCGATCTGCTGCACGCCAACGGCATCCACGTCGACCTCGGCACCCCCACCGCCTCCCCGCCCGCGTGGTTCTTCCACGCCCACCCCGAGGCGCGGGTCGTGACCCGCGACGGCCGCACGATGGGCTTCGGCTCGCGGGGCATGGCATCCCCCTCCTCCCCCGCCTACCGCACCGCCGTCACGCGCATCGCCGACGCGCTCGCCGCCCGCTACGCCGCGCACCCCGCGGTCGTGATGTGGCACGTGCACAACGAGTACGGCGTGCCCGTCGGCGAGGACTACTCCCCCACCTCGGTCGCCGCCTTCCGCGACTGGCTGCGCGAGCGGTACGGCTCGCTCGACGGTCTCAACGCGGCCTGGGGCACCGCCTTCTGGGGTCAGCACTACGGCGACTGGGAGCACGTGGGCGCCCCCGCCGACGCCCCGAGCGTCGTCAACCCCGCGCAGCGCCTCGACTTCGCGCGCTTCACCGACCACCAGCTGCGCGCGTGCTTCCGCCTCGAACGGGATGCCATCCGCGCCCACGCCACGCAGCCGGTCACCACGAACTTCATGGCGAACCAGAGCTGGACCACCGACCTGTGGGCCTGGGGCCGCGAGGTCGACATCGTCTCGGACGACCACTACCTCTGGGCCGCCGACCCCGACGGACACGTGGGCCTCGCGATCGCCGCCGACCTGTCACGGTCCGTCGGCGGGGGTGCGCCGTGGATCCTCATGGAGCACTCCACCTCGGCCGTGAACTGGCAGCCGCGCAACGTCGCCAAGCGCCCGGGCGAGATGGCCCGCAACTCGCTGACTCACCTCGCCCGCGGCGCCGACGCGATCCTCTTCTTCCAGTGGCGCGCCTCCCGCTCCGGGGCGGAGAAGTTTCACTCGGCGATGCTCCCCCACGCCGGCACCGACTCCCGGGTGTGGCGTGAGGTCGTCGATCTCGGCACGGCCCTCGGGCGCCTGGGCGAGGTGCGCGGAGCACGCGTGCAGGCCGAGGCCGCGGTGCTGTGGGACTTCGAGTCGTTCTGGGCGCAGGACCTCGAGTGGCGCCCCTCGGTCGACGTCACCCACCAGGCGCAGGTGCGCGCGTACTACGAGCAGCTCTGGCGCGACGGCATCACCGCCGACTTCGCTCTGCCCGGTCACGACCTCTCGGGCTACCGCCTGGTCGTCGTCCCGGCCCAGTATCTGCTGTCGAAAGCGGATGCCGACAACCTCGCCGCCTACGTCCGCGGCGGCGGGACGCTGGTCGTGTCGTTCTTCTCGGGCATCGTCGACGAGAATGACGCCGTGCACCCGGGCGGCTACCTCGCCCCTCTGGCCGACGCGCTCGGCGTGCGCGTGGAAGAGTTCCTCCCGCTCCGCGAGGGCGAGACGATCACCCTCGAGCGGGCCGACGGCGCGGCCCTCACCGCTCGCGCCTGGGCGGAGGACCTCATCGTCGACGGGGCCGACGTCGTGGCCCGCTACGTCGACGGTCCGGCCGCCGGGCGCGCAGCCCTCACCCGGCACCCGTACGGCGCCGGGACCGGGTGGTACGTGTCGACGAGCCTGGATGCCGACAGCCTCGCGCACGTGATGGCCGCCGCCTACGCCGACGCCGGGGTCTCGGCATCCGTCGTCCCGGCCGGGTGCGAGGTGGTCGTGCGGAGCTCCGACGAGCACGACTTCACGTTCGTCGTCAACCACCGCGACGACGCCGTCGACCTCGCCCTCGCCCTCGACGGCACCGAGCTGCTCACCGGCGCACCGACGGACGGCGCGCTGACGGTACCCGCGGGCGGCATCGCCGTCGTCCGCACCGCACGTGAGGAGGCCGGCCGGGCCTGACGGGCCGGCATCCCACTCCGAACGACACCCGGCCGCACCGACGCGGCCGGGTGAGCGGGCCGCGAGGACCGCGACCCCGCACGACCCGACCGCGACCACCGCGGTCACCCGAACCGACCGCAATGGCTGCGGTCGCACAGAAAGGGACCTCTCATGCGCATGACAGCACCCCGGCGCACGCTCCTCGGCTCGGCGGCGATCCTCGCCGTCTCGGCCCTCGCCCTCACCGGTTGCTCCGGCGGCGGATCCGGCGACGACTCCGCCCAGGGCGGTGACGGCCCCGAGATCGTCGTGTGGACCGACGCCGAGCGCGAGCAGGCCATCGGCGATGCCGCGAAGGCGTTCGAGGAGGAGACGGGCGCGACCGTGCGGCTCGTGCAGAAGAACTTCGAGGACCTCCGCAACGACTTCATCGCCCAGGTCCCCACCGGCGAAGGCCCCGACATCACCGTCGGCGCGCACGACTGGCTCGGCGCCCTCGTCGCGGCCGGCGTCGTCGACACGATCGACCTCGGCGACACCGCCTCGAACTTCGAGCCCGTCGCGCTGGAGGCCATGACCTACGACGGGCAGCTCTACGCCCTGCCGTACTCCCTCGAGACCGTCGCCCTGGTCCAGAACACCGCCCTCGTCGGCACCGACGCGCCGGCCACGTGGGACGACATGATCCAGCGGGGTCTGGCATCCGGGGCCGAGCGCCCGTTCGTCATCAACACCGCTGGTGAGACCGGCGACGGCTACACGATGTACGGGCTGCAGACCTCCTTCGGCGCCCCCGTGTTCGTGCAGGACGCCAGCGGCTCGTACACGTCCGAGGTGGGCATGGGCGGGGCCCCGGGCGAGAGCTTCGCGCAGTGGCTGTCGACCAACGGCCAGGCGGGGTACCTCTCGACCACGATCGACTACGACATCAACAACGAGCTCTTCGCGAGCGGCAAGGCGCCCTACACGGTGCAGGGCCCGTGGGCGATCAGCTCGTTCGAGGGCATCGACGTCGCCGTGAACCCCCTTCCCAGCGCGGGCGGCGAGACGGCCGCGCCGTTCGTGGGCGTGCAGGGCTTCTACCTCAGCGCGCAGAGCAAGAACGCGCTGCTCGCGACGGAGTTCCTCGTGAACTACCTCGGCACCGAGGACGCCCAGCGCGCCCTGTATGAGGCCGACCCGCGCATCCCCGCCTACACCTCGCTCGGCCAGGAGGTCGCCTCCGACCCGATCATCGCCGGCTTCCTCGCCTCGGCCCAGAACGGCGTGCCGATGCCCTCGATCCCCGAGATGGGGTCGGTGTGGGACCTCTGGAACGCCGCCGAGGCGCAGATCATCTCCGGCGCCGAGCCCGTCTCGACGTGGAACCAGATGATCACCGACCTTCAGAGCACGCTGGCCGGCTGACGACACGCTCCGCGGGCGGGCGCGGTTCCCCCGCGCCCGCCCGCGGTACCACCTCGACGAAATCCGGAGCACCCATGTCGGTCACCCCTCCCGTCGCGCCCCCGGGCGCGGCCCCCACCGCCCCCGCGCCCCTCCCGGCACGCGAATCGCACGCCCGCAGCTTCCGCGGCATCGGCGTCGGCTTCCTCGTCAAGCTCATGATCATGGCGGTCGTCAACGCCTTCGGCATCCTGACGATCCTCACCGCCGTCGGCGCCGAGTCCTGGCTGCTGGCCTCGATCACCGCCGTGCTGCTGATCATCGCCGACATCGTCTACTTCACCCGGCGCGCACTGCCGCTGAAGTACCTGCTGCCGGGGCTGATCTTCCTCTTCGCGTTCCAGGTCTTCATCTTCGGCTACACCGCCTACATCGCCTTCACGAACTACGGCACCGGTCACGCGGGCTCCCAGTCGCAGGCGGTGGATGCCACCCTGATCCAGGGCGAGCGCCGGGTCGACGACTCCGCCACCTACCCCATGGCCGTGGTGGAACGCCTCGGCACCTACGGCCTCGCGATCGCCGACGACGACGTCGTGCGCGTGGGGACACCCGACGAACCCCTGGCGACGGTCGAGGGCGAGATCGGGGCGAGCGGCGCTCCGACCGAGGTGTCGGGCTGGACCGTGGTGCCGCGTGCCGACGTGCTCACCGACCCCGCGGTGCAGCAGGCCGCCGCGAGTCTCCGGGTGCCCCTGTCCGACGACCCCAACGACGGTGCGCTGCGCACACGCGACGGCTCGACCGCGACGGTCTACACCTCGACGCTCGTGTGGGACGAGCAGGCGCAGACCATCACCGACACCACGACGGGCACGGTCTACACCGCGACCGACCGCGGCACCTTCACCTCCGCCGACGGGCAGAGCCTGCCCACCGGCTGGTACGTCAACGTGGGGTTCGAGAACTTCCTGCGCGTCTTCACCGACGGCGCGCTGCTGCAGCCGCTGCTGTCGGTCACCGGGTGGACGTTCGCGTTCGCGATCCTGTCGGTGGTGATCAGCTTCGGCCTCGGGCTGCTCTTCGCGATGATCTTCAACGACCCGCGCGTGCGGGCGCGGAAGTTCCTGCGGACCCTGTTCATCCTCCCGTACGCGTTCCCGGCGTTCATGTCGGCGCTGCTGT
This sequence comes from Microbacterium sp. NPDC089186, assembly GCF_040685115.1. Taxonomy (NCBI): domain Bacteria; kingdom Bacillati; phylum Actinomycetota; class Actinomycetes; order Micrococcales; family Microbacteriaceae; genus Microbacterium; species Microbacterium sp. NPDC089186. The sequence goes on from NZ_JBFBHJ010000002.1 coordinate 45,453, forward strand.
TCCGCGGCATGTTCAACTCCGAGTTCGGTGTCATCAACGACGTCTTCTTCTTCGGCCTGCCCATCAACTGGCTCGGCGACCCGGTGCTCGCGAAACTCGCCGTGCTGTGGGTGAACGTGTGGCTGAGCTACCCGTACTGGTTCCTCGTCTGCACGGGCGCCCTGCAGGCGCTGCCGTCCGACACCCTCGAGGCCGCGCAGCTCGACGGCGCCGGCCGCTGGCGCTCGTTCCGCTCGATCGTGCTGCCGCTGCTGCTCGTGTCGACCGCTCCACTGGCGATCTCGTCGTTCGCGTTCAGCTTCAACAACTTCACCGTCATCTACATGTTCAACAACGGCGGACCCGCGATACCCGGGGCGCCCTACGCGCTGGGCTCGACCGACATCCTCATCTCCGCCATCTACGACATCTCCGGCGTCTCGGGCGGAGCGGCGGATTACGGCCTCGCCAGCGCTCTGTCGATCGTCGTGTTCGTCGTCGTCGGCGCCATCTCGGCGCTGGCCTTCCGTCAGACCCGCAAGCTGGAGGAGTTCGCATGACCGTCACCGCACGCGGCACCGGACACGATGCCGCCCGCAGCACCCCCGCGAAGAAGCGCCGCTGGCTCGCCGAGGTCGGGTGGAAGTACCCCGTCGCCGCGCTCATCGCCTTCTACGCGCTGTTCCCGCTCGTCTACGTGCTCTCCGCTTCGCTCAACCCTCGCGGGAGCCTCGCCTCGTCGAACGCGCTGTTCTCGGCGGTCGATTTCTCGAACTACGCCGCCCTGTCGGGCACGAGTTACTGGACCTGGGTCGGTAACACCCTCCTCGTGGGCGGTGTCGCCTCGGTCGGCGCGGTGCTGATGGGCGCCGCCGGCGCCTACGCGTTCTCGCGCTTCCGCTTCTCGGGGCGGCGGGCGAGCCTCACCGGCCTGCTCATCGTGCAGATGTTCCCCCAGGCGCTCGCGTTCGTGGCGATCTTCCTCATGCTCCTGACCATCGGCGAGGTCGTGCCCGCGCTCGGCATCAACTCGAAGCTCGCCCTCATCTGCGTCTACCTCGGCGGCGCGCTCGGCGCGAACACGTTCCTCATGTACGGCTTCTTCAACACGATCCCGATCGAGATCGACGAATCGGCCAAGATCGACGGCGCGACCCACGCGCAGATCTTCTGGAAGCTCATCATGCCGCTGGTCACGCCGATCCTCGCGGTCGTCGCGCTGCTCGCCTTCATCGCCGCCTTCGGCGACTACATCCTGGCGCGCATCATCCTCGTGTCCGAGGACAACTGGACCCTCGCCGTCGGCATGTACCAATGGGTCTCGAATCAGCTCACCTCCCGGTGGGGCCTGTTCGCCGCGGGATCAGTGCTCGCGTCGATCCCGGTCCTCGCCCTGTTCCTGTCGCTGCAGCGCTACATCGTCGGCGGCCTCACCCAGGGTTCGGTCAAGGGCTGAGTCCCGACCGACCCGTCCTCGATCGATGGAGATCCGGATGCCGAATCACCCCCGTCCCACGGCTCTCGCGGCCCTGACCCTCGGCGTCGCCCTCGCGGTGGCGCCCCTCACGGCGGCCCAGGCCGCGCCCGCCGCCGAGCCGGTCGAAGGCGGGATCACCGTCCCGCGCGTCGAGGGCCTGGCATCCGATTTCGCCCTCGGCGTCGACGTGTCGTCGGTGCTGTCGCTCGAGGAGTCGGGAGTCGTGTTCCGCGACGACGACGGCGCCCCCGCCGACCTGTTCGAGGTGCTCGCCGACCACGGCGTGACCGACGTGCGCCTGCGCGTGTGGAACGACCCGTTCGACGCCGAGGGCCGCGGGTACGGCGGAGGCAACGTCGGTGTGGAGCGGGCCGTCGAGATCGGCGCGCGCGCGACCGCCGCGGGTCTCGGCGTCGCCGTCGACTTCCACTACTCCGACTTCTGGGCCGACCCCGCCAAGCAGAAAGCGCCGAAGGCCTGGGCGGGAATGGATACCGCCGAGACCGCCGACGCGGTCGGCGACTTCACCCGCGAGGCGCTCACCGAGTTCGTCGCCGCCGGTGTCGACGTGGAGCTCGTCCAGGTGGGCAACGAGACCAACGGCGGGGTGGCCGGCGTGACCGGCTGGCCCGACATGGCGCGGGTGTTCTCGGCGGGAGCCGCCGCCGTCCGCGAGGTCACGCCCGACGCCCTCGTGGCCGTTCACGTCACGAACCCCGAGCGCCCCGGCCATTACGCCGCGTACGCCGCGGAGCTGGCGGCGAACGAGGTCGACTACGACGTGTTCGCCTCGTCGTACTACCCGTTCTGGCACGGCACGACCGAGAACCTCACCGCGGTGCTGCGTCAGGTCGCCGACACCTACGACAAGAAGGTCATGGTCGCCGAGACGTCGTGGGTGCGCACGCTCGACGACGCCGACGGTCACCCCGACGTGATCGACGCGGCCTCCGAGGCCGAGGCCTATCCCATCAGCGTCCAAGGTCAGGCGACCGCGCTGAGCGACGTCGTCCAGGCCGTCGCCGACGTCGGCGACGCCGGCATCGGCGCGTACTACTGGGAGCCCGCGTGGCTCCCCGTCGGCTCGCCCGACCAGCTGGCGCAGAACCGCGTGCTCTGGGAGCGCGACGGCTCGGGCTGGGCCACGAGCTTCGCGGGCGAGTACGACCCGGAGGATGCCGGTGAGTACTTCGGCGGATCGGCGTGGGACAACCAGTCGCTCTTCGACGTCGACGGCACCCCGCTCGAGTCGCTGCGCACCTTCGCCTACGTCCGCACCGGCGCCGTCGCACCCCGGGAGGTCACGGGCGTCGACACCGTGCGGCTCTCCGTGACCGTCGGCGACGCGGCGGCGCTCCCCGGACGGGTGACCGTGCGCTACAGCGACGGCACGAGCGAAGAGAGCCCGGTGACCTGGGAGGCCGCGCCCGACCTGTCGCGCCCCGGCGTCTACGAGATCGCCGGCGCGACCGCCGAGGGTCACGCCGCTCTCGCCGTCGTCACCGTCTCGGCCGAGAACCTCTTGCGCAACCCCGGGTTCGAGGATCCCGACGTCTCGATGTGGATCGTCGACGGTCCGCTCTCACTGCGCGCGACCGACGATCCGCGCACGGGCGAGCGCTCGGCCCACTTCTTCGCCGCCGAGGCGATGTCGTTCACCCTCGAGCAGCGCGTCGACGACGTCCCGGCCGGTCGGTACGTCGCCGCCGGAGCGCTGCAGGGCGGCGCGTTCGGCGACGGGACGGCGAGCATCGAGCTGGCCTCGGATGCCGACACCTCGGCCGCTCCGTTCACGGCGGGCGGATGGCGGGTGTGGTCGGAACCGCGCACCGACGAGATCGAGATCGCCGAGGGCGAGAGCCTCACCGTACGGGTGAGCGCCGAGCTGCCCGCCGGCGCGTGGGGGACGATCGACGACCTCGGGCTCGAGCGCGTCGGCGATGCCGCGCCCGCCCCCGGCGGACCGACGCTCGGTGAGCCCGGCCCGACGCCCACGCCGGGTGCTCCGTCATCCGCGCCGACGGAGCCCGCTCCGGCCGAGCCCGCACCGGCCCCCGCGGCGCCCGTACCCAGCAATCCCGCACCCGCCCCGGCGACGCCCGCGCCCCCCTCCGCACCGGCGCCGGGTCTGGCCGAGACCGGCACGAGCGTTCCCCTCGGCATCCTCGCCGCCGGACTCCTCGCCCTCGCGACCGGAACGGTCCTGATCGCCCACCGCCGCCGCTCGCGCTCTCCACGCGCGTAAGGGGTCAGAGAATGTCGCCTGGCAGCTCGTCAGGCGACATTTTCTGACGCCTCGCGCGGCTAGCGCGCGGCCAGAGCGGCCTGGTAGAGCTCGCGCGAGGAGTGACCGGTCTGCGACGACACCTCGGCCGCGGCCTCCTTGAGCCGCGTGCCGCTGCGCACGAGCTCGAGGGTCTGGGCCACGGCATCCGGGAACGCCACCTCGCGCGCCGAGGCGCCACCCACGACGATCGCGATCTCACCGCGCACGCCCTCCGCCGCCCACGCGGCGAGTTCGCCGAGGGGCCCCCGCTTGACCTCTTCGTAGAGCTTCGTCAGCTCGCGGCAGACGGCGGCGGGGCGATCGGCGCCGAACGCCGCGGCGAGGTCGTCGAGGGTGGATGCCAACCGCGACGGCGACTCGAAGAAGACGAGGGTCCGCTCCTCCGACGCGAGCTGCGCGAAGGCCCGGCGACGTTCGCCGGGCTTGCGGCGCGGAAAGCCCTCGAACGCGAACCGGTCGGTCGGCAGGCCCGCCACGGCGAGCGCGGTGACGACCGCGCTGGGGCCGGGAAGGGCCGTGACGGTGACGCCCGCGGCCGCGGCGGCGGCCACCAGGCCGAACCCGGGATCGCTGACCGTCGGCATGCCGGCGTCGCTCAGCACCAGCAGATCGTCGACGCGGGCGAGCTCGACGAGCTCCGCCGCGCGCTGCTTCTCGTTGTGGTCGTGCAGGGCGATCAGACGCGGGCGGTTCTCGACGCCGAGGCCCGCGAGCAGGCGCTGCGTCGTGCGGGTGTCTTCGGCGGCGACGACCGTGGCGTTCTCGAGGGCTTCGACGAGACGCCGCGAGGCGTCACCCAGGTTGCCGATGGGGGTCGCCGCGAGGATGATCACCGTTCCACCTTAGGCTGGGGGCCGTGAGCACAGCCGTCTCCCCCCTGCTCCCCGACGAGCAGACGCGCCTCGATCGCTGGCGCGACGCTCTGCTCTCCACCCCCCGCGGGATGCGGCTCTGGCGATGGCTCGCGCCGACCCTCGTGACCCTCGTGGCCGCCGTGCTGCGCCTCGTCGACATCGGCGACCCGCACCAATTGGTGTTCGACGAGACGTACTACGTCAAAGACGCCTGGAGCCAGTGGGTGCTGGGCTTCCCCTCGACGTGGCCCGACGACGCCGACGCGAGCTTCGCGGCCGGCGACACCGACGTGTTCACCGGGATCGGCAGCTACGTCGTGCACCCCCCGCTGGGCCGGATCCTCATCGGCGCGGGGATGGCCCTGCTCGGACCGGACTCGGCCACCGGGTGGCGCATCTCGGCCGCAGTCATCGGCACGGCGACGGTGCTCGCCATCTACCTCTTCGCGCGGACGCTCACCCGGTCGATCCCCCTCGCCACCGTGGCATCCGGACTCTTCGCCATCGACGGTCTCGGCATCGTGCTCAGCCGCATCGCGCTGCTCGACATCTTCCTGACGTTCTTCATCGTGCTGACGTTCTGGTTCGTCGCCCTCGACCACCGTCGCTCCGGCGACCGGATGGCCGGCCTCGTCGCGGCGCGCGGACTCGAGCATCCGATGTGGGGGCCGATCCTGTGGAATCGCCCGTGGCTGCTCGCCGCCGGCGTCGCCGCGGGGGCCGCCACGGCCGTGAAGTGGTCGGGCCTGTACGTGATCGCCGCCGTCGGCGTCTACGCCGTCGTCACCGACGCGCTCGCGCGCCGCCGCGCCGGGATCGTGCAATGGCCGATGGATGCCGTGCGCCAGGGCCTGGCATCCTTCGTGCTGCTCGTGCCGGTGGCCGCCGTCGTCTACGTCGCCAGCTGGTCGGGGTGGCTCTTCACCACCGGCGGGTACAAGCGCGGGACGCCCGTGGATGCGACCGGCTTCTGGGCGTGGGTCCCCGAGCCGCTCCAGCGCCTGTGGGCGTATCACCAGGAGATGTACGCCTTCCACGTGGGCCTCGTCACCCCGCACAGCTACGCGAGCCCCGCGTGGCAGTGGCCGCTGCTGATCCGTCCCACCTCGATGTACTGGCACCAGGATGACGCGGGCGTCAACGGCTGCGCCCTGCCCTCGGGCTGCACCGAGGCGATCTCGAGCATCGCGAACCCGATCATCTGGTGGGCGGGCGTCGCGGCATCCCTCTTCCTGCTCGTGCGGTTCGTCATGATTCGCGACTGGCGCTACGCCCTCGTCCTGACGGGGCTGGCGGCGACCTACGTGCCGTGGCTGCTCTATCCCGAGCGCACGATCTTCCAGTTCTACACGGTCGCGATGCTGCCCTTCCTCGTGCTGGCCCTCGCGTTCACGCTGCGCGAGATCGCGCGGGGGGTGAGGGGCTCGAGCCGTCTGAGCGGCCAGATCATCGTGCTCGCCTTCCTGGGGCTCTGCGTCGTCGTCTCGGCATTCTGGTATCCGGTGTGGGCGGGGCTCCCCGTGCCGTACGAGTTCTGGCGACTGCACAACTGGCTGCCCACCTGGATCTGACGGGTCCAGACGAATGCCGAGGGGGCGAGCGTGACGCGAGGAGACGAGTGGCTGCACGACCCGCGGCCGGTGCAGCGGGTGAAGCTGTTCCGGGACGCGCCGGTGGACCGCGGGGCGTGGCCGGCGACCGTGCCGGCGGTGGCGCACTTCCTCGACGTCGCCGGGGCGGACGGGTGGGAGTTCGGCCCCGGTGTGACCTTCCTCGTCGGGGAGAACGGGTCGGGCAAGTCGACGCTCATCGAGGGCATCGCCGAGGCGGCGGGTCTGCCCGCTGAGGGCGGGTCGATCAACGGCGGAGGCGAGACACGACGAACCGAGAGCCCGCTCGGCGAGTGGTTGCGGATCGAGCGGAGCCCACGTGCTCCGCGGTGGGGCTTCTTCCTGCGGGCCGAGACGATGCACGGCTACTACTCGTGGCGAGACGATCTCGGTGGCCCGGCGCCGAGCCTCCACGAGATGAGCCACGGCGAGTCGTTCAACAGCCTCCTCGACGAGGTGCTCGACCACGAGCGTTACGTCGCGGGCCTCGCCTGCCTGGATGAGCCCGAGGCGGCTCTGTCGTTCTCCTCCACGCTGCGCTGGCTGGCCTCCCTCGACCGCATGCGTTCGCGCGGGACCCAGGTCATTTGCGCGACGCACTCCCCCGTGCTGGCGGCGCTGCCGGGCGCGACGATCCTCGAGCTGGGCGAGTGGGGCATCCGCGAGAGCTCCTGGGACGACCTGGAGCTGGTGAGGTTGCACCGAGGGTTTCTGGAGGCGCCGGGGAGGTTCTTACGGCACCTGTTGGAGTGAGCGGATGCCGGGAACGACCACTTCGACTCGCTCTCCTCAGACCAGCCGGCCCGGGTCCGTCGTCGGCAACGCGCAGGTGAACGCCCGGCAGTCGTAGGCCGTGGCCTCCCCATTCTGCGCGACCTTGCTCGCGAAGAGCTCGAACCCGGCCGCGGCGAACGCCTGCGCCTGCGCGGGAGAGACCACCGCGACGACGTCGGCGGCGACCCGGCGCGCGGCATCGGCGATCTCGGCATCCGCCTCTCCCACCACGACCACCTGACGCGGTGCCGTGGCGAGCCCCGTCGCGACCTCGAGGATCGCCCCGTGCGCGAGCGGCGAGGCGAGGGCGACGTCGGCGGCGCCGCGCACGAGGGCGTCGGCGGCGGCGCGGTAGCGCTCCCCCGCACCGAGGCGCCAGAGGTCGAGGGACGCGGCCGCGAACACCGACGGACCCGACGGCGACCCACCGTCGGTGGGAACCCCGTGGGGCTGCATGCCCTGCGCGACGAGCACCGCGTCTCCGCCGCCGGGCGGATGGATGCCGTCGTCACCCAGGCACAGGTCGACCAGCGCCCGTGCCCGCTCGGCGTAGGCCACCTCGCCGGTCGCGCGGGCGAGGGCGAGGAGGCCGCGGGCGAGGCCCCCGTAGTCCTCGAGAGTCGCGGGGGCCGCGGAGCGCACCTCGTCGAGCGAGGCGCGGCGGAGCGTGCCGTCATCGGCGACGTTGCTCTCGAGGACCGCGTCGGCGGCCCAGCGAGCGGCTTCGAGGAAGCGCGGGTCGGTACGGGTGCCGGCGGTGGCCAGCGCGGCGATCGCGTGCCCGTTCCAGCCGGTGACGACCTTCGCGTCGAGGGCCGGAGGCTGCAGCCCCGAGCGGTCGGCGACGCGGTAGTACCCGCCCTCGTTGCGGACGCCGTCGATGATCGACTCGGAGTCCTGCGCCGCGGCGATGCCGCCCGACGGCAGTTGAAGGACGTCGACGAGGAAGCGCGCGGCATCCGTGGCCGCAGCCTCATCCCCCGCGGCGAGCGCGACCTCGACGAGCCCGGCGTTGTCGGTCAGCATGCGCTCGTAGTGCGGCACGCTCCAATCGCGCCGCGTGGCGTAGCGGAAGAAACCGCCCTCGACGGTGTCGTGCAGGTCGGAGTCCACCATGGCGGAGAGAGCGCGGGATGCCACGGCCGCGGCATCCGGAGCCTCCGACGCCAGAGCGGGGTGCTGCAGGAACCGCAGCACAGGGGTGTTCGGGAACTTCGGCGTCTCGAACGCGGGGCCGGCGGCGAAGCCGGCGTATTCGCGGTCCTCGCGCGCGGCGACCGTGCGCGCGGCGGCGGCGAGCTGGTCGAGGGTCGGTGCCGCGTCGACGGGGGCCGTCGCGGCGGCGGCAAGGGCGTCGCGGAGCGAGGAGCCGGTGGCATCCACCTCGGCGCGTCGCTCGGTCCACGCCTCGCGGACCGCGGCGAGCACCTGGCGGAACGAGGGCTGCGGCGGGCGGGGCGCGGGCGGGAAGTAGGTGCCCGCATAGAAGACGCGGCCCTCGGGGGACGCGAAGACGGTGAGGGGCCAGCCCAGGTGCGGGGTGAAGGCGGAGGCGGCGTCGAGATAAGCGGCGTCGACATCGGGGTTCTCTTCACGATCGACCTTGATCGACACGAAGCCGTCGTTCAGGATGCCGGCGGTCTCGGCATCCTGGAACGACTCCCGCGCCATCACGTGGCACCAGTGGCAGGTGCTGTAGCCGATCGAGATCATCACGGGGACGTCTCTCTCGGCCGCGAGCGCGAACGCCTCGGCCCCCCACGGGAACCACGCGACGGGGTTGTCGGCGTGGGCCCGCAGGTAGGGGCTTGAGGCGTTCGCGAGGCGGTTCACATCGCGCCCGGCGTCAGTTGAGGTCGTCGGGGTGCGTGCCGACGCGGCCGGAGCCGTCGCCGGGGTCGACGGCGTCGATCGCGGCCATCTCGTCGGCGGTGAGCTCGAAGTCGAACAGGTCGAAGTTCTCCTCGAGGCGCTCGCGGCGCACCGACTTGGGGAACACGATGAACCCGTGCTGGATGTGCCAGCGCAGCACGGCCTGAGCGGGGCTCTTGCCGTGGGCTTCGGCGGCATCCTTCACCGCGGGGATCTCGAACAGGTCGTACTTGCCCTGGCCGAGCGGGCCCCACGACTCGATGTGCATGTCGTGCTCCTGGCCCCAGGCCGCGATCTCGCGCTGGCTGAGGGCGGGGTGCAGCTCGATCTGGTCGACCACGGGGGTCACACCGGTCTCGGCGACGATGCGGTCGAGGTGCGGCACGAGGAAGTTCGAGACGCCGATCGAGCGCGTCTTGCCCGCCTCGCGGATCTCGATCATCTTCTGCCACGCGTGGACGTAGTTGTCGTTCTTCGGCGTCGGCCAGTGGATGAGGTAGAGGTCGACGGCGTCGAGCTGCAGCTTCTGCAGGCTCTCGTCGATCGCGGCGAGCGGCTCGTCGCCGTCGTGGCGGTCGTTCCAGAGCTTGGTGGTGACGAAGAGCTCGTCACGAGGGATGCCGCTGGCGGCGATGGCGCGGCCGACACCCTCTTCGTTCTTGTAGATGGCGGCGGTGTCGATGTGGCGGTAGCCGACCTCGAGGGCCTCGGACACGGCACGCTCGGCGTCGTCGGCGGGCACGAGGAACACGCCGTAGCCGAGCTGGGGGATGGAGTTTCCGTCGTTGAGCTGAACAGAAGGAACGGTCATGGATCGAGCCTAGAAGAGGCGGACGGATGGGGCGCCGGGGTTGACGCGCCCCGCGAGGGTCACGACGCGGGAGGCGCGAACGCCGCCCGCGCGAGCGCCTCGGCCACGAGCCGCACGTTCTCGATGACGGAGCCGCCCGTGACGCGGACCCACCCGCCGACACCCGCCCCCTCGGCACTGGCGCCGCCCGATCCGGCGGCGCCCGATCCGGCGATCTCGGGGGCGTCGATGACGAAGGGCGTCCCCGCGGCCACCGCGATCCCCTCGGCCGCGAGGTGCACGAGCGCCGCGCGTTCGTCGCGCACCGGCATCCACAGGTTGATCCCATCGGGCTCCCCCACCTCGACGCCGAGACGGCGGAGCGCGGCGGCGAGGCGGTCGAGACGGTCACGGTAGATGAGCCGCGCGGTGCGCACCGGGGCGATCGAGCGGGCATCGGTGAGGAGCTCGAGCAGGATCGATTGGAGGAGCCGCGAGGTCCACCCGGGACCGAGCATGCGGCGGCGGATGATGCGCTCGACGATCTCGGACGGGCCCCCCAGGGCCGCGATCCGCAGGTCGGGTCCGTGCGACTTCGAGAATCCGCGAACGTGCACCACCTGGCCCGGGATCCACAGCGCGAGCGTCACCGGCGGCGCCGACGCGATCAGCGCCGAGTGGTCGTCCTCGATCACGGTGACGCGCGTGCCCCCGGGCACCGTCAGCAGAACGTCGGCGAGCCGTCGCGCGCGATCGATCGACATCGAAACCCCGGTCGGGTTCTGGGCGCGCGGCTGCAGCACGAGGGTGGACGGACGCTGAGCGAGGGCGAGCGCGAGCGAGGCGGGAAGGATGCCGTTGCGGTCGCTCTGCAGGGGCAGGGGGACGCCGCCCGCCGCCTCGACGAGGTCGAAGATGTACGGGAACCCCGGGGATTCGACGGCCACGCGATCGCCGAAGCGGACGACCTGTTCGACCGTGCGCGAGATCCCGTCGAACGCTCCGTCGACCACGGTGATCGCCTCGACGCCGCGTACCGGCCACTGCTCGCGCAGCAGGTCGTGCAGCTCCGGCAGCACGGGCAGGTCGTGGTAGCGACCGGTGTCGGCGCGCGGTCGGGCGAGAGCGAGAGCGCGCTCGAGCGAAGGGAGCATCGCCGGATCGGGTGTGCCCAGAGAGAGGTCGAGGGCGACGGATGCCGCACCCCGGCGACCGTCGCCGAGTCCGGGCGGTACGGCGACCCCCGCGCCGACCGCGGGAGCGGAGAGCCCCCGGACCCGCGGACTCAGCCATTCGCGCTTCTCGGTGCGCACGAACGTCCCCGCGCGCCCCCGGGACGTGACGACGCCGGCGTCGGCGAGCGCACGCCACGCGGTGGCGACCGTGCCGGTCGACACCTCGAGCGCGGCGGCGACCTGGCGCACGGTCGGGAGCCGGTCGCCCGGCGGGAGCGTGCCCTCGCTGACCAAGCGCGCGATCTCCGCGGCGAGGCCCGCGGCGGTGCGTTCGACGAGGGTGTCGGGCGCCAGCATCCGGTCCTCCAATTTACGGGGGTGTCACTCGTGGAAATCGTCGGGAAATGTTCAGGCGCGACAGTAACAGAACACGACACGACCGGGCGGGCGCGCGGTCGAGAGCGAGGAGAACCCGATGACGACGGTGCGAGCGGCCATCACGCAGACGACGTGGACCGGCGACAAGGAATCGATGCTCGACAAGCACGAGCAGTTCGCGCGGGATGCCGCTGCGGCCGGAGCGCAGGTCGTGTGCTTCCAGGAGCTGTTCTACGGTCCCTACTTCGGCATCACGCAGGACCAGAAGTACTACCGCTACGCCGAGCCGGTCGACGGTCCGATCGTGCAGCGCTTCGCCGCACTCGCGAAGGAACTCGGGCTGGTCTCGGTGCTCCCCATCTACGAAGAGGCACAGACCGGGGTCTACTACAACACCTCGGTCCTCGTCGACGCGGACGGCTCGGTGCTCGGCAGCTACCGCAAGAACCACATCCCGCACCTCGACAAGTTCTGGGAGAAGTTCTACTTCCGTCCCGGCAACCTCGGCTACCCGGTCTTCGACACCGCGGTCGGCAAGGTCGGCATGTACATCTGCTACGACCGGCACTTCCCCGAAGGCTGGCGCGAGCTGGGCCTGAACGGCGCGCACATGGTCTTCAATCCCAACGCGACCAAGCCCGGGCTCTCCAACCGCCTGTGGGAGGTCGAGGGTCCCTGCGCCGCGGTCGCCAACGGCTACTTCGTTCTGCAGCCCAACCGGGTCGGCCGCGAGGACAACGAGTACGGCGACGAGGCCGTGTCGTTCTACGGGACCAGCCAGGTGATCGACCCGCGCGGCAACCACGTCGGCGCGGTGGGCTCGTCGGAGCACGAGGAGATCCTCGTCCGCGACCTGGACATGGACCTCGTCCAGCAGATGCGCGACGACTGGCAGTTCTACCGCGACCGCCGGCCGGACACCTACGGCGAGATCGTGGAGGCCTGACCGTGGGCACCACCCTCGTCTCCGGCGGCACCGTCGTCTCGGCCACCGGCCGCACCGCCGCCGACGTGCTGCTGGACGGCGAGACGATCGCCGCGGTCCTCGCGCCCGGCTCCACCCTGCTCGGCCATGACCTCGCGGCATCCGTCGACACCGTCATCGACGCCACGGGCAAGTACGTCATCCCGGGCGGCATCGACGCGCACACGCACATGCAGCTGCCGTTCGGCGGTACGAGCGCCTCCGACACCTTCGAGACCGGGACCCGAGCCGCGGCGTGGGGCGGAACGACCACCATCGTCGACTTCGCCGTGCAGCGCGCCGGCGAGCGCGTGCAGGACGGCCTCGCCCACTGGCACGAGCTCGCGGCGGGTAACTGCGCGATCGACTACGGGTTCCACCAGATCGTCGGAGGAGTGGATTCCGACTCCCTCGCCGCTCTGCCCGGATTGATCGACGAGGGCATCTCGAGCTTCAAGATGTTCATGGCGTACCCGGGGGTCTTCTACGCCGACGACGCGCAGATCCTCCGCGCGATGCAGGTCGCGGCCGACACGGGATTGCTGACGATGATGCACGCCGAGAACGGCCCGGTCATCGACGTGCTCGCGGAACAGCTGATCGAGAAGAACAAGACCTCGCCGTACTTCCACGGCGTCGCCCGCGCGTGGCAGATGGAAGAGGAGGCCACGCACCGCGCGATCATGCTGTCGCACCTCACCGGCGCGCCGCTGTACGTCGTGCACGTCAGCGCCAAGCAGGCCGTCGAACAGCTCGCGTGGGCCCGCGACAACGGGCAGAACGTCTTCGGCGAGACGTGCCCGCAATACCTCTATCTCTCGCTCGAAGACCAGCTCGGCGCCTCGAGCGACGAGTGGGGCGACTTCGAGGGCGCCAAGTGGGTGTGCTCCACTCCCCTGCGGTCGAAGCACGAGGGCCACCAGCACCACATGTGGCAAGCGCTGCGTACGAACGACGTCCAGATGGTGTCGACCGACCACTGCCCCTTCTGCATGAAGGACCAGAAGACACTCGGCCAGGGCGACTTCCGGGCGATCCCCAACGGCATCGGCTCAGTCGAGCACCGGATGGACCTCATGTACCAGGGCGTCGTGACGGGGCAGATCACCCTGGAGCGCTGGGTCGAGCTGACCAGCACGACCCCGGCGCGCATGTTCGGCATGTACGGCAAGAAGGGCGTCATCGCCCCCGGCGCCGACGCCGACATCGTCGTCTACGACCCGGCCGGACACACCTCGATCGGAGTCGGCAAGACCCACCACATGAACATGGACCACTCCGCGTGGGAGGGCTTCGAGATCGACGGGCACGTCGACACGGTCATCTCGCGCGGCAAGGTCGTCGTCGACGACGGCGCGTACCTCGGCGCCAAGGGCGACGGACGCTTCGTCAAGCGCGGCCTGAGCCAGTACCTGGTCTGAGAGGAGACCCCATGGATTTCGGCGTCGTCCTGCAGACCAACCCGCCCGCCGCCCGCACGGTCCAGCTCTCGCAGCTGGCCGAGGCACACGGCTTCAGCCACGTCTGGACCTTCGACTCGCACCTGCTGTGGGAGGAGCCCTACGTCGTGCACTCGGCGATCCTCGCAGCCACGCGACGGGTCACCGTCGGACCGTTCGTGACCAACCCCGCGACCCGGGACTGGACCGTCACGGCCTCCACTTTCGCGACCCTCAACGAGATGTACGGCAACCGCACGATCTGCGGCATCGGCCGCGGCGACTCGGCGGTGCGCGTCACCAACGGTCGGCCCACGACACTGAAAGCGCTGCGGGAGTCGATCCACGTCATCAGGGAGCTCGGCAACTCCCGAGCCGTCGAGTACAACGGCGCGACGCTGCAGTTCCCCTGGAGCCGCGGATCGAAGCTCGACGTGTGGGTGGCGGCCTACGGCCCACTCGCCCTGAAGTTGACCGGCGAGGTGGGCGACGGGTTCATCCTGCAACTGGCCGACCTCGACATCGCGGAGTGGATGATCAAGACGGTCCGTCAGGCCGCCGAGAACGTCGGCCGCGACCCCGACGAGATCGCCTTCTGCGTGGCCGCACCGATGTACATCGGTGAGGACACTCCGGAGAGCCGCGCGCACATGCGCGAGCAATGCCGATGGTTCGGCGGGATGGTGGGAAACCACGTCGCCGACATCGTCGCGAAGTACGGCGTCGGCTCCGACGTGCCCGCCGCGCTCACCGACTACATCGCGGGGCGCACCGGGTACGACTACAACTCGCACGGCAAGAGCGACAACGACCACGTCGACTTCGTGCCCGACGAGATCGTCGAGCGGTTCTGTCTGCTCGGCACCGCCGAGGAGCACGTCGCCAAGCTCGAGAAACTGCGGGCGCTGGGCGTCACCCAGTTCGCCGGCTACCTCCAGCACGACAACAAGGAGGAGACGATGCGGGTCTACGGCGAGACGGTCATCCCCGCGCTGTCCGAGCACGTGACGGCGAAGCAGTGAGCACCCCGTGACCGATCAGGTCCTGACCCCGGGCGCCACCGAGGTCGTCGGTGCGGCCCGCTCCTCGCGGGGACGCGGGATGGCCGCCCGGATCGGCTGGGGAATCGCCGGAGTGACCGCGGTCGTCGTGCTGTGGGAGCTGTACAAGTTCCTCGGACCGGCGGACGGCGTGACCGTGGGCGGGGACGGATCGGCGGGGTCGGGTGTCATCCTGCTCCCCCGCACCCACGACCGCGCCATGCCGCACGTGTGGGACATGGTCGCGCGGATGTTCGCTCCGACCAGCGGGGGCGACACCCCGCCCCTGATCCTCTCGGTACTCCAGGCGGCCGGAACGACCCTCGGGCTGGCCGCCCTGGGATGGCTCATCGGCGTCGTCGTCGGCGCCCTGCTGGGGATCGCGATGCAGCGCTGGCGGCTGGTCGAAGCCGGCCTCCTCCCGTGGATCGTCGTCAGCCAGATCGTTCCGCTGATCGCCTTCGCGCCCGTCGTCAACGCGCTCGGAACGCAGATCGACCGCGCCGGATTCCCCTGGCCGCAGTGGCTCTCGGTCGCCCTCATCGCGTCGTACCTCGCGTTCTTCCCCGTCGCGATCGGCATGCTCCGCGGGCTCGATGCCCCGGACGCCCTGCACCTCGACCTCATGCGGTCAGGCTCCGCCGGGTGGTGGCAGACGCTGGTCCACCTGCGCCTGCCCGCGGCCGTGCCGCATCTGCTCCCCGCTCTGCGTCTCGCGGCGGCATCCGCCGTCGTCGGCGCCGTCGTCGCCGAGGTGTCGATCGGACTGCGCGGCGGGATCGGCCGCATGCTCATCCAGCTCGCCGGGCAGGCGTCGTCCGACCCGGCCGCCCCCTGGGCGCCGACTCTCGGCACCGTCGCCATGGGACTCGTCGCGGCCCTCGGCGTGGCCCTCATCGGCGTCGCCCTTCATCGATTCCGTCGCGGGGAGGACACCGCATGACCACCACCACCGCTGTTCGGGCCCGCGGGCTCGGGAAGGTCTTCCCGAGCGCCGGCGGCGAGGTGATCGCCCTGACCGACGTCGATCTCGACATCGCCGCCGGGGAGTTCGTCTCGCTCATCGGCCCCTCCGGCTGCGGCAAGTCGACGCTGTTGCGTCTCATCGCCGACCTCGACACGGCCACCAGCGGAGAGCTCACCCTCGCGGGCAAGACCGGGCGGCAGGCGCGACTCGACCAGGACTACGGCATCGCGTTCCAGCAGGCGGGACTCCTCCCCTGGCGCACGGTCGCGGCGAACATCGCCCTGCCCCTCGAGCTGCACCGCTGGACCCGCGCCCGCCGCGACGCGCGCGTCGCCGAACTCGCCGACCTCGTGGGTCTCACCGACTTCGTCGGGCGCTACCCCGACCAGCTGTCCGGCGGCATGCAGCAGCGCGTCGCGATCGCCCGCGCGCTCGCGGCCTCACCGCGACTGCTGCTGATGGACGAGCCGTTCGGCGCCCTCGACGAGATGACCCGCGAGCGGCTGCAGTCCGAGCTCGCGCGCATCGCCGCCGAGACCGGGGCCACGGTCGTCTTCGTCACGCACTCGATCCCCGAGGCGGTGTTCCTCTCCGATCGCGTTGTCGTGATGAGTCCCCGACCCGGACGGATCACCGAGGTCGTCGACACCCGACCGGGCCGTGCCCGCGACGACCTCCTCCGGGAGTCGCCGGAGTATTTCTCGCGCGTCACCGCCGTCCGCGAAGCGCTCCACGGCTCGCCCCTGCACCGGGCGAACGAGCGATGACGGCCGCTCGACTCCCCGGGTGGGTGCGGCTGCTGGCGCCCCTCGTCGTCGGTGTCGCCGGACTCGCCGCGTGGTACGCCTTCGTCGCCTCGGGCAGCGCCCCACGGATGCTGCCCGCCCCCTTCGCGGTGGCGAACGAGTTCGTCGATCGCTTCGGCCTGATCGCCGAGGCCGCGGGGATCACGGGGACGAACGCCCTCGTCGGCCTCGTCGCCGGCAGCCTGCTCGCGATTCTGTTCGCCGCCCTCGCCGCCACTTGGCGTCCCGTCGACGGCATGACCGCACCTCTCGTCGCCGCGCTCGCCGTCGTCCCCATCGTCGCGCTCACCCCGATCTTCAACACGATGTTCGGCGCGTCGAGCCAGTTCGGTCGCCAGGCGGTCGCCGGGATCGCCGCGTTCGTCCCGGTGTTCGTCAACACCCTCCGCGGCCTCCGTCAAACCAGGCCCGTCCAACGCGACTTCTTCCGCGCCACCGCCGCGAGCGGGGGCCAGACGTTCCTGCGCCTCACGCTCCCCACGGCCCTGCCGTATCTCGTCACGGGCGTGCGGGTCGCGGCATCCCTCGCCGTCATCTCCGCCCTTGTCGCCGAATACTTCGGCGGGCCCGCCGACGGTATCGGCACCGCGATCGCCACCTACGCCAAGTCCGGCCGCGCCTCTCTCGCGTGGGCGTTCGTGGGCGGGGGCATCGTCATCGGCCTCGTCTTCTTCCTCGTCACCTCGCTGCTCGAACGCCTCGTCGCCCGCCGCCTCGGCGCGGGCCGTGCGCCGAGCTGACCGGCGTCCGCCCTCCGACGAAAGAGCCTGCACCACCCGACACACGCTCCACCCGAACCGGAAGGACCTTCCATGAGACACAGCACCCGACGCACGCTCGGCGCGATCGCCGGCGTCGGCGTCGCCGCCCTCGCGCT
The DNA here is from genome assembly GCF_040685115.1 of Microbacterium sp. NPDC089186. Taxonomy (NCBI): domain Bacteria; kingdom Bacillati; phylum Actinomycetota; class Actinomycetes; order Micrococcales; family Microbacteriaceae; genus Microbacterium; species Microbacterium sp. NPDC089186. The sequence continues at coordinate 62,742 of NZ_JBFBHJ010000002.1, forward strand.
CTCCGCCTGCTCCGGCGGCGGCTCCGCGCCCGCGGCATCCGACGCCGACTTCACCCCGCTCACCTCGGTGAAGCTGCAGTTGCAGTGGCTGCCGCAGGCGCAGTTCGCCGGCTATTACGTCGCCCTCGACAAGGGCTACTTCCAGGAGGAGGGCTTCGACGACGTCGAGGTGCTGCCTTCCGGCGGCGACATCGTCCCGCAGGACGCGCTCGTCGCCGGCGACGTCGATTTTGCCGTCGCGTGGGTACCCAAGGTTCTCGGCACCCTCGAGAACCAGGGCGTCGAGCTGACCGACATCGCGCAGGTGTTCCAGAAGTCCGGGACGACCCAGGTGTCGTGGAAGGGCTCGGGCATTACGAGCGTCGACGACTTCGAGGGCAAGCGGATCGGCTCGTGGGGCTTCGGAAACGAGTGGGAGATCTTCGCGGCCATGGCCGACAAGGGCCTGGACGCCTCGACCGTGCAGATCACGACGCAGGACTTCTCGATGAACGCCCTCCTCGACAAAGACGTGGATGCCGCGCAAGCGATGACCTACAACGAGCTCGCGCAGCTGCTCGAGACGGTGAACCCCGCCACGGGGAGGCTCTACACGATGGATGACATCGACGTGATCTCGTACGAGGACACCGCGGGCGCGATGCTGCAGGACGCCATCTGGGCGGACACGACGCGCCTGGCCGACGACCCGGCCTACGCCGACGCCGCCACGCGCTTCCTCAAGGCCGTGATCAAGGGCTGGGTCTTCGCGCGCGACAACCCCACCGAGGCCGCGGACATCACCTACACCGCCGCGACGGCCCCGGGCGTCGACGCTTTCCCGGTCGGCCCCACGCACCAGCTGTGGCAGATGAACGAGGTCAACAAGCTCATCTGGACCGGCGGCGACTTCGGCATGATCGACGCCGACGCCTGGAAGAAGACCGTCGATGGCGCTCTCAAGGCGGTCAACCAGGACGGGCTCAACCTCATCACGGCGGAGCCGGCGGCATCCGCGTATTCCAACGACTACATCGAAGCCGCTCTCAGCGCCCTGAAGGACGAGGGGGTCACGGTCGACGGCGACTACACGCCGATCGACGTGACACTCACCGAGGGCGGGCAGTAGGACGCGAGGAGCCGAGGAGGCGGGGCGGCCGGGTCATCCGGCCGCCCCGCCGTCGTGTCTGCGCGTCGTCTCCCTCGTGCGCGGTCGGCGGAATCGAGCCGGGCGTTTGATCGCTGCTCCCGGCTCCGCCGAAGGTGACCACCGCGCCGCTCGTGCAGCCGGTGCGCGGCCCGGCACCGGGACGAGCCGGCTCCCGCGTGGTTGACTGACCCCATGCACGCCAGCCCCGCCCCGAAGCACGCGCGCCGCCGGCCCGAGTCCGGGCTCCGCCGCGGGCTCACCCTGCTCGCGATCGCCGTGGCCGTGATCGTCGTCGCCGGGGTGGCGGTGGGAGGCTTCTACGCCTGGTCGCTGACGAGCCGCCTGCAGGAGGCCTCGGTTCCGCTGAAGGACGCCCCGGCCGAGCCCCCGGCCCTCAGCGAGTACAACGAGCCCTTCGCGGTGCTGGTGGTCGGCACCGACGAGTGCGACGACGTCGTGGCCGCGGCGTTCGGCCCGCGCTGCACCGACCCCGAGAACGACGGCGCGCGCAACGACGTCAACATGCTGCTGTACGTCTCGGCGAACCCGCGGCGCGCCACCGTGGTGTCGTTCCCGCGCGACCTGCAGGTCGCGATCCCGGAGTGCACCAACGACGACGGCGCCGTCTTCGGCGGCACCGACCGCGCCTCGATCAACACCGCGTTCGAAGACGGCGGTCTGTCGTGCGTCGCCGACACCATCTCGAACCTCACCGGGCAGAGCATCCCCTTCGCCGCGAAGGTCAGCTTCGGCAACGTCGTGAACATCACCGACGCGATCGGGGGCATCGAGGTGTGCATCGGCGGCGAGGGGATCGACGACCCGGATGCCGGCATCCAATGGGAAGCCGGCCCCCGCACGGTCAAGGGGTTCGACGCCCTCGCCTTCCTGCGCACGCGCAAGGGCATCGGCGACGGCAGTGACCTCGCCCGCATCGGCAACCAGCAGCAGTACATGTCGCGCCTGGTCAACAAGCTCCGCAGCGACGAGGTGCTGTCGAACCCGGGCACCCTCATCGGTCTGGCGAACACGGCCGTCAACAACATCCAGCCGAGCGAGAGCCTCGCCGACCCCGTCCGCATCGCGCAGCTGGCGTACACGCTCAAGGACGTGCCGTTCTCCGACATCACCTTCGTGCAGTACCCCGTCGTCGACGACCCGTACGACAGCAATCGCGTCGCGCCCGACGAGGCCTCGGCCCAGGTGCTGTTCGAGGCCCTCGCCGCCAACGCGCCCCTCACGATCACCGGCGAAGCCGGCCGCGGCGTGGTCGCCGACCCGTCGGCTCCCACCGAGGAGCCCACCGCGCCGGCCGAGGAGACCCCTGCTCCGGATGCCACCGATGCCACCGCCTCGCCCGACGCGAGCGCCGCCCCGGGCGTGGTCGATCTGCCCCAGAACATCAACGGCACGAAGGCGGACCAGGCGACCTGCTCGGCCGGCAACGGCTGATCCCGACCACGACGTCGCCGTCCGACGGGCGCACGCCCCCGCGCACGGAGACCGCACACTCAGGTCGATGGGACAGCATCGAGGGGTGAAGACCTCCGCCCGCTTCTCGCTGGTCGTCGTGACCGCAGCGTTCGCCCTCGCCGGGTGCGCGCCCGCGGCCGCCCCGTCGACCCCGACGGCATCCGCCACTCCCACCCCCACCCCGACGCCCAGTCCCACGCGCACGCCCGATCCCCTGGACGGCATGAGCCTGGCCGACAAGGTCGGGCAGCTGTTCATGGTGGGCACCTCGGTCGACGGTGCCGATGCGACGACGGTCGCGGCCGTGCGGGACGACCACATCGGTGGGATCTTCCTGCACGGACGATCGGATGCCGGCACGGAGGCGATCGCGAACCTCGTGAGCGGATTCACCTCGACGGTGCCCGCGGGCCGACCGCCGCTGTGGGTCGCCACCGACCAGGAAGGCGGGACGGTGCAGGTGCTGTCGGGTCCGGGATACGACGACATCCCGTCGGCGCTCGATCAGGCGCAGTCCGATGACGCCGCCCTGCGTGCGAGCGCTGCGACGTGGGGGACGCAGCTCGCCGCCGCGGGGGTGAACATGAACCTCGCGCCGGTCGCCGACATCGTCACGAGCGCGGAGTTCGCGGCATCCAATCCCCCGATTGGCGAGCTGGCCCGCGAGTACGGCTACGACGAGGCGACGGTCGCCGCGAAGGCGGGTGCGTTCGCCGCCGGGATGCGAGACGGCGGGGTGCTGCCGACGTTCAAGCATTTCCCGGGCCTCGGACACGTCGACGACAACACCGACTACTCCACGGGCGTGACGGACGACACGGTCACCGCCGACGGACCCGACGTGGGCGTGTACTCCACGGTGCTGCCGCAGGGGCCCGCCGTCGTCATGCTCTCGACGGCGATCTCCGCGCAGATCGACCCCTCGGCCCCCGCCGCCTTCTCCCCCGCGGTGGTGGGCGTGCTGCGCGACCGCGTGGGGTTCGACGGGGTGGTCACGGTCGACGACCTCTCGGCCGCGCGCCAGGTGCAGCCCTGGTCGCCCGCCGATCGGGCGACGCTGGCGGTCGACGCCGGCGTCGACCTGCTGCTCGTCTCGGCCGACCCGTCGGTGTACCCCGAGATGCATCAGGCCGTGCTGTCGCGCGCCGAGTCCGACCCCGCCTTCGCCGCGAAGGTGGACGCCGCCGCACGCCGCATCCTGGCCCAGAAGGCCGCGATGCCCTGAGCTCTTGCGCGAGTCTCCACGATTCGTCGCCTCCGACACCGGCGTAGCGACAGATCCTGGCGACTCACGCGCGCTGCGGGCGATACGCTGGAAGGCTGTGTCTGTCGAACCCGTCATCGTCTACCCGCCCGAGCTGCCCGTCAGCGCGGCCCGGGACGAGATCGCGCGCGCCATCCGCGACCACCAGGTCGTGATCGTCGCCGGGGCGACGGGCTCCGGGAAGACCACGCAGCTGCCCAAGATCTGCCTCGAGCTCGGGCGCACCTCGATCGCGCACACCCAGCCCCGCCGCATCGCCGCGCGCACGATCGCCGAGCGCATCGCCGAGGAGATGCAGGTCCCCCTCGGTTCCACCGTCGGCTACAAGGTGCGCTTCACCGACAAGGTGTCGGCCGACACGCGCGTGGCGCTGGTGACCGACGGCATCCTGCTCAACGAGATCCACCGCGACCGGCTCCTGCGCCGCTACGACACGATCATCGTCGACGAGGCGCACGAGCGCTCGCTCAACATCGACTTCCTGCTCGGTTACCTCCGCCGCATCCTGCCGAAGCGCCCCGACCTCAAGGTCATCGTCACCTCCGCGACGATCGACCCCGAGAGCTTCGCGCGGCACTTCGCCGCCGCCCCCGCCGAGCCCAGCGGCGAGCCGGTGCCCGCGCCGGTGATCGAGGTGTCGGGGCGAACGTATCCGGTCGAGGTCCGGTACCGGCCGCTCGACGGGGCGGACGAGGTTCCCGACGACGCCGACGACGAGACTCCGCATGCCGGGACCTCGACACCGCGCCCGAAGAAGCCCCGCAGCCCCGCACGGCCGACCGCCACGTCCGGCCGCTCCGCCGACGACGTCGACGAGGTCGGAGCCGTCGTCGCGGCCCTCCGTGAGCTCGACCGGGAGCCCGCGGGCGACGTGCTCGTGTTCTTCCCCGGTGAGGCCGAGATCCGGGATGCGGCGGATGCCATCCGCGGGGCATATCAGAAGGACGCCGCGCCCACCGAGGTGCTGCCCCTGTACGGCCGCCTCTCCGCCGCCGAACAGCACCGCGTGTTCGAGCGCTCCACCGTCGCGGGTGTGCGCCGCCGCGTCATCCTCGCCACGAACGTCGCCGAGACGAGTCTCACGGTCCCCGGCATCCGGTATGTCATCGACACCGGCACCGCGCGCATCTCGCGCTACAGCAACCGCTCGAAGATCCAGCGCCTGCCGATCGAGGCCGTCTCGCAGGCGTCCGCGCAGCAGCGGTCCGGCCGCGCCGGCCGTACGTCGCCCGGTGTCGCGATCCGCCTCTACTCCGAAGACGACTTCCTCCGCCGTCCGGAGTACACCGAGCCCGAGATCCTGCGCACGTCGCTGGCATCCGTCATCCTGCAGATGCTGTCGCTCGGGTTCGGCGACATCCAGGCGTTCCCGTTCCTGACCCCGCCGGATTCGCGCGGCGTGAAGGCGGCGTTCGACCTGCTCGTCGAGCTCGGCGCGGTGAAGCTGCCGGCACCGGGTTCCGAACGCCGCGATCCCCGCGGCGACGGCGACCCCTCGCGCCAGCGGGGTGGGCGGGGAGACGATCGCGGCCCCCGCCTCACCGAGATCGGCCGCGAGATCGCGCGCCTGCCGATCGACCCCCGCTTCGCGCGCATGCTCATCGAGGCCCGCCGCAACGACGTGTCGAGCGAGGTGCTCGCGATCGTGTCGGGCATGTCGATCCAGGACGTGCGCGAGCGCCCCGAGGAACGCCGCGAGGAGGCCGACCGCTTCCACGCGCGCTTCACCGACCCCACCAGCGACTTCCTGTCGCTGCTCAACCTCTGGGACTACCTGCAGGAGAAGCAGGCCGAGCTCGGCTCGAGCGCGTTCCGACGACTCTGCCGCAGCGAGCACCTCAACTACGTGCGGGTGCGCGAATGGATCGATGTGCACCGGCAGCTGCGGTCGCTGGGCGGCTCGGGCGAGCGCCCCGGCTCCGGTGACGACGGGCGCGGCGCTTCTGCGCGCGGCGCTTCTCTGCGCGGCGCGAAGAACCATGTCCCACTTGTGGCGGGTGCGGGGCGCGCAAAGCAGCACAATCCGGGACATGCACCGCCACAAGTGGGACGAGGGTCGACAGACACCGCCCCCGAGGGACACGCCGCCGGCGACGCGATCCACCGCGCGATCCTGTCCGGGCTGCTGTCGCACCTCGGCATCCTGGATCCGCGCACGATGGCGCAGACCAAGGACCGCAAAGCCCCGGGCGACGCCCGCCCCGTCAAGGGCGAGTACATCGGCGCGCGCGGGGCGCGGTTCGCGATCTTCCCCGGCTCGGGGCTGAAGAAGAAGCGTCCCTCGGCCGTGATGGCCGCCGAGCTCGTCGAGACGTCGCGCTTGTTCGCCCGCACGGTCGCCGCCGTCGACCCCGCGTGGGCCGAAGAGCTCGCGCCCGACCTCGTCAAGCGCTCGCTGAGCGAGCCGCACTGGTCGAAGGATGCCGGCTCCGCCGCGGCCTACGAGAAGGTCACCCTCTTCGGGGTCGAGCTCGTCGGCCGTCGCCGGGTGCAGCTCGCGCGCTTCGATCGCCCTCTCGCGCGCGAGATGTTCGTGCGCCACGCGCTCGTGGAGGGCGAGTGGGACCCCTCGGTGCTCGACAAGCGCCTCACGGCGTTCCTGCGCCGCAACGTCGAGCAGCGCCGCCTGCTGGAGAAGATCGAGGAACGCGAGCGCCGCCGCGACATCCTCATCGGCGACGAGGCGGTCTTCGCGTTCTACAACGCGCGCATCCCCGCTGATGTCACCGACGTGCGCTCGTTCGAGACGTGGTGGAAGGATGCCGTCACCCGCACGCCCCACCTGCTCGACCTGCGCGAGTCCGACCTCACCGGCGACCGGGCGCAAGGCGACGACCGCGCCTTCCCCGCGCGCTGGCGCCAGGGAGACCAGACCCTCAACCTCGCGTACCGCTTCGAGCCCGGTGCCCCCGACGACGGCGTGACGGTCGTCGTGCCGCTGCCGTTGCTGGCTCAGCTGCGCCCCGACGGGTTCGACTGGCAGGTGCCGGGCATGCGCGACGAGCTCGTGACCGCGCTGCTGCGAGCCCTGCCGAAGACGATCCGCCGCAACGTCGTGCCCGCCGCCGACTGGGCTGAGAAGTTCTCCGCCGAGCTGGCCGAGAGGGGCCCCGAGCACACGGGCGGTCTGCCGAAGACGCCGCTGGTCGACGCCCTCGCCGCCCAGGTGCAGCGCGTGGCCAACCAGCGCGTGAGTGCTGCCGACTTCGAGCTCGAGCGCGTCCCGGCGCACCTGCTCCCGTCGTTCCGCGCGGTCGATGCGCGCGGGCGGGCGATCGGCAGCGACCGCGACCTCGGCGCCCTGCAGCGCCGCCTGGCCGACAGGGCCCGCTCCAGCGTCGAGTCGACGATCGCCCGACCGGCGCAGAGAGCCGCGAAGGTCGCCGAGGCCTCCCCCGCATTCGCCGCGCGCACCAAGCTCACGACGTGGGACCTCGACGAGCTCACCGAGGTCGTCGACACACCCGTCGCCGGCGGCGTCGTCCGCGGCTACCCGGCCCTCGTGGACGAGGGGGACAGCGTCACGCTGCGCGTCGAGGCGACGCCCGAGGATGCCGCGCGGCACACGCGCACCGGCATCCGACGCCTGATGCTGCTGGCCGTGCCCTCCCCCGCCACGTACGTCCTCGACCACCTCACCGCGAACGAGAAGCTCGCCCTCGCGGCATCCCCGTACCAGAATGCGAAGGCGCTGATCGAGGACGCCCGCGTCGCCCTCGCCGACGACGTGCTCCTGCGCGAGGCGCCGGCCGGTGTCGTCCGCACGAAGGCCGAGTTCGAGCGCGTTCGGGATGCGTTCTCCGCCGTCTCGGTCGAGCGCACGTTCCAGACGGTGTCGCTCGCCGCGAAGATCCTGCTCGCGCAGCGCGAGGTCGAGAGGGCGATGAAGGATGCCGCCTCCATCACGCTGTTGGGCGCGCTGAACGACGTGCGGGGTCAGGTGGCGGGGCTGCTCTTCCCGGGCTTCGTCTCGCGCACGGGCCTGCATCGGCTGCAGCACTACCCGCGCTACCTGGCGGGGGCGCTGGAACGTGTGAAGACCCTGTCGGACAACCCCGGTCGCGACCGCCAGCGGCAGACCGAGTACGAGCGCTCCGCGACCGCGTTCGCCGAGGCGGGCGGTGTCATCCCCCTGCCCGCCGATGCTCCCGCGAACCTCGTGCAGACGCGGTGGCTGCTGGAGGAGCTGCGCGTGAGCCTGTTCGCTCAGCGCCTCGGCACGGCCGAGCCGGTGTCGCCCCAGCGCATCACGAAGGCGCTGAAGGGCGCGTAGGCCGCCGAGGCGGCACGACCGAGCCCCCGGTGCGGGACGTTCGCGTCCTCACGGGTGGATCGCCGCACTTCGCCGCCCAGGCACACCGCACGCGACCACGTCGGGCAACCGAGGGGGCGTCCGGCAGGGCCCGCAGCGTGAGATGCCGCACATGGCCGTCTGGGCACACCCCACCCGACCATGTCGGGCAACCCGAGCGGGCGGGCGGCAGTGGCAGCAGCGTGAGATGCCGCACATGGCCGCGCGGGCACACCCTGAGCGACGAAGTCAGGCAACCCGAACGCCCCCGGCCGCGTCGTGCGCTCGCCGTGCAACCGTCCGTCGCACTCACACGCCGAGCGACGCGCCCCACTCCCGCAGGAGGCCCTCGAGCGTCCGCCGCTGAGGCGGGGTGAGGCCCGCGAGCAGGCGTTCCTCGTTCGCCACGTGGGCCGCGAAGGCCTCGTCGATCACGCGTCGCCCCGCCGTGGTGAGGCGGATGACGCGTCCTCGTCCGTCGTCGACGTCGGCGTCGCGCACGACGAGACCGGATGCCACGAGGCGGTCGACGCGTTTGCTCACCGCTCCCGTGGTGACCATCGTGTGCCGCGCGAGCTCGCCGGGGGCGGCAGCGAACGGCTCCCCCGCACGCCGCAGCGCGGCGAGGATGTCGAACTCGCCCTCACCCAGGCCGTGGCGACGGTACTCCGCGACCAGTTCCTCGCGCAGGTGGTCGGCCAGTCGATGCAGGCGTCCGATCACGTGCAGGGGGGAGACATCGAGGTCGGGACGCTGGGCGCGCCACTGGGCCGTGAGGGAGTCGACGCGGTCGGGCGTGGTCATGGCATCCATCTTATCTTCCACGGAAGCTATTATGTCTTCCATGGAAGCTACGTGGCGCACCGTCGCCGTGACCGCCGTCGCCCCGATCGCGTGGGGCGCCACCTACGTCGTGACGCGGCACGCGCTGCCGGCCGACGCTCCGCTGTGGGGCGCGGCGCTGCGCGCCCTGCCGGCCGGGCTGCTGCTGTGGGCTCTCGTCCGACGCCGCCCGCGCGGATCGTGGTGGGCGAAGGCGCTCGTGCTGGGGCTGCTGAACTTCGCGGCGTTCTTCGTGCTCGTGTACGTTTCCGCACACCTGCTGCCGTCGTCGATCGCCGCCTCGGTCATGGCGCTCGCTCCCCTCGCCCTCGCGGGGATCGCGTGGCCCCTGCTCGGGCAACGGCCGACGGTGCGGTGGGCCCTGGCCTCCGCCGTCGGCATCGCCGGCGTGCTGCTCGTGGTGGGCGGGAGCACCGGAGCGATTCCCCCCGTCGGCGTCATCGTCTCCCTTCTCGCCCTGCTGACGTCGTCATCCGGGGCGATCCTCACCACCCGCTGGCGTGACGAGACGCCGCTGCTCGCCACGACCGCCTGGCAGCTCACCGCCGGAGGACTCGTGCTCGTCGTCGTCGCCGCCGTCGGAGAGGGCCCTCCGCCTCGAGTGGATGCCGCGGGGGTCGCCGCCTATGCCGGGATCGCGGTCGTGGCCACCGCCCTGGCGTTCGTCTGCTGGTTCACGGGTCTGCGACACCTTCCGGCCGGAACGGTGGGCCTCATCGGACTGCTGAACCCGGTGACCGGGGTGCTCCTGGGCGTCCTCGTGGGCGGGGAGACCCTCACCGGTCCCCAGCTCATCGGCATCGCCGCGGTTCTCGCCGCCATCGCCGCCACCCACGCGCGGCGGCGGAGTTCGCGGCGTTCCACGCGCGGACCCGTGCCCTCCCCGAAGGGATGAGCACGGGTGCGCGCGGGGAGCGGATGGTCACGAGCGCAGGCGCACCTCGCCCATCGTCGCCGTGACGTCGACCTCGGCGGTGGCCGTGGGGCTCTGCCGCAGACCGTTGTCGACCTGCCCCAGACCGTCGTCGATGCTCACGCGGTACTCGTCGTCCGGCAGACGGAGGTCGACGGACCCGGCCGTGAGCTGCACATACGTGCGGATCGGGGTGGATCCGCGCAGGTGCGCCGTCACCTCTCCCCCGGCCACCTCGAACGCGGCGGTGCCGACGTCGCGAAGCTGCACCGAGGCCGATCCCCCCGATATGTCCAGCTCGAGCTCCCCCGCCGCGCCGTTCAGCGAGGTGGTCCCGCCGGCGACGCGGACCGAGACCGTGCCGTAGTCGCCCTGGAGGTCGAGAGCGCCGCCGCTGACCTGCGCCTCGACACCGAGTCCCGTCCCCGCCCACTGGCGCGGAAGGGTGATCGTGGCGGACGATCCCGCGCCCCAGTCGACGAACGACCGGTTCGGCGAGGCGACGCGCAGCGCGTCTCCGCGGCGTTCGAAGGTCCAGCCCGCACGACCGGTCGCGGCATCCAGCCGTGCGCTGTCGACGTCGCCGTAGGCGATCGTCAGGGCTCCCCCGGTGACGTCGATGTCGAGCGACCCCACCGCCTGCGCCGCACCGTCGACGCGGACCGATCCGCGGTCGGCGTCGCGCAGCACGACGACGGCCGAGGCGGCGGTTCCGGCGACCGTGCCGAGGGCGACGCACGCGCCGACCACGATCGTGACGATCGACACCGCGAACGCGGCGACGCGACGTCGGGGCGGCGCAGGGGCGGCGGGAGGTGTGTCGATGGTCATGAGGTCGCTCCGGTGTGGTCGTGGCCCAGGTGCACGAGAGCGGCGATGACGCGGCGGTTGCCGGTCTCGTCCTGCTCCAGGCCGAGCTTGGTGAAGATGGCGGTGATGTACTTCTCGACGCTCGCCTCGCTGACGAACAGCGCCCCGGCGATCGCCTGGTTCGAGCGCCCCTCGGCGATCAGGCCGAGGACGGCCCGCTCGCGGTCGGTGAGGCTCTGCAGTCGCTCGTCGCGGCGACGCCGTGTGAGCAGCTGCGCGACGACCTCGGGATCCAGCACGGTGGCACCGTCGGCGATGGAGGCAACGGCGGAGAGGAAGTCGGCGACGTCGGCCACACGGTCCTTGAGCAGATAGCCCAACGCGCCCTGCCCGTCGGCGATCAGGTCGCTCGCGTAGCGCTCCTCGACGTACTGCGACAGCACGAGCACCGGGAGCCCCGGATGCCGCGACCTCAGCGCGATCGCGGCGCGGATGCCCTCGTCGGTCCAGGTCGGCGGCAGCCGCACGTCGAGGATGCACAGCTGCGGCGCCGTCGCGGCGACCGCGGCGTCCAGGCCGTCCGCGTCGGGCAGGGCCGCGACCACCTCGTGGCCGTCGTCGGCGAGCAGGCGCACGAGGCCCTCGCGCAGGAGGACGGAGTCCTCGCAGATCAGGATGCGCACGGGACGTTCACCTCCACCGTCGTCGGGCCGCCGTGGGGGCTGTCGATGCGGGCCGTGCCGCCCGCCGCCGTGACGCGATTGACGATCCCGTCCAGGCCTCCGCCGGGCACGATGCGCGCCCCGCCCAGACCGTCGTCCTCGACGCGTGCCCACAGCGACCCGTCATCGCGCACCCGCACGTCGACACGGCAGGCGGCGGCACGGGAGTGCTTGGCGGCGTTGGTGAGGGTCTCCGCGATGGCGAAGTACACGGCCTCCTCGGCCGCCCGCCCGCAGCGGCGGGGCAGGCGCACGTCGAGGGTGACCGGGATGTGCGAGCGCGACGCGAGCGCCGAGAGGGCGGCATCCAGGCCCCGATCCTCGAGCACCGAGGCGTGGATGCCGCGGGCGAGCTGCCGGAGTTCCGTGATGGCCGACTTGGTCGAGGCGTGCGCCTCGGCGACGAGGGCTTTGGCCGCCTCGGGGTCGTCGTCGATCTTGGTCTGCGCGAGTCCGAGGGTCATGCCGATCGACACGAGCCGCGGCTGGACCCCGTCGTGCAGGTCGCGTTCGATGCGCGTGCGCTCGACCTCGGCCGCGCGGACCGCTCCGGCCCGACGGGTGTCGGACGTGCGGGCCTGCTCGACGAGCTGCGCCTCGCGGGAGGGGACGAAGATCGCGCGCACGATCACGCCGTGCAGGATCGCGAGGCCGATGGCGGCCGCCACCCCGACGATGACGGCGATGACCCCCACGAGGGGGACACCCGCGCCGCTCAGCGGGATCAGATCGAGGAAGCGCGTATTCGACCAGCCGAAGAGCGGGCTGACGGCGAGGGCGAGGCCCCACGCGAGTCCGGCGAGGGCGGTCACCGTCACGAGTCCCATCACCGTCGCGATCGAGAACGAGGCCACCGCGCGCCACTGCAGCGGGTCGATCGCCTGCAACCAGATCGAGTGCAGCACCCCGACGAAGCCCGGCTTGGCACTGCGGCGCGGCCGCAGCGGCGCGAGACCGAGATCGTAGAGCCCGTCGACGCGCGCACGTTCGAACCAGGCGACGGCGAAGAGCGCGTAGACGAAGACGACCAGCACGACGACGCCCACGAGAAGCGCCGCGAGCAGCCCGACGCCCGAGCCCAGCATGCTGAACAGCCCCGTGAAGACGGCCGGCCCGATCACGCCCAGCGCGGCCAGGTGCGCGACGGCAGCGGCGACGCGCCCGGGCGAGGCGACACGCACCCGCTCCGGCACACCGCCCGTCGGCGGGGCGGTCTCGACGGGCCCGCCGGGAACCGGCGGAGGGGGCGGGAGGACGGATGCCGTGGTCATGCGTTCCACGCTAGGGCGCGGTCGGCGCGGGCACCGCCCGGTCAGCCCCCGCGCGGGTTCGGGTTATCCCGAATCACGCGGTCACAGCTCGTCGGCGGAGATCCACCCCGAGGCGATCAGCTCTTCCACGTCGTCGGCGCGCAGGATGCTCGGCGCCACCTCGTCGCCGGCCTCGTCGGGCGCGTCGCGGTCGGCGAGCAACGCCGCGACGGCGTCGGCGGTCGCTGACACGAGCGCCCGCGGATCGGCGAACACGGTGGCGTCGAGGTCGCCGTCGCGCAACGCGCGCACGGTCGGCGCGTCGGCTCCCGATCCGACCACGAGCGGTGCGGGGGCGGGCTCGGCATCGCCGTCGCCGCGGTCCGTCGCCTCCGGGGAGGGCGTCGGCGTGGCGGTCTCGCCCTCGGCCTCGGGAGCCTCGGTCGTGAGCGCGGTCACCACACCCCGGGTCACCGCGTCGCCGAGCGCGAGCACGGTCGTGGGCACGTCGCCGGGGCCACCCGCCCGGAGCTCGCGCACGCGCTTCTCCGCCGCGTCGGCCTGCGCCTGCGCGGTCCGACCGCCGACGGCGGCGGCCTCGGGGGTCGCACCCGACACGATCTCGATGCGGCCGTCCGCGACGGCCGGCTGCAGGGCGGCGAGGGCGGCGGCGTAGCGCTCGACCTCCCAGGCGTCGGAATCCGCGCCGCTCAGCACGGCGACCCGGGCCGTCTCGGCCTCGGCGGTCTCGGGCGCGACCGCCTCGGGCTCGGCGGTCTCGGTGCCCGGCGTTCCGGGCGTGGCTGCCGGGCTCGGGCTCGACGACGCCGTCGCGGTGCGCGGCGCATCGGTGAGATCGGCCAGAAGCGCCTCCGCCTGCGCGCGCCCGAGGGCGGCGGCGTCGAAGGCGACCGCTCCCCCCACGTCGAGTCCGTCGAGCGACCGCCCGAACGCGACGACCGGCACCCCCGCCTCGTCGGCGGCGGCGATCGACGCGGACAGGTCTCCGGATGCCAGGGGCGCGACGACCACGGCATCCACGCTCTTCGTGAGCATGTTCTGCACCTGGGCGGCCTGCGTGCGAGCGTCGGAGGCAGCGAACTGCAGGTCGACGCGGTACCCGCGCGCGGAGAGTTCGCGGCTGAGCGCGTCGCCGCCGCGACTCCACAGCGCGTCGGCCGTCGTCGGCAGCGACACCCCGATGACGCCCGCGCCGTCGTTCGAGCCGGGGGCGGTGGCCGGCGCCGGGGAGCACGCGGCGAGAGCCACGGTCACGGCGACCAGGGCCGCGGCCGCACGGAGCGCGCGCGAAGGTGTCATCCGATCCATCCTCCCCCACGCGACAACGCCCCGCCGCACGAGGCGACGGGGCGTTGCAGGGAGAGCGGGACTCAACCGCGGGTGCGGTTCTTGTTCCACACGTCGAAGGCCACGGCCAGCAGCAGCACGAGACCCTTGATGAACTGCTGCACGTCGGTCGAGATGCCCATGAGCGACATGCCGTTGTTCAGCACACCCATGACCAGACCACCGGCGATCGCGCCGACGACGCGGCCGACGCCACCCTGCACGGCGGCACCACCGATGAAGGATGCCGCGATGGCGTCCAGCTCGAAGAGGTTTCCGGCGCCGGGGCCGGCCGAGTTCAGGCGGCCCGTGAAGACGATGCCGGCGAGGGCCGCGAGCACTCCCATGTTCACGAAGAGCAGGAAGTCGACGCGACGGGTGTTGATGCCCGACAGCTTGGCCGCGGTGCGGTTGCCGCCGATCGCGTAGATGTGGCGACCGAAGACGCTGCGGCTCATGACGGTCGAGTACCCGATGATGAGCAGCGCCAGCACGACGAGCACGATGGGCGTGCCGCGCGATCCGGGCGCGACACCCAGCAGGTAGGTGAGGTACGCGATGAGGGCGCCGCCACCGATGACCTTCACCAGGAACGCCGCGGTGGGCTCGTTCTGCAGCTCGAGGGCTGCGCGCTTGGCGCGCTGACGCACCTGCGACGCGACGAAGAGCACGAGGGTGAGCACGCCCAGGGCGACGGTGATCCACTCGGCCGGCGAGCTGGTCGCCGGGAAGAGGTCGGGGAACAGGTAGCCGCCGCCGAGCTGGCGGTACTCGGTCGGGAAGGGCGTGATCTGCGTGTTGCCGAGCGTCATCTGCGTGAGGCCGCGGAACAGGAGCATGCCCGCCAGGGTCACGATGAAGGCCGGGATGCCGATGTAGGCCACCCAGAAGCCCTGCCACATGCCGACCACCGCGCCCAGCACGAGGGAGAGCAGGATGCCGAGCCACCAGGGCAGGCCCCACTGCACGATGAGCACGCCCGAGACGGCGCCGACGAAGGCCGCGACCGATCCGACCGAGAGGTCGATGTGGCCGGCGATGATGATCATCACCATGCCGATCGCGAGGATCAGGATGTAGCTGTTCTGGACGATGATGTTCGACACGTTGCCCGCGGTGAGCAGGCGCCCGCCGGTGAGGGCCTGGAACAGCAGCACGATGACGATCAGCGCGATGAAGATGCCGATCTCGCGCAGGCGCGAGGTGAAGAACTGCACGATGCCGCCGGCACCGCTGCCACTGCCGTTACCGGCGCCACCGCCGACGGGGCCCTTCGGCGTTGAGGGACCCTGCGGGGTCACCGTGTTGTCAAGCGCTGACATGGTCGGCTTCCTTTTCCTTCGTCATGAGCACCATGAGGGCCTCCGGTGTGGCCTCTTCGATGGGCAGCTGGCCGGTGATGTGGCCTTCGCTGAGGGTGTAGATACGGTCACAGATGCCGAGGAGCTCGGGCAGCTCCGAGGAGATGACGAGCACCCCCTTGCCCTGCGCCGCGAGGGAGTTGATGATCGTGTAGATCTCGTACTTGGCACCGACGTCGATGCCACGGGTGGGCTCGTCGAGGATGAGCACCTCGGGGTCGGAGAACAGCCACTGCGACAGCACGACCTTCTGCTGGTTGCCGCCGGAGAGCTTGCCCACGACCACGTCGACGCTGGGCGCCTTGATGTTCATCGACTTGCGGTAGCGGTTGGCGACCAGGTACTCCTCGTCGCCGTCGACCCAGCCGCCCTTCACGAGCTTGCGCATCCCGGCGAGCGAGATGTTGCGCTTGATCGTGTCGATGAGGTTGAGCCCGGCGCCCTTGCGATCCTCGGTCACGTAAGCCAGACCGCTGCGGATCGCCGCGGGGACGGTCGAGGTGTCGGCCTTCTGCCCGCGGATGTAGACGCTGCCGGAGATCCGCGAGCCGAAGCTCTTGCCGAAGACGCTCATCGCGAGCTCCGTGCGACCGGCGCCCATGAGACCCGCGATGCCGACGACCTCGCCGGCGCGCACGTTCAGGTTCGCCTGGTGGATGACGGTACGGGTGGCATCCGTGGGGTGGCTGACGTTCCAGTCCTCGATGCGCAGGACCTCCTCGCCGATCTCCACGTCGCGGTCGGGGTACCGGTTCTCCAGCTCACGGCCGACCATGCCGCGGATGATGCGGTCTTCGCTGGTGCCGCCGGTCGCGACGTCGAGCGTCTCGATCGTGCGGCCGTCGCGGATGATGGTCACCTCGTCGGCGATCGCGCGGATCTCGTTGAGCTTGTGGCTGATGATGATGCAGGTGATGCCCTGGCCGCGGAGGTGGCGGATCAGATCGAGCAGGTGCTCGGAATCGTCGTCGTTCAGGGCCGCGGTCGGCTCGTCGAGGATGAGGAGCTTGACGTCCTTCGACAGCGCCTTGGCGATCTCGACGAGCTGCTGCTTGCCGACGCCGATCTCGTTCACCGGCACGTCGGGGCTGTCGCCGAGTCCCACGCGCGCGAGGAGCTTCGAGGCCTCGCGGTTGGTGGCATCCCAGTCGATGAGACCACGGTGGGTGATCTCGTTGCCGAGGAAGATGTTCTCGGCGATCGAGAGGTAGGGGCTCAGCGCGAGCTCCTGGTGGATGATGACGATGCCGGCCGCTTCGCTGTCGCGGATGTCCTTGAACTCCACGGTCTGGCCGTCGAAGACGATCTCCCCGCGGTAGTCGCCCGCGGGATACACACCGCTGAGCACCTTCATGAGGGTCGACTTGCCGGCGCCGTTCTCGCCGCAGATGGCGTGGACGGTCCCGCGCTCGACGGTCAGCGACACGTCGGCGAGCGCGATGACGCCGGGGAACTCCTTGGTGATCGAGCGCATCTCGAGGATGGTGCTCACGAGGTCCTCCTTGCAGAACCGGCTCGTGGCCGGTCGGGATGGTGGGGCGGGCGCCGGAGGCGGACCCGCGGGAGCCTCCGCCGCGACCCGATGGGGCCGCGGCGGAGGCGGGGTGGGAGACCGGGGTCCCCCGGGGGATCAGCCCAGGTCGGACTCGGAGTAGTAGCCGCTGTCGACCAGGATCTCCTTGTAGTTGTCCTTCGTGACGATCGTCGACTCGAGCAGGTACGACGGGACGACCTTCTCGCCGTTGTCGTAGGTCTCGGTGTCGTTGACCTCGGGCTCGGTGCCCTTGCGGATGTCGTCGACCATGGTCACGGCCTGCTTGGCGAGCTCGCGCGTGTCCTTGAAGATCGTCGAGTACTGCTCACCCGCGATGATCGACTTGATCGAGCCGACCTCTGCGTCCTGACCCGTGATGACGGGCAGGTCGGAGGCCGAGTAGCCGCCCGAGGTGAGGGCCGAGATGATGCCGATCGACAGGCCGTCGTAGGGCGAGAGCACGCCGTTGAGCTTGGTGCCGCCGATGACGGTGAGGATGTTCTCCATGCGCTTCTGCGCCGTCTCGGGCAGCCAGCGGAGGATGGCCGCCTGGCCGAACTCGGTCTGGCCGGAGGGGACGACGAGCGTGCCCTTGTCCAGGTACGGCTGCAGGGTGTCGATGGCACCCTTCCAGAAGAACGTGGCGTTGTTGTCGTCGGGGCTACCGGCGAACAGCTCGACGTTGAAGGGACCGGCGGCGCCCGTCTCCTTGCCCGAGGCGTCGAGGACGCCCAGGCCCGTGAGGAGCGAGGTGGCCTGCTGCACGCCGACCTTGTAGTTGTCGAACGTCGTGTAGTAGTCGACGTTCTCGGTGCCGTTGATGAGGCGGTCGTACGCGATGACGGGGATGTTCGCGTCCTTGGCCTGCTGCAGCACGTCGGTCAGCGTGGTGCCGTCGATCGAGGCGATGATCAGGGCCTTGGCGCCCGTGGTGATCATGTTCTCGATCTGCGAGACCTGCGTGGGGATGTCGTCGTTGGCGTACTGCAGGTCGACCTGGTAGCCGAGCTCCTCGAGCTGCGACTTGACGTTGTTGCCGTCGGCGATCCACCGCTCCGACTGCTGCGTGGGCATGGCGACGCCGATGGTTCCGCCGGCCTCCTGCGAGTCGCCGCTGCCGGCGCCGGTGCGGTCTCCCGCGCAACCGGCGAGGCCGATGCCGAGCGCGAGGACGCCCGCTCCCGCGACCGCCTTGAGCATGCTGTGCTTCTTCACTCTGGTTCCCTCCGTTGGGTATGTGGCGCGGTCTCTCCCCATGGAGCCCACCGCTTCAGCGAGCGACGCACCGGCCGGGCGCAGAGGTCGGCGGGGCGAAACGAAGCCGTTCGGCGAGGCGGTGACCCGCATCGTTCGAAACCTCTTCGTCTCGACGGATCCGCTCCGCAGCGAGTCCCGTCGGCCTGTGCGACCGGTCATGTGACCGTTCACATCGTGTGTGTGATGCTACCCCGCCGCCGGAGGAAGCTGTCAAGTCCCGGTGCGCTCACCGACCAGCCGTTGCCGAAACGTGACGATTCGAGGCCAAGGCGGCACGCGCGACGCGGGCGCGGTCAGCGGGAAGGCGGTGCGGTGGAGGAGCGCACGATGAGGCGCAGCTGGGCGGGGTCCGACGACGAGTCCTCCTCCGTCGCCTCGCCCAGGGCGGCGAGGAGGTCGGTCATCGCGCGGGTCCCGATCCCGACGAAGTCCTGCCGGACGGTCGTCAGCGGGGGCCAGAGGTGAGCGGATTCGGGCACGTCGTCGAACCCGACGACCGAGATGTCCTCGGGGACGGAGCGACCTATGGCCCGAACGGCATGCATGAACCCGAGCGCCATATGGTCGTTGCCCGCGAACACCGCGGTGGCGTCCTCGGTGCGCAAGAGCTCCAGCCCGGCCTCGAAACCGAACTGCGCGGTCCAGTCGCCCAGCACCGGCGGACGGGGCGAGAGGTCGTTGGCATCCATCTCGGCGAGGTAGCCGCGCATGCGGTGATCGGCCTCGACCCAATCGCGGGGTCCGGCGATGTGCAGGATGCGGGTGTGCCCCAGCTCGATGAGGTGGCGCACGGCGGCGCGGGCACCGGCCGTCTGATCGTTGTGGGATGTCGCGGTGCCGGTGGACGCGACGATCTGCACCGGAACCGGGAGCTTCAGCTCGTCGAGGATCGGGACCACCCGTGTCTGCGGCGCGACGGCGATCAGCCCCTCGATCGACTGCTGCATGAGGTGGTCGATGGAGGACCGCACGTCGTCGGGGGCACTGGTGGCGAGGTTGGTGATCGTGAGCCGATAGCCCGCAGCGCGGGCGGCCGACTCGATCGCCTGGACCATCGAGGCGACGCCGTGCGTGGGCGTGCGCGGGCCCAGCACGCCGATGAGCTTCGAGCGGCTGGTCGCCAGCGCGCGGGCCGCCTGGTTCGGCACGAACTTCAGCTCGGCGATGGCGGAACGCACCTTGGCGGCGGTCTCGGGCCGCAGCGCGGAACTGTTGTTGATGACCCGCGAGACGGTCTGGTACGACACCCCGGCGAGCCGCGCGACATCGCGGATGCTCGGGGCGCGCCCCGTGGTCTCCGGGATGTCGGTGTCGCTCATCAGCCGCCTCATTGCGGGTCGCGCGCGTTGCGTGACCGGTCACACGAGAATAGCCGACGCGGCGCGATTCCCTGTTCCCGGCCCGTTCTCCCCGCTCCGACCACTCGCCGCAGACTTCCCGTCGCCGACGAAACCGCCGCCGGCTGCCGCCCCGATGTCAGCCGGATGCCGTCTCGCGCGGGCCGCGGCGCGGGGCGACCCGCTTCGCGACACCCCGCTCACGCGGGCCGGCACGAGTGCGCTCAGGAACGCAGCAGGGCGCCGTAGAACCGAATGCCGCGCAGCCACACGTCGACACGGATGCGCTCGTCGGGCGCGTGCAGGGCGTCGCGCTCGGAGCGGGTGAGGTGGAACGGGGCGAAGCGGTACACGGCATCCGTCAGTCCCGTGTAGAAGCGGCTGTCGCTCGCCCCCAGCTGCAGGTACGGCAGGGGGACGACGTCGTCGCCGAGGGTCTCGGTCACGGTCCGAGACAGCCGCCGCCACGCCTCACCCCGCCAGGGCGAGACCGGCGACGGATCGTCTCCGTGGCGCAGCTCGATGTCGACGAGGGGGTCGCGCACCGCGCGCCGCAGATGGATCGCCGCGTCCGCGAGCGTGTCGCCGGTGAGCAGCCGCACGTTGACGCTCGCCCGCGCGGTGGTGGCCAGCACGTTCTCGCCCGGCGATCCCTCCAAGCGGGTGACCACGGCGGTCGTGCGCACGAGGGCGTTGGTCTCGGGACCGAGCGCCGACAGCACGACGGTGAGCACGGGTGCCGCCAGCCGCGGGCGTCGGAACACCGAGGCCAACGGCTCCGCGACGTGGGCGGCGGCGGTGGCGAGCATCGCGTGCACGGGAGGGGCGAGACGCCGAGGGAACGGGTGGCGCCGCAGTCGGTCGATCGCCCGCGCCAGCCGCGCCGTGGCCGGCATCGGCGGCGGCGTCGACGCGTGTCCGCCCGCCTCGCGGGTGACGAGGTCGAAGGTGGCGACCCCGCGCTCGGCGACCCCGATCATCGCCGTCGGCGCCGCGACCCCGGGAACCGCGCCGTCGACGACCGCTCCGCCCTCGTCGAGCACCAGCGCCGGTCGCACGCCCCGCTCCGCGAGGAGCCGCGCCATCGCACGGGCCCCGGTCCCGCGTGTCTCCTCGTCGTGGCCGAACGCGAGCCAGACGTCGGCCCGCGGTACGACGCCCTCGGCGAGCGCCTCCTCGACCGCTTCGAAGACGGCGACGAGCGCCCCCTTGTCGTCGATCGCGCCGCGGGCGTGGATCGTGGCATCCGGCCCCTCGCCTTCGATATCGGCGGCGAAGGGGTCGTGGCGCCAGGATTGCCCCTCGATCGGGACGACGTCCTGGTGCGCGAGGAGCAGCAGCGGCGCCTCGGTCGAGGCGCCCGGCCAGCGGTACAGCAACGAATGACCGGCGACGACCTCGCGCTCGAGGTGCGCATGCGTGAGGGGGTAGAGGCGCTCGAGCGCGTCGCGGAAGAGCACGAACGCGTCGTCGTCGACCTCGGCCGGATCGGCTCGGGAGACCGTGGGGATGGACAGCAGCTCACGGAAGCGCTCGACGGGCGTCATGCGACGAGCCTAGGGGCCGTCCCGCCGCGCGTGCGGGGCCGCCCGCGTCGCCGGCGGAGGTGCGCGCGGCGTCCTGTCGGCGCCCGTGCGGCCCGGGCACGGATACGGTGGAGCGCATGACCGGACTGCACTGGGGCATCCTCGCAACGGGCGGCATCGCGCACGCCTTCACCTCCGACCTGCGCACCGCGGGCCTCGACGTCACCGCCGTCGGCTCGCGGAGCCTCGACAGCGCGCGGGAATTCGCCGCGGCGTACGACATCGCGCACGCGCACGGCTCGTACGACGACCTCGTGGCCGACCCCGACGTCGACATCGTCTACATCGCCACCCCGCACCCCTCGCACGTCGAGAACGCGCTGCTCGCCCTCGACCACGGCAAGCACGTGCTGGTCGAGAAGCCGTTCACCCTGAACGAGGCGGAGGCCGCAGCCATCCGCGAGAAGGCGGCCGAGAAGGGCCTGCTGGCGATGGAGGCGATGTGGACGCGCTACCTGCCGCACATGGTGCGCATCCGCGAGATCATCGCCGCCGGAACGCTCGGTGAGATCCGCGTCGTCGCCGCCGACCACACGCAGAAGATCTCGACCGACCCCGCGCACCGCCTCAACGACCTCGCCCTCGGCGGCGGCGCCCTGCTCGACCTCGGCATCTACCCGATCTCGTTCGCCGTCGACGTGCTGGGCCTGCCCGAGAAGGTGTCGGCACTCGCACGGATCTCGGATGCCGGCAGCGACGCCGAGGTGGCGACCATGTTCGTGCACGAGGGTGGCGCCCTGTCGACCACGGTGTCGTCATCGCGCGCGGCGGGCGCCGACACGGCGCAGGTCGTCGGGACCGAGGCCCGCATCGAGATCGACCGCGTCTGGTACACGCCCACCTCGTTCCGGGTGATCACCTCCGACGGCACGGTCACAGAGGAGTTCACCAGCGAGATCGAGGGGCGCGGCATGCAGTTCCAGGCTCTCGCGGCGGAGCGCCTCGTCGCCGACGGCGCGATCTCGAGCGATGTGCTGGGGATCGACGAGACCGTCGCGATCATGGGCGTGCTCGACGAGGTGCGTCGTCAGATCGGCGTGGTGTATCCCGGCGAGCGCTGAGCGCGCCGCCCGTCACCCGCCCCGTCCGACCCCGTGGTCGGGCGGGGCGTCGCGTTTCGAGCAAAGAAGCGGGGCCGCACGGGCGGTGGTTGCGCGCCGGGCGGACCGGGATTCGGCCGCGGCGCATCGGGTGCGGACCGGGCCCCGGACCGGCGGCATCCGGGACGCCTCCTCGGCGCGATGACCGCACGCAGCGCGTGACGGACCACGGCGGGACGGATGCCGGATCGCACCGCGGCTACCCGGGAGGGGTCGCGACCGGTCAGACTGGAGGCATGCCCGACACCCAGACCGCCCGCGTCGCCGTCTACCTCGACTTCGACAACATCGTGATGTCGTGGTACGACCGCGTGCACGGGCGCAACGCGTATTCGCGCGACCGGCAGAAGATCGCCGAGAACCCCATGGACCCCGAGATCGCGGAACGCCTCACCAAGGCGACCATCGACGTGGGCGCCGTGATCGACTACGCGGCCTCGTTCGGCACGCTCGTGCTCACGCGCGCGTACGCCGACTGGTCGGCTCCGGTGAACGCCGAGTACCGCTCGCAGCTGGTGGCGCGCGCCGTCGACCTCGTGCAGCTCTTCCCCGCGGCGGCGTACGCGAAGAACGGCGCCGACATCCGGCTCGCGGTGGATGCCGTGGAAGACATGTTCCGCCTCCCCGACCTGACGCACGTCGTGATCGTCGCCGGCGACAGCGATTACGTCCCGCTCGCTCAGCGCGTCAAGCGCCTCGGTCGCTACGTCGTGGGCGTGGGGGTGGCGGGGTCGACGGCGAAGTCGCTCGCCGCGGCCTGCGACCGCTTCGACGCATACGACTCGCTGCCCGGCATCCCGAATCTCGCCGAGACGAAGAAGGATGCCGCGCCCTCGCGGCCCCGCGCCCGCAAGCGCTCGAAGGACCCGGCGGTCGACCTGCTCGACCGCGCCATGCAGCTGGAGGCCGAACGCGCCGACGGCGAGTGGCTGCACGCCTCGGCGGTCAAGGACCTCATGAAGCGCCTCGACCCGTCGTTCAGCGAGAAGGCGCTCGGGTTCCGCAGCTTCTCGGACTTCCTCAAGGCCCAGACCGACCACGTCGAGGTCGACGAGGAGTCGAACGTCGTGCAGGTGCGCGCGGTCGCCAGAAGCTGAGGCGCGCGGGCGGCTCCGCAGCCCCCCCTGGTCGAGTGTCCAGAACACCCGGACGCCGAAGGAAATCGTCCGGGTGTCGTGGACACTCGATGGTGGCGGAGGGCGCGCGGGAGCGGCGTGTCAGCGGCGCTCGGTGCCGGGCGCGACGTGCGCGAGCACGCGCTCCCAGACCGACGTCAGCGTGACGTGTCCGTTGATCGAGCCGATCTCGTCGGCGGGGATGACCTCCATCTCGGCGACGCGCATGCGCTCGACGTACCACTGCGCGTCGGCGGGGTGCGCGGGCCCCTCGCCACCCACGATCACGAGCGCCTCGGCATCCAGGTGGTCGAGGAGAGGGGTGCGCAGGTCGCGACTGAGGGGGTCGACGGGACTCTCGACGCCCACGATCGCGAGACGGTCCACGACCGGGCCCATGGCGGCGGCCAGATAGATCGCGATCGGCCCCGCCGATCGTTCGCCGACCAGCCCCACCGTCGCGCCGGGGGCCTCGCGGTCGAGCAGCGCCCGGAGCGCCTCGACGGTGAGACCGGCGGGCGTCTGGCCGCCGAAGACCGGCGGGTCCTCGAGCTCCGGAGCATCGAGGCCGACCGCCACGACGCGCACGTCGAAGGCCGAGGTCACGCGGGCATCGGGATCGGTCGTGGCGACGTCTCCGGTGCGCAGCACGACGACCACGCGCGGAGCACCGGGGGTGCCGAAGCTGCGGTAGCCGAGTTCGCCGTCGAGCCAGGGGGCCAGACTCATCGCGTCATCCTTCCGTCGCCGCACCGCCGCCGGGCAGCAGCGCGCGCAGGGTGTCGATCGTGTCGGCCTCGGCCGCGGGCTTGTCGGAGCGGTACTGCTTCACCCGGGCGAAGCGCAGGGCCACTCCCCCGGGATAGCGGACCGACCGCTGCACGCCGTCGATCGCGATCTCGACGACGGTGTCGGCGACGACACGGATGCCGCCGGGCACCTCGCCCGTCTCGCGTTCGGCGAAGTGCGCCGTCTGCCAGGTCAGCAGTTCGTCGGTGAGGCCCTTGAACGTCTTGCCGACCATGACGAAACCGCCCGGTTCGCCGAAGACCCCCTCGGGATCGCGGGCACCGAGGTGGAGGTTGGAGTACCAGCCCGACCGGCGACCCGAGCCGCGCTCGACGCCGAGCACGACGAGGTCGAACGTGTGCACCGGCTTGACCTTGAGCCAGCTCTTGCCGCGGCGGCCCGCAGTGTAGGCCGCGTCGAGCCCCTTGATCATGACGCCCTCGTGACCCGCCGCAAGGGCGTCGCGCGCGAAGGCCTCTGCGGCGTCGGAGTCGTCGGTGACGACGGCCGGGATGCGCCAGGCCGCCGCCACCCGCTCGAGCGCGTCGAGGCGCGCTCCGAGGGGTTCGTCGACGAGATCGCGCCCGTCGAGATGCAGGATGTCGAAGAACCACGGTCGCAGGGCGATCTCGCGCGCGGCCTCGGCGCCGAATCGCGCCATGGTGTCTTGGAAGGGACGCGGGGCACCGTCGTCGTCGAGTGACAACGTCTCGCCGTCGAGGATCACCGCCTCGACGGGTAGACCCCTCACGACCTCCACGATCTCGGGGACGCGGTGGGTGACGTCGGCGAGGGTGCGGGTGTACACGTGCACCTCGTCGCCCTGGCGGTGCACCTGCACGCGCGCGCCGTCGAGCTTGTACTCCACCGAGGCGCGCCCCGCGACGGCCAGCGCCTCCGCGACGGAGGTCGCGGTCGAGGCGAGCATGGGCTGCACGCCGCGGCCGACGACGAGTCCCACGGCATCCAGCTCGGCGTCCGAGCCCGTGAGGGCGACGAGCGCGGTGCCGCCGAGGTCGCCCGAGAGCATCGCCGCGCGTCGCACGGCGGCACCGTCGCGATCGGAGGCCCGGGCGACGGCATCCAGAAGCACGCCTTCGAGGGCACCCGTGCGCAATTCGCCCGTCATCACCCGCACGAGCAGGTGCCACTCGGCGGCCGTGGCGCGACCGGCCACCTCGTCGAGCAGTGCGGTGCGCTGCGCGGCCGATCCGCTGCCGCCGAGGGCCACGAGTCGGTCGAAGGCCGCGTCGACGTCGGTGACGGTCAGCGACGGGGTGTCGGCGTGCTCTCCCCCGCGGCTGGACAGCGTCTTCCACCCGACGCCGAGTCGCCCCTGGCGCGGGGAGGCGGTGAGGATCCCCACCGCGGGGACGATCTCGTCGGGCGCGAGCCCGCGCAGCAGTTGCGCGAGGGCGTCGACCTTCGCCAGACGCGAGCGCGTGCCGGTCACCGCCGCGAGCGCCGTCTCGATGTCGCCGAAGAGCATGTCGGCATCCTGGCATCCCCCTCCGACATCGCCGCGCCGCTTGCGTCGGCGCTCGGCGCGTGCCACCTCGCCGGACGGTGCGCCTCGCGCGTCGCGCACCACACGTCGGCCCCGCCCGCAACCCCCGAGCCGTTGCGGAACGCCTGAGGTGTGCTGGAGGACCTCCCCCCAGGAATGAGGCCTTCGTGAATGCTCCCGCCACCCTCGAACAGTCCGCCCGCACCGCCCGTGAGGTCTTCGGGTGGGACGACCTGCTCCCGGGGCAGGCCGAGGCGATCGACGCGGTGGTCAGCGGACGCGACACCCTCGTCGTCTTCCCCACCGGCGCCGGCAAGTCGGCGGTGTACCAGATCGCGGGGTGCGAACTCGGCGGCGTGACGGTGGTCATCTCGCCCCTCCTCGCCCTGCAGCGCGACCAGATCGACTCGATCGACCGCGCTCCCGACGCCCCCGCCGCCGTCGCGCTGAACTCCCGCACGAGCGCGAGCGCGAAGCGCGCCGCGTGGGCCGCCATCGAGGGCGACGATGCGGTGTACGCCTTCCTCGCCCCCGAGCAGCTGGCCAACAGCGAGGTGTTCGACCGTCTCGCGCGCGCCGACGTGCGGCTCGTGGTGATCGACGAGGCGCACTGCGTCTCGGCCTGGGGCCACGATTTCCGGCCCGACTACGCGCGCATCGGCGATGCCGTCGAAGCGCTGGGCCATCCCCCGGTGCTGGCGCTCACCGCCACGGCATCCGCCCCCGTCCGAGACGACATCGTCTCGAGCCTCGGCATGCGCGACCCGCACCTCGAGGTGCGCGGGATGGACCGCCCCGAGATCCACATGGCCGTCCGCCGACACGAGCACGACGACGACAAGCGTCGTGCCGTGATCGCGGATGTGCAGGATGCCGACGGTCCGACGCTCGTGTACGTGGCGACGCGCAAGGAGACCGACGCCTACGCCGACGAGCTCGCCGACCTCGGGCTGCGCGCGGCGCCGTATCACGGGGCCATGGCGCAGAAGCGACGCGACGAGGTGCACGCCGCGTGGAGCGCGGGCGACCTCGACGTCGTCGTGGCCACCTCCGCCTTCGGCATGGGCGTCGACAAGTCCGACGTGCGCCTGGTCGTGCACGCCGACGTGACGGAGTCGCTGGACTCGTACGCCCAGGAGATCGGCCGCGCGGCGCGCGACGGCCGCCCCGCCCGCGCGATCCTGCACTACCGCGCCGAGGACTTCTCGCTGCGGTCGTTCTTCGCCGGTGGGCACAGTAAGCGCGCCGATGTCGCCGGGGTCTGGGACGAGCTGCGGCGGGCGGAGAAGCCGATGCGCCCGAAGGACATCGCCGCGTCGTCGGGGCGCTCAGTCCGCGCCATCGGGCGCGTGCTCAATCAGCTGGTCGCGTGCGAGCTCGCCGAGTCGGGTCCCGACGGCGTCTCCGCGCGCACGAAGGCGTCGGCGGGCGATGCGGTGGCCGCGGTCCGCGATCGCGACGAGGCCGAGGAGCGCATCCGCGCCTCACGCATCGAGATCATGCGCGGCTACGCCGAGACCTCGCACTGCCGCCGTCGAGCCCTGCTGGAGTACTTCGGTGTCGAGACCCCGACCCACTGCGGGTCGTGCGACCGCTGCGACGCGGACGCCACCGCTCCGGCCCCGGTCGAGACGACGGCCCCGGATGCCGCGGCGGCCGACGCGGACGGCATCCGCATCGATTCCGTCGTCCAACACGGCGAGTTCGGCACCGGGACGGTGATGGGCGTCGAGGAGGACCGCCTCACGGTGTTCTTCCCCGAGCACGGGTACAAGGTGCTGGCGCGCGCGGCGTTCGAGACCGGCGTGCTGGAGCTGGGCGAAGCGGCCTGAGGCGCGGGGCTCGCGCTCGCGCGAGGTTGCAGGTGCGGGGGCGGTACGCGCGAAGCGGCCTGAGGCGCGGGGTCAGTGCTCGCGCGTCGCCCACCACGCCCACGCCACGAGCGGCGGCTGCAGGAACAGGCGGAGGAAACGCGACCGGTCGGTGTTCAGGCCCGGGGCCGAGCGGCCCGTGCGCCACTGGTGCACGTTGCCCGGGAACACCGCGACGAAGAACGCGGCGATCGCCGCCCCGACACGCCGCCGCTCCGCCGGAAGGGCGATCAGCGCGACCCCGAGCACCATCTCCACGGCGCCGGATGCCACGACGATGGCGTCCTTGTCGGTGTGCAGCAGTCGCGTCGCCCATCCCGGGACGACGATGCGGTAGCCACGACGCCCCCACGTGAGGTGGCCCGCGCCCGCCGCCACCAGCAAGAGGGCCAACGCGCCGCGCGAGACCGATCGGAGCGTGGGGCGTCGTCGTCGTGGCATCCGGTCAGTCTGCCACCGTGCTCGACGCGCGGGGCCGATCGTGGGATTTCGGTCCGGGGAAGCGGCGGCGCCGACCCGCGTGCCCGGAGGCGTCCGACGCCCGCGTCTCCTAAGCTCTCGCCATGACGCCGGCGGAGACGACCATCACCATCCGTCCGGCCCGCCCCGAGGATGCCGAGGGCATCGCGTTCGTGCACGCGACCTCGTGGCGCGAGACGTACGGGCGGTTCGTCGACGATCCGGAGACGAACCCGTGGTTCGCCGTCGAGCCGCGGATCGGCATGTGGCGGTCGAACCTCGCCGATGACGTCCTCTCGACGGTGGTGGCCGTCGCCGGGGAACGCATCGTCGGGTTCGCGTCCGTGCAACCGACCCCGGATCCCGACGCCGCGCGACCGGAAGAGCTGACCATGATCTACGTCCTCAACGCCGCCCACGGGACGGGAGCGGGGCAGAGCCTTCTCGATGCCGTCCTGGGCGAACGACCCGCCTCGCTGTGGGTGGCCGCCGACAATCCCCGCGCCCGTGCGTTCTACCGCCGGAACGGCTTCGTCGCGGACGGGGCGCAGTCCTCGTTCGGCCCGATGAAGGAGACCGTCCGGTTGGTGCGCTGAGGCGGACGACGCGGCGCGGCGGCGCAGCACGAGCCCCGCGTCCCGGACCCGACCCGGCGCGGGCGCGCGCGGGTCGCGCCTCTCAGCCCGGGTTCGGCGCCGTCCGTCGCGCGAAGTCGACGTAGGCGGCCACGGTGTCGTCCGGCACGATCGCGCGGAGCACGACCTCGTCGGCGGCGGCGGCGTAGGCGTCGAGGGCGTCGGCGAGCTCGGTGACGTCGCGGATCGTCGTGTCGATGGCATCCACCCCCATCCGCTCGAAATTCGCGGCGTAATTCGGGAACGACGCGTAGCGCGCCGTCTCGGCCTCGAGGCGCTCGCGCGCCGCGGGGACGATGGCGGTGCGCACGTAGACCGCCACGTGCGTCTCGGGCGCGATGTCATGCAGGGCGGCTGCCTGGTCGGCGGCCTCGGTCGGCGGTACCCAGTTCAGCAGCACGCCGTCGGCGCGCTCGGCGGCGAGGCGGCGCATCTTCGGGCCCAGTGCCCCGACCAGAACGCGCGGCAGACCGGCGGCGTGCAGCTCGTCGGCAGCCGCGCGTACGCGGGCGAGGGCGCCCTCACGCGCCATGCCCGAGCCGATGCCGATCGTCACGCGATCGGACGGGAGCGACAGGGATGCCGCGTCGGCGGCGATCGCGGACGCGGGGCGACGATCCACCGGCACGACGCCCGTCGCCAGCCGGAGGCGTTCGGTCACGCGCGCGGCCGCGGCGAGCGCCGCGAGGGCGTCACCGTCGGGGGTGTCGTTGACCCACAGGGTGTGGAACCCGGCCTTCTCGACCTCGGGGGCGATCTCGGCGATCGCGTCGGGACCGAGCGACCCGGCGACGCCGAGCGAGACGACGCCCCGGGTCATGACACGCCCCCGGCGTCGGGGACCGCGACCGCGACCTGACCCACCGCCGAGAAGAACGCGCGGAGGTCGACATCGTCGGTGGGCAGCAGCACCACGTCGTCGACGCCCGCCGCCTGGAACCGGGCGACCCCCTCGGCGACCTCGGACACGGATCCCGCGAGCACCCGGTCGGCGGCGTCGGGGCGGTCGGCGAGCACGGCCGTCGCGCGATCGTGGGCGTCGGGTCCGAAAGCCGTGAGCACGTACGCCACGACATCGGCCCGACCCGCGCGGCCGGCCGCACGACGCGCGGTCTGCACGGTCTCGACGGCGGCGGCGATCTCGGCGACGGTGTGCCGGCTGTCGAGCACCACGCCGTCGGCCACCTCTCCCGCGAGGGCGAGCGTCTTCGGCCCCTCCGCCGCGGCGTAGACGAGAGGAGCGGCCGCCGGCGGCCAGTCGAGCGCGACGTCGCGGAGTGTCACGTAGCGCCCTTCGGCGTTCACCGTCTCACCCGCCAGCAGGGCGCGCAGGGCCGGGAGCTGTTCCCGCATGAGCGTCAGCGGAGACGCGGCCTTGGCGCCGACCTGGCGCATCCAGTCCTGCACGCCGTGCCCGAAGCCCGGAAGGAGCCGCTGCGGGAACATGCGCTCGATCGTGGCCACCTCCATCGCGGAGGCGGCGACGTTGCGCAGCGGGAGCGGCGCGATGCCCACGCCGACGCGGAGGTGGTCGGTCACGGCGAGGGCCGCGGCCGCAGCCGCCCAGGCGGACGAGCGGAAGCAGTCCTCCCACAGCCACAGCTCCTCGACGCCGGCATCCTCCGCCGCGCGTGCGGCGTCGCGCAACTCTTCGGGCGGGTGGGGGTACGGGCTGAAGATCGTGCCGATACGACTCATGCGTCTACTCTGCCGCGAACCTCCGACATCCGGGCAGGGGTGGCGCCCGCGGACGACGCGACGCCCCCGGCGCCGAAGCACCGGGGGCGTCGAAGAAACCGCGCGTCAGGCGGCGACGGCCGACACGACGGGCATTACCACGAACGCCGAATCCGTGGCATCCACCGTCACCGTCCCGCCGTCGCTCAGAGCGCCGGAGACGAACAGGTCGGCGATGCGATCGTCGACCTCGCGCTGGATGACGCGGCGCAGCGGCCGGGCGCCGTACTCGGGCTCGTACCCGACCTCGGCGAGGCGGTCGATCGCCGCATCCGTCACCTCGAGAGTCACCTCGCGGCCCGCGAGCCGGCGCGAGGTGGCGCCCAGCAGCAGCCGCACGATCTCGCGCAGCTGCGCCTTCTCGAGCTTGCGGAACAGCACGATGTCGTCGATGCGGTTGAGGAACTCCGGCCGCATCGCCTCGCGGAGCTTGCCCATCACGCGGTCGCGCAGGTCGTCGTCGGCGAAGTCGCGACCCGTGGTGGTGAAGCCGATGGCCCCCGAGCGGGATGCCAGCACTTCGGCGCCCAGGTTCGAGGTCATCACGATCACGGTGTTGCGGAAGTCGACCGTCCGCCCCTGACCGTCGGTCAGTCGACCGTCGTCGAGCACCTGCAGCAGCAGGGTGAACACGTCGGGGTGGGCCTTCTCGATCTCGTCGAACAGCACGACCGCATAGGGGTTGCGGCGCACGCGCTCGGTGAGCTGACCGGCCTCGTCGTAGCCGACGTATCCCGGAGGGGCACCGATCAGACGCGACACGGTGTGACGCTCGCCGAACTCGCTCATGTCGAAGCGGATGACGGAACTGTCGTCGTCGAAGAGGGAGCCGGCGAGCGCTTTCGCAAGCTCGGTCTTGCCGACGCCGGTGGGTCCGAGGAAGAGGAACGATCCGACGGGCCGGTTCTCGTCCCCCATGCCGGTGCGGTTGCGGCGCACGGCCTTGGCGACAGCGGCGACCGCGTCGTCCTGCCCGATGACGCGGGCGTGCAGCTCCGTCTCGAGCTCGGCGAGGCGTCCGCGCTCGGTGGCGGTGAGACGGGCGACCGGGATGCCGGTGGCCCGGCTGATGACCGCGGCGATCTCGGGTTCGTCCACCACCGCGGCGCCGCGCGGGGCGGTCGTCGCATCGTCGAGCCGGCTCTGCACGGCGGCGATCTCGTCGCGCAGGCGCGAGGCCTCCTCGTAGTGCTCGGCGGACACGGCGGCGTTCTTGTCGGCCTCGAGGGTGGCCAGCCGTTCGAGGAGCGCCGAGGTGTCGACCGAGACGCCCAGGCGCAGGCGCAGCCGGGCTCCGGCCTGATCGATCAGGTCGATCGCCTTGTCGGGCAGCACGCGGTCGGGCAGGTAGCGGTCGCTGAGTTCCACCGCGGCGCGCAGCGCGTCGTCGGTGTAGGCGATGGCGTGGTGCTGCTCGTAGGCGGCGCGCAGGCCGCGCAGGATCTCCACGGCATCCGTGATCGAGGGCTCCCCCACGCGCACGGGCTGCAGGCGCCGCTCGAGGGCGGGGTCCTTCTCGATCGTGCGGTACTCGCGCAGGGTGGTCGCCCCGATCAGGTGCACGTCGCCGCGAGCGAGCCGGGGCTTGAGGATGTTGCCGGCATCCATCGATCCGTCGCCGCTGCCGCCCGCGCCGACGAGGGTGTGCACCTCGTCGATGAAGACGACGAGCTTGTCGGATGCCGAGATCTCGTCCATCGTCTGGGTGAGGCGCTCCTCGAAATCGCCGCGGTAGCGGGCACCCGCGAGCATCGCGGCCAGATCGAGCGAGACCACGCGGGTGTCGCGCAGCTGCTCGGGCACCTCGTCCGCGACGATCGCACGGGCGAGTCCCTCGACGACCGCGGTCTTGCCCACGCCGGCCTCGCCGATGAGCACGGGGTTGTTCTTCGTGCGACGACTGAGGATCTCGATGGTCTGCTCGATCTCGTCGGTGCGGCCGATCACGGGGTCGAGTTCGCCCGCCGCGGCGCGCGCGGTGAGATCGGTGCCGAAGCGGTCGAGGTTCGGGGTCGTGGATGCCGCCTCGGTCGGGGCATCGCTCTGCTCCCCGCCCACGACGGTCTCGCGCACGCCCTGGGTCAGGGCTTCGGCGGTGACGCCGGCCTGCGCGAGGATCTGCCCGGCCGGGGCGTCCTGCGCGAGTACGAGAGCGAAGAAGAGGTGGTCGGGGTCGACGTAGGTCGAGCCCGCGGCGCGGGCGACCTGGAAGGCGTGGAAGAGGGCGCGCTGCACGGAACCCGCGACGACCGCTCCGTCGACGTGCGCCGGGGCGCCCGCGGCGGGCAGGCGGCTCTCGGCGGCACGCGCGATCGCGGCCGGGTCGGCGCCGAGTCGGGCCACGGCGTCCTTCGCGGGCGAGCGCCCCACGAGCACGTGCAGCACGTGCAGGGCGTCGAGTTCACGCTGCCCGCGGCCGAGGGCGAAGCGACCGGCCTCCTGGAGCGCGTCCTGCGTCCGCGCGCTCAGGAACCGGCTGAGGTCGATCGAACGCTCGGCGCGTGCCTGCTCGCCCGCGAGGTAGCGCGCGAGGAACTCGTCGAACGACTGGGCGCCGTCTTCCCCGGCGCCGGGGGTGAAGTCTTCGGGCAATTCCGTCTCCTGTGATACGTGAGTGCGGTTGGCTCAAGTCTGCAACTTGAGCACCGTCGTATCAACTTCAACGCGTCACCCGCGCGGCTATTCCCGGGTAGCCGCGATCGACGGGTCGACCTCGTCCCAGAGCTCCACCGTCTGCACGATCCAGAACACCGCGAACAGGGCCAGCGCCACCGACTCCCCCACCAGCACCACCGGGATGCCGCGCTGCTCCACCCCCGCGAGAACCGCGACGATCAGCAGCACCAGAGTGGCCCCGATGGCCCCCGCCACCGTCGCGTACGCCACGCGCAGGCGGCTCCGCCTCACCCGCGCGGGCCGGGGGCGCCACGCGGCGAGGCCCGCCACGACGGCGATGAGCACGAAGAACGCGACGGCGGCGGCCTCGTGCGCGCGCGCGAGGAAGGCCTCGGGCGCCACCCGGGCCCAGACGCCGCCGCCGAGCACGATCGCCGTGATCACCGCGGCCGTCGTCACCACCCCGCGACTCAGCGTGCCCTGCACCCGCGCGAGCACGATCGCGACCCCGACCCCCAGGAGAACCACGGATGCCACCGCTCCCGCGTTGTTCGCGACCGTCGCGCGCACCTCGGGCGGGATGCATCGCACGTCGACACCGCAGGAGACCGAGGTCGGCACGAACGCGATGACGAGGGCGAGCACGGCCGCGACGTCGAGCAGCCCCTGTTCCACACTGCGCCCCGACAGGGCGAGCAGCGCCAGCGCGATGGCGCTGAGAGCGCCCACGAAGACGGGACCGGCGGGCGTGTAGTACGCCGCACTCACCGAGGGGAGCACGCCCCTGCCGACCAGTTCGATCCCGACGCCGACGGCGAGGAACACCGTGGCCCCCACGATCGCGAGCCGCACGTACCGGTACGTGCGCTGGGTCGACGTCGTGCGGATGCGCATACCCGCATCCTGGCAGGAGCCGCCGACACGACCGGTCGCCCGGCGGGTGTCGGCGGCGTCTGGAAGACTTCCCGCATGCGCGAATTCCTCGCCGGAGCAGGTCTCCTCGCTCGTGGGCTCGGCCAATGGCGTCGCACGCCGGGCGCGATGGCGCTCGGACTCATCCCCGGGACGCTCGTGGGCCTCGTCTTCGGCGGCGCCCTCGTGGCCTGGGGTCTGGTCCTGCCCGGTCTCGTCGACGATTGGACGCCCTTCGCCGACGGCTGGGCGCCCTTCTGGGCGGGGGCGCTGCGCACCGCGATCAGGGTCGCGTCGTTCGGCGCGGCCCTGCTGCTGGCCGTCGTGTCGTTCACCGCCGTCACCCTCGCCGTCGGCGAGCCGTTCTACGACCGCATCTGGCGCGCCACCGAACGCAGCGCCACGGGCGAGGTCCCCGAGGCCGAGTACGGCTTCTGGCGAGCCGTCGGCGACAGCGCACTGCTCATCCTCCGCGGCATCCCGGCCGCTCTCCTCGCCTGGCTGCTGGGCCTGATCCCCTTCGTCGGCGGGGTCGCGGGGTTCGTCGCCGGCGTGCTGCTCACCGGCTGGCTCCTCGCCGACGAGCTCACCTCCCGCGCCCTCTCGGCGCGGGGCCTCGACCGGCGCGCGCGTCGCGCGATCATCCGCGCGCATCGCGCCCGCGCCCTCGGATTCGGGGTCGCCACCCAGCTCTGCTTCCTCGTGCCGTTCGGCGCGGTGGCCGTCATGCCCGCGGCCGTCGCCGGCAGCACCCTCTGGGCGCACGCCGCCCTCGGGTCCGCCGCGTCGCCCCCTCAGACGAGGGAGGCCGACAGGGCCGCGACGCAACCCGCGCCGGCCGCGGACCGTTCCTCCGACGCGGCACGATAGCCTGGAGCGACCGAAGGGATCTTCATGTTCATCGTCTCGCTCATCCTGTTCGTCGGCGGCATGCTGCTGACGGGACTGTCGTTCTCGCTCGCGGCCCCCGCGCTGTTCTTCGCCCTCGGCATCCTGCTGGTCACGGCGTCTCTGGCCCTGCCCTTCCACTTCGGCACGCGGTAAGTCCTCCGCTCGGCGTCCGCGTGAGCGGCGCCGAGCCGCCGGGTACCGTTGCACGGTGCCCTTCTCGTTCGACGCCCTCCGTCGCCGCCCCGATCTCGAGGGTCCCGACCTCGTCGCCGTCGACGCCGCCGATCGCCTGATCCTCGACGAGTCGGCCGTCGCCCGCGCAGACCTCCCCGACGGCGCCCTCGTCGTCATCGGCGACACGCACGGCGCGCTCACCCTGGCCTCCGCCGACGCGGGGGCGCGCGGCATCCGCGTGCATCAGGACGAGCTGCTCGGCGAACGGGCGCTGGCCGCGAACGCTTTCGACGCCGGGCTCGACGAGGCCTTCACCTCGCTCCCGCTCGATGCCGACCTGCTGCGCGGTGCGCGCGTCGTGCTGATGCGCCTTCCCCGCTCGCTGCGGGCCCTGGCCGATGCGGCCGGGCTCATCGCCCTGCACGCGCACCCTGAGGTGCAGGTGTTCGCGGGCGGGCGCATCAAGCACATGACGCTCGCGATGAACGAGGTGCTCCGCGAGCACTTCGACCGCGTCGACGTCTCGCACGCGCGGCAGAAGTCGCGCGTGCTCCTCGCCCGCGGACCGCGCGGCGGCGCGACCCCGGTCCCCGACGAGGCGGAGGTCGACGGCATCCGGATCCGCGCCTTCGGCGGCGCCTTCGCGGGCGCCTCGATCGACATCGGCACCCGCCTGCTCCTCGCCCACCTGCCTGCCCCGCGCGGCGACGAGGCGATCGACCTCGCGTGCGGCACGGGGGTCGTGGCGGCGGCGCTGGCCGTGCGCACCCCCTCGCTGCACGTCGTCGCGTGCGATCAGTCCGCGGTCGCCGTCGCCTCGGCCCGGGCCACCGCGGCGGCCAACGGCGTCGCCGACCGCGTGCGCGTCGACCGCGACGACGTACTGGGGGCGAGACCGGATGCCAGCAGCTCCTTCATCGCGCTCAATCCCCCGTTCCACGCGGGTGCGGCCCTCGCCGACGGTCTCGCTCCGCGCATGTTCGCCGACGCCGCGCGCGTGCTGCGGCCGGGCGGCGAGCTGTGGACCGTGTGGAACTCCGCCCTGCAGTATCGACCCGCCCTCGAGCGCCTCGTCGGCCCGACCCGCCAGGTCGCCCGCGACCGCAAGTTCACCGTGACGGTGTCGACGAAGCGGTGACCGACCGAGGGGACGCGACGGCGGGACATGCCGTGTCCCCGTCGCGCAGGCAAGCCGTCGCATCGGCACGCGCTTGGGCGTAGATTCGGGGACGCTCGACGAGGAGGGAGGACAGCACCATGCGCGTGCCCGCCATCGCCACCTCTCTCGTCGTCCTCTCGGCACTGCTCTCCGGCCCCGCGCCCGCCCTGGCCGACACGCGCGCCGACCCGCTGGATGCGACGGTGTCGACACCGGCGCTCGCCGACTGCTCGAGCATCACGGCGACGGGACGCGAGTACGCCCGCCTGCACGGCATCGCCCTGTGCGGGGCCGATTCCGCTCCGGCATCCGCGCCCCTGCGCACAGAGCAGGTCGGCGGCGAGGAATGCGGGTCGGCGACGCTGGTCATGACCAGCCGCGGCGGCGGCGTCGCCACGGTCGAGTGGCGCGTCGAGTCGACGACCGGGCCGGTGCTCGGGGTCGAGCTCGACGTGTCGACCGCGGGCCGCTCGGGCGACACGATGCGGCGGTTCATCGATGACGCCGCCAGTCAGCGCGTGCGCCGGAGCACGGTGGCGTTCCTGGGCGTGGGGCGGGCGGTGGCGACCGTCTCGGGCACCGTCACCACCTTCCTGGCGACGTGCCGCATCGCGCCCGCGAGCGTGCGCATCCACGTGCGGTGACGCCCGCGCACCACCGCCGCGCGGGCGGTCAGCCCTTGCCGCCCGGCGGACCCGCGATCAGCAGCACGACGAACACCAGCGCGACGACCACGACCAGCACGAGGCCCAGAATCGCGGGTCGGCGCAGGAAGAAGCGCAACAGGCGGTCGAGCGGGCGACGATCGCGCGGATCCGACGTCTCGTCGAGTCGCCAGGCACCCTGCAGGCGTCCCGTGCGGTGCAGCCAGATCTCCGTCGGCACGGTGGCGTACGGGATGACGGCGCTCACGACCGCGATCGCGGCCGGGCCGAAGCCCCACCGCTGATTCAACGCCACCAGCACGGCCGTGGCGCCGTAGGCGAGGAACACGAAGCCGTGGATGCCGCCGCCGATCGACACCGCGATCGGCAGGTCGGCCGTGGCCCGCAGGATGAGGCCGGCGATGAGCAACGTCCACGAGACCGCCTCGGCGATCGCGAGGGTGCGGAGCAGGGTCAGGGGCGTGCGGAACACGTCTCTCCTCGATCGGTCGGGGCTTCCCACCCTACGGAAGGGCTCGACGTGTCACCCGGGCACCCTTCGACGTCGAGACGTCCCGCCGCCCGTCACTCGATCGGCTGGTCGTCGCCGTCCAGGCTCGGGTCGGAACGCTCCCCCTCGGCGGCCGTGGTGGTGTCGGGCTCGGGCCCGGGGTCGATCGGGGGCTTCTCGCGGTCGGCATCCATGCCCCCACCTCACCAGATCCCCGCGCGCAGGCCACGGCCTTGACGCCGCCATCTCGGAACGGATGCCACCCACCCGGCGCGTAGGCTGGAGGGGTGGCGGAATCCCGGGGGCGCGTGTGGACCGGCGTCATCCGGGTCGGCCCCCACCGGGGCGATCATCGGGTCGCGGTGCGCGCGGTGCTCAGCGTCGGCATCCCCCTGATCGCCCTCCTGCTGCTGAACCGCCTCGACCTCGCCGTCTACGCGAGCTTCGGCGCGTTCGCCGCCCTGTACGGCCGCACCGACGCGCCGCGAGCCCGTGTGCGCATGCAGGCGACGGCGGGGGTGATCCTCGTCGGTTCGATGCTCGTGGGCACCGCCCTGTCGGCCCTGGCGACGCCCGCCCCCGTCAGCGTCGCGGTCGTCGCCGTGCTCGCCGCGATCGTGACGCTCTTCGCTTACCGCGCCCAGTGGCATCCTCCGGGCGCGCTCTTCGCGGTGTTCGCCGCGGGAGCCACCGCGAGCTTCCCGGCGACGGCGTCGACGTTCGCGACCGTCGTCGTGGTCGGCGGCGCAAGCGTGGCGTGGAGCCTGCTCGTCACGACCGTCTTCGTGCTGGCACGCCGGGGGTCGTGGGCGCGTCCGACGCGCCCCCGGCCGTCGATCGGCGCGGTGGCCGGGGAGATGACCGCGACCGTCGGAATCGCCGCACTGCTCGCCGGCATCGCGGGGGCGCTGCTGGTCGGGACGCACTGGTACTGGGCGATGGTCGGCGCCGTCGCCGCGGTCGGCGGGGCTCACGTCACCGCGCGCCTCATCCGGGGCGTCCAGCGCCTCGTGGGCACCCTGCTCGGCGTGCTGATCGCTGCGGGGCTGCTCGCGCTCCACCTCCCGCCGTGGCTCGTCATCATCGTGGCGGTCGTGCTGCAGGCCGGGGCCGAACTGTTCGTGGGGCGCAACTACGGCATCGCGATGCTCTTCATCACCCCGCTCGCGCTGCTGATGATCTCCCTCGCCTCGCCCGCCTCCCCCGACCTGCTGTTGCGCGACCGCGTGATCGAGACGGTCATCGGCGTCGCGGTCGGCACCACGGTGGCGATCGTCTCCGCCGGACTCCGCCGCCGCGGAACGCGGGGGTGACGACGATGGATGCCCCCTCCCCCCGCCGCCTCGGACACGACGCCGCCGAGCGCATCAGTGCGGGCTGCTACGGCGCGCTCGTCTCGGCATCCACGCTCATCGGGCTGAGCGACAGCGAGCTGGGACTCGTCGTGGCCGTGGTCGCGCTGACGAATCTCGTGTACTTCGCGACGCACGTCTTCGCGTACTCGCTCGGCGACACCTCCACCGAGCGCCCGTCGAGGATCTTCCGCCACCACCTCGCGGTGAGCGCGCCCATGGTGTCGGTGACGTTCCTGCCGCTGCTCGTGGTCGTGCTCCTCGTCGCGTTCGGTGTCGCCCTGGCGACCGCGCTGCTCTGGGGCGTCGGGGTGGCGATGGCCTACCTCGTCGTCGTCGCGACGGCCGGAGCGCGCCTGCGGGGGTACTCCCTCGTCGGCGTCGTCCTGACGGCGATCGGGGCCGCGCTGGTGTCGGCGCTGCTGATCGTGGCGAAGCTGTTGCTGCACTGACCTCGAAAGGACCCGCGCATGCCCTCCCCCTCCCTCACCGTCGTCGGTGCGATCAACGTCGACCTCACCGCGCGCGTGGATCGCGCGCCCGCCGCGGGCGAGACCGTCGCCGACGGCGTGCTGCAGCGCGGACCCGGGGGAAAGGGCGCCAACCAGGCGGTCGCCGCGGCCCGCCTCGGCGCCGCCGTGCGTCTGGTCGGCGCGGTCGGCGACGACCTCGACGGGCGCGGGATCCGCACGCAGCTCGCGGCCGAGGGCATCGACGCCTCCGGGGTGCAGACGGCGTCGGCCGCCACGGGAACGGCGCTCATCGTCGTCGATGCGACCGGCGAGAACTCGATCGTGGTGTGCCCGGGGGCGAACGCCGAGATCGACGCGACGCACCTGCGCATCGAGCCCGACAGCGCCGTGCTGCTGCAGCTCGAAGTGTCGGATGCCGTCGTGATCGCCGCCGCGCGCGCGTCGAGCTTCCTCGCCGTCAACGCCGCCCCCGCCCGCCCGCTCCCGCCCGGCGTGCTCGAGAAGTGCGACGTCGTCATCGTCAACGAGACCGAGTACGCACAGCTCCCCGAGGTGCACGACGTGCCGCTGCTGTGCGTGACGCTGGGCGCCGCGGGTGCTCGCCTGTACCGTTACGGCGAGCTCGCGGCATCCGCCCCGGGACTCGCCTCGACCGTCGTCAACACCGTCGGCGCGGGCGACGCGTTCTGCGCGGCCCTGGTCTGCGGTCTGCTGCGCGGCGACTCCGATGAGACCGCGCTCGTGCGCGCGTGCGCCGTGGGGGCCGCCGCGGTCGCCGATCCCGCCT
This sequence comes from Microbacterium sp. NPDC089186, assembly GCF_040685115.1. Lineage (NCBI taxonomy): Bacteria > Bacillati > Actinomycetota > Actinomycetes > Micrococcales > Microbacteriaceae > Microbacterium > Microbacterium sp. NPDC089186. The sequence goes on from NZ_JBFBHJ010000002.1 coordinate 102,591, forward strand.
CGCAACCCCGTCTCTCCCACCTCGACACCTACGGAGCCGACGCATGACCCGCCGCCCGATCCTCGTCGACTGCGACACCGGCATCGACGACGCGCTCGCCCTGGCGTACCTGCTGGCCGAGCCGGCGGTCGAGGTCGTCGGCGTCACAACGGTGTCGGGGAACACGGATGCCGCCCGCGCGGCCGCCAACACGCTCTCGCTGTTCGAGCTCGCGGGGGTGCACGACATCCCGGTGGCGATCGGCGCGCACGACTTCCGCGGTCGGGCCTACGCCGGAGGCGCTCCCCACGTGCACGGCGACGACGGCGTCGGCGGCATCGCCCTGACCGCCGCCGCCCGGGCCCACGACGCGCGACCCGCGGTCGAGCTCATCGATCACCTGGCGACGCGGCATCCCGATCTCACCGTTCTCGCCCTCGGTCCGCTCACCAACCTCGCCGCCTACGCCGAGACGTCCGGAGTCGCCGCCTTCGACCACCTCGTCGTGATGGGCGGCGCCTTCGCCCACTCGGGCAACGTCACGGCGTGGGCCGAGGCGAACATTCACAACGACCCCGAGGCGGCGGCCGTCGTGTTCGCGCAGGACTGGGACACCACCCTCGTGCCGCTGGACGTCACCATGACGCAGACGCTCGACGAGGCCGACCTCGTGCGCCTCGAGGCGATCCCGGGCGCCCTGCCGCGGGCGCTGGCTGCGATGCTGCCGCTGTACCTCGACTTCTACGCCGGACGCGTCTTCCCCGATCGCCGGTGCGCCCTGCACGATCCCCTCGCCGCGATGGTCGCCGCGGGGGCGCTGCGGGGCGTGAGCGTCACCTCGGGACACGTCGACGTGCGCCTCGAGCGCGGCGAACGCGGGCGCACGGTGTCGTCGCGCGGCTCCGACACGCAGCGCTGGGTGCGCGGCATGGAGGGCTCCGCGGTCGAGGTGCTGCTCGAGCGGCTCGAGGCGCGGGAGTGGCCGGTCTGACGCGCTCGCGCCGGGCCGGCGCGCCGCTGGTCGCGGGCGGGGCCGGTTCCGCGAGAGGCTGTCGATGCCGGCGGGGTCGGCTCCGCGAAAAACCGTCCGCACCGGCGCCGCCGGCTCCGCGAGGGAGCACCGGCGCCGCCGCGCGAGCGGACCGGCGCGCCGGGCCCCGGCGGCCCGCTAGCGGCTGAGCGGAGCCCCGGCGCCGAACGCCGCCGCCGCGAACCGCTCCCCGATCAGGCGGTGCGTCGCCGTGTCGGGGTGCAGCCCGTCCGGGAGCGGGTGGGTGACCGCCTCGTCGGCGCCGTACAGCGACAGACCGTCGAGGTAGTGCAGCGCGGGGTCGTCGGCCCGCGCAGCCACCACCGACGCGAGCAGATCCCGGATCACCTCCAGAGTGAGCGCTCCGCGCGCGACCTCGGCGGGCGACCCGGTGGCGACGAATCGCGCCGACCCGGAGCGCAGGCTCTCCGGATCGAAGGCGCCGGGGCCGGGGGTCTTCTCGTGGATGCCGCTGAAGATCGGCGACACCACCAGCAGCGGGGTGTCGGGATGCCCCTCGCGGATCGTGTCGAGGAACCCGTGCACCGCCGGGACGAAGGCGCGCGCCCGCATCGCATCGGCGTTCACGACGTTGATGCCGAGCTTGACGCTGATGAGGTCGGCATCCCGGTCGCGGATCACCCGGGCGAGGAAGGGGTCGACCATCGCGCTGCCCCCGAAGCCGAGGTTCTGCAGCTGCACCCCCGCGGCGCGCGCCGCGACGACGGGCCAGATCTCGGTGGGAGCGGCGGCGTTCGAGCCGTGGCTGATGGAGCTGCCGTGGTGCACCCAGACCGGTCGGGCGTCGGCGATCGGGGCGAGCGGCGCGTCGGACTCGAGCGAGACGAGGTCGATCTGCTCGTTGTGGGGCAGCCAGATCTCGACGGTCTTCTCGGTCGGAGCGAGGTCGCCCACCGCGACGGTGTCGGCCGCCCCGGGCCGAGGAGTCGCCGCTCCCGTCGCCAGGTCGAGCTCGAGCGCGTCGCCCTCTTCGAGAGGTCGACGCCGCACGAGCACGTCGTCGACCAGCACGTCCACCTGCCCGCGGGCACGATCGAGCCCGCGGTACGACACCCGCGTGGCGTGCAGGCGCAGGGTGAGGGTGGTCGCCGTCGTCCGGAAGCGCAGATGGATGCCGGACGGCTGACGCTCCACCATCGCGAGCTGCCCGTCGGCCTCCCGGGAGCGGTACGGCAGCGGCAGGCGATGCAGGCGCAGGCCGCGCTCGACCGGCTCGAGCTCCGCGCCGCCGCGAATCAGCTCCGGGGTCAGGGGGGTCGTGATCACTTCTCGTCCTTCGCGTTCCAGTGAGCCAGGAGACCGTCGAGACGGTCGATGAGCAGGCGCCAGGAGTCGTCCGCCGGCGGCGCGCTGTGCGCGAAGCTCCCGATGTGCTCGAGGTGCAGGAAGCCGTTCAGGAACGACCCGATGAGCCGCGTCGCGTGCACGCGATCGTCCTCGGGGATGCCGTAGCCGCGCAGCACCGCTGCCGGCGCACGGCTCGATCGCGCGGCCTCCTCGGTGCGCGCGACCGCGTCGCCGGCCCGGCGCTGCAGGCTCTCCCAGCGGCCGGGGTGGGCGCGCGCGTACTCGCGGTGCGCGTCGCACAGCGCGCGGAGGGCGTCTCGCCCGGCGCGACCGGCCACCGCCTCGCTCGCACGGTCGCCCACCTCGCCGAGCGCGAGGGTCGTGATGCCGTCGCGGAGGGCCGCGAGATCGCGCACGTGGCCGTAGAGGCTCGGGGTGCGCACGTCGAGTTCACGGGCGACGGCGGAGAGGGTCACCTCGGTGAGGCCACGCGCGTCGGCGAGGTCGGCCGCGGTGCGGATGACGGATCGCGGGGTGAGCGGGGAACGTTGCATGCCGTAAGCCTATAGGTATTAGGCATTTAGCTACTAATCGTAGGTGGGAAGCGGCGAACGACGAAGGCCCCGCACGGTCGTCCGTGCGGGGCCTTCGTCGTCGGAACTCAGAAGTCCCAGTCGTCGTCTTCCGTCGCCTCGGCCTTGCCGATGACGTACGACGAGCCCGACCCCGAGAAGAAGTCGTGGTTCTCGTCGGCGTTCGGCGAGAGCGCCGACAGGATCGCCGGGTTCACGTTCGTCACCGACGCGGGGAACATCGCCTCGTAGCCGAGGTTCATCAGCGCCTTGTTGGCGTTGTAGTGCAGGAACTTCTTGACGTCCTCGCTCAGTCCGACTGAGTCGTAGAGGCTCTGGGTGTAGCCCACCTCGTTGTCGTAGAGCTCGTACATCAGCGAGAACGTGTAGTCCTTGATGTCCTGACGACGGGCCTCGTCGACGGTCTCGAGTCCGCGCTGGAACTTGTAGCCGATGTAGTACCCGTGCACGGCCTCGTCGCGGATGATGAGGCGGACCAGGTCTGCCGTGTTGGTGAGCTTGGCGCGGCTCGACCAGTGCATGGGCAGGTAGAAGCCCGAGTAGAACAGGAACGACTCGAGAAGGGTCGAGGCGACCTTGCGCTTGAGGGGATCGTCGCCACGGTAGTAGTCCATGACGATGCGCGCCTTCTTCTGAAGGAACTCGTTCTCGGTCGACCAGCGGAACGCCTCGTCGATCTCCTTCGTCGAGCACAGCGTCGAGAAGATCGACGAGTAGCTCTTCGCGTGCACCGACTCCATGAACGCGATGTTCGTGTAGACGGCCTCCTCGTGCGGGGTGATCGCGTCGGGGATCAGCGAGACCGCGCCCACCGTGCCCTGGATCGTGTCGAGGAGCGTGAGCCCCGTGAAGACGCGCATCGTGAGCGTCTGCTCCTCGGGGGTGAGCGTGTTCCACGACTGGATGTCGTTCGACAGCGGCACCTTCTCGGGGAGCCAGAAGTTGTTCACCAGACGGTTCCAGACCTCGAGGTCTTTGTCGTCCTGGATGCGGTTCCAGTTGATGGCCTGCACGTGGTTCAGCAACTGCAGCTTCTCAGCCATGTCGTTCCTGTGTCCTTGATCGGTCGGTGGTCAGCGGATCAGAGCATGCACGAGACGCACTCGGTCATGTCGGTGCCCTCGAGCGCCAGCTGACGGAGGCGAATGTAGTAGATGGTCTTGATGCCCTTGCGCCAGGCGTAGATCTGGGCCTTGTTGATGTCGCGCGTCGTGACGGTGTCCTTGAAGAACAGCGTCAGCGACAGGCCCTGGTCGACGTGCTGGGTGGCTGCGGCGTACGTGTCGATGACCTTCTCGTAGCCGATCTCGTACGCGTCCTGGTAGTACTCCAGGTTCTCGTTCGTCATGAACGGGGCCGGGTAGTAGACGCGACCGAGCTTGCCTTCCTTGCGGATCTCGATCTTCGAGGCGATCGGGTGGATCGAGCTCGTCGAGTTGTTGATGTACGAGATCGATCCGGTCGGCGGCACGGCCTGCAGGTTCTGGTTGTAGATGCCGTGCTGCTGGATGGAGGCCTTCAGCTCGCGCCAGTCGTCCTGCGTGGGGATCTGCACCCCGGCGAAGAGTTCTTTCGCCTTGGCCGTCTGCGGCTCCCACGCCTGGTCGGTGTACTTGTCGAAGAACTCCCCCGACGCGTAGGTGGAGTTCTCGAAGCCGTCGAAGGCCGTGCCGCGCTCGATCGCGAGGCGGTTCGAGGCGCGCAGCGCGTGGAACAGCACCGTGTAGAAGTAGATGTTCGTGAAGTCGATGCCCTCTTCGGAGCCGTAGTAGACGTGCTCGCGAGCGAGGTATCCGTGCAGGTTCATCTGGCCGAGGCCGATGGCGTGCGAGCGGTCGTTGCCGTCTTCGATCGAGCGCACCGAGGCGATGTGGCTCTGCACGCTGACCGCGGTGAGGGCACGGATCGCGGTCTCGACCGTGAGGCCGAGGTCGCCGCCGTCCATCGCGAGGGCGATGTTCATCGAGCCGAGGTTGCAGCTGATGTCCTTGCCGATGGTGTCGTACGAGAGGTCCTCGTTGTACGTGGTCGGCGTGTTGACCTGCAGGATCTCGGAGCACAAGTTCGACATGTTGATGCGGCCTGCGATGGGGTTCGCCTTGTTCACCGTGTCCTCGAACATGATGTACGGGTAGCCCGACTCGAACTGGATCTCGGCGAGGGTCTGGAAGAACTCGCGCGCGTTGATCTTCGTCTTCTTGATGCGCGGGTCGTCGACCATCTCGCGGTACTTCTCGGTGACCGAGATGTCGCCGAACGGCTTGCCGTAGACCTTCTCGACGTCGTACGGCGAGAAGAGGTACATGTCCTCGCCGTTCTTCGCGAGCTCGAACGTGACGTCGGGGATGACGACACCCAGCGACAGCGTCTTGATGCGGATCTTCTCGTCGGCGTTCTCGCGCTTGGTGTCGAGGAACCGGAGGATGTCGGGGTGGTGGGCGTTGAGGTACACCGCGCCGGCGCCCTGACGCGCACCGAGCTGGTTGGCGTAGCTGAAGCTGTCTTCGAGGAGCTTCATGACGGGGATGATGCCCGACGACTGGTTCTCGATCTGCTTGATCGGCGCACCCGCTTCGCGGATGTTCGACAGCAGCAGGGCCACGCCGCCGCCGCGCTTCGACAGCTGCAGGGCGGAGTTGATGCCGCGGGCGATCGACTCCATGTTGTCTTCGATACGGAGCAGGAAGCACGACACGAGCTCGCCGCGCTGGGCCTTGCCCGCGTTGAGGAACGTGGGGGTCGCGGGCTGGAAGCGGCCCGAGATGATCTCGTCGACGAGCTGGACCGCGAGACGCTGGTCGCCGTCGGCGAGGGCGAGGGCGGTCATGACGACGCGGTCCTCGAAGCGCTCGAGGTAGCGCTTTCCGTCGAAGGTCTTGAGCGTGTAGCTCGTGTAGTACTTGAACGCGCCGAGGAAGGTCTCGAAGCGGAACTTGGCACCGTAGGCGCGGTCGTTCAGCTCCTGGATGAACTCCATCGAGTACTTCGCGAGCACGGTCGGCTCGTAGTACTCCTTCTCGACGAGGTAGTCGAGACGTTCCTTGAGGGAGTGGAAGAACACCGTGTTCTGGTTGACGTGCTGCAGGAAGTACTCCCGCGCCGCGCGCTTGTCGGCGTCGAACTGGATCTTGCCGTCGGCGTCGTACAGATTCAGCATCGCGTTGAGGGCGTGGTAATCCAGTCCCTCGAATCGCGCTTCGGTCTTGAAGTCCACGTCGGTCAGCTCAACTTCCACCATCGTTCCAATCCCTCGGTGACCCGCTCGACATCGTCGGGGGTGCCGAAAACTTCCAGCCGGTATAGGTGCGGCACCGCGCATTTGCGCGCGATGATGTCTCCGGCGAGGCAGAAGGCGTCGCCGAAGTTCGTGTTTCCCGCGGAGATGACCCCGCGGATGTTTCGTCGGTTCCGCTCCTCGTTGAGGAACCGGATGACTTGCTTGGGGACCGCGCCCTTCTCGACGCCCCGGCCGGCTCCCCCGCCATAGGTGGGGGTGACCAGCACGAAGGGTTCGTCGATGTGGAGGGGCGGGTCGGTCGGCCGCAGCGGAATGCGCACGGCCCGCTTGCCGAGCTTCTCGATGAAACGTGCGGTGTTGCCGGACACGCTCGAGAAGTAGACGAGCAACGGGGCCTCGGTCGCCGACACGACAGCGCTCATGACGGGGGTCTGAGAGCCTGTCGCCGGATCAGGCGAGGCGCGACGCGAGCTCGTCGATCTTGTCGGGGCGGAAGCCCGACCAGTGGTCCTCATCGGTGATGACGACGGGTGCCTGCAGGTACCCGAGCGACTTGACCTGCTCGAGCGCCGACGGGTCTTCGGACAGGTCGAGCACGTTGTACTCGATGCCCTTCGAGTCGAGCGCGCGGTAGGTCGCGGTGCACTGGACGCAGGACGGCTTGGTGTAGACCGTGATCGCCATGTCGTTCTCTCTCTCCCCTGGAAAATCGTCGTCCGGGCGGGCAGGGCTCGCCGGGACCTCAATACTACATATGGGGACGGACATCGGAAGGCACCACAAGGGGTAGTAGTTACATCCGTGTGATTTTCCACCGTCTCTCCCCATGTACAACACAGGTTGTCCACGATTTCATCCACAGATGGCCCTCCTTCCCGAGTGCTGTTAACAGGCGCGATTCCGCGGTTGTCGCCGAGTCCGACGCCGTCTGTCCACAGATCGGACGCTAGACGGGGGTTCCGACATCGCACAGGCCGTGGAATTCGCCCACCGGCGTGTCGCGGCGTGTCGCCGGACCGGCCCCACCGGCCGCCGATCGAGATCCCACTGTCCGCGCGAGAGCACGGCATCCGATCCCCGAGGACGGCGTGATCTCGACACGACCGCGTGCGTCCGGGGCGCAGGGCCGGTGCTCCCCCTGCGCACGCCACCCGCCGTCGACACGGATGTCCGAACCGCGCTGTAGCGTTGTGCGGTGGCCGGCTACCGCGAACTGCTTCGAACCCCTGGTGTGGGGCGCATCATCGCCGCGCAGCTGACCGCGCGCTTCCCCAACGGCATGACGAGCCTCGCCGTCCTGCTGCACATCGAGCACGTCACGGGGTCGTACGGCGCCGCGGGCCTGGTGCTGGCCGCCACGAGTATCGGACAGGCCGTCGCGGGCCCGGTCACGAGCCGGTGGATGGGGCGCTGGGGCATGCGCCGCGTCCTCACCGTCACGCTGCTCGTGTGCGCCGCCGCCATCGCCACTCTCGCGCTCATCGAGATGCCGCTGCCCCTGTACATGACGCTCGGCCTCGTCGCGGGCCTTTCGACACCGCCGATCCAGTCGGCCGTGCGCACCATCTACCCCAAGATGGTCAATTCGAAGCAGCTCACCCCGCTGTACTCGCTCGACGCCTCGCTGCAGGAGATCATCTGGGTGCTCGCACCGGTGCTCATCACCCTCGTCGCGACCCAGGTCGGCACCGTCCCCGGGCTGTTGCTCGTCGTCGTCATCCTGCTCGGCGGCGGCGCCTGGTTCATCCTCAGCCCCGAGGTCGGCCGCGTCCGCATCCCGCGCAGCCGTCGGGGTCTGGGGCGCGTCCTGGCCAAGCCGCCCGTGATCCTCGCCACCGCGACCGGGTTCCTCCTCATCGGCGCGTGCGCCGCGGTCGAGGCGGGCGTGGTCGCGACCTTCGACCACGGCGGCCTCGAGGCCGGGCTCATCCTCGCCGTCTTCGCCGTCGGCAGCCTCGCGGGCGGACTCTCGTTCGGCCACATCCCGATCGGCCCCTGGGCCATGGCGCGCCGCCTCGCGATCGTCGCCCTGGGCCTGTCGCTCACGATCGTCTCGCTCAACGCATGGTGGCTGGGAGCGACCCTGCTGGTCGCCGGCGCCGGCATCGCCCCCGCCCTCGCGGTGATGTTCGCGATGACCTCCGCGAGCGTCCGCTTCAGCGAGACCGCCGAGGCCTACGGCTGGATCAGCACCGGGCAGCTCATCGGCGCCGCCGCCGGCTCCGCCGTCGCCGGGCTCCTCATCGACGGCATCGGCCCCACCGGGGCCTACGTCGCGGCGGCGGCTTTCGCGGTCGCCGGTTTCGTCGTCGCCGCGGTCTGCGTGCGCGGCTTCCCCGACCTGCGCCACCGCGACGCCAGCCCGATCCCCGACACCGAGCCGGTCGAGACCATCACCTGACCGGTCGCCGACCGCCCGGCATCCACGGCCCCGCCGGAACCCACGGGAGCCGCCCGAGCACGGGCCCGGGCGCGGTTCGGGGTGCATTCCGCACGTCGGGGCGCGATTCCCGCGCCCGGACCGCAGGATCACGCCCCGAACCCGCTACCCGCGGCCCCGGCGGGGCCACCGCGTGCGAACGGCAGTGGGACGATCAGTGCGTGCGGCGCAGCAGCTCCAGCACGGCGAGCGCGTAGGCGTCCTCGGGAGCGGGGTGGTCGAACACGAGGGTGGAGCCGCCGATCGAAATCTCGACCTCGTAGGTGTCGGACAGCCGCCGCAGCGAGCGGAACGTCGAACGCAGCAGCTCGCGCAGCTGCAGCTCCGACGGCAGCCACAGCGCCTCCTCGGTCGCCACGGAGTCCAGCGCCCACTCGGTCGTGCCGTTGAAGGCCAGGATGCGCCCCGTGGGGTACTCGCGCGGCTCGACCGTCATCTCGCTCACGGTGAACACGTCGGCCTCGAACTCGGGCTCGTCGAGTTGGAAACGGTCGCCGGATCGCGGATGCCACACCAGACCCGCCTCGCGCAGGGCCAGGGCCATCTCGGTCGAGATCATGGCATCCATTCTGGGGGGGCGATCGGCGCACGGCGGCCGAACGGGCGCGCGCGCACGGAGCCTCGAGGCCTACGGCGCCTCGACCCCCCTGTCACCCCCGGCCGCGATGTCGGCGGTCACGAGCAGAATGGATGCCATGACCTCGTTCGATCCGGCTCGGTATCTGCCCGACGATCTGCTGGCGCGGATGCGCGAGCGGGCGGTCGTCCACGACCGCGAGAACACATTCCCCCACGACGACCTCGACGAGCTGCGCGCGGCGGGGTATCTCGGCATCCTGGTCTCCGAGGAGCGGGGCGGCGGAGGCCTCGCCCTCGCCGAGGCGTCGGTGCTGCAGCAGCGACTCGCCGGGGCGGCGCCCGCCACGGCGCTCGCGGTGAACATGCATCTCGTGTGGACCGGGGTGGCCAAGGTGCTGCGCGACCGCGGGATCGATGATCTGTCCTTCGTCGAGGAGGGCGCCGCGGCGGGCGAGGTCTTCGCGTTCGGCATCAGCGAGGCCGGCAACGATCTCGTGCTGTTCGGCAGCGACACGACAGCCGAGCCCGACGGCGAGGGCGGTTACCGGTTCACCGGCACGAAGATCTTCACCTCCCTCTCCCCCGCGTGGGACCACCTCGGCGTCCACGGGCTCGACAGCACGTCGCCCGACGGCCCGAAGATGGTGTTCGCCTTCCTCGATCGCGATGACTCCGTCGTCAGCCGCGACGACTGGGACACCCTCGGCATGCGCGGCACCCAGAGCCGCACCACCGAGCTGCGCGGCGCGCACGCGCCCGCGCGCCGGGTGGTGCGCCGACTCGACCCGGGCCCGCAGCCCGATCCGCTGGTGTTCGGGATCTTCTCCGTGTTCGAGATCTTTCTCGCCTCGGTCTACACGGGCATCGCCCGCCGCGCCCTGGAACTCGCGGTCGAGGCGGCGACCTCGCGCCGCTCGAAGAAGACGGGCACCACCTACGCCAACGACCCCGATATCCGCTGGCGCGTGGCCGACATGGCCCTCGCGTACGAGGCGCTCCCCCCGCAGCTCGCCGCCCTCGCCCACGACGTCGACGCCCTCGCCGACCACAGCGGGCGATGGTTCTCGCTGCTCGCGGGCGTCAAGCATCGGGCCGTGACGATGGCGAAGTCCGTCGTCGACGACGCGATCCTCGTCGGCGGCGGCTCCGCTTACTCGTCCCGCAACGAGCTCAGCCGGCTCTACCGCGACGTGCTCGCCGGGATGTTCCACCCCTCCGACCCGGAGTCCGCGCACTCGACCGCGGCGACCGCGTGGCTCGGACCGGTGACCGCCTGATGGCCCGCACACCCACGGCCGCCCTCAGCCCGGCCGACCAGGAGCGTCGGCGCGCGCTGCGCGTGATGAAGGGAGTGGCCCTCGGGGCGCTGCTCGCGATGGCCCTCGTCTTCGCCGTCTCCTTCTCGCTGCAGCGCGAGGTCGAGTGGTTGCAGTACGTGCGCGCGGCGGCGGAGGGCGGCATGGTCGGCGCCCTCGCCGACTGGTTCGCCGTCACCGCTCTCTTCCGGCATCCGCTGGGACTGCCCATCCCCCACACCGCGATCATCCCGCGCCGGAAGGACGAGATCGGGCGGCAGCTCGGCGAGTTCGTCGAGACGAACTTCCTCGAGGGCGACGTCGTGCGCACGAAGCTCGAGTCGACCCCGCTGTCGGCGCGGGCCGGAGCATGGCTGGCCGATCCTGCCCACGCCGACCGCGTCGCCGCGGAGGGGGCCACGCTCGCCACCAGCGTGCTCACGGCCCTCGACGACGACGACGTGCAGGGCCTGATCGAAGACCTCGCGCGCGAGCACCTGCTCTCGCCCGACTGGGGCCCCTCGATCGGTGGGTGGTTGCAGCGCGTGGTCGGCTCCGGCGCGCACCACGGCGCCGTCGACCTGGCCCTCGACAACATCGCCGTGTGGCTCGCCAACAACCGCGACACGTTCCAGGGGCTCGTGTCGCGGCGTCTGCCCTCGTGGGTCCCGAGCATGGCCGCGCGCCTCGTCGACGACACCGTCTACCGCGAGGCCGTGCAGTTCGTCGACGCCGTGCGCGCCGACCCCCGCCACCAGGCGCGCGGCGCCATCGACGGCTACCTCGCGCGCCTCGCCGACAATCTGCAGCACGACCCCGCCACCATGGTGCGCCTCGAGGAGGCCAAGGCCGCCGTGTTCGACAGCCCCCGGGTGCGCCAGCTCGCCGCCGACGCGTGGAACACCGCCAAGGCCGGACTGCTGCGCTCCCTCGCCGACCCCGAGAGCGCCCTGCGCCGACGGGCCTCCGCCGCGTTGGCCGAGGTGGGCGAGCGACTGCAGCACGACGAGACCCTGCAACGGCGGGTCGACGGCTGGGTCACCGATGCGGCGGTCTTCGTCGTGGGTCGGTACCGGCACGACATCGCCTCGATCATCACCGACACCGTCGAGCGGTGGGATGCCGAGGAGACCACCGAGAAGATCGAGCTCATGGTGGGCCGCGACCTGCAGTACATCCGCCTGAACGGCACGATCGTGGGGGCCCTGGCCGGGGTCGTCATCTTCACCGTGGCCCACTTCATCTGGGGCTCGTGATGATCCGCGGCCGGGCGCGCACATTCGTGTCGCGTCGCACCGCCCGCCGACACGCCGCGCTGGGTAGCCTGAGCCTCGTGAGCGACGGTTCGGGGCCGGCGGAGTGCCTCTTCACCTACGGGACGCTGCAGCTGCCCGACGTGCAGCTCGACACGTTCGGCCGCCTGCTCGAGGGAGAAGACGACGCGCTGCCGGGCTACCGTCTCGAGTGGACCGACGTGGGTGACGAACGGGTCGCCCAGCTGTCGGGGCTCGACACGCATCCGATCCTTCGCCGCACCGACGATCCGCGCGACCGCGTGTTCGGACGCGTCCTCCGCCTCACGCCCGATGAACTCGACGCGGCCGACGAGTACGAGGTCTCGCTCTACCGTCGCGCGTCGGTCTCGCTGGCGAGCGGCCTGCGCGCCTGGGTCTACGTGGCCGCATGAGCGCGCTGTCGGTCGATCCCCTGTGGCCCCGGGCCGGTGACTGGCCCTCACCGGCGGAGGGGACGGATGCCGTCCTCCTCGGCGTGCCTGCCTGGCGCACCTCTCTGTCGCCCACCGGCGCCGGCGAGACCCCGGCGGCGGTCCGCGCCGCCCTGCGCCGCTTCTCGCCGACGCTGATCGGCCCGCCCGCGATCGACCTGACCGCGCACCTGCGCATCGCCGACGCGGGCGACGTCGACGAGCCCGACGGCCGCGACGGCGAAGCTCGGGTGCGCGCAGCCGTCGCCGCGCTGGCGTCGTCGCGACTCGTCATCGCCCTCGGCGGAGACAACTCCGCGACGTACGCGGTGGCGCAGGGCCGCGGCTCACAGGGTCTCATCACCCTCGACGCGCACTTCGACCTGCGCGACGGCGAATCCAACGGCTCGCCCGTCCGCCGTCTCATCGCCGACGGTCTCGACCCTCACCGCATCGTGCAGATCGGGATCGCCGACTTCGCCAACTCGGCCGCGTACGCGCGCCGCGCCGCCGACGCCGGTATCACCGTCATCACCCTCGACGAGGTGCGCCGCCGCGGCATCGACGAGGTCGTGTCGCACGCCCTGCGCGTGGCCGGCGCGGCAGAGGCGCGCCCCACGGCCGAGGACGCGGACGCCGCGGCCGCCGCCGGCGGCATCCACCTCGACATCGACGTCGACGTGTGCGACCGCGCCGTGGCGCCCGGATGCCCCGCGAGCGTGCCCGGCGGGCTGGCCGCGTGGGAGTTGCGCGCTCTCGTACGCGGGCTCGCCCGAGACCCCGGCGTGACCAGCGCCGACATCGTCGAGGTGGATGCCACGGCAGACACCGACGACGCCCGCACGGTGCGACTCGCCGCCCTGTGCGTTCTGGAGCTCCTGGCAGGAATGGCGGAAAGACGATGATCCAACTCGTGCTCGCGCGTCACGCGAAATCCGACTGGGCCGATGAAGGCCTCGACGATCACGACCGGCCCCTCAACGATCGCGGCCGGCGCGACGCCCCGACGGTCGCGCGCGCAGTGCTGCGGGCGGGAGTGCGTCCCGAGATCCTGCTGTCGAGCACGGCCCTGCGGGCGCGCGAGACGGCTGCGGTATTCGCGCGCACCTTCGACGCCGAGGTGACCGAGCAGGCCGAGCTCTACCTCGCCGAGCCGGATGGACTGCTGGCGGCGGCGCGCGACGCGGGTGGCGACGAGGTCATGGTCGTCGCGCACGACCCCGGCATGAGCGCCCTCGTCTCCCGTCTCGCCGATCGCGACGTGCGCATGGTCACGTGCGCGGTCGCCGTCTTCACGTGGCACGACGGAACCTGGGACGACGTGGATGCCGTCGCCCCCGACGAGTTCGAACTCTTCACGCCATAGGCCGCGGCTCCACGCCGTCCTTCCAGACACGGCGCACGAGCGGCACACCCGGCCGATAGGCGAGATGCACGCGGCTCGGCGCGTCGAGCAGCACGAGGTCGGCCCGCATCCCGGGCGCGATCGCACCGACGTCGGTGCGACGAAGCGCCCGCGCTCCCCCGGCTGTCGCCGCCCAGACCGCTTCGGCCGGCGTCATCCCCATCTCCCGCACCGCGAGGGCGACCATCAGGGGCATCGAGCTGGTGAAGCTCGACCCGGGGTTGCAATCGCTCGCGAGCGCCACGGTGACGCCGGCGTCGAGCAACCGCCGGGCGTCGGGATACGGCTGCCGCGTCGAGAACTCCACCCCGGGCAGCAAGGTCGCCACCGTGTCCGAGGCGGCGAGCGCCTCCACGTCGGCGTCGCTCAGGTAGGTGCAGTGGTCCACGGCGGCCGCACCGCACTCGACGGCGAGCCTCACTCCGTCGCCGTGACCGAGCTGGTTGCCATGCACCCGGATGCCGAGACCCGCCGCCCGACCCGCCTCGAGCACCCGCCGCGCCTGGCCTGCCGTGAACGCGCCGTCCTCGCAGAACACGTCGATCCATCGCGCGGCGAGTGCGACCGCAGCGAGCATCGGACCGGCGACGAGATCGACGTAGGCGTCGGCCCGGCCGGCGAACTCCGCGGGCACCACGTGCGCGCCGAGGAAGGTGACCTCCTCGGTCACCTCGGCGGCGAGGCGGGCGAGGCGCGTCTCGGTCTCGACGTCGAGGCCGTAGCCGGTCTTGACCTCGATCGTGGTCGTCCCTTGCGCACGGCACTCGTCGACGAGGCTCCGCAGGCGCACGCGCAGATCGTCGTCGGACGCGGCACGAGTCGCGGCGACGGTGGTGCGGATGCCCCCCGCGGCATACGTCTCGCCCGCCATGCGGGCCGCGAACTCCTCCGCGCGATCCCCCGCGAAGACGAGGTGCGTGTGACTGTCGACGAAGCCCGGTATCACCGCGCGGCCCCCGGCATCGATGACGGGGAGACCATCGGGGCCCGGGAGCGGCGAGCCGTCGGCCCCACCCGGCCCGACCCACGCGACGCGCCCGTCGCGGACGAGCACCCCCGCATCGCAGATCGTGCCGCAGGGATCACCGCCGACGGCGACGTTGGTCGTCAGCTCGCCGATGCCGGTGAGCCAGAACGACCCTCCGGCGTCGACGGCCCCGGTCGACTCCGCCGCCGCCGATGCACCATCGACCGGCTCGACCGTGCCCCGCGCGGACGCGTTCACCACATCGGCACCGTCAGGCCGCGTTCGGCGGCGACCTCGCGAGCGCGGTCGTACCCGGCATCCACGTGGCGCATGACGCCGGTGCCGGGGTCGTTGACGAGCACGCGCGCGAGCTTCTCCGCGGCCAGCGGCGTGCCGTCGGCGACGCACACCTGTCCGGCGTGGATGCTGCGGCCGATACCGACGCCTCCGCCGTGGTGGATCGACACCCACGACGCTCCGCTGGCGGTGTTGAGCAGCGCGTTCAGCAGCGGCCAGTCGGCGATCGCGTCGGATCCGTCGGCCATCGCCTCGGTCTCGCGATAGGGCGAGGCGACCGAGCCCGCGTCGAGGTGATCACGGCCGATCACGATCGGCCCCGACAGCTCGCCCGACGCGACCATCTCGTTGAACTTCAGCCCCGCCAGATGCCGCTCCTGGTAGCCGAGCCAGCAGATGCGCGCGGGCAGCCCCTCGAAGTGCACCTGCTCTCCGGCCTTCTCGAGCCAGCGGTGCAGGGCGGTGTCGTGCGGGAACAGTTCCGCGACAGCGCGGTCGGTCTTGGCGATGTCCTCGGGGTCTCCCGACAGCGCCACCCAGCGGAACGGCCCCTTGCCCTCGGCGAACAGCGGGCGGATGTAGGCGGGCACGAAGCCCGGGAAGGCGAAAGCGCGGTCGTAGCCGCCGAGCTCCGCCTCGCGACGGATCGAGTTCCCGTAATCGAACACCGCGGCTCCGGCATCCTGGAAGCCGACCATCGCCTGCACGTGCGCGGCCATACTCTCGCGCGCCCGGCGGGTGAAGTCCTCGGGGTCGCGGGCCGCTTCGGCCTGCCACTGGTCGACCGAGACGCCGGTGGGGAGGTACGACAGGGGGTCGTGCGCGCTCGTCTGGTCGGTGACGATGTCGATCCGGATGCCACGGGCCAGCAGCTCCGGGAAGACCTCCGCCGCGTTGCCCGCGACGCCGACCGACCGGGCCTCGCCCGCCTCGCGGGCGGCGCTCACGCGCGCGATCGCCGTGTCGAGATTGACGGCGACCTCGTCCAGATAGCCGTGGGCGACGCGGCGGTCGAGGCGCGCGCGATCGACGTCGACGATGAGCACGGCACCGCCGTTCATGGTGACCGCGAGGGGCTGCGCGCCGCCCATCCCCCCGCACCCGGCAGTGAGCGTGAGGGTGCCCGCGAGCGACTCCCGGCCGAGCGAGCGGGCGACGGCCGCGAAGGTCTCGTACGTGCCCTGCAGGATGCCCTGCGTGCCGATGTAGATCCACGACCCGGCCGTCATCTGGCCGTACATCGTCAGTCCGAGCTCCTCGAGCCGGCGGAACTCCGGCCACGTGGCCCAGTCGCCGACGAGGTTCGAGTTGGCGATGAGCACGCGCGGCGCCCACTCGTGCGTGCGGAAGACGCCCACGGGCTTGCCCGACTGCACGAGCAGCGTCTCGTCGGGCTCGAGCTCGTCGAGCGTGCGCACGATCGCGTCGTACGCGGCCCACGAGCGCGCGGCGCGTCCCGTCCCGCCGTACACGACGAGGTCGTCGGGGCGCTCGGCCACCTCGGGGTCGAGGTTGTTCATGAGCATGCGCTTGGCGGCCTCGGCTCCCCAGCTCTTCGCGGTGCGGGTCGCGCCGCGGGCGGCCCGGATCCCGGATGCCGCGCGGCCGGCGTCCGCATCGGACGGGGTCGCGAGAGCGTCGGTCGTGGGGGTGTCGGTCATGCGTGATCTCCTTCGATCAGGGCGAGGGCGGTCCGGGCGACTGCTCCGGACGCGACGAGCTCGGTGACGGCCTCGATCTCGGGCGCGACGAAGCGGTCGGGTCCCGGTCCCTGCACGCGCGCGCGCACGAGGTCGCGCACGGCTCCCGTGGCCGCCGCGGGCTGCAGCGGCGCGCGCAGGTCGAGGGCGCGGCATCCCGTGAGCACCTCGATGGCGAGCACGCGCGCGAGGCCGTCGACGGCGCGACGGAGCTTTCGGGCCCCGGCCCATCCCATCGAGACGTGGTCCTCCTGCATCGCGCTCGAGGGGATCGAGTCGACCGACGCGGGCGCCGCGAGCCGCTTGAGCTCCGACACGATGCCCGCCGCCGCGTACTGCGCGATCATCAGGCCCGAGTCGACGCCGACCTCGTCGGCCAGGAACGGCGGCAGACCATTGCTGCGCGCCACGTCGAGGGCCCGGTCTGTGCGTCGCTCCGACATGGATGCCACGTCGGCCACCGCGATCGCGAGGAAGTCGAGCACGTACGCCACCGGAGCGCCGTGGAAGTTGCCGTTCGACTCGACGCGTCCGTCGACGGTCACGACGGGATTGTCGACGGCGGATGCCAGCTCGCACTCGGCGATCTGCGCGGCGTGGGTCAGGGTGTCGCGGGCGGCGCCGTGCACCTGGGGCGCGCAGCGCAGCGAGTAGGCGTCCTGCACGCGCGTGCACTCGGGGCCGCGGTGGCTCGCGACCAGCGGTGAGCCGGCCAGCAGCGCACGGAGGTTCGCCGCGGAGGCGGCTTGACCCCGCTGCGGCCGCAACGCCATGAGGTCGGCCGCGAAGACGGCATCCGTCCCCAGCTGGGACTCGATCGAGATCGCCGCGGCGACGTCGGCCGTGGTCAGCAGCGTCTCGAGGTCGTGCACGGCGAGCAGGAGCATGCCGAGCATGCCGTCTGTGCCGTTGATGAGCGCCAGCCCTTCCTTCTCGCGCAGCACGAGCGGCTCGATCCCGGCGGCGGCGAGGGCATCGGCGGCGGGGCGGATCCGCCCCGCGGCGTCCCGGACCTCCCCTTCGCCCATCACGGCGAGGGCGACGTGCGAGAGCGGAGCGAGGTCGCCCGAGCAGCCCAGCGAGCCGTACTCGCGCACGACGGGGGTGATGCCCGCGTTCAGCAGCGCCGCGTAGGTCTCGACGACGACGGGGCGCACGCCCGTGCGTCCGGTCGCGAGGGTCTGCAGGCGCAGCAGCATGAGGGCGCGGACGACCTCGCGCTCGACCTCCGCTCCGGTGCCGGCCGCGTGCGAGCGGATGAGGCTCGCCTGCAGCTGCGCGCGGCGGTCGTCGGCGATGAAGGTGGTCGCAAGCGCTCCGAACCCGGTCGAGATGCCGTAGTGCGGCTGCGGGTCGTCGGCGAGTGCTTCGATGAGGGCGCGCGTGTCGGCGACGCGCCGAAGAGCATCTTCGTCCACGACCACCCCGGCGCCGTGGCGGGCGACGTCGACGACGTCGTGGGGGCGGAGGATGGTCGATCCGACGGTGACGGATCCGACGGCGAGGCTCGTGTGCATACGCCGATTCCATCGCGTCCCCTGTCGCGGAACGGCGGGGTTCTGGCATCCTGTGTCTGTCATGCCAGACAATGCCCGCCCGCAGGTGCCCGCCGCCGACCAGACGCTGCGGATCCTCTCGCTGCTCGCGCGGCAGCCCGGCCCGATGGCCGCCCAGACGATCGCGACGACTCTCGGCCTCCCCCGTTCCAGCGTCTACCACCTGCTGGCGACCCTCGAGCAGCACGGCTACGTCGTGCACCTGCCCGGAGAGCGTCGCTGGGGGCTGGGCACCGCCGCGTTCGAGCTGGGCGGCGGCTACGCCCGCCAGCAGCCGCTCGCGCGCCTCGGGCGTCCCCTGCTCGCCGCCCTGTCGGACCGCGTCGGCGAGAGCGCGCACCTCGCCGTGCTCGCCGGTCGCGACGTGCTCTACATCGTCGAGGAGCGCGCTCCGCGGCGCCCGGCGCTCGTGACCGACGTGGGCGTGCGGCTTCCCGCCCACCTCACGGCCACGGGCCGGGCGATGCTCGCCGCCCTCCCCCGCGAGCAGGTGCGGGCCCTGTTCCCGGATGCCACCGCCCTCACGCAGCGGCACGGCGTGGGCCCCGCGACCCCGCGCTCCCTGCGCGAGCTCCTGCGCGAGGTGCGCGCGGCGGGTCACGCGAGTGAGAACGGCGAGGTCACCCCCGGATTCCGCTCCGTCGCCGCCCCGGTGCTCGACCACGCCGGCTGGCCGGCCGCCGCGGTCGCGATCACGTGGCCGGCCGAGGGGCCGCTTCGCGACGCCGACGCGCTGGCGGAGGCCGCGATCGTCTCCGCCGCCGAGCTCGCCCGCCGCATCGGCCGCCCCGCCTGACGCGGCCGCACACTCCGTCGAGTGTCCACGACACGCCGCAGGCACCCGCGCCGGTACGGCGTTTCTCGAACACTCGAGCGGGCTTCAGGCGATCCGCGCGGTTTCTCCGTCACGCGCGCCGACGCCCCCGGCAGCCCCACGCCCCGCACGGCGCGTCGATCGTCCACAACACCCGGACGGGTCTCGGAGACGTCCGGGGGTTCCGGACACTCGACAGCGGACTGCGGCCGCGACACGGAAACCGCCCCGCGCGTCAGCGCACGATGAGCCGCGGCTCCACGAGCACGTGCGCGGCTCCCGCCGTCGCGGGGCGGGGCGCCACCACCGTGCCGTTCTCGCCCATCAGCAGGTCGAGGGCTCCGGATGCCACCCGCTCGGGCAGCTGTTCGACGCTCGAGAGCCCCAGAGCCTCGGCCGCGGGGGTGTTGTCGAACCCGATGACGCGGATGTCGGGGCGGCCGGTGAGGGCGGTCGCGAGGTGCGCACCGATGGCGAGAGAGTCGCTCGCGCACACGATGGCGGTGACGTCGGCATCGACGCGCAGGCCCGCCTCGACCGCGTCACGGGCGAGGGCGACGCTGTCTTCGACGACCCAGCGCGGTCCGCGCGCTGCTCCGACGCTCTCGCTCCATCCGCGCTCTCGTTCGTCGCCCGTCCCCGACCCCTCGGGCCACCCGAGGAACGCGACGCGTCCGGTCGCGCGCTCGAGCGCGTGGACGGTCGCCGCCCGCGTCCCCGCCGCGCCGTCGACATCGACCCACAGGTGGGCGGGCGCCTCGACGTCGTCCTCGCCCCACGGCCGACCGAACGACACGAACGGCAGACCCCGGGCGTTCAGCCACCCGGTGCGGGGGTCGCCGTGGAAGGTGCCGGTGATGACGACGGCATCCACCTCTCCCCCCTCCAGCAGATCGGCGAGCCGGTCGATCTCCTCCTCCGCGGTCCGCGCGGCGTACAGCAGCACGCGCATGTCGCGCTCGCCGGCGCTCTCGGTGAGGGCGTGGACGAATCGGTCGAGCACGACCCCGGCGATGCCGCCGGCGTAGGGATCGAGATGGATGCCGATGGTCGAGCTGCGCCGCGTCCGCAGGCGCCGCGCGGCGGCGTGGGGGCGGTAGCCGAGCTCGGCGATGGCGGCCTCGACGCGCAGGCGAGTGGCCTCGCGGACGATGTCGGGAGTGTTCACGACGTTCGACACGGTCTGCCGCGAGACGCCCGCGATGCGCGCGACGTCATCGATGGTGGGCGCCTTGGTCATGTCTTCCTCCCCCCAGGGTGTCAGCCGTCGATCACGTCGGGCGGCCGGATCGGATGCCCTGCCGGCCCCCGTGGACGTGGCGGACGCCCGTCAGCCTAGGCCGCGTGTCGACGGCTTGACATCGCGCCCCGCCGTTCCTTACCGTAGTCGAACCGTCATTTGAACGTTCAAAAAGACGGCCCTCCGCGCACTCGGAGGGGTCGCATGCCTCATCGAAGGAGAGAGACACATGACACGGCACCCTGTCCGCCTCTGGCTCACCGCCGGCGCCCTGCTCGCCACCGGAGCCCTCACGCTCACCGCGTGCGGGTCGGGCTTCACCGACACCCCCGGCGAAGGTCAGGCCTCGGGCGGCGGCAAACTCACGCTGCTCATCGGCTCCTCAGGCGACGCCGAGACCACGGCCGTCACCGACGCCGTCGCCGCATGGAGCGAGCAGTCCGGCGTCGAGGCCGAGGTCCAGACCGCCAACGACCTCCCCCAGCAGCTCTCCCAGGGCTTCGCGGCCGGCTCGCCGCCGGACCTGTTCTACCTCGCCCCCGAGGCCCTCGCCGGCTACGCCGCGAACGGCTCGATCCAGGCGTACGGCGACGACCTGTCGAACAAGAGCGACTTCTACCCCTCGCTCGTCGACAACTTCACCGTCGACGGTCAGTTCTTCTGCGCTCCCAAGGACTTCTCCACGCTCGCGCTGATCATCAACACCGACCTGTGGGCGGCGGCGGGACTCACGGATGCCGACATCCCCACGACGTGGGACCAGTTGGCATCCGTCGCCCAGAAGCTCACCACCGACGGGCGCGTGGGTCTGGCCTTCGGCGCCGAGTACCAGCGCGTGGGCGCCTTCATGGCCCAGGCCGGCGGCGGACTGGTCACCGACGGCACGGCCACCGCCGACAGTGCCGCCAACGTCGAGGCGTTGACGTACGTCAAGACGCACCTCAACGACGGCACCTTCGCCTTCGCCTCCGACGTGGGCGCGGGCTGGGGCGGCGAGGCGTTCGGCACCCAGAAGGCCGCGATGGTCATCGAGGGCAACTGGATCTCGGGCGCGATGTCCGCCGACTACCCCACCGTGAAGTACCAGGTCGCCGAGCTCCCCGCGGGCCCCGGCGGCAAGGGAACGCTGCAGTTCACCAACTGCTGGGGCATGGCCGCCGACAGCGCGAACCAGGAGCAGGCCCGTTCTCTCGTGGAGTACCTGACCGGCACCGACCAGCAGCTGGCCTTCTCGAAGGCGTTCGGCCCGATGCCCTCGATCCAGTCGGCCGCCGATGCATGGTCGACCGCCAACCCCGACAAGACCGCATTCCTCGCCGGTGCCGACTACGCGCAGTTCCCGCCGAACATGGCCGGGGCGGCCGACGTCATCACCGACTTCAACGCCCAGCTGGAGTCGCTGAAGACCGGTGACCCGCAGGCGCTGCTGTCGACGGCGCAGTCCAACCTCGAGGCCATCGTCAAGTAATCATGAGCGCTCTCACCGCAGCGCCTCGTCGGGCCGGATCCCCCTCCGCGGGGATCCGGCGCGGCGAGGCCGCCGCCGGCTGGCTGTTCACCGCCCCGGTGCTGATCATCCTCGGCGTGTTCCTCCTCGTCCCCGTGCTCATGGCGCTGTGGGTGAGCTTCTCCGACTGGACCGGGCGCGGCAGTCCGTTCTCCTCGAACGTCGGCTTCGTCGGCCTCGACAACTACGCCGCCGTGACCACCGGCGGCGGGCTCGCCGAGCGCGACTTCGGCACGGCCCTGCGCAACAACGCCTGGTACGTGCTGCTGGTCGTCCCGCTGCAGACCGCCCTCTCGCTCTTCCTCGCGGTGCTCGTCAACCGCGCCGTGCTGCGCGGTCGCGGCCTCTTCCGCACCGCGTTCTACTTCCCCTCGGTGACCAGCTCGGTCGCGATCACCGTGCTGTGGCTGTTCCTCTTCTCGGCATCCGGGGCGGTCAACGAGGTGCTCTCGTGGCTCGGCATCAACGGGCCGAACTGGTTCAGCGATCCCTCGGGCGTCGTGCACAACCTTCTCGGCGCGCTGGGCGTCACAAGCGGCCCCGCCTTCCTCACCGGCAACACGATGCTCGGCGTGTCGTGGTGGGACTGGCTCGCCGGTCCGTCGGTGGCGATGTCGGCGTTCATCCTCATGGCCGTGTTCACGACCTCGGGCACCTTCATGCTCCTGTTCATCGCGGGGCTGCAGAACATCGGCGCCGACGTGCAGGAAGCCGCGATGATGGACGGCGCGAACGGCTGGCAGCGCTTCTGGCGCGTGACCCTGCCGCAGCTCAAGCCCGTGCTGTTCACCGTGCTGACCCTCGGCCTCATCGGCACCTGGCAGGTGTTCGACCAGATCTACACCGGCACCCAGGGCGGTCCCGGCAAGACGACCCTGACCCCGGCCTACCTCAGCTACTCGTCCGCGTTCCTCTCGCAGCAGTGGGGACAGGGTGCGGCGATCGCCTTCGTGCTGTTCGTCATCATCGTGGCCCTCACGATCCTCCAGCGCTTCGTGCTGCGCGACCGCCCGGTCTCGCGCCGGCGCCTCCGTCAGTACGAACTGCCCCGCGAGGGCGCGAAGGGAGCGAAGCGATGACCGCCACGGCATCCCCGCAGACGACGGTGCTCGCCGAGCAGCGCGTCGACGGCCCCACGCGCCCCGCGAAGCACCGCATGTCGGCGAAGACCCTGCGCTGGCAGATCGGCCTGTACGTGCTGCTGCTCGTGCTCGCCCTCGTGTACATCTATCCGTTCCTGGTGCAGGTGGCGACCTCCTTCAAGTCGGATGCCGCCGCCGCGGCCGACCCGATCTCGCTCGTCCCGCAGCCCTTCACGTGGGCCGCGTACGAGCGCCTGTTCCTGAACTCCGACTTCCCCGTGTGGTTCGGCAACTCCGTCGTCGTGACGGTGTTCGTCACCGCGGGCCGGGTGTTCTTCAACTCCCTCGCCGGCTACGCCCTCGCGCGCCTGCAGTTCCGCGGTCGCGGCATCGTGTTCGCCGGCCTCGTCGCCGTCATGGCCGTTCCGGCGGTGGTGCTGCTGATCCCCAAGTTCCTCGTGATCAATCAGCTGGGCATGTACGACTCGTACGCGGGCATGATCCTGCCCCTCCTCGTGGATGCCGCGGGCGTGTTCATCATGAAGAACTTCTTCGAGTCGATCCCGCCGTCCGTCGAGGAGCAGGCCCGCATCGACGGAGCGGGGACCTTCCGCATCTTTTGGTCGGTCGTGCTGCCGATGGCGCGCCCCGCGCTCATCACGATCGTGATCCTGTCGTTCCAGGGGTCGTGGAACGAGCTCAGCCACTTCGTCATCTCCACCCAGTCGCCCGAGCTGACCACGCTGACCAAGGGCGTGGCATCCCTCGCCAGCGGGCAGCTCAGCCAGGGCAGCCAATTCCCCCTCAAACTCGCGGCCGCGGCCCTGATGACGATCCCGGTCGCCGTGGTGTTCTTCATCTTCCAGCGCCGCATCATGAACGCCAGCGAAGGAGCCGTCAAAGAATGACCACCGCCCCCACCACCTCGCCGAACGGGACGACCACCGAAACCATGCCCCTGCAACCGCTCCTCAACGACGCCCTCATCGTGCTGCGCGCCCCCACCCAGGTGTGGTCGGACGCGACGGGCGCCATCGGCACGGCCGCCGTTCACGGGGTCTACCACGGCGACGTGCGTCACGTCAGCGCGCTCACGGCCTCGTGCGACGACTCGCCGATCGAGTGGATCTCGACCGCCCCCGACGGCGCCTCGCGCGTGGTCTTCGGCGGGCTCCTCCGCGGAGTCGACGACACCACCCCCGACCCGAAGGTGCGGCTGGTGCGCGACCGCCGGGTCGACGACGGTCTCGTCAGCGAGTCGTGGATCATCCGCTCGCGCGTCGACCGGCCCCTCCGCACCACCCTGCGTCTGCGCCTGACGCCGGAGTTCGCCCAGTTGCACGAGGTGAAGTCGGGCCACGCCCACCCCCGGGCCGCCGAGACGGTGCCCGAGCGAGAGGGCGTGCGCGTCGACGCCGGGGCCCAGGGACTCTCCCTCCACGCCCCCGGGGCCGGGATCTCCCTCGGCGACGCGGGCGTCGAGGCCGCGTGGGACGTCGACGTGCCCGCCTTCGGCGAGGTCCAGGTGGGCTTCACGCTGAGCCTTCGCGACGACACGCTCGTCGTCGACTCGCCCGCCGTCCCGGCCCGCTGGGACGCCGCTGCCGTGTCATCCGCCGCCGCCGACCCGCGCCTCGCCCGATGGCTGCGGACGGCGCTCGACGATCTCGACGCACTGCGCCTCGTGCTCCCCGACCACCCCGACGACGAGTTCTTCGCGGCCGGTGCGCCCTGGTTCTTCACGCTCTTCGGACGCGACTCGATCTGGGCCGCCCGCCTGGCCCTCCCCCTCGACCGCGAGATGGCGGCATCCACCCTCCGCGTGCTCGCGCGTCTGCAGGGGACCGACGACGACGCCCAGACGGCGCAGGAGCCGGGCAAGATCCTGCACGAGCTGCGGGCATCGTCGCTGGAGATCCCGGGCGAGGGCATCGTGCTGCCGCCGAAGTACTACGGCAGCGTCGATTCCACCCCCCTGTGGATCTGCCTGCTCGCCGATGCGTGGCGCGCGGGCATGCCCGAGGCCGAGGTGCGGCAACTCCTGCCGGCGCTGCGCGCGGCGCTCGGCTGGATCCGCGACAGCGGCGACAGCGACGGCGACGGCTTCCTCGACTACATCGACCGCCTCGGCACCGGCCTGTCGAACCAGGGCTGGAAGGACTCCGGCGACTCGATCCAGTGGCGCGACGGAAGCCTCGCCGAGGGTCCGATCGCCCTGTGCGAGGTGCAGGCGTACGCCTACGAGGCCGCCCTCGCCGGCGCCGATCTGCTCGAGGCCTTCGGAGCGGACAGGGATGCCGACGACATCGCGTTCTGGCGCACGTGGGCGCTCGACCTCAAGGCGCGCTTCGCCGACACGTACTGGGTGCAGACGCCGGAGGGCCGGTACCCCGCCGTCGCCCTCGACAACGCCAAGCGGCCGGTCGACACCCTCACCAGCAACATCGGGCATCTGATCGGCACCGGCATCCTCTCCCCCGACGAGGAACGGCACATCGCGTCACTCCTGCTGGGCGAGAGCATGTCGAGCGGGTACGGCATCCGCACGATGTCGACCGGCGCCGCCGGGTACTGGCCCCTGTCGTACCACGGCGGCAGCGTCTGGGTGCACGACACCGCGATCGCCGCCCACGGCATGCTGCGTGCGGGCCTGACCACCGAGGCCCGGGCCGTCGTCGACGGACTCCTGGATGCCGCCGAGGGCTTCGCATACCGCGTGCCCGAGCTGCACAGCGGCGACCCGCGCACCGACTCCTCCGTGCCCACGCCGTACCCCGCGGCGTGCCGCCCGCAGGCGTGGTCGGCCGCGGCCGCCGTCGTCTGCCTCACCGCCCTCACGCCGTCCCCCCTGGCGTGAGCCCGCCGGGCGGCGCGGACCCCCCGCCGCGCCGCCCGGCCCTTCCCCCTCCGGTCGGGGCGCTCGAGGTGGCCCCGGGGCGCCGGAAATGGCCCCGGGCCCACCCCGCGACCCGCTCCATCCCGCCCCGCGCCGGCCAATCACTCCGCCACGTGGCCCCGGGCCCCGGAAATTGCCTCCGGGCCACCCCGCGCCGCGTCGCGCCACCCTGACGCCGCGAATCTCCGGCGTGACCTCAGGCGACCCGCGCCACCGTGCCGCCCGTCAGCCGCACGAGCTCGTCGAAGGTCAGCGGGAACACCGTGTGCGGCGTCCCGCCCGCGGCCCAGATCTGCGGGAACGCGGCGAGGTCCTCGTCGACCACGGTCGTCAGCGCAGCGGGGTGCCCGGTCGGCGCGACTCCCCCGATCGGCTGACCGGTCGCGGCGAGGACCTGTTCCGGCGTCGCCCGCCGGATCGCGCCGCGCCCGAGTCTCTCGGCCAGCGCCGTCGTGTCGACGCGGTGCGCGCCGCTGGTCATCACGAGCAGCGGCTCGTCGTCGCTCCAGAACACGAGGCTGTTCGCGATCGCGCCCACCGCGATGCCGAGGGCTGCGGCCGCCAGGGCGGCCGTCGACGCGGCATCCGGCAGGACGACGATCTTCCCGGGGATGCCGGCCGCCTCCAGCGACGCGGCGACGAGGCGACTCCGGGCGGGCAGGGCGTCGGTCATGCCCGTCAGCCTAGGCCCGTCGTCGCGCCGCTCCGCCGCCCGAGGCCGGGCCGAGACCGCACATGCGGTGCGGCTCCGGCGCCGAACGGCGAACCTCGGCGGTCACCCGCGCGCGGCGGCGTCGCGCTCGGCGGCGGCGCGCGCCAGAATGGAGGGTGGATGCCGCAACGCCGCGGCGTTCGAAACGTGCCGCCCACAAGGCGACCGACGACAAGGAACGCGATGACCAACGCCCTGCCCCTGCCCGATTTCGTCCACGAGCGCGTGGAGGTGATGACGGGGCGCCGCAGCGGCCTGTTCATCGCCGTCGCGCTGCACTCCTCGGTCCTCGGCTCCGCCCTCGGCGGAGCGCGACTGTGGACCTACCCCTCCTGGACCGACGCCCTGGGCGACGCCCTCCGCCTCTCGGCGGCGATGACGCTGAAGAACGCGGCCGCCGGACTCGACGCCGGCGGCGGAAAGAGCGTCATCGGCCTCCCCGAGGGCACGGTCCTCGACGCCGAGCGCCGCCGTGCCGCCTTCCTCGACCTGGGCGACGCCGTCGAGAGCCTGGGCGGCCTCTACCGCACGGCCGAGGACGTGGGCTCCACCACCGACGACATGCTCGTGGTGAGCGAGCGCACGGCGCACGTCGTGGGCCTGCCCGACACCGTGGGCGGGTCGGGCGAGCCGGCCGGGCCCACGAGCCTCGGCGTCTACGCCTCCCTCGTCGCGACGCTGGAGCGCGCGGTCGGCACGAGCGACGTGTCCGGTCGCCGCATCACGATCGCCGGTCTCGGCCAGGTCGGCAGCCGGCTCGCCGAGCGCCTCGCGACCGAGGGCGCGACGCTGACCGTCACCGACGTCAACCCCGCCAAGCGCGCGCTGGCCGCCGAGCTGGGCGCCGCGTGGGTCGAGCCGAGCGAGGCGCACCTCGTGCCGGCCGATGTCTTCGTTCCCGCCGGGATCGGCGGTGTGCTCACCGACGCGGTGATCGACGCCCTCGACGCGCGCGCGGTCTGCGGCCCCGCCAACAACCCGCTCGCCGAGCGTTCGGGTGCCGAGCGGCTTGCGCGGCGCGGCATCCTGTACGCCCCCGACTTCGTGGTGAACGCGGGCGGCGTGATCTACCTCGACCTCGTGGCCAAGCAGCGCGGGACGCTGGAGCAGATCATGGGGCGCGTGGCCGACATCGGCGACACCGTGCGCCGCGTGTTCGACGAGGCGCAGTCGCGCGGGGTCACCCCGCTCGCCGCCGCCGAGGGACTCGCCGCCGAGCGTCTCGCTGTCGGAGCGGGCGACGGCGCCTTCGTCTGACACGCCCGGGACGAAGAAAGCCGGATGCCGTTTCCCACGGCATCCGGCTTTCTTTCGACCACTCAGTGTGCAGCGTCGTACGCCGCGAGGACGACCTCCGAAATACGTCCGCGTGTATTGATGGAATAGCCGTTCTTCTCGGCCCACGTGCGGACGTCGACCAGGTCGCGGGTGGGCGCGGGGCGGCGCCGCGATTCCTTGCGGGCGGACGGCGAAGAAAAGCCGACGGCGCGACCGGCGGAGATGAAAGGCGAAAGAGCCTCGCGAAGCTTGTCGGCATTCTCACTAGAGAGATCGATCTCGTACGAACGCCCTTCGAGGGAGAAGTGGACGGTGGTTCCGTCATCGATGACCGAACCGTCGAGATCGTCGATCACCTGCGTGATGTGCTTTTTCGCCATGCGCCGATCGTAAGACGGCAATTTGCGCCTCCCCGGGGCGCGATATTACGAATTCACCCGCTTCTTCGTCAGCTTTCACCGGTTTCCGGAACGGCCGGCCGACTCTCGACCGCGACGATCCGATGATCCTCGTCGTGCGTGAGTTCCGTGCGCCGGAATTGCTCGTCGTCCGGCAACCGGAGCGCGAAACGCGCATATGCCGTCATGCGCAGGCTGCCCTCGCGCACGCGCACGTCGAGAACGTGGCCGCCGACGGTGCGATCGTCGGCGAGGAAATGCAGGTGGAGCCCGGCGACCGTGATGCCCTGATAGATCCGGGGCATCCAGAACCCGACGAGAGAACCCGTGCAGTCGCACGCCACCGTTTCGATCTGCTCCGCGGCGACGTCCGCGAGCGGGCGGAACGGCGGCTCCTGCCGTCGCGTGACGCGCGTGCGCACCCGCGCCATCACGCCGTCGAGGCGCACGGCGTGGAAGAGGTTGCGGCTGGCCAGCCGGGCGTCGACGTGGCTCTCGAGGTCGGCGAAGTCGGCGTCGCGCACCACGGTGGCGACCCCCTCGCCCATCGCGCACACGTCGACGAAGGGCAGCGTCTCGCTCGGCTCCATCCGGCGCGGCGGGGCGTCCGGCGTGCACTCGAACGGCGTGCCGTCGAGGATGACGACTTCGCCGCCGAGGCCTTCGCAGCAGCCGATCCCGGTGTCTCCGAGCTCCACCGCATCGGAAACCGGAATACCCGCCGAATACACGCCCGCCATCAGCGCGTCGAGCACGGCGAATTGGGTCACCGCGCTCGACGCGATGTCGGCCGTCGGCGAACCGACCGGCGAATCCGGAGCGACCTCAGGAATTCGCGTCGGCGTACGCGTCGAGAATGGTCGAGGGAACACGGCCGCGGTCGCTCACCGTGTGTCCGTTCGCCCGCGCCCATTCGCGGACGGCACCGAGGTCGACGTCGCTGGAGCGGCGGGGGGCGCGTGATCGACGCGTCGTGGAGGCACCGCGCGAGACCGAGCGAGCGGCATCCACGAAAGGTGCGATCGCCGAATAGAACTTGTCCGCATTCCGGTCGGAGAGATCGATCTCATAAGCACGGCCTTCGACCGAGAAAGTGATCTGCTTTCCTTGTCCGTCTTCGAGGACCGTTCCGTCGAGATCGTCGACGAGGTGCGTGATGTGCTTCATAGCCATAATACGAAAAACCTTACACCGGCATTCGATGAATTACCCGCACGACTATCCGTGTGATAGCACCGGGACGGCGGGCCGCGTCACCGATAGGCGCGGGGGCGGCGAGGGACTATTCTCCGGGGGTGGTGTTCGCTCCGGGGACACCACCTGAGACAGACATCCGTCGAGACAGGGAAGCGTCGCGTGAGCCTTTTCCGTACCAAGTCGGTGGAGCAGTCCATCGCCGACACCGATGAACCGGAGTTCCGGCTCAAGAAGTCCCTGAGCGCGGTCGACCTGACCGTCTTCGGCGTGGGCGTCGTGATCGGCGCCGGCATCTTCACCCTCACCGGGCGTGCCGCGCACGACGTGGCGGGTCCCGCCGTGGTGATCAGTTTCGTGATCGCCGCGATCGCGTGCGGCCTCGCGGCCATGTGCTACGCCGAGTTCGCCTCGACCGTCCCCGTGTCGGGATCGGCGTACACCTTCTCCTACGCGTCGCTCGGCGAGCTGTTCGCCTGGATCATCGGGTGGGATCTGATCCTGGAGATGTTCCTCGGCGCGAGCGTCGTCGCCCAGGGCTGGAGCGCCTACCTCGGGACGTTCCTCGAACAGATCGGCATCGTGCTCCCGCCGGCCATCTCATACGGCGGTGTCGTCGATCTCCCCGCCATCCTGCTCGTGCTGGTGCTCGGCGGCCTGATGACCCTGGGCATCAAGGAGTCGCTCCGCGTCAACCTCGTCCTCGTGGCGGTGAAGCTGTTCATCGTGCTGTTCGTCATCATCGCCGGCATCCTGTTCATTAACCCGGCGAACTACAGCCCCTTCGTGCCCGACCCCGTGCCGACCGAATCCACGTCGGGACTGACGCAGCCGCTGCTGCAGTTCCTCTCGGGTCTGGAGCCCGCGACCTTCGGTGTCGGCGGCATCCTCGCGGGAGCCGCCCTGGTGTTCTTCGCCTATATCGGCTTCGACGTCGTGGCGACCACCGCCGAGGAGACCAAGCGCCCCCAGCGCGACCTGCCGATCGGCATCATCGCGTCGCTCGTGATCTGCACGATCCTGTACTGCGCGGTCGCCGTCGTGGTCACGGGAATGGTCCCCTACTCCGACCTCAACCCCTCCGCGGCCCTCGCGAACGCGTTCGCCTTCCACGGCCAGACGTGGATGGCGACCGTCATCGCGGCCGGCGCGGTGGCGGGCCTCACGACCGTCGTGCTGACCCTGCTGATCGGCGCCACGCGCATCATCTTCGCGATGTCGCGCGACCGCCTGCTCCCCGGCGGCCTCGCCAAGGTGCACCCGCGCTTCCGCACCCCGTGGGTCATCTCGATCATCGTCACGGTCATCGTGGCGATCGTCGCCGGACTCACCCCCATCGGCGTCCTCGAAGAAATGGTGAACATCGGCACGCTCTCCGCCTTCGTGCTGGTCTCGATCGGCGTCATCGTGCTGCGGCGCAAGCGCCCCGACCTGAAGCGCGGGTTCCGCGTGCCCTTCAGCCCGGTGCTGCCGATCCTGTCGGCGCTCATCTGCACCTACCTGATGCTCAACCTCTCGGTCGAGACCTGGCTGCGCTTCCTCATCTGGCTCGCCCTCGGGTTCGCGATCTACTTCGCCTACTCGCGCAGCCACGCGCGCCTCGCCACCGGCGCCCCGCTCGATCCCACGAAGCCGCACGTCGTGGCGCCGCCGAAGGACTGAGCCTCGCCCACCGGATGCCGCGGCCCCACCGTCTCGAACGGTCGGGGTCGCGGCATCCGTGCCTCCGTCATCCGAGGGGATGACATCGCCGATCGACGTCATCCCATCGGATGATCTCCGGCCCCCACGGCGCCGGGCGATACGTGGGCGATACACGCACCCCCCTAGGGTGGAGACGTTCGATGACGACGATTTCCGTTCCGGGGGGTTTCATGGGGATCGCACGCACGTGGGTCTTTCCGATTCTGCGTATCCTTCTCGTCGCCCTGGTGGCGGCGGCACTCATCAAGCTCGCGTTCTTCCCTGATCGCCCCGCCGACGCGTCTCCCGCGATCCCGACGGGGACCATCGTCGAACCGACGACCGTCGCGGCGCTGGGCACGATCACGAACGACGTGGTCGTCTCGGCCACCGTCTCGGCGGATCCCGCCCTGCCGATGAAGGCAACGGCCGCCGGCACGGTGAACAAGATCTTCATCGCCCAGGGCGCGAACGTGAACCAGGGCGACGTCGTCTTCGACGTCAAGGTCCCCATCGAGCGCGATCCCGCCGACAGCGTGGATGCCGAGGGCAAGCCCAAGCCGGCGATCTTCCGCTACGAGGACGTCACGGCGCCGGCGACCGGCATCCTGAGCTCGCTCTCGGTCATCTCGGGGCAGGACATCACGATCGGGATGACGGCGGGCACCGTGGCCCCGCCGACCTTCTCGGTCAGCGGCTCGCTCGAGCCCGCGCAGCAGTACCGCTTGCTGGACCGCCCGACCGAGGCCACGGTGACGATCACCGGCGGGCCCGCCGCCTTCGCGTGCGGGAACCTCCGCATCACCACTCCCCTGGCCGGGAGCACCGGCGGGAGCACGAGCGACGACACGTCCGCCACGGGCGGAGCGAGCACCGGTGGTGCGGGCGGATCATCGACGACGGCCACGTGCACCGTGCCGGGCGAGGTGACCGTCTTCTCGGGGCTCGCCGCCGAGATGACGATCGCCGGAGGTCGCGCCGAGAACGTGCTCGTCGTGCCGACCACCGCGGTGCGCGGGGCGGCTCAGAGCGGCACGGTGTGGGTGATGAGCGCGGACGGTGCCACCGAGGAGCGCCCGGTGGCGCTGGGCCTCACCGACGGCACGCAGGTGCAGATCACGCAGGGGCTGGCCGAGGGCGACGAGATCCTGGAGTTCGCCCCCGGCGCGATGGCCCCGGCGAACGACGGGTGCACGACCTATCCCGACGGGTCGATGTACTGCGAAGCGGCCCTCGGCGGATGAGCCTGCTCGCGCTGCGGGCGGTCACCCGCACGGTGATCCCGCAGGATCAGCCCGCGCTGACGATCCTGAACGGCGTCGACCTGCAGATCGAACCGGGCGACCACGTGTCGATCGTCGGGCGGTCGGGCTCGGGCAAGTCGACGCTGCTGAACATGCTGGGGCTTCTCGACCTGCCCACCAGCGGCGAGATCCTCTTCGACGACCGCCCGGTGCGGTCGTACTCGTCGGCGCAGCGCGATCGTCTGCGCGGAGCGGCGATCGGCTTCGTCTTCCAGCAGTTCAACCTGCTGCCCGGACGCACCGCCCTCGAGAACGTCACGATGCCGCTCCTCTACGCGTCGGGGAGGACGTTCTGGCGACGCAAGAGGATCGCCGCCGACATGCTCGCCCTCGTCGGTCTCGAGCACCGACTGAACAGCATGCCCGATCGCCTGTCGGGCGGTGAGCAGCAGCGGGTGGCGATCGCGCGCTCGCTCGTCCGCGGGCCGCGCCTGATCCTCGCCGACGAGCCCACGGGCGCCCTCGACCTCGACACCGGGCAGAGCGTGATGGAGCTGATCGACGAGGTCGCCGTGCAGACGGGCGCCGCACAGGTCATCATCACCCACGACCCGACCATCGCCCGGCGCGCGCGTCGGCACTTCCGGCTCGACCGGGGCGTGCTGACCCCGGTCGACGATCCGTCGCTGGAGCCGCTGACGAGACGCGACCGGCGCGAGATGGCTCCGGCGCCGGAGGAGGCGGCGTCGACCGGCACGGACGAGCTCGCCGTCCTCGGGCTCGGCACCGCGACGGCGACCGCCACCCTCCCCGACCCCGCCGACAGCGGACCCACCGACGACGCGCGCCTCGACGCGCCGGAGGGCGAGGACTGATGCGCGGCGTCAGCGCCGTGGTCGGCGCGCTGCTCGAGGCCTGGCAGGAAGTGCGGGTGCATCGCACGCGCGTCCTGCTCTCGCTCGTGGGCGTGGCCGTCGCCGTGTGTTCGCTCACGACCGTCGTCGCCCTCGGCGCGATCGTGCAGCAGGCGAACCAGGAACTCAGCGAGCGGCAGTCCGGGCGCCCGGCGAGCCTGTCCGTCTCGGCCTACCGCACCGACGGCGGCACCCTCGCCCCCGAGGCGATGGATGCCGCGTGGAGCGACGTCGTCGAGCGCTACGACATCTCCTACGCCACCCGCGTCGTGCAGACCACGCAGTCGGTGCCGTTCCGCGACGGCATCGTGCAAGTGCCGACGCAGGCCGTCGACCAGCCGTTCGGCGAGATGCACCGGGTGCGCATGGCCGAGGGCGAGTGGTTCACCGAGCGGGACGTGCAGCAGCTGGCTCCTCGCCTCATCGTGAACGAGATCTTCTACGACCGCATGGGCCGCCCGCCCCTCGAGACCCACCCGATGGTGGCGCTCGGGGGCCAGGGCCTGCCGAACGCGGCATCCGGCATCCCCTCCGGCGGCGTGCGCGCCGTCGTCGTCGGCGTGACGCCCTCGGCCACGTGGGAGATCGAACCGTCGATGTACATGCTCGGCTCTCAGCTGCAGGCGATGCAGGCCGCGGCCGCCGGCGAGCGCGGAGACGCCGCCGCCGCGCCGAGCGATCCGTACGGCGGCGGGGGTCCCGTCATCCCGTCGTACGAGATGTGGGTGCCGCCCGAGATCGCCGACCAGCTCACCGAGGTGGTGAAGCGCGATCTGCGCGCGGCCCTGGGCACCGGCGTCGAAGTGACCGCCGATCGACGCGATTGGGCGACGTATGGCGACGATCCGTTCCTCGTCACGAAGATGGTCGTCATCGGCATCGCCGTGCTCGTGCTGCTGCTCGGCGCCCTCGGACTGGTGAACATCGCGCTCGTCACGGTGAAGCAGCGTGTTCGCGAGATCGGCATCCGCCGCAGTTTCGGTGCGACCGCGAGCCGGGTGTTCTTCGCGGTCATGCTCGAGAGCGTCGTGGCGACGGTGGTCGCAGGGGCCGCGGGAGTGACCGTGTCGATCCTCGTGGTGCAGTCGCCGGCCGTGCGCGAGCTCATCGGACAGGGGATGGTCACCGACTTCCCCCCGTTCCCGGTGGACGCCGCGGTCACCGGCCTCGTCGCCGCCACGGCCGTGGGCGCGATCGCCGGGCTGCTCCCGGCCCTCGTCGCGGTGCGCGTGAAGGTTGTCGACGCCATCCGATATTGACCTCCATTCCCCGCGGAGCCTAGGAAGGGCCCGCACCACGCAGATAGGTTCGAGATCGTGACCGACCCCTCCCGCGAGACCTCGCAGACCGTGCCCCCGCAACCCGTCACGCCGCCGACCGTCCTTCCGGATGCCGTCGTGCCTCCGGTCGCGACCGATCAGCAGCCCGCGATGCAGCTGAGCGGACTCGCCAAGCGCTTCGGCGAGAAGACCGCCGTCGCAGGTCTCGACCTGACCGTGCCGACCGGGTCGTTCTACGGCCTGGTCGGGCCCAACGGAGCGGGGAAGACCACGACGCTGTCGATGGCCACCGGCCTGCTGCGACCGGATGCCGGGACCGCGCGCATCCACGGCGTCGACGTGTGGGCGCATCCCGTGGAGGCGAAGAAGCTCATCGGCAACCTCGCCGACGGCGTGCGCCTGTTCGACCGGCTCACCGGGGAGCAGCTGGTCACCTACACCGGCATGATGTTCGGCCTCCCCCGCGACGAGGTCGCCTCGCGGACGGCCGACCTGCTGCGCATCATGGACCTCGGCGAGGCCGCCGGCACCCCCGTCGTCGACTACTCCGCGGGCATGACCAAGAAGGTCGCCCTCGCGTGCGCCCTGGTGCACGCCCCGCGGCTGCTCGTGCTCGATGAGCCCTTCGAGTCGGTCGATCCGGTGTCGGCGGCGAACATCGAGGACATCCTCCGCGGCTACACCGGCTCGGGCGGGACGGTCATCGTGTCGAGCCACTCGATGGACCTGGTGCAACGCATGTGCGACCACGTCGCCGTCATCGCGCAGGGCCGGCTGCTGGCATCCGGGACCGTCGACGAGGTGCGCGGCACCCAGACCCTGCAGGACCGCTTCGTCGACCTCGTGGGCGGTCGCCACCACTCGGAGGGGCCGCAGTGGTTGCGACAGTCCTGAAGATCCGGTTCCGCGTGCTGGGCAACACCCTCATGCGGAGCCCGATACAGTTGGTCGGCTTCATCCTCGGCGTGCTCGGCGCGCTGTGGATGCTGCTGCTGGTGGGAGCGGGGCTGTTCTTCGTGGGCACCCTCGACGCCGGCATCGCGCGCGCCGCGGTGACGGCCGCGGGCGCCCTGCTCACCCTCGGCTGGGTCATCGGACCGGTGTTCGCCGCGGGGATCGACACCACCCTCGATCCCGCCAAGCTCGCACCGTTCCCGATGACGACGCGCCAGATGATGCTCGCCATCACCGCCGGCGGCCTCACCGGCGTGCCCGGCATCGCGACGACCCTCGGCGCGCTCGCGACGTTCCTCGTGTGGGGTCGCGACCCGGTGTCGGCGATCGCCGCGGTCGTGTGCGTGCCGCTGGGCGTCCTCATCTGCGTCGTCGCGTCTCGTGCCGTGTCGGCTCTGGCGGCGGGCGTGGGCGGCGGCCGACGCACGCGCGAGATCATCGGTCTCGTCGGTTTCGCGGTGCTGATCTTCGCGAGCCCGCTCTTCATCGTGCTCACCAACGGCCTCGTCGCGGTCAGCGGACAGGGCACGCAGCTGCAGAGCATCGTGACCGCGGTGTCGTGGACGCCCATCGGGGCGGTGTGGGCCGTGCCCGGCGACCTCGCCGCCGGCTCCTGGCTGCCCGCGCTGGGGAAGTTCGCGATCGCCCTGGCGACCCTCGCCCTGCTGTGGTGGTTGTGGCGGCGGAGCCTGTCGGCCTCGGTCGTCGCACCGCCCGCCCGTTCCGCCGCGCGCCGCAGCGCCGGCTCGCTCGGATGGTTCGGCGTCATGCCCTCCACCCCCGCGGGCGCCACCTGGGCGCGAGCGCTCACCTCGTGGACCCGCGACTTCCGCTACCTGCGGCAGCTGTTGCTGCTCCCCTTCGCCCCCGTCCTCGTGCTCATCTACGCGGGGGGCGACATCACGGGTCCGTTCTTCGTGCTCTCGGGCGTGCTCGTCGGGTTCTTCGCCGGCACGATCGTCTACGCCGACGTCTCGTACGACGGCACCGCGTTCGCGACCGTCATGCAGACCGGCATCCGGGGGCGCGCCGATCGTCTCGGCCGCATGCTCGGGGCGGCGAGCGTCGGCATCCCCCTCACCCTGCTGGCGGATGCCGTGATCCTGGCGATCGCGAACCGCTGGGACCTCCTACCGGCCGTCGTCGGCGCGTCGGTCGGCGTCGCGCTCGTGGGCTACGGCGTCAGCGCCGTCACGTCGGCGCTGCTCGTGATCCCCACGCCTGCGCCCGGTGATTCGCCGTTCAAGCGCGTGCCGGGGACGACCTTCACGATGACGCTGCTGTTCTTCCTCTGCTGGATCGTCGCGGCGGTCATGGCCCTGCCGGCCGTGATCCCGGCGGGGATCGCGGCCTTCGGCGGCTCGACGCTCGCGGGGTGGCTCGCCCTCGGGATCGGGCCGGTCTGGGGTGTCGCCGTGTTCGTCGTCGGTGTCGTCGTAGGGGGTCGCACCTTCGACGCGAGCGCGCCCCGCCTGCTCGCGCAACTGCGTCAGTACCAGGGCGCGTGACGCACCTTCCCTCTCCCCCGCCGCGGGACTAACGTGAGGGCCGATCCGCCCCTCGAAGATGAAGGATGCCACCATGTCGACCGCTCTCGTCGTCTACATCTCGTTCGCCGGCGCCGCCCGGGAGGCGATGACCTTCTACCAGTCGGTCTTCGGCGGCGAGCTGACGATCAACACGTTCGCCGACTTCGGCATCCCGGACGCGCCCGCTGACGGTGTGATGCACTCGGAGCTGCGCGCCGACGGCTTCACCGTGATGGGCGCCGACGGCTTCGACGAGCCCGCCCAGGGGTGGGGCTCCAGCCGCACGCACGCCGCGTTCATGAGCGACGAGTTCGACCGCGTCCGCGGCTTCTACGACCGCTTCGTCGAGCGCGGCGCCGAGGTGAAGCAGCCGCTCGAGAAGCAGGTGTGGGGCGACTTCTACGGCGAGGTCGTCGACCCGTGGGGCGTGGCGTGGATGTTCAACGTGGCCGCTCCCGGCGGGTGGGCGGAGGGCGCCGCGGCGGACTGACCCGGACGAGCGCACCCGGGCCCGACGGCCCGGTGGTCAGCGCGCGAACGCCTCGATACGCGCGACGAAACGGGCTGGATCGATGAGGTGCGGGTAGTGCGTCGCCGGCTGCCACACCTCGTGGACGCTGTGCGGGATGGTCTGCTGCAACCAGGCGGCGTAATCCGGCCCCGCGTCGAGTCCGGTGATGACGAGATAGGGAACGTCGGCGGGCACCGCCGTGAGCCGGTCCACCAGCGCCGCCAGCTCTTCGGGCGAGTCGTCGAGCAGAGGACGCCACATCCCGAGCACCACATCCTGTTTCGGCGCGCGGAGCGCGTTCAGGCGGTCGAGCTCGGCGGCATCCAATCCTCCCGCCATCTGCGCGAACATGCCGCCGATGAACACGGGGAACTGCTCGCCGCGCAGCATCGCCTCGGCCTGCTGGATCTGCTGCTGCATCCCGGCCAAGTGGAGCGGCTGGTCGACGTTCACGATCGCGCGGGCCGGGAAGAGCGCT
The DNA here is from genome assembly GCF_040685115.1 of Microbacterium sp. NPDC089186. Classification (NCBI taxonomy): domain Bacteria; kingdom Bacillati; phylum Actinomycetota; class Actinomycetes; order Micrococcales; family Microbacteriaceae; genus Microbacterium; species Microbacterium sp. NPDC089186. The sequence goes on from NZ_JBFBHJ010000002.1 coordinate 140,397, forward strand.
CCGTACGCGGTCGCGACGATGCCGCCCAGGGAGTGCCCGACGACGATCGGCGGGCCGTCGGGAACGACGCCCTGTTCCTGCAGCTGCGTGACGGTGTCATGGATGTCTGCCGCCAAGGTGGGGATGTCGTAGGGCTCGGCGGCGGCCGACTCGCCGTGGCCGCGCACGTCGACGCGCACCACAGTGAATGAGCCGGTGAGGTCGACGGGGTCCCAGCTGCGGCGGTCTTCGGTGATGCCATGCACCAGCACCAGGAGCGGGCCGGAGCCGGCGATGTCGTGGGCGAGGATCATGGCGCGGCTCCCGTGCTCGGAGGGTCTGGGTGAGCGAGAGCCTAGCGGGGCCGACGACGCCCCCGGGAGCGCGGACGGAACCACGCCGGGAAACGAGAACGGCGCCCCTCTGAGGAGGGACGCCGTTCGGGAAGTGGTGGACCTGAGGGGATTCGAACCCCTGACCTCCTCGATGCGAACGAGGCGCGCTACCAACTGCGCCACAGGCCCGGAAACCTCGTCAACACTATCACGTCACGCGCCCGTCACCTGACGCGAGACGCAGCCCGGGCGCGCCGCGCGCCGTCGCCGCGGAAGGATATGCCGCCACGCGTATGAGGCCGCAACGAACGGCCCGGCGCCGAAACGCCGGTACTCACTCCCCCGACGCGCGGCGCGTCAGGAGGCGCTGGACGTGGCTCTCGATCTCGCTATCGTCGACGTAGCCCATCGCCGCGTACGGCGAGGCGACAGGGGCAGCAGCGGCCGGACGGGCCGTCTCGATGGGGGTGGGAGCCTGCTCCGCGGCGATGTGCCGCGCGGCCTCTTCGCGGGCCGCGGCCCGCAGGGCCTCGCGGGCGAGCTGCTCGTCGACGGTCGCGGCGGCCCGAGAGCCGACCGACGCGACGAGGGGGCGGGGCAGCTCACGCGGCGTCCACGTCGGGCGCGGCTCGGGCACGAGGGCGACGTCCTGCACCTCGCCCATGATCCGGCGCACCGACACCTCGGCCGGACGCGCCGCGGTGCGGGTGGCCACGACCGAGATCCGACGCAGGATGACGAGGGATGCCACGACCACGGCCGCTCCGGCGACGAGGACGATCGGGGACGCTCCCCCGACGATCTGCACGGCACCGAAGCCGGAGGCGATGAGCCCGGCCAGGAGCGCGACCGAGACGGTGAGGCGGAAGCGACGACGCACACGCGAGCGACGAGCCGCCGGGACGGCGACCGCGGCAGCCTGTTCGGCACGCGCGCGCTCCACGGCGGAGGCGCGTTCCGCACGCGTCTTCTCGAGAGCCGCGGCGCGCTCGGCGCGAGCGACCTCGACGGCGGCGGCCCGTTCGGCACGGGCCAGCTCGATCGCGGCCGCGCGCTGCTCCTTCACGACATCGCGGTCACGCGCACTCTCGAGCTTCGCCACCTCGAGGCGCGCCTTGGCGGCGGCGAGCTCGGCCTGGGCCTTCTGCGCCTGCACCTGACGGGCGAGCTTCTGCTGCTGGTGCGCGGTGCGGGTGGTCAGCTCGAGGTGCACTTCCCGCGGCGTCTCGGCCGTCTCGGCGAGCACGCGAAGGGCCTGGTTGAGGCGCACGGCGTTGCGTTCGGCGGAGGTGAACCGATGCCGGCTCTGCCACGACGGCAGGAGATAGACCAACCACAGCGCGACCGCCACGAAGACGATCACCCCGCCGCTCAGCACCTGGCCACCCATGGGACAAAGGTAGGTCACCGAGAGATCACACCTCGGCATCCTCCCGCGTGTCGTCACGCCCGATCGCGAGAATGGTGTCCGGCTCCGGGCGTGCGGGGCGCTGACGAGCGGGCGACATCCTGCCGCCGAGATATCAGCGGGGTGCCGTCCCGCCGCGCCCCAACGCGCTCAGAGGCGGTCGGCCGGCGGGATGCGCGCCGCGTCGGGCGGCACCTGCCCCCGCGCCCAGCGGTCGAGCACGCCGTGCGGCACCTCTTCGCGCACGAGCGCGAAGGCGTAGTGGTCTCGCCAGTCGCCGTCGATGTGGATGTAGCGGCGACGGAGTCCCTCGTAGCGGAAGCCGAGCTTCTCGACCACGCGCAGACTCGCGTGGTTCTCGGGACGGATGCAGATCTCGATCCGGTGCAGGTTCAGCTCCGTGAAGCACACGTCGGTGGCCATCGCGACACCGACCGTCGTGATGTTGCGACCGGCGAATTCCTCGGCCACCCAGTAGCCGATCGTGGCCGAGGCCAGCGAACCGCGCGAGACCCCCCACACGTTGAGCTGCCCCGCGACCTCGTCGTCCCACGCCATCACGAAGGGGACGCCGAGGCCGTCGCGGTACTGCTGGAGGAGGCGACGGATGCCGAGCCGCATGTCGAACGACACGGGGCCGTCGGGGCTCGTCGCCTCCCACGGACGCAGCCACGAGCGGTTGTCGATCAGCTGCTGCTGCAGCACGCGCGCGTCGCGGTTGCGGATGAGACGGATCGACACCTCGCCGTGCCGTCTCGGGATCGATAGATCCATAGTGCTCCGCCGGGTCAGAGACCCTGCGCGAACTCCTTGAACCACGGACGCAGCGCGGGGCCCAGGTCGTCGCGGTCGGCCGCGAGCTGCACGATGGCCTTGATGTAGTCGACGCGGTCGCCGGTGTCGTAACGGCGTCCGCGGAACACGACGCCGTACACGCCGCCCCCGTCGCCGCCGCCGGTCGCGAGCTCCTCGAGCGCGTCGGTCAGCTGGATCTCGCCGCCCTTGCCGGGCTCCGTGCGCTCGAGGATGTCGAACACGTCGGGGCCGAGCACGTAGCGGCCGATGATCGCGAGGTTCGAGGGCGCGTCCTCCGCCTTGGGCTTCTCGACGAGCTGCGTGACCTTGACGACACCGTCGTCTTCGGTGGGCTTGACCGCGGCGACACCGTAGAGGTGGATCTGTGAGGGGTCGACCTCCATGAGGGCGATGACCGTCGCGCCGCGCTTGTCGTACTCGGACATCATCTTCTCGAGCAGCGGGTCGCGCTCGTCGATGAGGTCGTCGCCCAGGAGGACCGCGAAGGGGTGGTCGCCCACGTGGCTGCGCGCGCGGAGCACCGCGTGACCCAGACCCTTGGGCTCGCCCTGACGCACCATGTGCACGTCGGCCAGGTCGGAGGAGTGCTCCACCTTGGCGAGCTTGTCGTGGTCGCCCTTCTCGCGGAGCTTCGTCTCGAGCTCCGGCATCGAGTCGAAGTGGTTGGCGATGTTGTTCTTGTTGCGTCCGATGATGATCAGGACGTCCTGGATGCCGGCACCGGTCGCCTCTTCGACGACGTACTGGATGGCCGGCTTGTCGACCACCGGCAGCATCTCCTTGGGCATGGCCTTGGTGGCGGGGAGGAAGCGAGTACCGAGTCCTGCGGCCGGAATCACGGCCTTGAAGGGCTTATGAGGCATGGGCATACCCTAGCGGGAGCGCGGGTCGTCGTCGTCAACACGCGCGCACGTAGACTTACCCGCATGCCGGATCGCATCGAGCAGGCCAAGCGCGCACTGCGCGCCGATCTGCGCGAACGTCGCCAGACCGTGTCGTCCCACGCCCGCGATGTCGCGGAGGCCGGCGTCAAGGAGCAGCTCGACGCCCTCGTCGATCGACTGGGCGCCCGCAGCATCTCCTGCTTCCTCTCGACGCCGACCGAGCCGGGCACGCACGCCTTCGTGTCCGCGGCGGTGGAACGCGGCATCCGCGTGCTCCTTCCCATCACGCGTGAAGACGGGCTGCTCGACTGGAGCGTGGCCACTGCCGACACCGAGATCGCGGAGGGACTGTTCGGTCTGCCCGAGCCCGTCGGCGACGTGCTCGGCCCGATCGCCGTCAACGACGTCGACCTGCTCGTCATCCCCGCCGCGGCCGTCGACCGGCACGGGATGCGCCTGGGCTGGGGACGCGGCTACTTCGACAAGACCCTGGGCTCGATGGAGAAGTGCCCGCCGGTGTATGCGGTGATCTTCGACTCCGAGTTCGTCGACGACGTGCCCCGCGACGTGCACGACCAGCCCGTCACGGGCGTGGTCACGCCGACGCGCACCATCGCGCTCGACTCTCACCACGCCTGAACACCCGAAGGAAGACCGATGCCCACCTACTCCTACGCCTGCAAGCAGTGCGGCCACCGCTTCGACGCCGTGCAGTCCTTCTCCGACGCGGCCCTCACCGAGTGCCCGGAGTGCGGCGGCGAGGTGCGCAAGCAGTACGGCTCGATCGGCGTCACCTTCAACGGATCGGGGTTCTACCGCACCGATTCCCGCGGGTCGAGCTCGTCGTCCTCCGGTGGCGCGTCGTCGGGTTCTTCGACATCATCGAAGTCGGAAACGACGTCGTCCGCTCCCTCTTCGGTCTCCTGAGTCCGGGGCGGCGCGGCAGAAGGGGAGCCAGCGCATGATCAAAGGATTCAAGGAGTTCATCCTCCGCGGCAACGTCATCGACCTCGCGGTCGCCGTCGTCATCGGAGCGGCCTTCACGGCCATCGTCAACGCCCTCGTGCAGGGTCTGATCAATCCGTTGATCGGGTTCCTGTTCCAGGTCGGCGACCTGAGTGACCTGAACGTCATCGTCCCGACTCTGCTCGGCGGCACGTCCACGTTCGAGTTCGGCGCGATCCTCGTGGCGATCATCAACTTCGTCGCGGTCGCCGCGATCGTCTACTTCGTGTTCGTGTACCCCATGAACCGCTGGAAGGCCCGCGCCGCGGCTCGCGCCGGAGTGAACGAGGCGGCATCCGAAGAGCCGAACCTGCCGACCGAGCAGGAGCTGCTCGTGCAGATCCGCGATCTGCTGGAGCGCCAGAACAAGATCTGAGCGGCCTCGAGCCGACGACGCGGCGTCCGCGCCGGGACCACGGGTTCCGGCACGGGCGCCGTCGCCGTTCCTGGTCAGTAGTGCGGGGGGACCTCGCGCATCATGCGCTCGTCGTTGGGCCCGGATGCCGTGGGTCGGGGGCCCGTGCCGCGTGCGGGGTCGTCGGCGGGCGCCGGCTCGGCCGTCGTCCCCGGCGCAGCGAGGAGCCGTGCGCGGCGGGCGCCACGGACGCGGACGACGGGCTGACGATCCGCCGGCGTGTCCGCAGAGCTCTTTGGGCCGGTCGAAGCGACCGGGCCCGACGCGGCGTCGGGGGCTTCGACGGGCTCAGCCTCCGGAGAGGTCCCTGAGCCCGTCGACGGGACCGCACCCGACTCCGACTCGGAGGGTTCGACAGGCTCAGCCGGTGGCATCCGGATTCTCGGTCATCAGGGGATCAGCCGGGCAGGTCGAGGGGCTCGGTCGTCGAGTCGGGGGTGGCGGCGTCGTCGGGGGCGATGCCGAGCAGCTCCGCGATGCGCGCGGCGACGCCGGCGGGATCGCTGTACAGGTCGAACGCGTGCACCCGCACGTAGTGCCAGCCGAGGCGCCGGAGGATCTGCGGGCGCAGACGCAGCGTCTCGCGCAGGGACTCCCCGATGGTCTCGGGGTCGCTCTCGGCGACGACCGCCTTGCCCTTGTAGCGGGCGACGAGCGGTAGCAGACCGCGGTAGTCGACGTCGACCTCGACCCCCAGACGGCGCAGCTCCCGCGCCAGCGCGCGGGTGAGCGGATCGGCGAGGTCTTCGAGGCGGCTCTCGCGGCCGCGGGCGGCGACGTTGCCGAGGATGCCCATGAGGGTTGCGGCTCCGTGCTCGAGGCGGCCGTCGTCGAACGCCGAGGGGCGGATCGACGACACGATCACCATCGAGCGGCGGGCGCGGGTCATCCCGACCGTGAGCAGCCGCTCCCCGTCGGGCATCGACAGGTCGCCGAAGTCGCTGAGCACGCGCCCGTGACGCGTGAGACCGAAGCCGAGCGAGAACACCACGCGGTCGCGGCTCTCGGCCACCGACTCCTCGAGGGTGAGCACGGCGAAGGGCTCGGCGGCATCCCGTGAGACGAACTCGGCGACGTCGGAGCGGCCGGCCAGCGCCGCCACGACCGAGGCGCGCACGCGCTCGGCGTGCTTGCGGCTCGCGGTGACGACCATGAGCGATTCCGAAGCGCGATTCACGGCGTGCTCGACCACCAGGGTGACGACGCGGGCGACCTCGGCGTCGGGGCTCTCGACGGCACCGCTGACGGGGTCCGGGGCGCCGACACCACCCTCGACGTAGTCGACGCTCAAGCTGCCGCGGCCGAGGTAAGAGCCCGCCCAGGGCAGCGACACGATCTCTCCGCCGTAGAAGGCGTCGTTGACCAGCTGCGACAGATCTTCTCCGCCGGCGCGGTAGCTGCGGGTGAGCGTCTCGACGGGGAGCAGCTCGGCGATGCGTTCGAAGACCGAGGTCTCGTCGAACGGCACCTCGTCGGCGTCCGCGTCGGCCCCGGCGGACTCGGGCGCGGCGGCGATCGCCGCACTCACGCGGAAGGGCGTCGGCTTCTGTACGACCGGGTCGCCGAACAGCACGACCTGACGCGCGCGGCGCAGCGCCGGGGTCGCCTCGGCGAGGCACAGGGCGGCGGCATCCGCGATGATCACGACGTCGAACGCGAGATCGTGCGGCACGTCGGGCACCTCGTAGGGCGACGCCAGCCACACCGGCGCGAGCGTGCGCAGCAGCGTGGGGGCGGCATCCGAGATCTCCTGCGCCGTGTGCAGGCCGTCCTTCAGCGAACGCTTGAGGGCGGCGGCCTCGTCGGCGTGGTCGACGATGCCGATACGCCACTGCGTCGCGAGCTGGGCGGCGAGCAGGGGCCCCGCGGCGGCCGCGTGCGCCTCGTCGACGAGCCGGAAGTCGCGCTCGAGGCGGTCGACGACGCTCGTGTTGGCTCCCAGCAGGGCCTTGTCGGTGCGCAGCAGGTGCTCGAGGGCGGACTGCCACCACGCGAACTCGAGTTCGGCGCCCACGCGCTCCTCGGGCACGTGCCGCACCGACAGTTCGACCAGGAGCTGCTCCAGCCCCAGGCGCGCGAGCTCGGAACGCAGCTGCGCGCGCTCGACGAGGTTGTCGAAGAACGTCGACTCGGCGGCGAGTCCGGCGAGGGTGCGGACGAGACGCTGCACGGGAAGGGTCGCCAAGCGGTCGGAGCCCTGGCGACCGAGGATCTGGTCGAGCTCGCCGAGCAGCGCGTCGGTGCGCTGCCACGAGACGTGCACGTCGGCCAGGCCGAGCGGCACCTCGGGGGTGACGCCGGCCTCGACGACGCGCTGCCACTCGGTGCGCTGCTGCTGGATGCGCACGAGCGCCTCGTACATGTCGGGCACGTGCACGCCCGGGCGCACGTACTCCTTCGAGAGGCGCTTGAGCCGACGGCGGTTCGGACCGCTCATCGCCGAGGCGTCGCGGCGCGGGGAATGCGCGTCGATCAGCTCGCCGAGGGGGCGTTCGAACACGCTCGGGCTGAAGCGATCGAGCGACTCGCGGATGCCCTGCAGGAGCTTGAGGTACGCGCCGAGCTCGGAGACCGTCTGGAACGGCCGCATGCGGGTCTGCGCGATGAGCTCGTAGCCGCGCTCGAGCAGGCGCGGAACCTCGTGGGCGTGCAGTTTGCCCGCGAGATCGTGCGCGGCGCGCGCGTCCTCGGTGCGGGTGAAGCTGACGCCGTACCACGGCGAGTCGTCTGGGCCGAAGCGGAACTCGCCCAGGCGTGCCGCCATCGCCAGGGCGCGGACCGCGGCGTCGCGGCGACCGGCGAGGCGTTCGAGCGTGGCGAGATCGAACCGCGCCTCGGTCGAGGGGGCGGGGGACGTGGATGCCAGAGACGTCAGCGCGCGAAGGACGTCGAGCGCGGAGACGCCCAGTGCCAGGTGCGGCTCGGTCACGGCCGAGCGGTAGTCGCGCAGCACGGTGCGCAGACGCACGAGAGCGTCGTCGATCTCGGCGACCTTGGGCTGCTCGGCCTTCTCGTTTCGGCCGATCGCGCGGATGAGGTCGCGGCGCACGTGGTGCGGCGAGACGGCGAGCCCGGTCAGTCCGACGCCGGCGAGACGGTGACGGATGCCGTCGAGCGTCGAGCGACGGGCGCTGACCACGAGCACGCGCTTGTTGTCGTGGACGAGCTGACCGATCGCGTTGATGACGGTCTGCGTCCCTCCGGTGCCGGGCAGCGTGTGCACGGCGAGGGAGTGACCGGCGGCGATCCGGGCGAGCACCCGCTCCTGCTCGGCGTCGGCGTCGAGCAGCAGGGTGTCGGCGGCGGGCGCACGCTCGTCGGGGCCGACGACCACGGGGTCGGCACGGCGCACGCTGACGCGGGCACGGTCGTCGGGATGCCCCGCGAGGGCGTTCAGCAGCGGGTCGTCGAGGTCGTGCGTGTCGCGCGCCATGCCCGAGCCCACGTCGGCGAACGACGAGATGACCAGGCGCGGGTGCACGACGAAGGTCGGCACGTGCGAGGTCAGGCGGCGGATGTGGTCGATGACCGGCTGCGGTTTGAACACGCCCTGGTCGTACGCGAGACCTGCGAGGGCGGCGCTGTCGATCTGGATGCCGAGATGCGTGCGGAACGCGCGCGAGAGCTCGGGGTTCATCACGAAGGCGCCGTGCAGCTTGAGCTCGAAGTCGCCGTGGTGCCGGCGGATGGCGAGGGGACGCAGCAGCACGGGGGCCGACCACTCCACTCCCCCGATCTTCCACGCGGAGAGGCCGACGGCCAGATGCACGGGCTCGAGACCGCGGGCGGTGCGCAGCTCGACGTTCTTCGAGGTGATGCGGTCGGCGGCCATGCGTGCCGTGCGCAGGGCGACCTCGTCGCGGAAGAGGTTGGAGAGCATCGTCGCGCGCCCCGTGATGAACTGCGGGAGAGAGCCCGGGTGCGCCTTGGTGATGTCGATGCCCGCGTCAAGCGCGTCGTCGAACCGCAGCAGTGTCGACCGCCCGCCCAGGGCTGCCGCCTCGGCGCGGATGCGATCGCGCTCGGGGTCGGCGACGTGGCGGACCACGATGCCGGGCTCCGACAATCGCAGCTCGCCCGGATCGACGGACGACATCGAATCGTCTCCGTCGGCACCGATCACGGTACCGTCCTCAGCTCGCCACACACCTGTCAGACTAAGCCGGTCGATCGGGTAACCCCCGTAGCGGCGGCGAGTTTCGCGACAATCGGCGACACGCCGCACCACCGGCGCTTCCTCCCCAGGCGGCGGATCAGCGGCATCCTCCCCTCTTCCGGGCGGCGGCCCCGCGGGGCTCCCCGACGGTGAAGAGGATGAGGGCATGAGCACAGTCACCAGCACTGAATACGACGGCCCCCTCGGGCCGATCCTGCTGACGTTCATCGACGACGCCCTCGTGCGTCTCGACGTCGCGCACGACGGGATCGACCTCGCCCGCGCCGAGATCTCGCACCGCCTGGGCGTCGTGCCAGAGCCCGACCCGTCGGTCGGCGACGGCCTCGTCGCGCAGCTCGACGAGTATTTCGCCGGCGAACGACGCGCGTTCGAGGTCGCCCTCGACTGGCGCCTCGTGCGCGGATTCACGCGGACGGCGCTCGAGGCGACGCTCGGCATCCCCTACGGAGAAGTGGCGTCGTACGGAGAGGTGGCGCTTATGGCCGACGCTCCGCGCGCCGCGCGGGCGGTCGGCACGGCGTGCGCGTCGAGTCCGTTCTCGATCGTCGTCCCCGTGCATCGGGTGGTGCGCGCCGACGGATCGATCGGCGAGTACGGCGGGCACCCCGAGGTCAAGGAGCAGCTGCTCGACCTCGAGAGCAGGGTCGTGCTCGGCGAGAGGCTGCGCGCCGCGGGGTAGGCGGGGACGCGCCTCTGTGCGGCGCCGGGGCCGCGCGCGACGACGCCCGGCCCCGCTGGAGCGGGACCGGGCGCGGCCGGATCAGTGGTTCGACGCCTTCTCGGCGCCGTACCCGGTGAGGGATCGCACGTCCATCTCGGCCGCCTTGCGGCGGTCTTCGGCGGTGCGCGAGGTGACCGAGCCCAGCCATCCCAGAAGGAAGCCGAGCGGGATCGACACGATGCCAGGGTTGTTCAGCGGCCAGATGGCCACCCCGGTGTTCACGAACACGCTCGTGGGCGTTCCCCAGAAGACCGGCGAGAGGAAGATGAGCACGAGCGCCGAGCCGAGCCCGCCGTACATGCTCCACACCGCGCCACGGGTGGTGAACTTGCGCCAGAACAGCGAGAACAGGATCGTCGGCAGGTTGGCCGAGGCCGCGACCGCGAACGCGAGGGCGACGAGGAAGGCCACGTTCTGGCCCTGCACGCCGATCCCGCCGAGGATGGCCAGGATGCCGATGACGATGACCGTCCGCCGCGCGACCTTGACCTCGCCGTCGGGCGGCACGTCGCCCTTCTTCACCACGTTGGCGTAGATGTCGTGCGCGAACGACGCGGCCGCGGTGATCGTCAGCCCCGCCACGACCGCCAGGATCGTCGCGAACGCCACCGCCGAGATGAAGCCCAGCAGCAGCGGCCCGCCGAGGGCGAAGGCGAGCAGGGGTGCCGCGGCGTTGACCCCGCCGGGGGCCGCGAGGATCGTGTCCGCCCCGACGAGGGCGCCGGCACCGTACCCGAGCACGAGCGTGAGGATGTAGAACAGTCCGATCAGCCAGATGGCCCAAACCACCGAGCGCCGCGCCTCCTTCGCCGTGGGCACCGTGTAGAAGCGCATGAGCACATGCGGGAGTCCCGCGGTGCCGAGGACGAGTGCGAGGGCGAGCGAGATGAAGTCCCACGGGTTCTTGCCGTACTGCAGTCCCGGGGCGAGGACCGCGTCGCCCTTGGGCGAGGCCGCCACCGCGCTCTCGAGAAGGGTGTTCAGGCTGAAGCCGTTGATCGCGAGCACCCAGACCGTCATCACGACGGCACCGCCGATGAGCAGGAAGGCCTTGACGATCTGCACCCAGGTCGTTCCCTTCATCCCGCCGATCAGCACGTAGACGATCATCAGGATGCCGACCACCGCGACCACGATCGACTGGCCGACCCGCTCGGTGATGCCGAGCAGCAGCGACACCAGTCCGCCGGCACCCGCCATCTGCGCGAGGAGGTAGAAGAAGCACACCGCGAGCGTCGTGATCGCGGCGGCCATGCGCACGGGGCGCTCCTTGAGGCGGAACGAGAGCACGTCGGCCATCGTGAACTTGCCCGTGTTGCGCATGAGCTCCGCGACGAGCAGCAGGGCCACGAGCCACGCCACGAGGAAGCCGATCGAGTACAGGAACCCGTCGTAGCCGTTGATCGCGATGGCGCCGACGATGCCGAGGAACGACGCCGCCGAGAGGTAGTCGCCGGCGATCGCGAACCCGTTCTGCGGTCCGGTGAACGATCGCCCGGCGGCGTAGTAATCGGCCGCGGTCTTGCTGTTGCGACTGGCCCGGATGACGATGAACAACGTCACGGCCACGAATGCGCCGAAGATCGAGATGTTCAGCACCGGGTTGTTCTCGACCGTCTGGACGGCCGCGTCGAGGGCGGCGAGCACGTCGTTCAAGCGCGTCCCCCCTCAGCCTGCTCGAGCTCGTGACGAAGCTGTTCGGCTCCGGGGTCGAGTTGCCGGTTGGCGTACGCGACGTAGCCCATGGTGATCGCGAACGTGGTCACGAACTGCCCGAGTCCCAGCAGCAGGCCGACGGTGATCGCTCCCGACACCGGCTGGGCCATGAACTCCGGGGCGAACGACGACAGCAGCACGTAGGCGAAATACCAGACGAGGAACACCACCGCGAGCGGGAAGACGAAGCGGCGTTGGCGCCTCTTCAACTCCTGGAACGGGGCGGACTCCTCGACCGCGATGTAATCGACGCCGCCCGTGTGGGCGTCGTCGATGCGACGGTCCGTCATGTGGCCTCCTTGCCTCATGAGTACGGCGCAACGCTGCGCCGTTCGGGGGAAAAGTCCGGGTCGGCTGGCGCTTCCCCGGTGGTAGGGTCGACGCTACGAAACGCGGCGACGAAGCCGTCACCCCCGGAAGTAGGTAGTGCGTGGCTGCACCGTCCACACTTCGAGACGACACGCGACTGGTCTCGCACGCCGTGAGCGAGCTCGCCCGGCGCACGCATTTCCCCGTGGCCTTCGGCGGGCTCGAGCACGACGGGGCGGTGCACGTGTCGACCATCGTCGGCGCCCGCACGCGGAGCATCGAGGGCCTCGTGGTCCATGCGACCCGCGGACTCGGTGGGCGGGCCCTCGTCGAGCGGCGCCCCCGCATGACCCTCGACTACCGCACGTCGCGGTCGATCACGCACGATTACGACCGCGCCATCCTCGGCGAGGGCATCGCCACGCTGTTCGCCGTGCCCGTGCTGGTCGGAGGTGCGGCCCGCGGCGTGCTGTACTGCGGCTCGTGGGCGCAATCCCAGGTCGGCGAGGTCGAGGCTCGACCGGCGTTCGATGTGGCGGGCGAGCTCGGCACCGAGCTGCGCGTGCGGGCCGAGGTCGAACGCCGGATGGCGGCTGCACCGGCGCCGGAGGGCGGCCTCAGCGCGGGCGCGCGCGAGGAGATCCGGGAGAGCTACGCGCAGCTGCGGAGCCTGGCCGCGACCGTCGGAGACGACGCCGTGCGCCGACGACTCGAGGACATCGAGGCGCGACTCGCCGCGCTCACCGGCGACAGTCCTGCCACGGGCGCCGAAACGGACGTCCACCTGTCGCGACGCGAGATCGACGTGCTCGCCTGCGCCGCGGTAGGCTCGACGAACGGGGAGATCGCGGCATCCCTCGGTCTGCGTGAGACCACGGTGAAGTCGTACCTGGCCTCGGCGATGTCGAAGCTCGACGCCTCCACCCGACACGCGGCAGTGACACGCGCACGACGGGCCGGGCTCCTCCCCTGACGTCTGGACGACCGGTGGGAAACCCCTGGAAATGGCGGCGAGGAGTTGAGAGCCGCCGCGATTCTCGGCATCGTGGCTGATTCCTGTCGTCGATCAGAGAAGGAGAGTCACCCATGCTGACACTCACCGAAGAGGCCACGACCGCCGTCAAGACCATCACCGCGCAGTTCCCCGACGCCCCGCAGGGCGGCGTGCGCATCGCCGGAGCGGGTTCGCCCGAGTCGCAGTTCGCGCTCTCGGTCGTCGACGCGCCCGAGCCCGCCGACACCGTCGTCGAGAACTCCGGAGCACGGGTCTTCCTCGACACCGACGCCGCCGCGGTGCTCGACGACCGCGTTCTCGACGCGCAGATCGACCCGCAGCAGGGATCCGTGCAGTTCGCCGTGACCACCGCTGCGTGACGCATGTGACACGCTGACGCGTTTCGACGATGCCCCGGCCGGTGTGCCGGGGCATCGTCGTGTGCGGCGGGGGCTTGCGTCCGACGCGGTTCTCGCGCGGCCGCGATCCCCGAGCAGCCTCGCCGTCAGCCGCGGAAGACCACGATCTGGTCTCGTCCCTGGTCGTAGACGAACTGCAAGGACGTGTCCGCGGGCAGATCCGTCGGCTCCCGCTCGGGGGTGTCCTCGGCGAGCAGGATCGTGAAGGTCGCCGGGAACGGGCCCGCCGCACAGGAGGGCAGGAGGAACTGCCCGTCGTACGAGAAGGAATCGTCACCGGTGTCGAGCAGGTCGGGTTGATACACCGTCATGCACCGGGCCGCGCCTTCGCCCGCGCGGAACGAGGGATAGGAGATGACGCGGAAACCCTCGAAGGCCGTATAGGCCTTCACGTTGCCGGTGATCCCGCGGTACAGGGAGCTGGGAATGTCGAACGAAGGGTCCTCCGCGAGCCGGGCGACCTGCGTGGCACCCACCTGGAGGGGATCGGTCTGCACGCGCTGCACGAGCACCAGAGCGGTCAGCAGTGTCGCCACGACGAGCCCGGCCCCGGCGAGCATCACCACCGTGGAACGCCGCAGACGCGGCATCCGGCGGCGGGCCGGGCGGGCCGACTCGCCGTCTTCTCCCCCCGCCTCCGCACCGACGGATGCCGCCTCGGGCTCCGTCTGTTCGCCGTCCGGCGCCGCACGGTCGTCCGCCGCGCCGCCGTCGCGGGCCGCCGCGCGCTGCTCGAGCTCGATCAGGCGCTCCAGCGCCGAAGGGTCGGCGGAGATGTCGGCGCCGGGGGCGTAAGCCCGGCGGCGGAGGGTCGCGAGTTCGTCGTCGTCGTCGTCGATGCGCGGCATGGTCTGATTCAAGCAGGGCGACGACAAGGGATGCGCGACGACGACGCACGCCCTGCGCGCGGCGCGGAGCCGACTGCGCGCGCTGTCCGGCGCCCGGGCGGGGGCGCCGACGTGCGGTTCTCGCGCGGCGTCAGTGACCCGTGAACGACGGTGCGCGCTTGGCCTGGAACGCCGCGAACCCCTCGCGATAGTCGTCGGTGGCCGCGAGGGCCGCCTGGGCGCGGTTCTCGAGCGCCATGGCGTCCCACAGCCCCAGCCGCTCGTCGCGGATCGCCGAGACGATGCGCTTGCTCGCCCGGAAGGCGGCGGTGGGCCCGGCCGCCGCGCGGACGGCGGCGAGGATCGCGGCATCCTGCACCTCGGCGGCGGGGAGCACGCGCGAGAAGAGGCCCGCCCGCACCGCTTCCTCGCCCGACAGCAGGCGACCGGTGTAGATGAGATCAAGGGTCGCGTGGATGCCGAGCCGCTCGGCGAACAGCGCGTGGCCGCCGGAGTCGAGGGTCGCTCCCAGGGCCGCGAAGGGCGAACCGATCCTGGCGGTGTCGGCGACGTAGACGACGTCGGTGGCGATGAGCAGGCCGAGGCCGACGCCCAGGCACGCGCCGTGGGCGACCGCGAAGGTGGGTGCGGGGAAGGCCGCCATGCGACGCAGGAGCGGCGCCAGCGTCTCGTCCAGGTAACCGCCGACGTCGTCGGTCGACGGGTCGACGCCGGAGATGTCGCGACCGGCGCAGAAGGACGGCCCCTCACCCCGCAGCAGAACGGCGCGGGCGCCGTTCGCCTCGGCGCGGTCGTAGGCCGCGGCCAGGGCGTGCAGATCGTCGAGACCGACGGCATTGCGGCGTGCGGGGGCGTTCAGGACGATCTCGGCGACACCGTCGGCGCCGGTGTACTCGATCATGCGACTCCCCCGCGGGCGCGCCCGGGTGACGGATCGCCTACGGAGATGCGGTGCGGGGTCATGGCATCCTTCGTCATCCGTCGTAGTCGACGCGAACGGCGTCGGAGGTCGGGTGGGACTGGCAGGTCAGCACGTAGCCGCGGGCGATCTCGTCGGGCTCGAGGGCGTAGTTCTCGGTCATCGACACCGCCCCCTCGATCACGCGGGCGCGGCAGGTTCCGCAGACACCGCCGGCGCACGCGAACGGCACGTCGGGCCGCACGCGCAGGGCCGCGGCCAGGATCGTCTCGTTCGCGGCGATCGGGCTCTCCACCGACGCCGACTGGCCGTCGAGGGTGAAGTCGATGCGGCGTACCGGCTCGTCGGCGCGCACGCGCACGGGGCGCGCTCCCCCGGTCTGCGCCGGCGCGTCGCCGTCTCCGGCGGTGAACAGCTCGAAACGCACGCGCTCGCGCGGCACACCGACCTCGGTGAGCGCCTCGCGGCACAGCTCGACGAGGGCGAACGGCCCGCACAGGAACCATTCGTCGACGGATGCCGGATCGATCAGGCGCGACAGGATGAGGCGCAGTCGCTCGTCGTCGATGCGTCCCGAGAACACCGGGGCCGCCCGCTGCTCGCGCGAGAGCACGTGATGCAGCGTGACGCGGGCGGGGTACCGGTCCTTCAGGTCGGCGAGCTCGTCGACGAACATCACGTCGGTCGAGGACCGGTTGGCGTAGACGATCGTCATCCGACTCTCGGTCGAGCCTTCGAGCACATCGGCGGCGAGCGCCATGATGGGGGTGATCCCGGAGCCGGCGGCGATGGCCACGACGTGTCCGGTCGCCGTTGAGGCTCGCGAGACGAAGGTGCCCTGCGGGCTCATCACGTCGATCTCGTCGCCCGGGCGCAGGTCCTCGTGCGCCCAGGTCGAGAACCGGCCGTCGGGGTCGCGCTTGATGCCGACGCTGATCGTCCCGCGCGTCGGAGGTCGGCAGAGCGAGTACGACCGCCGCAGGTCTTCGCCGTCGACGCGCGCTCGAAGGGCGACGTACTGGCCCGCGGCGTAGTCGAAGGCGTCGACGAGCTCGTCGGGGACGGCGAAGGTCACCTCGATCGCGGTCGGGGTGAGGGGGCGGACGTCCGCGACCCGCAGGGTGTGGAACCGGGCGCGGGCACGACCCCCGGTCTCGCGCACGGCACCGAGGGTCGGGCTTCTCGCGAACGCCGGGGTCACGGCATCCGCAGCCGTGTCGGTCGTCGTCATCAGAGGGCCTTGAAGTGGTCGAAGGGTTCGAGGCACGCCCGGCACTCCCAGTGCGACTTGCACGAGGTCGACCCGAAGCGCGAGACCTCGCGGGTGTCGAGGGAGCCGCACCGGGGGCACGCGACGCTGAGCTTCACGCGGATGGGGCCCGCGGGAGCCCGGCCGGACGGCGGGGCGATGCCGTACTCGGTGAGCTTGCGTCGTCCCGCGTCGCTCATCCAGTCGGTGGTCCACGCGGGGGTCAGCGTCGTCGAGACGACGACGTCGTCGAAGCCGGCAGAGGTGAGGGCGAGCACGATGTCGTCGCGGATCGCGTCGACCGCCGGGCACCCCGAGTAGGTCGGGGTGATCGTGACGGTCACGGTCTCCCCGTCCAGGCGGACGTCGCGCAGCACTCCGAGATCGTCGATCGTGAGCACGGGCACCTCGGGGTCGACGACGGCCGCGACGATCTCGCGAGCACGGTCCCGCGTCGCGGTCACCATGTCGCCCCCGGATGCCGGCGGGCCAGCACCTGCAGCTCGGCCAGCAGCGGCCCGAAGGCGGGGTGATGCCGCCCCCGGCGTCCCCCCGCGGAGGACGAGGCGATCGCGGGGACCGGGACGTCCTCCTCCGCGAGCACCTCCGCGAGCACCTCGTCGACGCGGCCGCGCAGGGTGGAGGGGCGCACGGCGATGCCCTCGAGACGATCGTGCAGCGGCAGGTCGCGGAACACCTCGTCGAGGTACGGCCAGGTGTCATCGAGGGCGACGAGGAAGCGGCGACGCGACTCGTCGGTGCCGCCGGCGAGACGGAGCGTCCACTGCACGGCGTGATCGCGGTGGTAGTCGACCTCCTTCTCGGCCTTGGCGGCGACGGCGGACAGCACGGGATCGGTGGATGCCGACAGGTCGCGGTACAGCTCGAGGAGGTACGCGGATGCCAGGAGCTGACGGGCGATCGTGTGCGCGAAGTCGCCGTTCGGAAGCTCGAAGAGCCACGCGCTGCGGAAATCGCGCTCGTCTCGCCAGTATGCGAGATCGTCTTCGCTGCGCCCGTCGTGGCTGCCGGCGTAGCGCAGGAGCGAGCGGGCGTGGCCGAGGAGGTCGAGGGCGATGTTGCCGAGGGCGACGTCCTCCTCCAGCTCGGGGGCACGGGCGACCCAGCCGCAGAGGTTCTGCGCGAGGATGAGCGCGTCGTCGCCCAGGTGCGTCGCGTACGCGGCGACGTCGGGATCGGTCGCCCGGTCCTCTCCCCCGGCGAGTTCGGCGGCGAGCTCGCGCGCGTCGAGCGAGACGTCGCCGTGGGTGCCGGTGGGTTCGACGGGCTCAGCCACCGGCGCCGTGGCCCCGGCCTGCGGCGCTGCGGCTCCGGTCACCGGGGCTGCGACCCCAGGTCCCTGAGCCTGTCGAAGGGACCGGTCCCCCTGATCGGTCGAGATGCTCACAGGTGCGGCACCCCCTCGGAGGCGGTGTAGTACACGGCGTGCCGATAGTTCTTGCCCGCCGGGGACTCGAAGAACGCGCCCTTGGCCCCCGGGTCGCTCGTGGTCACGGCATCCGAGGGCACGACCCACACCGAGACGCCCTCGCCGCGCCGGGTGTACAGGTCGCGCGCGTTGCGGACGGCGAGTTCGGCGTCGGGTGCGTGGAGCGAGCCGACGTGCACGTGACTGAGGCCGCGGCCTGCGCGCACGAAGACCTCCCACAGGGGCCAGGTCTCCGCGGGGCTCCCGCCGGGCGTGGCCATCAGGCGGCCGCCGTCGTCTCGGCGCGGGCGGCGCTCTTCTTCGCGGCGTAGGCCGCGGCGGCCTCGCGCACCCAGGCGCCTTCCTCGTGGGCGTCACGGCGGTGCTGGCGGCGCATCGTGTTGAGCGGACCGCGTCCGGCGAGCACCTCGTGGAACTCGGTCCAATCGATCTCGCCCATGCGGTACTCGCCGGTCGCCTCGTCGAACCGCAGCTCGGGGTCGGGCAGCGTCACGCCCAGCACGGCCGCCTGCGGCACGAGCATGGACACGAAGCGCTGACGCAGCTCGTCGTTGCTGAAGCGCTTGATGTTCCACGCCATCGACTGCGCCGAGTTGGGCGAGTCGTCATCGGGGGGTCCGAACATCATCAGGCTCGGCCAGTACCAGCGGTTCACGGCATCCTGAGCCATCTCCCGCTGCTCCTCTGTTCCCTGCATGAGGGTGAGCAGGATCTCGAAACCCTGGCGCTGGTGGAACGACTCCTCTTTGCAGATGCGCACCATCGCGCGACCGTAGGGCCCGTACGAGGCGCGGCACAACGGCACCTGGTTGCAGATCGCGGCGCCGTCGACGAGCCAGCCGATCGCGCCCATGTCGGCCCAGGTGGGGGTCGGGTAGTTGAAGATCGACGAGTACCGCGCCTTCCCGTCGACGAGCTGCTGCGTCATCTCGTCGCGCGTGATGCCGAGGGTCTGCGCCGCGGAGTAGAGGTACAGGCCGTGACCCGCCTCGTCCTGCACCTTCGCGAGCAGGATCGACTTGCGCTTCAGGCTCGGTGCCCGCGTGATCCACGCCCCTTCCGGCTGCATGCCGATGATCTCGGAGTGCGCGTGCTGCGAGATCTGGCGGATCAGCGTGCGGCGGTAGGCGTCCGGCATCCAATCGCGCGGCTCGATGCGGCCGTCGGCCTCGATGAGGGCGTCGAACGTCGCCTCGCCATCGAGGGCGTGGGCGTGGGCGTCCGCGGGGGGTACGGTCATCGTCATCGTCGACTCCTTTTACAGACCGATCGTTCAGTAAAACTGTAGCCGAGGGCGCCCGGGACCGCAATGGGACTGACCTCTCGCGCGGCGGCGTGTGGGCTGCATGCACCCGACCACGACCGGAAGACGGAACCCCATGGCAGACACCGCGATCTTCGACGTCGACGGCACCCTCGTCGACACCAACTACCAGCACGCCCTCGCCTGGTACCGGTCATTCCGCCGCTTCGACATCGTGCTGCCGATCTGGCGCATCCACCGCGCGATCGGCATGGGCGGCGATCAGCTCGTGCCCTCCCTCACCGACGACAGGGTCGAACGCGCGCACGGCGACGACCTGCGTGCCGCGTGGGCCGAGGAGTTCGAACCGCTCATCGACGAGGTGCGCCCCTTCGACGGAGCGCACGATCTGCTCCTCGAGGTCAAGAAGCGCGGATTTCAGGTCGTGCTCGCCAGCTCCGGCAAGAGCGACCACGTCGAGCATTTCCTCGACCTCGTCGAGGCGCGCGACATCGCCGACGCATGGACGACCTCCGACGACGTGACCGCCAGCAAACCCGCCCCCGACCTCGTGCAGACGGCCCTCGCCCGCGTGTCCGGCACGGGCGGGATCATGATCGGAGACTCCCCCTGGGATGCCGTGGCGGCCGGTGACGCCGGCGTCGACACGGTCGCGGTGCGCACCGGCGGGTTCTCCGTCGACGAGCTTCACGACGCAGGCGCCGTCCGGGTCTTCGACAGCCTGCGCGATCTCATCGACGGCCTCGACGGCACCCCGCTCGCGCGGCCCGGCGTGTGAGCGGCGACCGCGCGGTCGCCGGCCGAGATCGAGTCGTCGTGGGGAACGCTCAGACCCGGGAGCGTCGCACCTGCGCGAGGTAGCGGTAGACCGTCGGCTCCGACACCTGGAGGGCGGTCGCCACCTGCGCCACCGCGCCCTTCAGCAAGAAGACGCCCGCGCGCTCCAGCTCACCGACCGTCGAGGTCTTCTCCTGCACGCTCATGCGATGAGGCTCGACACCTCGAGCGGCGACGATGCGATCGATGCCGTCCAGGGCCAGCTCGTCGACACTCGCGCTGAGTCGCTCCGCGACGGGCGCGGCGGTGCCGACACCCGGGTCCACCACCGCTTTCGGCACGCCGGTGGTCGCCGTGATGGCCTCGAGGAGATCACGCGCGCGGCGGAGCGGCTCATCGTCGACGTTGACGCAGAGCATGCCGACGACGGCACCCACCCTGTCGCGGATGAAGAACGTGGAAGAGCGGAAGGCGCCGCCCGTCCGCGAGACGGCCAGGTAATTCGCGAGGAAGTCCCGATCGTCGTGCTCGTGATTCTGCAGCACCTTGAGCACGAGATCCGTCGCCGGGCCGCCGACGGAACGGCCGCTCACGTGACCGTTGGTGAGGGCGACGATGGAGCGGCTCACGTCGCTGGTGTCGTGCAGGACCACCTCGGTGCGGGGTCCGAGCAGCTCCGCGAGGAAGTCCATCATCGGCAGATAGGGCGCGAACTCCGGCCGCATCACTCGCGTCTCATCGACGACCGTCCGTCTCATCACCGATCTCCTCCCCCGCCGCGTCTTCCGCATCGACGTGATGGTCAATTTAGATTGCGCGCACGTAACAATTCTGCTTCATCATGATAATTTTCTCTTATTATCGCCGCGGAGTCGATAGCTTCCGATGACAACGACGTTTGGAAAGGCCCCCCTACATGACCCGTCACGCCCGCACCCTCACCGCCATCGGCGCTCTCGCCGCGAGCGCCGCCCTCACCCTCTCGCTCTCCGCGTGCGGCGGCCCGAGCGCACCCCAGCCCGGTGATGCGCAGACCGACGGCGCCGCATCGTCGATTCCCGACACGTCCGCGCTGCTCGACGGCGTCGGCGCCGACGACGCACTCGTCGCGATGGTCCCGAGCACGATCAGCGACGCCGGACAGCTCGTCGTCGGCTCGAACGTGCAGTCTCCCCCGAACAACTTCTACGCCGCAGACGGTTCCACCGTCGTGGGGTCGGACCACGACCTCATCACCGCGATCGCCAAGAAGCTCGGCCTCGACGTGCAGTACGAGAACCAGGACTTCGGCTCGCTCATCACGAGCCTGCAGTCGGGACGCGTCGACGTCACCATCGCCGCGATGAACGACACAGCCGAGCGTCAGCAGGCCATCGACTTCGTCGATTACCTGACGTCCGGCATCACGATCATGGTGCAGAAGGACAACCCCGCCGGGATCACCGGACCCGACACGCTGTGCGGTCACTCCGTGGCCGTCGTCACAGGCACGAGCCAGCAGGAGTTCGCCGAGTCCACCAGCGCGGACTGCACCGCCGACGGCAAGGAGGCCGTGGAGGTCGTCGTCACCGACAGCGACAGCCAGAACCAGACCCAGCTGCGCACGGGACGGATCGACGCGATCGTCAACGACCTCCCGAGCGCGGTCTACATCTCGCAGACCACTCAGGACGGAAACGCGTTCGAGGTCGTGCCGGGCGACGTCATCGACGGAGCCCCCTACGGCATCGGCGTCAATAAGGACAACGCCGGCCTGCGCGATGCGATGGCCCAGGCGCTCGATGCGCTCATCGACGACGGCACCTACGCCGAGATCCTCGACTCCTGGGGGATCTCCTCCGGCGCCGTGACCGAGGCCGTCGTCAACGGGGGCAAGTGACGGTGTCGATCTCCACATCCCGGCTGGGCGATGGACGCGGTCCGTCGCCCGCCGCGGGCGGGGAACGGCCCCTCCTCCCCCAGGTCCGACTGAAGCACTGGGGGCGGTGGGTCAGCGGAGTCGTCATCGTGCTCCTGCTGGTCGCCCTCATCGCCGCCGCCTCGCAGGGTGACATCTCCTACGGCGACATCCCGTACTACGTGATCTCGCCGATCATCCTTCAAGGTCTCGTCGGCACCATCGTGCTCGCGGTCGTCGCCCAGCTGAGTGCGATCGTCATCGGTGTCGTCATCGCTCTCATGCGCATCTCGAAGAACCCCGTCGCCCAGGCTTTCGCGGCCGGGTACACCTGGTTGTTCCGCGGATTGCCGGTACTGCTGCAGATCCTGCTCTGGTACAACCTCGCGCTGATCTTCCCGCGCCTGCAGGTCGGCATCCCGTTCACCGACGTGCTCTTCGTCGACGTGAGCACGAATGCCGTCATGACCACCTTCATCGCGGCGTTCCTGGGCCTCGCGCTCAACGAGAGCGCGTACATGGCGGAGATCGTCCGCGCGGGCCTCAAGAGCGTCGACCGTGGCCAGATCGAGGCCGCGCAGTCCATCGGCCAGACCCCGATGCAGCGCATGGCGCGGATCGTGCTCCCCCAGGCGATGCGCATCATCATCCCCCCGACCGGCAACGACTTCATCAACATGCTCAAGGGCACGGCCATGGCATCCGTGATCGGGTACGTCGAGCTCATCCGTGCCGCCAACAACATCTCGTCGTTCAACCTGCAGGTCATGGAGACGCTCATCGCCGCGGCCATCTGGTACATGGTGATCGTCAGTGTCGCCAGCGTCGGGCAGTTCTACCTCGAGCGCGCCTTCGACCGTCAGGATCGCCGGCCCGGCGGTCCGCGCAACGCACGCGCCCTTCGCCGGAAGATCGTCGGCGATCTCGGCCGTCCCCCGCTGATGAGGAGCGAGAAATGACCGTCACCCCCGACGCCGCACCTGTTCTCGAAGCGGTGCGCATCACGAAGTCCTACGGACACAATGTGGTGCTGAGCGACGTGTCGCTCACCGTCCGCAGCGGCGAGGTCGTCTGCATCATCGGCCCGTCCGGCGCCGGGAAGTCCACGTTCCTGCGCACGCTGAACCGTCTCGAGGAGCCCGACAGCGGCGAGGTCTGGGTGGGCGGCGAGCCCATGGGCTACGAGCTCCGCGACGGCAAACTGCACGAGTTGACGGAGCGCCGCCTGTCGGCGCAGCGCGCGAAGACGGCGATGGTCTTCCAGCACTTCAATCTCTTCCCGCATCTCACGGTGCTCGGCAACGTGATGGAGGGGCCGGTGCGCGTGCAGCGTCGACCGGCGAAAGAGGTGCGGGCGGAGGCCGTCGCGATCCTCGAACGGGTCGGCCTGGGCGAACGGATCGACGCGTATCCGAGCCAGCTGTCGGGCGGTCAGCGGCAACGCGTCGCGATCGCCCGGGCGGTGGCCATGAAGCCGCTGTTCCTGTTGTTCGACGAACCGACCTCGGCCCTGGACCCGGAGCTCGTCGGCGAGGTCCTGACGGTGATGGGCGACCTCGCTCGGGAGGGGATGACGATGCTCGTCGTCACGCACGAGATGGCGTTCGCCCGCGAGGTCGCGGATCGCGTGGTGTTCATGGCCGATGCGGGCATCGTCGAGGAGGGGCCGGTGGAGCAGGTGCTCGGCGACCCTCGCGAGGCGCGGACGCGGCAGTTCCTGCAGCGGGTGCTGGCATGAGCTCGACGGCGTGGGAGAGATACCTCGCAGCGTTCCGCGAACCGAGCGGGTATCTCAACTTCGCCAGCTACGGTCCTCCGTCGCAGGCCGTGGTCGACACGATCGGCGGGCTCGCCCAGGCGGCCGCGGACGGCGAGGCCTCCGCACGGCTGCATGCCGAAGACCGGCGCGCCCTCGCGGCAGTCTCCCGTCTGAGCGGCTTCGCTCTGGATGCCGTGACCCTGACCAGCAGCACCTCCCTCGGGCTGTTCCAGATCGCCTTCGGATTGCCGCCGGGCGAGGTCCTCGTCAGCGCGGCGGAGTTCCCCTCCAACCTGTACGCGTGGTGGCGGTCGGAGGAGGCGGGCCTCACCCGAGTGCGGACCCTGCCTCCCGTCGCCGGAGTCCCCCTGGCCCCGGTCACCGCCGCGCGCGTCGCCGAGGCCGTCACGGCCGATACCGTGGCCGTCGCCGTCAGTGCCGTCGACTTCCGCACCGGAGCCCGTGCGGACCTCGCTGCGCTCCGCGACGCCGTTGGCGACCGGCTGCTCATCGTCGACGGCATCCAGGGGTTCGGCGTCATCGAGGCCGATTGGACGCTGGCGGATGCGCTGGTCGTCGGCGGACAGAAGTGGCTCCGAGCCGGATGGGGAACCGGCTTCCTGGCGCTGTCCCCGCGGGCGCTGGAGCGCCTCCGTCCCCTTCTCGGCGGCTGGACCGGCGTCGAGGAGGCGGGGCTCTACGACGGACGTCCGCACCCGGCTCTTCCCGGAGCGCAACGCCTGTCGATCACCAACGCCTCCCCGTTCAGCTCAGGTGCCCTCGCGACCGCTCTCGAGCTGCTGGAGAGCGTCGGCGTACCGACCGTCGGCCGGCGCATCGCCGACAGGACCGGTCAGTTGTCGACCGCGCTGACGGATGCCGGTTTCCCCGTGCTGTCACCACAGGAGGACGGTGCGCGCGCCGGCATCGTCGTGGCGCACGTCGCCGACCGATCGGCCCCCACGACCGTCGCGCGTCTCGCCGAGCGCGGTGTGACGGCCACCGCGCACGGTTTCGACCGTGTGCGCTTCAGTGTGCACGCCACCACCTCGTCGTCCGCGGTCGACGCCGCCATCGACGCCCTGAAGGGAACCCCATGACCATCATCTCCACAGTGACCTCGCCCGAAGCCCCCGCCGCCATCGGCGCCTACTCGCAGGCCGTCCGCACCGGGGAACTCGTCTTCGTCTCGGGACAGCTGCCCCTCGACCCCGCGACGGGAGAGCTCGTCGGCGCCGACGTGCGCGCCCAGGCCGCGCAGTCGCTGAGCAACGGCGCCGCCATCCTCGCCGCCGCCGGCTCGAGCATGGACCGCGTGGTCAAGACCACGATCCTGCTGACCGACATCGCCGACTTCGCCGCGGTGAACGAGGTCTACGGCGAACGCTTCACCGGCGCGGTGCTGCCCGCTCGTGCGGCCTACCAGGTCGCCGCCCTCCCCCGCGGCGCGAAGGTCGAGATCGAATTCATCGCCGTCTGCGGAGACTGAGGGCCCCGCGGATCAGCGCAGGTCGTAGACCCGCTTGTACTTGCCCTCGCTGCGGGGAAGGACGCCCGGCTCCTCGACGCGCACGTCGACCGTCGTGCCGATGAGCACCTTGATGCGCTGCTGCAGCACGACGCCGGCGGCTTCGCACACCTCGCGCTCCAGGGCCGGATGCCTCTCGATGCGGACCGTCATGGCATCCATCCGCCCCTCGCGCCGCAGCTCGAGCACGAAGTGGGGCGTGAGGGTCTCGATGCCCATCACGATCTCCTCGATCTGCGTCGGGAAGAGGTTCACGCCGCGCAGGATGATCATGTCGTCGTTGCGGCCGGTGATCTTCTCGATACGGCGCATCGACGGGAACGCCGTGCCGGGGTGCAGCCGGGTGAGGTCGCGGGTGCGGTAGCGGATAACCGGGAACGCCTCCTTCGTGAGGGAGGTGAAGACGAGCTCGCCGAGCTCGCCGTCGGCGACGGGCTCGCCGGTCTCGCCGTCGATCGTCTCGGGGAGGAAGTGGTCCTCCCACACGTGCGGGCCGTCTTTGGTGAGGGCGCTCTCGGATGCCACGCCCGGGCCCATCACCTCGCTCAGGCCGTAGATGTCGACGGCGACGAGGTCGAGGCGGCGCTCGATCTCGCGTCGCATCTCGTTGGTCCAGGGCTCCGCGCCGAGCACGGCGACCTTGAGCGAGGTGGATCGCGGGTCGACACCCGCGGCCTCCAACGCGTCGGCGATCGTCAAGAGGTAGCTGGGCGTGCAGAGGATGGCATCCGGTTCGAAGTCCTGGATGAGCTGGGCCTGGCGCGCGGTCTGCCCACCCGACATCGGGATGACGGTCGCCCCGAGCCGCTCGATGCCCGCGTGCGCGCCGAGGCCCCCGGTGAACAGGCCGTAGCCGTACGCGTTGTGCACGCGGTCGCCCGCGCGGATGCCGGCCGCGCTCAGCGACCGCGCGACGAGGTCGGCCCAGCGGTCGAGGTCGCCGGCGGTGTATCCGACCACCGTGGGACGCCCGGTCGTGCCGGAGGAGGCATGGATGCGACGCACGTCGGCCATCGGCACCGCGAACATCCCGAAGGGATAGGTCTCCCGGAGGTCCGCCTTGGTCGTGAACGGCAGCAGGCGGATGTCGTCGAGCGAGCGGATGTCGTCGGGGTGCACGCCGGCCTCGTCGAACGTGCGGCGGTACAGCGCGACGTTCTCGTACGCGTGGCGCACGGTCCACTGCAGGCGCTCGAGCTGTAGGGCGCGGAGCCGGTCGAGCGGGATGCCGGTGGGATCGACGGATGCCAGGAAGTCCGGGCGCGATGCGGTGGTCAGGGTCATCGGGACACCTCCGTGGTCGTCAGCGCGGCGTTGCGCTGGGGGTCGTTCGCGGGTCGGGGGCCGGAGGCATCGACAGGCTTAGCCACCGGCGCGTCCGAGCTCACTGCCACGTCAGAGGTCCCTGAGCTCGTCGAAGGGACCGGAACCGGCGGACGCCGGTCCGTCGTGATGCTGCGGCCGCGCACCTCGGCGACGAGGTCGCCCGTCTCATCCGTCACCCGGATGTCGTACAAGCCCGTCCGGCCGCTGCGGGCGCGGCGCGCAGCCGTCGCCGTGAGCGTCTGCCCGGCGGTCGTGGACTTCAAGAACGTGATGTCGGCGCCGCCGGCGACCGTCACGCGCTCGTCCTCGTTGCAGGCGATCGCGAAGGCCGTGTCGGCGAGGGCGAAGACGAGCCCGCCGTGGGTGATGGCGAAGCCGTTCAGCATGTCGTCGCGCACGGTCATCGACACCCGCGATTCTCCGGGCGCGTCGTGTTCGACGACCATGCCGAGCATCGCGGATGCCTGATCGCGCTGCATCATCGGCCGCAGACTCATGCCGGCACCGCCACCGGAGCCCACGTCTTGGCCACGAGCGTGAGCACGTCGTACTGCGCGACGATCTCGTCGTCCTGGTTGCGGATCACAGCATCCCACCGCACCTCGCCGTACTCGTCGGTCTCGCGCGGGGTGATCTGCTTCGCCGTGAGCGACACGCGGATGCGGTCTCCGGGTGAGACGGGGGTGACGAAGCGGAGGTTCTCGAGGCCCGAGTTCGCGAGCACGGGACCCGGCGCGGGGTCGACGAAGAGCCCTGCCGCCCACGACACGAGCAGGTACCCGTGCGCGACGCGTCCCGGGAAGAACGGGTTCGCCGCGGCCGACTCCTCGTCCATGTGCGCGTAGAACGTGTCGCCGGTGAATCTCGCGAACACCTCGATGTCGTCGAGGGTGACCTCTCGCTCGGCCGACTCCACGGCATCCCCGATCCGGAGATCCGAGAGGGGTTTGCGGAACGGGTGCGTCCCCGTGGAGTCGGTCTCGGCTCCCGGATGCCACACCCCGGTGAGCGCGGTCAGCATGCGCGGCGAACCCTGGATCGCGGTGCGCTGCATGGAGTGGAGCACGGAGCGGATGCCGCCGAGCTCCTCGCCGCCACCCGCCCGACCGGGCCCGCCGTGCACGAGGTGCGGCACGGGGGCGCCGTGGCCGGTCGAGGTGCGCGCATCGTCGCGGTCGAGGAAGAGCACGCGGCCGTTCATCGCGCCCATGCGGGTGAGAAGTTCGGTCGCGACGTCGGGGTCGTGGGTGGCGATGCTCGTGACGAGCGAGCCGCCGCCCCGGCCCACGATGGTCGCGGCCTCGGCGACGTCGGCGTATTCGACGATGCTCGCGACCGGCCCGAACGCCTCGATGTCGTTGACGGCCGGGGTCGCGGCATCCGCGAAGGCCAGGAGCATGGGCCGGAGGAACGCCCCCTCCGCGGGTGTGCCCTCGGGCGCCTCCGCCGAGCCGACGACGAATCGTCCTCCTGCCGCCTGGAGCGCCGTCACCTGCCGCAGCACCTCGTCGCGCTGCTCGCGCGAGACGACCGGGCCCATCGTGACGCCCTCGGCGCGCGGGTCGCCGACGACCACGCGCTCGGCGATCTTGTCGCGCAGCGCCTCGGCCACGGCATCCGTCATTCCCGCCGGCACGATCGCGCGGCGGATCGCGGTGCACTTCTGCCCCGCCTTGGTCGTCAGCTCGACGAGCAGCTGCTTCACGTAGGCGTCGAACTCGGGGGTGCCGGGTACCGCGTCGGGGCCGAGGATCGAGGCGTTGATCGAGTCGGTCTCGCTCGTGAACCGCACCCCGGGCCTCGCCTGGGCGCGGAGGCGCTCGGCGGTCGCGGCGCTGCCGGTGAAGCCGACGGTGTCGCCGAGGTCGAGGAGGTCGAACAGGCCCGGGACGCTCCCGCTGATCAGCTGCAGGGCGCCCCCGGGCAGGAGGCCGGTCTCGACGACCATCCGCACCCACGCCTCGGCGATGTACGCCGTCGGGGTCGCGGGCTTCACGATCGTCGGGAGCCCGGCGAGGAACGCGGGGGCGAACTTCTCGAGCGCCCCCCACATCGGGAAGTTGAAGGCGTTGATCTGCACCGCGACACCGGGCAGGCGCGTGTACACGTGCCGACCGAGGAAGGAGCCGTCCTTCGATAGCGGCTCGACCGGTCCGTCGAGCACGACCTTTCCGGCGGGGAGTTCGCGACGGGCCTTCGACGAGAAGGTGAAGAGCACGCCGATGCCGCCGTCGACGTCGCTGAGCGAGTCGCGGCGGGTCGAGCCGGAACGCTCCGAGAGGGCGTAGAGCTCTTCGCGGCGGTCGTTCAGCGCGATCGCGAGGTTCTTCAGCACCATCGCGCGCTGGTGGAAGGTGAGGGCGCCAATGCTCTTCTGGCCTTCGCGCCGTGCGTAGGCGACGGCACCCTCGAGGTCGAGCCCGCGCGTGCTGACCCGCACGATCTCCTCCCCCGTCGACGCGTCCCGCACGATCGCCGCGTCGGGGTCGCCGTCCGGCGTCCACCACGCACCCTTCACGTAGCTCGGCAGAAACGTCATCGTTCGCTCCATTCGTAGAATCCGCGGCCGGTCTTGCGACCCAGGTGCCCCTGGGCGACGAGCTCTCGCAGCAGCGCGGGCGGGGTGAAACGCGCGCCGAACGCGCGCTCGAGTTCTTCGGCGATGCCCATGCGCACGTCGAGCCCGACGATGTCGGTCGTGCGGAGGGGGCCCATCGGATGCCGGTACCCCAGCTCCATCGCCGTGTCGATGTCGTGCGCCGACGCGACGCCTTCTTCGAGCATGCGGATCGCTTCGAGCCCCAGGGCGACGCCCAGGCGGCTGGACGCGAAGCCCGGCGCATCGCGCACGACGACGGCGGTCTTGCCGATGGCCTCGACCCAGTCGGTCGCCGCGCCGACGACCTGCGGTTCGCTGCGCGACCCGGTGACGACCTCGACCAGCGCCGATGCCGGGACGGGGTTGAAGAAGTGCAGGCCGAGGAACCGCTGCGGGCGGCGGAGCGCGGCGGCGAGCGCATCGATCGAGATGGAGGAGGTGTTGGATGCCACGACCGCGTCGTCGTGCACGGCCCCCTCGATCCGCGCGAGGGCGTCGACTTTGAGCGCGCGATCCTCGGGGACGGCCTCGATCACGAGGCCCGCGTCGGCGAACGCGGCGGTGTCGACGCCGGTGGTCAAGGTGTCGGCATCCGGGATCTCGATGCCCTTCTGCGCGGAGCGGCCCAGAGCGGTCTCGACGCGCTCGCGGGCGGCCTCGGCGGCCGCGGCGTCGCGCTCGACGACGTGCACGCGGGCACCGGCGAGCAGGAACGCGTGCGCGATCCCGGCTCCCATGCGGCCCCCGCCGAGCACGCCGACGCTGGTGGGCACGGACGCCGGGACCCGGTCGGTCGAGGGGCGCGGCGCGGCGGCGGTACCGGCAAGGGCGTGGGCCGGAGACGTGGTCTCGGGGAGTGTCACTTCTTCTTCCTCTCGAGGAACGCGGTCATGCGCGCGCGCTTGTCGGCGCTGTCGAACAGCTCGGCCTGGAGTTCGCCGTCGATGGCGGGGTGCTCCGCGCGGGGCGCGAGCAGGGCGCGCTTGGTGAGGATGGTCGCGCGCGCGGAATTCGCGGCGATGCGGTCGGCGATCGCGTGGGCGGCGTCCAGCACCGCGTCGGGCTCGTGCACGCTCGACAGCAGTCCCCACGCGAGGGCCTCGTCGGCGTCGATCACCCGCGCCGTCAGCAGAAGCTCGCTCGCGCGGGCGTGGCCAACGATCTCGGGCAGCCGCCACGACGCTCCGGCCGCGGCGATGATGCCGAGCCCCGGCTCGGGGTTGCCGAATCGCACACGCGGGGTGCCGATGCGGATGTCGGCGGCGTAGGCGAGCTCGGCTCCCCCGCCGAGCGCGAAGCCGTCGACGGCCGCGATCACGGGCATCGGCAGGCGGCGGATGCGATCGAACGCGGTCGCGTTGATCCCGCGGCGCGCGTCGTCGCCGGTGCGTTCGCGCAACTGCGCGATGTCGGCCCCAGCGGCGAAGATCCCCCCGGCGCCGGTGATGATGAGCGTGCGCGGGCGCTCCTCCAGCTCCTCACAGAGGGCGTGGAGTTCGTCGATCATCGCCTGGTCGATCGCGTTGCGGCGCTCCGGTCGGTCGAGGGTGGCGACGACGCGATCGGCGCGGTCGTCGATGCGGATGCGCGGTGTCGAGCCCGTCGCCCCGGTGGCTGAGCTCGTCGAAGCCCCCGGCCCCAGGTCTCCGCCGGCCCCGGTCCCTTCGACAGGCTCAGGGACCTGCGCTGGCGCATCGACCTGGGCCGAGGTTGCCGGCGTGTGCGTCTCAGCCATCGACCCGCTCCACGATCATCGCCGTGCCCTGCCCGACGCCGACGCACATGGTCGCCAGGCCGTAGCACGCGTCCTCGCGCTCGAGCCGACCGAGCAGCGTCACGAGAAGCCGCGAGCCGCTCGACCCCAGCGGATGTCCGAGAGCGATCGCCCCGCCGTCGGCGTTGACGATCTCGGGGTCGAGCCCCAGCCGACGCATGCACGCGAGCGACTGCGACGCGAACGCCTCGTTGAGTTCGACCGCCCCCAGATCGGATGCCGACAGCCCTGCCTTCGCGAGAGCCTTCTCGGTCGCGGGCACGGGGCCGAGCCCCATGATCTCCGGCGCGAGACCGGCGGAGGCGTGGGCGACGATCCGCGCGCGGGGGCGCAGGCCGTAGCGCTCGACCGCGTCGGCGCTGGCGACGACGATCGCGGAGGCTCCGTCGTTGAGCGAGCTGGAGTTGCCCGCCGTCACGACCTCCCCGCCCTTCACGACGGGTCGGAGCCCGGCGAGCGCATCGAGCGAGGTGTCACGCCGCGGTCCTTCGTCGGTGTCGATGAGGCCCCGACCGGTGTCGACGGCGACGATCTCGTCGCGGAAGTGCCCGGCATCCTGCGCCCGCACCGCCCGCTCGTGACTCCGCAGCGCGAACGCGTCGGCGTCGGCGCGCGAGATGCCGTCGACGCGCGCGACCTCCTCGGCCGTCTCGGGCATGGTGAACGTCGCTTTGTCGCGCGCGGCGAGACGCGGGTTGGTGAAGCGCCAGCCGATCGAGGTGTCGAAAGCGTCGCCCGGCTTCGCCCATGCTTTCGAGGGCTTCGCCTGCACCCAGGGCGCGCGCGTCATCGACTCCACCCCGCCCGCAACGACGATGTCGGCGTCGCCCGCCCGCACGGCCTGGGCGGCGAGCGCGATCGCGCTCATCCCCGAGGCGCAGAGGCGGTTCACGGTGAGGCCGGGGATGGCATCCGGGAGGCCTGCGAGCAGCACGGCCATGCGCGCGACGTTGCGGTTGTCCTCGCCGGCCTGGTTCGCCGCGCCGAGGATCACCTCGTCGATCGCCTCGGCGGGAACACCCGCGCGGGTCACGGCCTCACCGACCACGAGGGCCGCGAGATCGTCGGGACGAACGGATGCCAACGACCCGCCGTACCGCCCGACCGGGGTGCGCGCACCGCCGATGAGAAACGCCTGCGACATCGCCATCCTCTCCCCCGCCGGCTCTGGCGGGGTCGCGTCCACCTCGACTGCGAGGTTTTTCGACCGATCGTTCAGTAATCATGCCATGCGGCGGACGCGGGGGCAACGGGGCGACTGAGGTCGAGGGCGAGGGCGGGGGCCAGGGCACGGCCTCGACCACTACGCGAGAGAGACGACGGCCTCGACCTCGACGCGAGCGACGCGGGCGAGGCCCAAGCGATGTCGCAGACGCCGCGGATGGCCCCGGGGCCACCTGCGGGCACACGTCGTACGGCCAGTCGAGAGGGACGCCGGAACGAGGGGCGCGCGCCCGGAGAGCCGACCGCGGCGCGAGATGGTGCCCCCGACAGGATTCGAACCTGCGACGCCCGCGTTAGGAGTGCGGCGCTCTATCCCCTGAGCTACGGAGGCGGGATGCCCCCAGCCTACCGCCGCGGCAGCGGGTCGCCCGTGAGCAGCCGGGACGGGAGCCCGGCGTCCCAGTGCCCCGGCTCCGCCAGGCGCGCTTCGCGCATCTCGACGCCGTCCGGGCCGATACTCGCGGCACAGACGAGCAGCGACTCGAGAACGAGGCCAGCGTGGGCGTCGCGGCGGAGGATCGATGACGCGGGGTCGTGCGTCGACTGTTCCACGACGCGCATCCACGGCTCCCACCACGCGGAGTCGGCTGCGAGTCCTGCGCCGCGAAACTCCGCGAGCCACCGTGCGATGCGCGGGGTCCCGGCATCGTCCACCGCGTGGTGAGCGACCATGTGCGTACCGGGGCTCAGCGGCGTGCGCCGCACCGCGAGTCCGTCCCACTCGACGAGGCGGGCACCCGTGGCATCCACCTCGACGAGGTTGAACCCGCGGGTCGGAGGATGATCCGGGATGCCGTCACCCAGCGCATCGAGGGCGATCGCGCCGCGGCTGACGACCTCGTCATCCGCGCGCGTCGAAAGGTCTTCGCGGTTGAGGAGCACCGCCAGCCGACGTCGATCGGGATCGACCGTCATCCACGCACCGCCCGCGCGGTCGTCGCGCACGCCGAGAACCCCGGGGCGGTCGGGCCACCACGGTCCGAGGCCGCGCCACGGGCGGTCCCGGTCCTCATCGCGGACCGCGAGGAGGCGCACGGGGTCACCGGGCGCGGCGGGGACATCGATGACGACGGTGCACACCCGCTCTACGCTACCCGCGCCGTGAAAACAGGGGATGCCACGAGAACAGGGCGCACGGCGCCACATCGGCCTGTTCTCGTGGCATCCCCTGTTCCGGTGTCGGCGGTGACCCCCGCGTCGGCACCGACGTCCGCACCCGCACCTCCGAGCCCCGACGCACCCGGACTCGCCCCACGCCTACCCCGCCCTGAAAACAGGGGATGCGACGAGAACAGGGCGCACGGCGCCGTATTGGCCTGTTCTCGTCGCATCCCCTGTTCTGGTGACGGCGGCACCTGTGCCGGTCGCCGTGCCCGCACCACCCCCGCCGACCGGTGCGACCTGGAAGACTGGGGCGATGTTCGTCGTGGTGGGAGTGACCGGGGGCATCGCCGCCTACAAGACCGTCGGCCTCGTGCGCCTGCTGGTGAAGGCCGGGCACGACGTGCACGTGATCCCCACCGACGACGCCCTGCGGTTCGTGGGACTGCCCACCTGGGAGGCGCTCAGTCGCCATCCCGTGACCACGTCGGTGCATGACGACGTCGCCAAGGTTCGTCACGTCGCGCTCGGCCAGTCGGCCGACCTCGTGATCGTCGCTCCGGCGACGGCCAACACCCTTGCGGCGATGGCCGCCGGGCTCGCCTCCGACCTGCTCGGCACGACGCTGCTCGCGACCACCGCCCCCGTCGTGGTCGCTCCGGCCATGCACACCGAGATGTGGCGGCATCCGGCGACCGTCCACAACATGGAGGTGCTGCGCGCCCGCGGCGTGCACGTCGTGGGACCGGCTGACGGTGAGCTCACCGGCGGCGATTCCGGTCCGGGCCGCATGTCGGAACCCGAGGAGATCGCCGCCGCGGCCCTCGCCCTCGTCGAACGCCCGCGTGACCTCGACGGCGTCTCGATCGTGGTGAGCGCCGGGGGCACGCGCGAGCCGATCGATCCGGTCCGCTTCCTCGGCAACCGCTCCAGCGGACGGCAGGGTGTCGCGATCGCCCGCGCGGCCGCCGACCGCGGCGCGCGGGTGACCCTCGTCGCCGCGCATCTCGACGCCGACGTGCGCCCCGACCCCCGCGTCGAGGTCGTGGCGGTCGGAACCGCCGACGAACTCGGACGGGCGATGGATGCCACGGCTCCCGACGCCGATGTGATCGTCATGGCTGCGGCGGTCGCCGACTACTCCGTGGCCGAGGTGTCGGCGCACAAGCTGCGCAAGCAGGACTCCCCGGGTGGACTGACGCTGCACCTGACCGAGAACCGCGACGTCGTGGCCGGGCTCGTCGGAGCCCGGCGTGCGGGTCAGACGATCGTCGCTTTCGCCGCGGAGACCGTGGCCGATGACGACGAGCTCCTCGCGCGCGCCCGCGCCAAGGCCGCGCGGAAGGGCGTCGACCTCCTGGCCGCGAACGCCGTGGGGTGGACGCGGGGCTTCGAGGCGGCGGACAACGCCCTCACGATCGTGGATCGCGACGGACGCGTCGTGGCGACGGCATCCGGATCGAAGGATGACACCGCGCACGCGCTTCTCGACGCGATCGCGGCGGTGCGGGCGACGTCGCACGACTGACGGGCCTCGCCCGGAATCGCCGCGAGCCGGGTGAGGACGCCCTCGCCCTCACCCGCCCGCCGGCTCAGTATCCGTAGTACTGGAGCTCCTCGATCAGCGGGATGATCTGCCAGAGCAGGAAGATCCCCCACGCGATGATGGCGATGAGCGCCACGACGTTGACCGCGATGGCCGCCCACATGGGGGCGAGACCGCTCCGTGTGCGCTTGCGCAGGATCACGGCGCGACCGATGACGTACACCAGCCCGCTGCCGATGAGGAAGACGAAGAAGCTCCACGCCCAGTGGAACGGCCGCTCGACCCCGCGAGCGCGCAGCACACGCCAGTCGAGGAACGCGAAGAGCACCGTGACCGCCGAGAAGACGAGTCCCAGCACGGTGGTGACGGCAGACACCACCGCTTCGACGGGCGACGTCCCGCCGCCGTAGACCTGCGCGTAGAACGACTCCTGGATGAAGGTCGACCAGTCGAACAGGAACAGCGAGAGAACCCCGACCAGCGGGAGGAGGGCCACCAGCCAGACCCAGACGGTGTTGGTGCGGATGTCGGTGCGCGGGGCGGCATCCGGCGAGGCGGAGGCGCTCGAATACGCCGGAGCTCCCGGGTAGGCGGGCGGACTCGCATACCCCGCGGCGGTCGGCGAGCTCGCCGCGGTCGGATACGCGGGCGCGGGCGCCGGCGCCGACACGGGCGCTATGGGCGGGGCGACGGGCGGCACCGCAGAGGCTGCCGCAGGAGCCGGATCGGTCGCGGCGCCATGGTCCGGGGCCACGACAGGATCCGGGGTCGCTGACGGCTCCGACGCGACGACGGGCTCCGGTGCAGCCGGTGCACCCGTCGCGAGGTCGCGCTCCAGGGTCGCCGACGGCTCCGACGCCGCGGACGGCTCCGAAGCGACGACGGGCTCGGGTGCGGTCGGCTCCGGGCTGCCCGCGTGCGCCGGCGCGGCCGGCTCCGGGCTACCCGCAGACTCCCCCGCGAGATCGGGCTCCGACGCCACGACGCGGTCACCGACCCCCGGCTCCGACGCGGTCACGGCCTCCTGCGGTTCGGCCGAGGCGAGGGGCTCGCGCGCGTGTGGGACCGCGTCGTGCGCGACGGCGCTGTCCTCGCTCGTCGGCGCGGCCGTGGCCTCGGGCGCGGTGTGCGCCGACCCGTCGACCGTGCGCACCTCGTCGGTCCAGCTCGTGCCGTCCCAGCGGCGCAGGCCGCCGCCTCCTGCGGGGTCGGGGTACCAGCCGTCGGGCGGTGTGGGCGTGTCGGTCATGGTCGTTTCCCCTGTCTGGTGCGGAACCGGGCGAGATCGCCCCGAGTCTAGTGAGGGCGCTCGAGGTCATCGGAAGTCCCTCGATGCGTGCGCGACCCCGACGCGCAGATCCGTGAACCCGTCGGCGACCACGTTGGTGACCCCCTCGACCGAGCGCTCGAGCATTCCGCGCACGATGAGAGCGGGCGATTCCCGGGCGACGCGCCGGTACCTGTTCCACACCCCCACCGAGCAGATGATGTTCATGAGCCCGTGTTCGTCTTCGAGGTTGAGGAAGGTGATCCCGGATGCCGTGGCCGGCCGTTGCCGGTGGGTCACCAGGCCCGCGACCTCGATGCGTCGGCCGGTCTCGAACGTGCGCAGTTCTCGCGAGGTGATCACCCCGCGAGCGTCGAGCGCGGAGCGGAAATGGGTCAGCGGATGGTCATCTGCCGAGAGGCCCGTCGCCCACAGGTCGGCGGCGAGCACCTCGTAGCTGGAGGGGTCGGTGAACAGAGGCGGCTGAACCGAGACCAGCGAGTCGGGGAGGAACTCGGGGCGATCCATCGCGGCCGATCCGGCGAGCCAGATCGCCTCGCGGCGGGTGTGCCCGAGGCACTCGAACGCCCCCGCCGTGGCGAGCGCCTCGATCTGCGCGGTGACGAGTCCCGTGCGCCGCACGAGGTCGCGCAGGTCGCGGTACGCACCCCCGCTCTCACGCTCGGCGACGATGCGCTCGGCGACCTTGACCCCGATCCCGGTGACCTCCGCGAGCCCGAGCCGCACGGCGAACCCCCCGTCTCGACGGTGCGCGAGGGTCTCGTCGGGGTCGGAGGGGTCGAACTCCCCCGTCGGCGGCTGATCCGCGTGCGCGCACGCGGGGCGTCCGGTCGGCGCCCCGGCCCCGCGGCGGGGTGCGTCGTCCGCAT
Organism: Microbacterium sp. NPDC089186; assembly: GCF_040685115.1. Classification (NCBI taxonomy): domain Bacteria; kingdom Bacillati; phylum Actinomycetota; class Actinomycetes; order Micrococcales; family Microbacteriaceae; genus Microbacterium; species Microbacterium sp. NPDC089186. Next base: position 176,993 of record NZ_JBFBHJ010000002.1, read on the forward strand.
CGGGGGCTCCCCCGGCATCCCCCGGCCCGCGCCGCGTCTCGCCGACCGACGCCCCCGCCGGAGCCCCGGCATCCCCTCCGTGCTGCGAACCGGCGTCGTCGTCGAGCACCTCGAGCGAGGCCTGGACCTTCGAGCGCAGCAGATCGGGCCGACGCACCACCACACCGTGACGGCGGGCGTCGGCGGTGAGGGTCGCGGGCGAATAGAACCCCATCGGCTGCGCGCGCAGGAGCCCCGCGAGGAACGCCGCCGGGTAGTGCAGCTTGATCCACGAGCTCGCGTAGACCAGGAGAGCGAACGACAGCGAGTGCGACTCCGCGAAGCCGAAGTTCGCGAACGCCTGGATCTTCGCGTACAGCTCGTCGGCGACCCGACCGACCAGGCCGTTCTCGGCCATGCCGGCGTACAGCGTCTCGCGGAGGGAGTCGATGCGTTCGAGCCCGCGCTTCGACCCCATCGCCCGGCGCAGCAGGTCGGCGTCTTCGGCCGAGCAGTTGCCCACGGCCACCGCCATCTGCATGAGCTGCTCCTGGAACACCGGGACACCCATCGTGCGTGACAGCACCGGCTCGAGCTTGGGGTGCACGTAGGTGATCTCCTCCTGGCCGAGCTTGCGCCGCACGAAGGGGTGCACCGCCCCGCCCTGGATGGGCCCGGGACGGATAAGGGCGATCTGCACGACGAGGTCGTAGAACTTCCGCGGCTGCAGGCGCGGCAGCAGACCCATCTGCGCACGTGATTCGACCTGGAACACCCCGATCGAGTCGGCCCGGCACAGCATGTCGTACACGGCCTTCTCTTCTTTGGGCAGGGTCGACAGCTCCCACTCCTCCCCCGTGGCATCCCGGATCAGATCGAAGCAGTACTGCAGCGCCGCGAGCATGCCCAGGCCGAGCAGGTCGAACTTCACCAACCCCATCCAGGCCGCGTCGTCTTTGTCCCATTGGATGACCGTGCGGTTCTCCATGCGCGCGTGCTCGATGGGCACCACCTCGCCCACCGGCCGGTCGGTGAGCACCATTCCCCCCGAGTGGATGCCGAGATGCCGCGGCGCCTTGAGCAGCTCCGACGCGAACTCGATGACCTGATCGGGGATGTCGTGATCCGACCCGGTCTCGAGCGTCGCCCCCCAGCGCTCGACCTGCTTCGACCAGGCGTCCTGCTGACCCGGGGAGTGCCCGAGAGCGCGAGCCATATCGCGCACCGCGTTCTTCGGGCGGTACTGGATGACGTTCGCCACCTGCGCCGCCCGCTCGCGCCCGTACTCGCCGTAGACCCACTGGATGATCTCCTCGCGCCGGTCGGAGTCGAAGTCGACGTCGATGTCGGGCTCCTCGTCGCGCAGGCTCGACAGGAACCGCTCGAACGGCAGCTTGTAGAAGATGGAGTCGACCGCGGTGATGTTCAGCAGATAGCAGACGGCGCTGTTGGCGGCCGAGCCCCGCCCCTGACACAGGATGCCGCGACGACGGGCCTCGGCGACGATGCCGTAGACGATGAGGAAGTAGCCGGGGAAGTCCTTCATCTCGATCACCTCGAGCTCGCGCTCGATACGGCGGCGGTCGTCGTCGGAGAGGTTCGGATACTTCGTCGGCACCGCCTCCCAGACCAGGTGCCGCAGCCACGACATGGGCGTATGCCCCTCGGGCACTTTCTGCTTCGGCAGGGCCGGCTTGGCCCGACGCAGGGGGAACGCGATCTCGTCGGCGAGCGCCACCGTGCGCGCCACGGCTCCCGGATACCGGGCGAAGCGCGCGGCCATCTCGGCCCCCGAGCGCAGGTGCGCCCCGGCGTGGGCGGGGAGCCAGCCGTCGAGCTCGTCGAGGCCGCGGTTCGCCCGCACCGCGGCGACGGCGGCGGCGAGGAGCTGCTTCTGCGGGGCGGCGTAATGCACGTTGTTGGTCGCCAGGGTCGCGAGCCCCCGTTCGGCCGCGAGCCCGGCGAGCACGTCGTTGCGGCGCGAGTCGAGCGGGTCGCCCTGATCCATCAGCTCGACGTAGACGGCCTCGGCCCCGAACAGGTCGACGAGGGTGTCGAGCTCTCGCGCCGCACCCGCCGGCCCCTCGAACGCCAGGGCCTGTCGCACCGCCCCCTTGCGGCATCCGGTGAGCACCGCCCAGTGCGGATCGCGCGGACCCCCGGCGCGTTCGGCCAGGTCGTCGAGATCGTAGACCGGGCGTCCTTTCTCGGCGCCCTCGAGCTGCGCGTGGGTGATCGCGGCGGCGAGGCGGTGATACCCCTCTTCGCGCCGCGCGAGCACGAGGAGGTGCGAACCGGTCGGGTCGGCCTCGCCGTTCTGCGGGCCGCGGAGGCCCAGCGACAGTTCCGCGCCGAACACCGTCTTCACCGCGCGCGCCTCGGCGGCCTCGGCGAAACGCACGATGCCGTAGAACCCGTCGTGATCGGTGAGCGCGAGGGCGTGCAGGCCGAGGCGTTCGGCCTCTTCGACGAGCTCCTCGGGCGACGACGCCCCGTCGAGGAACGAGTACGACGAGTGGGCGTGCAGTTCGGCGTACGGCACGGTGTCGGCCGGACGCTCGATCGTCGGAGGCACGTAGGCGCCGCGCTTGTGCGACCACGCCGGACTGTCACCGCCGTCGCCGTTAGGCGGGGCACCGGTGGGGCGCCGCGCGTCGCTGAGCAGTCGTTCGAGCTCCGACCACTTCACCGGCGGATTGGTCCAGCCCATCACGCACCTCCCGATCCGAGGGGCGACGACCGAGCGGCGAGCGCGCGCGAGGAGAGCGGACGGGGGTCAGTCATAGCGCCCCTCCGCTCGCCATTCCCCCTCTTCGACGACGAGCAGCCACGCACCCCCGTCGGCGTCGACGACCTGGAACCGGTGCGCCCGCCGAGCGCGCAGGGGGTCCCACCCGCGCTCGCTGATCGGCCAGGGACCCGCCCACTCCTGGATGCGTCGACGCTGCCCCGCCGTCTCGAGCACCGCGGGTGGGGCGCTCAGCGCGTCTCGCTCGCCCACGGTCACGGGCGCCCCCGCGATGTCGGTGACCCCCACCAGGCGAGGCTCGGGATAGACGGTCGCCGGCAGGGGGTCGGGGAGACTCCCCGGCCAGGGGCGCGTGCGCTCCTTCGCCGTGACGGCACGATCGCCCCACGGCACCAGCACCTGCCGTTCGGCGAGCCACCGCCCGCCGCCGATCACCGGCGTGAGCACCGCGCGATGGCCGAGCATCGCCTGCACGCGCGAGAGGGCGTGGTGCACGCGTTCGTCGGGCCCCGCACCGAACAGACCCCGGGCGTGGTGCGCGGCGGCATCGACGGCCTCGGGCTCGATGTGCACGCCCGCGACCCCGCTGCCGAAGATGCCCTGCGCGTCTTCGGCGAGCTGCCACCGCACGCGGTCGACCACTCCCGCCGCGTCGAACGAGCCGGGGTGCAGCCACACGCGTTCGCTGCGCTCGCCCCGCTCGCCGGTGAGGACGACACGCAGTTCGGTGCACACCAGGTCGTGCGCGCCGAGGCGCGCGATGAACTCCTCGGCCGCCACGCGCATGCCGAAGGCGATCTGGTCGGCCAGCTCGAGCGGGGGCTCGAAGGCGACGTCGCGATGGAGCTCGGGCGGGGGCGTGCGCGGCAGCACCGGCTGGGAGTCGAGACCCCCCGCCAGGGCGTGCAGACGCACCCCCCGTTCGCCGAACCTCTCCCGCATCCTCTCGACCGGCAGGCCGGCCAGCTCGCCCAGGGTGTGCACCCCGAGGCGCGAGAGGAGGCTGCCGAACTCGTCGTCGTCGAGGGTCGTGATCGACAGCGGCGCGAGGAACGCGCCCGCCTCCCCCGGCGGTACGACGCGCACGGGCTCGTCGACGTCGGCCGTGCGGGCCGCCTGCTCCGCGGTGAAGACGCCGTCGGCCACGCTCGCCCGCACTCCGGCGAACCCGTCGTCGTCGAGCAGGCGGATCAGCATGCGGGCCGCCTCGAGCTCGCCGCCGTAATAACGGGCCGGGCCCCGGGCCTTCACGGCGCACAGCCCCGGCCGCACCACGTGCACGCCGGGGGCGTGCTCCTCGACGCGAGCGACGACGGGGGCGAAGGCTCGGGCGTCGCGCACAGCGTCGGCGGGCACCACCTGCAGCCCCGGGCACAGGGCCTGCGCATCGCGCCGCTTCTGCCCGCGCCGCACGCCGTGCGCGCGAGCCGCCCACGAGCACGCGACGACGACGTTGTTCGCGAACACCGCCACGGCGGCATCCGGCTTCGGAGGAGACACGGCCTCGCGCACGAACGCCGTGATCGGCCAGTCGGGGAACCACAGCACGAGACTGCGCGTCGGCGCCGTCATCAGCCCACCGCCCGCACGGGATAGGCCTCGCGCTCGCGGGGCACGAGACGTTCGGTGGGGGCGCCGAGCAGTTCGATCGAGCCGTCGGCCGCGGGCAGCATCATGCGGGCGCGGCGGGCGTTCGGCGAGCGACGACTGCTGACCGACACCGTCAGTTCGCGCCCGGCCAGGTAGCCGTGCCCCTGCCCGAGCCCCGTCCAGTGCGGGTCGGCCACGTCGATCACGGCCTCCGCCTGCGGCCAGGCGCCCTGCACCAGCAGCACCGATCCGCGATCGCGCAGGCGCGCGGCCAGGCGGGTGGTCTCGGCCCCTCCCCGCGCGGCCGGGGAGCCGAGGGGCGGACGCACGGCCACCACGGGGAGCACCTCGGTGATCGTCGCTGTCACCGCGAGCCAGCGCGGTCCGGGATTGGGGATGAAGACGAGCCGGTCGAGGTCGAGCCCGTACTTCTCGGCCGCCTCGGCTCCGAGCTCGGGCATGCCGATGACCCCGCACCATGCTCCGTCTTGGGAGGGACGCGCCATCAAGGCCAGCAGAAGGGATGCCGAGCGGGCGAGCGCATATGCCGACCCCGAGCGCAGACCCCCGCCGGGCAGCAGCGACGAGAACGCCGGATGCGTGGGCAGCACGGGGGCGTCCATGCGCCGCCCCTGCATGCGCTCGAGGCGATCGCGCAGCGCGGTGATGTCGGGTACGGCCTGTACCTGGTCTCTCACGATCGCCCTCACTCCCACAGGTTAGAACATGTGTTCTAGTGTCTCAATCCCTGTGGTCGAAGATACGATCGACCTCCGACATCGTCGGCCGGCGACCCCGTCACGACGAACCCGCGCCCGCGGGAGCGTACCTTCTCGACTCGACGACGCGCGCGTCAAGGATCGACGCGAAAGCCCGTCTTCATAGAAGATGAAAAGCGACGAAAGGTCCCCCCAATTGGTCGTCGAAACAACGATCCGTCGCGATGATCTGCGACGGGATGCACGACGTCGCGACGTCTCGCGCACACGACGTCTCGCTCTGGTGCGCGTGATCGTCATCCTGTCCGCCGCGACGGGCCTCAACTACATCACGTGGCGCTGGCTGGCGTCGGTGAACTGGGAGTCCTGGTGGATCGCGGTCCCCCTCGTGCTGGCCGAGACCTACAGCCTCATCGACTCCCTCCTCTTCGGCCTCGGCGCCTGGAGGCTGCGCGAGCGCCACGACGCACCCCCGCTGAAGCACGAGGTGACGGTCGACGTCCTCGTGACGACGTACAACGAGCCCCTCGACCTCGTCATGGAGACCGCTCGAGCGGCCAAGGCGATCCGCTACCCGCACGAGACCTGGATCCTCGACGACGGCGACCGCCCCGAGCTGCGCGCCCTCGCCGAAGCCGAGGGCATCGGCGTGATCACCCGTTCGGAGGCGTGGCGCGATCGCCCGCGTCACGCCAAGGCCGGCAATCTCAACAACGCGCTGATGGTGACCGAGGGCGAGTTCTTCCTCATCCTGGATGCCGATCAGATCCCCTCCCCCGACATCCTCGACCGCACGCTCGGATGGTTCGAGGACGACCGCGTCGCCCTGGTGCAGACCCCGCAGTGGTTCACCAACGTCCCGGCCAGCGACCCCCTCGGCAGCCAGGCGCCCCTGTTCTACGGGCCGATCCAGCAGTCCAAGGACGGATGGAACGCCGCCTTCTTCTGCGGCTCCAACGCGATCCTGCGCCGCGAGGCCCTCATGCAGCTCGGCGTCTCGCGCTACGTCGGCGAGGTCACCCTCGCCGTCAACCGCGGCATCCGCTCGTCCCGTCGCGTGCTCGCCCGAGCGCGACGCGAGCACGCGACCGACGCCCGCATCGTGGCATCCCTCGATCGCGTCTCCCGCGCGCTCGACGACCTCAAGGCGGGCATCGCGCGCGGCGACGCCCTCGCCGATCTCACCTACGGGTTCCAGCGGCAGATCATGGCGGTGCGCCGCGAGCTCGCCGATCAGGACATCGCCGAGGTGCGCGCCGAGCTCGCCGAGCTGGCGGAGGTGACGGGAGACCCCGCCGCCCTCGCCGCGATCGACGACCTCGCCCTCGAAGCCCTCGGCGAGCGCAGCCTGTCGCCCCTGGCCGCGGTCGAGTCGGTCAGCATGCTGGTGGAGTCCTTCGACGTCGGGCGCGAAGAAGAGGCGCAGGCCATCATGCCCCTCGCCACGATCTCGGTCACCGAGGACATGGCGACCTCGATGCGCCTGCACGGCCTCGGCTGGAAGTCGGTCTACCACGACGAGGTGCTCGCGAAGGGTCTCGCCCCCGAGGATCTCCCGACCATGCTCACCCAGCGCCTGCGCTGGGCGCAGGGCACGATGCAGGTGATGTTCCGCGAGAACCCGCTCGTGCAGAAGGGCATGAGCTGGGGTCAGCGGCTGATGTACTTCGGCACGATGTGGAGCTACCTGTCGGGCTTCGCCGCGATCGTGTACGTCGCCGCCCCCGTGCTGTACCTGTCGTTCGGGGTCATGCCCGTCCAGGCATGGAGCGTGGACTTCTTCGCGCGCTTCATCCCGTTCTTCGTCATCAACCAGGTGCTGTTCCTGGTGGTGGCCAACGGCCGACCGACCTGGCGGGGCGCGCAGTACTCGCTCGCCCTGTTCCCCGTGTGGATCCGCTCCGTCACGAGCGCGTTCGACAACGTCTACCGCGGGCGTTCGCTCGGGTTCTCCGTCACCCCGAAGACGCGCTCGCTCGAGAACCGCCCCCGCTGGGACCTCGTGAAGCCGCAGCTGTGGGTCATGGGCGCCCTCGTGGCCTCGCTCGGCGTCGTCGCCGTGCGCTACGCCGCGGGGCAGGCCGAGGGCATCGCTCCGCTCATCAACATCGCGTGGGTCCTGTACGACCTCGCCGTCTTCAGCATCATCGTCCGCGCGGTGCTGTACTCCGCCTCCGATCACCAACCGAAGGGTTACTGACATGCTCCAGGTCGACATCGACTCCCGCCCCGACGGAACGGTCGTCACGCCGCGCGGCCGTCTGACCATGGTGTCGGCGAAGTCGTTCCGCGAAACGGTCACCGCCGAGATCACCCGAGGGAAGGGCGACATCGTGGTCGTGGACCTCTCGGAGACCGAGTTCGTCGACTCGTCGGGACTCGGCGCGCTCGTCGCCTGCCTGAAGACGGCGCGCCAGGCCGGCGGCGACCTGCGCCTCGCGGCCCCGAGCGAGCAGGTCACGATGGTGCTCGGCCTCACCAACCTCGACCGGGTGCTGCGTCCGCGTCCGAGCGTCGACGAGGCCCTCCGTGACTGAGCCCGCGGCGCGCCGCTCCCTCGACGCCGCCGTCGTCCCGGCGAGCCTCGACGCCATCTTCGACCTGCTCGCCGGGTGGTGGGACGAGGTGGGCGAGGTGACGCCGATGACGCGGTTCGGCTTCGAGACGGCGGTGATCGAGATCGCCGGCAACATCGTCGAGCACTCGCGCGGCGAGTCCGACGAGCGCCGGTTCACCCTCGACCTCTTCGCCGATGCGCAGCGGCTCGTCGCGACGTTCCGCGACGACGGCGACCCTCCCCTGCTCGACCTGGCATCGGTGCGCATGGCGGATGCCGACGAGGAGAGCGGCCGCGGCCTGGCCCTCGCCAACGCGGGGGTCGACGACGTCGACTTCCGTCGCGACGGCGACCGGAACGTCTGGACGTTGGAGACGAGACGAGAGTGAGGCACGCGGGACGACGGATCGCGGCGGCCGTGGGGGCCACCGCCGCACTCCTTCTGATCGGCGTCTCCCCCGCCCTGGCCGCGGTACCCGCGCCCTCGGCGGCATCCGGCACGGTCGCGGCGCCCGCGACGCCGGATCCCCGCGCGACCCCCGACGCGCCCGGGGCATCCGTCACGCCCTCCGCCACCCCGACCGCGACGCCGCCCGCCTCGGCGACCGACGGCGTACGTTTCGGCCCCGAGCTCGACTGGGGCGACGACGGACCCGACGGCTACCGCACCCGCCTCGGCGAGACCCCGGCGATGTACAGCGTGCGCCTGTCGTACCCCCTCGACGCGCGTTCGATCTCGGAGTGGCAGCACGCCGCCCTGCAGGTCGCCGGGCAGGGGGCCTCGCTGGTGCTCACCCTGGAGCCCTCGGTCGAGCTCGAGACCCTGACCGACGCCGACGCGGCCGAGCTCACCATGCGCCTCGAGCGTTACCACTCGCAGTACGGCACCGAGCAGTTCGTGCGTTTCGCGCCCGAGATGAACGGCTCGTGGGTGTCGTGGGGGCAGCAGCCCACGGCCTACGTGGCCGCGTTCGACGACGTCGCCGCTGCCGTGCACGCCGGCACCTCCGGCGCCGAGATGCTGTGGAGCCCCTCCTACGGCGCCGGATACCCCTTCGAACGCGCCGACGGCCGCCTCGACGCCATCACCGCGCGCGACCGCGTCGCGATCGACACCGACGGCGACGGGCTGTTCACCGAGGCCGACGACCCGTACGGTCCGTATTTCCCGGATGCCGACTCCGTCGACCGCGTGGGACTGTCGCTGTACTACTTCGGCAAGGGCGAGGCGGCGGCCGCCGCCGGCCGCGACGTGCCGCTCGAGGAGAACGCCGCCCCGGAGGACGGCGAGGTCGCCGCACGGCTGGACGAGAGATGGGGCTACACGACCGGTCAGCGCTCGTCGTTCTACGACCGCTTCGCCGTCGGCCAGGGCAAGCAGCTCCTGCTCGACACCGGCGCGCTGTACGACTTCGGTCGCGAGGGCGACTCCGAACTGGCGGTGAAGCGCGGCTGGTGGACGCAGGTGCTCGCCGAGCTCGGCGACCACCCCCTCATCACCGGGATCACCTGGCTCGAGGTGGTCCGCGAAGAGGCCGAGGCCGGTGGACGCGAGGTCGACTGGCGCGCGACGGCGAACGGCGAGCTGGCCACCGCGCTGCGTGACGACCTGCTCTCGACGGGCCTCATCCGCTGGGGACCGGTCTCCGATGTCGTCACGCCCGAGCAGGGGGTGGCCGCCACGGTGCAGGTGCGTCAGGGCGGCGCGGATCCGAACGAGGAGATGAACTGGATCACCGGCAGCGCAGCCGTCCTCGCGGTCGCGTTCCTGGCATCCGGGATCATCGGTCGCGCGCTGCCGAAATGGCGCTACGACGACACCTCGGCCAGCCGCGACCTGCGCATCGACATGGTGCGCGGCTTCATCATCGTGGTGGTGGTCGTGACGCACATCGAGGTCACGAGCCCGTTCGCCTACGCCTCACTCAAGGCGATCGGTGCGATCACCGGGGCGGAGTTGTTCGTGCTGCTCAGCGGCATCGTGCTGGGCATGGTGTTCCCCGCGGCGGTCGCCCGCGCGGGCGAGTGGGGCGCGGCGGTGGCGGCGTGGGGACGCGCGCGCAAGCAGTACCTCGTCGCCCTGGCCGTGATTCTGCTGGTCTTCGCGATCGGCTTCCTCCCCTTCGTCGACGCCTCCGCGGTGACCACCTTCACCGATCGCGGGACGGGCGAAGGAGGCTCCGGCGACAGCGGACGCGTGTACGACCTCTATCCCAACGGCGAGCGCCTGCTCGACTATCCGCCGCCGTGGTACGCCGTCCGCCAGTTCCTCCTGCTCGAGATGGGCCCGTGGCCCTTCAACATCATGGGCCTGTTCGTGGTGCTGAGCCTGGCGTATCCCGCGTTGATGTGGCTCATCAAGAGGCGCCTGTGGTGGCTCGTGCTCGCTCTCAGCTGGGGCGTCTACGTTCTGCACGGCATCGCCCCCGACGTCCTGCGCCTTCCGTCGCAGTTCGACGCGGTGTTCCCCCTCGCGCTCTGGCAGGTGCTGTTCACGCACGGCCTCGTGATCGGGTACTACCGTCGCCGGATCATCCGCGCACTCACGTCGCTGCCCGGCAAGATCGGTGTCGGTGTCTTCGTGGTCGGCTATGCCGGCATCCTGGTCTACCTGTGGGCGGGGCAGACCTACGGCTTCACCCCCGTGCCCTTCCCGGCCGACCTCTACGCGGGTCTCTACGACTCCGGCTACCAGCGCATCTTCCTCGAGTGGGGGCGTCTGCTCGACCTGCCGCTCGTGCTGGTGTGCACCTACGCGGTGCTGACGGTCGCCTGGAAGCCGATCGAGAAGAGCATGGGCTGGCTCTGGATCCCCCTCGGCCAGGCGAGCCTGTACGTGTTCATCGTGCACGTGTTCTTCGTGCTCGCCGTGGCGAACATCCCGGGGCTGGACCGCGGGAGCTTCTGGCAGGGGACGCTCATCCACGCGGCGGTCATCGGGATCATCTTCGTCATGGTCCGCAAGCGCTTCCTGTTCACCGTCATCCCACGCTGAGGCCGCAACGACGGATGCCGGGTCCTCGCGCCACGCGAGGACCCGGCATCCGGAGTGCTCAGTGCACCGATAGCACGACGGCGGTGACGTCGTCGTCGACCTCGTGGGTGGAGACCTTCAGCGCGAGCTCGTCGAAGAACCCGCCGGTGTCGGCGGCGGCGCGCAGATCGTCGCCGATCATGCGGAGACTCTCGAGCGTGGAGTCGTAGGCGTCGAGCGCCCCATCCGAGACGCTGACGAGCAGGTCGCCGCGACCGACCCGCACGCGACCGGGCTCCCAGGTCACGTCGGCCGGACGCAGCCCGAGCGGGAGGTTGCGCGAGTCGAGCCTCTCGCTCGTCCCGTCGGCGTGCAGCACGAGGGTCAGGCCGTGACCGGCGTCGACGAAGTCGACCGTGCCGGAGGCGGCGTCCACGACGGCATGGAAGACGGTCGCGAACACATCGCGGTAGCGGCCGTCGGCGCGGGCCTCGTCCTCGACCGAGAGCATCGCCTGCACGGGGTCCATGTCGCGCCGGGCCTGCAGGGCTCCGAGCAGCGCGTCGGCGACGGCCCCGGCGGCCTCGCCCTTGCCCATCACGTCGGCGAGGGTGACCACCACCCGTCCGCCCACCTGCTGCCAGCCGCTGCTGTCTCCGCTGACGACCCCGTGCGGGATGGCGAGGGATGCCAGGCCCACGCCGTCGGCGCTGCCCCGCTTCTCCCGTCCGGTCGCCGGGCCCGCTGCAGCGGCCGGATCGGCGGGCGCGGCCGGGGCGGACGCGTCTGCCTCGCTCTGCCGCACCTCCGCCTGGGCCCAGCGGCCGAACTGCTCGAGGCTGCGCCGCTGCGCGTCGCTCAGCGACCGGGCGTCGGAATCGAGCAGGCACAGCGTGCCCACGGCATCGCCGTCGTCGGTGCGCAGAGGGAAGCCCGCGTAGAAGCGCATCCCGAACTCCGTGACCGACGCGATGTCGCGGAAGCGCTCGTCTGCGGTCGCGTCGTCGACCTCGAGCAGACCATCCTGCTTGACCGTCTCGCCGCAGAACACCGCCTCGCGCGGCGACCGGCCGAAGCGCGGTCCCTCCGGTTGCGACTTCGTGTAGACCTCGTCGGTGTCGACGATGTTCACGAGCGCGTAGTCGACGTCGAAGAGCTCGCGCGCGAGGCGCGTGATGCGATCGAACCGTTCCTCGGGGGGCGAGTCCATCAGCCCTGTGCGCTCGACGGGGGATTCGGGGGTGGGCGTGTCGAAGGTCATCGGGGGGGTCTGTCCTTCCGCGGGGCGTGACACCGCACGGATGAGCGGCGACCGACGCGCTCTCGCGGACGCGGACAGCTTCGACTCGGAAGACTCCCCCACGTCGTCGCGGAATCGATCGCGCCGACTCTTCGACTCTAGCGAGTGAGGGGCGATGCCGGGCGGAGTCGCCGCACGGTCCCCGTTCTCGCCGGAGCGACCGGAGGTCCGCCTCCCTCGCCGCGACCTCGCCGATCACCGTCGGCACGAGGCGGTCGAGCACCGTCGCACGGGAACGCCGCCCACTGCTCCTCGAGACGTTCACCGCCGCGGCGACCGCACCGTTCCGGTCGCGCACGGGCACCGCCACCGAGGTGAGCCCGGGCGCGAGCTCGACCTCGACGACGGCCCCCACGCGTCAGATCATGCGGCGAGCGCCAGGTACGGCTCCCAGCGCGGGTCGCTCTTGTCGACGCCCCGCACCGTCCACGACGAGCCGCGCGGGGGCGCGGGCACGAGTCGCAGCTCCCACCGCATCTCCTGCGGGGTGCGATCGCCCTTGATGTTGTTGCAGGCCAGGCAGCAGGCCACGAGGTTCTCCCACGTGTCTTTCCCGCCGCGAGAGCGCGGCAGCACGTGGTCGATGGTCGACGCGGCCTTGCCGCAATAACCGCACCGGTGCGCGTCGCGCCGCAGGACCCCGCGGCGCGTGACCGGCACCTGACGCGCCCCCGGCACCCGGACGTATCGCGTCAGGATGATCACCGCCGGGCGGTCGTAGGTTCCCGCCGCCGCCCAGACGGGGTCTTCCTCGATGCGTTCGATGACCGTGGCCTTCTCGTTCATGACGAGCACGAGCGCTCGTTTGAACGACACGACCGCGAGGGGCTCGTAGCCCGCGTTCAGGACCAGTGTGCGCATTCCGCTTCCTCTCGAATGGCCGAGACGGCTTCTCGGATGTTCGACTCGCGACGACGGCTGAGGCGCAGGGGTATGAAAAAAGGCGCTGTCTAGGCAGACAGCGCCTGGGTGATCGCGGCGAAACCGCGGCATCCGAACACACGATGCCGAAGAACGAGCAGCCCGAGCGCATCCATGGTGCGGATGCGCGGGCTGGTGTTCATCGGCGTTCCCTCCGGTTCTTCCGACGTCGCTGACAGGCTAACCCACTGCGACACGCCCGGGGTCGGGTGCGGGGGGAAACAGGAAGCGGCGTGTCGGAGAACGATCGTCTCCGGCACGCCGCTTCAGGTCGCGATCTCCGCGACGAAGGTCAGCCCGCGTTCTGCTGCAGCCAGGCGTAGGGGTCGACGACCGAGCCGTTGATGTGCACCTCGAAGTGCAGGTGGTTCGCGGTCGAGCTGCCCGTCGAGCCGACGAGGCCGATCAGCTGGCCTGCCGCGACGGTCTGGCCCGCCTGCACCTGACGGCTGCCGTACGTCATGTGACCGTAGGTGGTCGACACCTTCTGGCCGTTGATCACGTGCTCGATGACGATGCCGACGCCGTAGCCGCCGTAGCTCTCGGACGAGACGCTCACGACACCCGCCGCGGCGGCGAAGATCGGCTGACCGCCGGGGGCGAGCAGGTCGACGCCCTGGTGGTAGCCCGAGTCCCAGAGGCCACGGCCGAGGATGTAGCTGGTCAGCGGCCAGCGCACCTCGCCCGAGCCGGGAGCGGTCATCGTGAGGTCGATGTTCGAGACCGACGAACCGGCGGTGGATGCCGACTGGCGGGCCCGCTCCGCGGCTGCCGCCGCGGCGGCTGCAGCCGCCTCCTCGTCCTTCTTCTTCTGGATCTCCTCCGCCGTGGTGGCGGAATAGCTGCTGCGGTCGAGGCTCTCGGCCGTCGCGTCCGACGCGACGACGAGCGACTGGTTGTCGGGCGCCGACATCTGCTGCAGCGACATCGTCTGGGCCGCGGGCACCGTGGCCGCGTACGCCGGGATCGCGACGGTGGCGACGAGCCCTGCGACCATCGACAGGATCACGGCGCTGCGCAGCGGCTTGACCCCGCGCCGCCGGGCGGCGCCGGTGGGGGCGGGAGCGGTACGGGCGACGGGTGCGGTCGCCGTGGAGCGGGACTGCATCGGGCGGCGGGTGGGTCGAGCGACCTCAGCGCGCGCGCTCTTGCGGGTGGGACCCGTTGCGGGGACCTCGGGTAGGTCCGCAGCGGGATCGTTGTGTTCAGCCAAAGTTCCTCCGGCGCCTCTGCGTCTGGGACGCTGGCTCGTCAGCACTCGATGGTTGGGGGCACGATGTGCGGGCTTCACCCTCTGCGGACGACGAGCCGATGAGGCAAACCGCGAGGGGTCCGACGGCGGGCTTCTCGCCTGTGGACCCTCAGAGGCTACCCGAAGATAACGAACAAGTCACGCTCTGCATCGAGTGACGGCCCGATGCCCGGCGAAGGCTCAGCCTCGGTCGACTCAGCTCTCGGCGACGAGGAAGATGTGCGACGCGACCTCGACCGGGAGTTCGAGCCCCTCGTCGACGCCCTCCATCTGCACCAGCACGTACCCCTCGTTGAAGCGGTAGTCGCCGCGCGCTCCGGGCAGGACCCCCGCCGCCTTCAGCTGCTGCAGGAGCTCGGGGTCGACCTGCGCCGGCTCGGCGAGCCGACGGACCGTGCCCGAGATCGGACCGCCCGCGTCGGTGAGCTTGCGCACCAGACCCACGACCCCGTCGTCGAACGTGGCGCTCGCGGTGTCGCCGAGCTGGTCGAGACCGGGGATCGGGTTGCCGTAGGGAGACTCGGTGGGGTGGCCGAGCAGCTCGACGAGCCGGCGTTCGACCTGCTCGCTCATGACGTGCTCCCACCGGCAGGCCTCGTCGTGCACGTAGGCCCAGTCGAGACCGATGACATCGCTCAGCAGCCGCTCGGCGAGACGGTGCTTGCGCATGACGTCGACCGCCTTCTGACGACCGTCGGAGGTCAGCTCGAGGCGCCGGTCCTCGGACACCACCACGAGGCCGTCGCGCTCCATGCGTCCCACGGTCTGCGACACCGTCGGACCCGAGTGGCCGAGGCGCTCGGAGATGCGCGCGCGCAGCGGCACGATCTTCTCCTCCTCGAGCTCCAGGATGGTGCGCAGATACATCTCGGTGGTGTCGATCAGGTCGGTCATTCAGCAGTCCTCGATGTCGCGCGGCAGGTCCTCCCAGCCTACCGACCCCCTCCGACATGAGCACCGGAGGGCCGGGACCGGGACCCTAGAATCGGTCCCATGCCGCACGTGGAACTGCCCAGTGACCTCCTGCCCGCCGACGGCCGCTTCGGATGCGGTCCCTCGAAGGTGCGCGGTGCGCAGCTCGAGGCCCTCGTCACCCGCGGGGCGTCGATCCTCGGCACTTCGCACCGCCAGGCGCCGGTGAAGAACCTCGTCGCCAGCACGCGCGAGCGCCTCGCGCAGCTGTTCCGCCTCCCCGAGGGGTACGAGATCATCCTGGGCAACGGCGGATCGACCGCGTTCTGGGATGCCGCGGCCTTCGGCCTCATCGAGAACCGCAGCCAGAACCTCGTCTTCGGCGAGTTCGGCGGCAAGTTCGCCTCCGCGGCCGCAGCCCCCTGGCTGCAGGCGCCCGACGTCCGCAAGGCCGAGCCGGGCACCCGCACGGTCGCCGAGGCCGTCGAGGGCGTCGACGTGTACGCGTGGCCGCACAACGAGACCTCCACGGGCGTATCCGCGCCCGTCCAGCGCGTTCAGGCGGATGCCGGCGCGCTCACCGTGATCGACGCGACCAGCGCCGCGGGCGGCATCGACTTCGACGTGACGCAGGCCGACGTCTACTACTTCGCCCCGCAGAAGAACCTCGGCTCCGACGGGGGCCTGTGGTACGCCGCCGTCTCGCCGGCCGCGATCGAGCGCATCGAGGGCATCGCGGCATCCGACCGCTACATCCCCGAGTTCCTGAGCCTGAAGAACGCGCTCGACAACTCCCGCCTGCAGCAGACCCTCAACACCCCGGCCCTGGCCACCCTGCTCCTGCTCGACGAGCAGCTCGGCTGGATCCTCGACAACGGCGGCCTGTCGTGGGCGGCCGGCCGAACGGCGGAGTCGTCGGCGGCACTGTACGACTGGGCGGATGCCAGCACGGTCGCGACCCCGTTCGTCGCCGACCCGGCCGACCGCTCCCCCGTCGTCGTCACGATCGACTTCGACGAGAGCATCGACGCCGCGGCGATCGCGAAGAGCCTGCGCGCCAACGGCATCGTCGACACCGAGCCTTACCGCAAGCTCGGCCGCAACCAGCTGCGGGTGGCGACGTTCGTCTCGATCGAGCCCGACGACGTCCGCCGCCTCATCGGCGCGATCGACTACACGATCGAACGCCTTCCCGGCGCCTGAGCCGGTCACGACGAAGGCCGCCCCGCATCACGCGGGGCGGCCTTCGTCGTTCGGGGCTGCGCGTCAGTAGCTGCGGTCGCCCTCGTCGCGATCGTCGTCGTACGCCTCCGCGTCGTCGTCGTCGTCATCCGCGTGGTCGTCGTCCGCGTCGTGGCCATCCGCGTCGTCGCCGTCCGCCCGATGGTCGGGGGCGTGGTCCGCGTCGAGTTCGTCGATGTCCACGCCGTCGAGGTCGCCCGCGTGGAAGCGGGCCTTGGGCTCGTCCTCTTCTTCGTCGTCGTCGTCATCGGAATCGTCGTGCTCGTCGTCGACGTCGTCGACGTCGTCGTCATCCGCTTCGTCGTCGGCATCCTCTGCCGCCGCAGCGGCCTGGGCCGCCTGGTACTCGGCCAGTCGCGTCGCCCACGGCACCCAGTCGGGGGCGAGCAGCGCGCCGTCTCCGGGGAGCAGCTCGACCTCGAGCACCGTCGGCTCGGAGTCCTCGACGACAGCCACGCTCACCGTCCAGAACCACCCCGGGTATCCCGACAGGCGCGTGTGGAAACGGAGCGAGACGACGCCGTCGTCTTCGAGGGTGTATCCCGCGGCGGGGCCGACGGTGTCGGCCGCGGTAATCTCGTGCAGGGCCGCGAGGGCGAGATCGTGCGCGCCGGTCAGCCGCTCGTCGGCGACTGGCGAGGGCTCACCCTGCTCAGGCTTCGAAGTCATCGGCGACCTTGCGCAGGACCGCGGCGATCTTCTGGGCGTGCGGGCCGCTGGGATAGCGACCGCGACGCAGGTCACCGCCGATGCCGTCGAGGAGCTTCACGAGGTCCTCCACGATGATCGCCATGTCGTCGGCCGGCTTGCGCGACCGCTTCGACAGGCTCACCGGAGCGTCCAGCACGCGGACCGACAGCGCCTGCAGTCCGCGCTTGCCGTCGGCCACGCCGAACTCGAGGCGCGTTCCGGCCTTGGGAGCGGGGGTCCCGGCGGGCAGAGCCGTGGCGTGCAGGAACACGTCCTGGCCGTCATCGGTGCTGATGAAGCCGAAGCCCTTCTCGTCGTCGTAGAACCTGACCTTGCCGGTGGGCATGGACACCTCGCTGGATATGTGCGCGAACGCGCGGCGGAACGCGGGAACCGAGCGGATCCCGGTCTTCCAGCCTACGACACCGGCGCCAGGCAGTAGGCTGAGCGCGATGAGCACCCGCACCACCGGCGGCAGCACGCCGGGCGACGACGTTCCCGTCCGACGTATCGACCGCATCCTGGCGTTCATGTCGCTGGGTCTCCTCGTGCTGTCGATCGTGTGCTTCTTCGCGATCATCGTTGGCTCCAGCTCCGGAGCCGACATGGGCTCGGGCATCTGGCCGACGATCGGGGTCATCGTCTACATCGCCCCACCGGTCGCCTTCGTGTGCCTGCTGGCCGTGCTCATCATGAGCTTCACCCGAAGGGCGCGGGCCAACAAGGCCCGCTGACGTGCCCGAGACCTCCGCACAACGCGCACTGGCGGTCTCGTTGGGCGCGCGCGACGACGCCTCTCTCGCACGCCTGTTCACGGGGCGGCACGTCGCTCCCTCGAGCGCCTGGCGCGACATGTTCGACGCCGCCGAGGCGCTTCTCGATCCGGCCTCGGTCGCTCGGGAGCTGCCCGCCCTGACGCGCGACGAGGCGATCGCGCTGCTCGACGCCGTCGCCGGCAGCCCGGCCACCGGCGCCGCGCGCGACGCGCTGATCGCGCGCGCCCTGGTCGGCGACGACGGCATCCCGTTCCCGACCGTCACGAGCGCGGTGCACGAGGCGCTCCCCGACGGACTGCCCGCGGCCCCGTCCGCGACGGCGCCCGCCCCGGCCGCGGAGACGGCCTCGGCAGCGGCGGAGGCCGCTTTCACCAACGCCGCCTCGGTCGCCGACATCCTCATGCTCACGCTCGAGTCCCCCCTCGGCCGTATCGGGTCGGGGTCGCTCGGCGCGACGGAGCGGCGACGACTCGTCGACGCGGGGGCGGTGACCACCGCCGCCGAAGCGGACCTGCTGGTCGGCCTCGCCTCCGACGTCGGCCTCCTGGGCGCGAACGACCGAGCGTGGCTCGTTTCGCCCCGGGGCCGCGAATGGCTGCGCCTGCCGACCCTCGAGCGCTGGAGCCGCACGGCGGTGGCCCTGCGCGATGCTCTCCCCCGCGCGTATCGAGCGGATGACGGAGGCTGGATCCCCAGCGAGCACTGGGCCGACGCCACCCCCTTCGACCCCGAGGGGCCCGAGCGCGCGACGCTGTGGATCCGGCGGCTGGTGCGCTGGGGCCTGCTCGACGCGGCGGGACGCGTGGCGCCCTGGGCGGCCCCCCTCGCGGCCGGCGGCGAGCTCGACACCTCGGCGTTGAAAGAGCTGCTGCCCCCCGAGGTCGACCGCGTCTACCTGCAGAACGACTTGACCGCGATCGCGCCGGGACCCCTGGCGCCCCACCTCGACGTACGGCTGCGCACGATGGCCGCGCGCGAGTCCCGCGCCCAGGCCTCGAGCTACCGTTTCAGCGCCGGCACGGTGGGCGCGGCGATCACCGCTGGCGAGACCGCGGAGTCGCTCCGGAGCTTCCTCACCGAAATCTCCCTCACGGGCCTGCCGCAGCCGCTCGCGTACGTCATCGAACGCACCTCCGCCGAGCACGGCCGCGTGCGCGTGGGCGTCGACGCCGACACCTCTCTCACGCGGGTGACCACCGACGACGAGACCCTGCGACGCTCGATGGAGGTCGATCAGTCGTTGCGCTCGATCGCCCTGGCGCGCGACGACGGCGACGACCTCGTCTCCCACGTCTCGGCCGACGTCGTTTTCTGGGCCCTCACAGACGCGCACTATCCCGCTGTCGCCGTCGACGCCGACGGCCGCCCCCGCGCTCTCGAGCGCGCGAAGCTCGCCGGCGCCGAGCAGCCGGCGTCCGACCCCGACGAGCTCTACGCCCCGCTCCTGGGGCGCCTGCGCAACGGCGCCCAGGACTCCGATGCCGCGTGGCTCGAGCGCGAGCTCGATCACGCGGTCCGCGCCCGCGCCGTGGTCGACGTGACCGTGCGGCTGCCCGACGGGTCGGCGCGAGTGTTCCGGCTCGAGGCGACGGGTCTCGGCGGCGGACGCCTGCGCGGACGCGACCGCGCGGCCGACGTCGAGCGCACGCTCCCCCTCTCGCACATCGAAGGGGTCGCCCCGGTCGACTGAGACCAGGGGACGCCGGGCTGCTTGCGACCCCGGTAGACTCGAACGCTATGTCTGACGGCCCCTTGATCGTGCAGAGCGACCGCACCGTCCTCCTCGAGGTCGCGCACCCCCAGGCGGAGACGGCGCGGCACGAGCTCGCGGTCTTCGCCGAGCTCGAGCGCGCACCCGAGCACATCCACACCTACCGGATCACGCGGCTCGGCCTGTGGAACGCCCGCGCGGCCGGCCACGACGCCGACGCGATGCTCGAGACGCTCGACACGTGGTCGCGCTTCCCCGTCCCCGCATCCGTCAGCACCGACATCCGGGAGACGGTCAACCGGTACGGGCGCCTCGTCATCGAGCGCAACGACGAGGGCGCCCTCGTCCTGCGGTCGACGGATGCCGCCGTCCTCGGCGAGGTCTCGCGCAACAAGCGCATCGCTCCCCTGCTGATCGGGCATCCCAGCCCCGACAGTTACCTCGTCGACGCATGGGCACGCGGTCACATCAAACAAGAGCTGTTGAAGATCGGCTGGCCCGCCGAAGACCTCGCCGGATACACCCCCGGCACCCCGCACCCGATCGACCTCGCCGAAGACGGCTGGAGCCTGCGCCCCTACCAGCGTCAGGCGGTGGACTCGTTCTCCGAGGGCGGGTCCGGCGTCGTGGTGCTCCCCTGCGGCGCCGGCAAGACGCTCGTGGGCGCGGGGGCGATGGCCGACACGCGCACGACGACCCTCATCCTCGTCACCAACACCGTCAGCGCCCGTCAGTGGCGCGACGAGCTGCTGCGGCGCACGACCCTGACCCCCGACGAGATCGGCGAGTACTCCGGTCAGGTGAAGGAGATCAAGCCGGTCACCATCGCGACGTACCAGATCCTCACCGCCAAGCGGAAAGGCCAGTACGCCCACCTCGCCCTGCTCGACGCCCTCGACTGGGGCCTCGTGCTGTACGACGAGGTGCACCTCCTCCCCGCCCCGGTCTTCAAGCTCACCGCCGACCTGCAGGCGCGCCGCCGCCTCGGCCTCACTGCGACGCTCGTGCGCGAGGACGGACGCGAGGGCGACGTGTTCAGCCTCATCGGCCCCAAGCGCTTCGACGCGCCGTGGAAGGAGATCGAGGCCCAGGGCTTCATCTCCCCGGCCGCCTGCTACGAGGTGCGCATCGACCTCCCGGCCGACGAGCGCCTCGAATACGCCGCCGCGGCCGACGAGGATCGCTATCGCCTCGCCGCCACCGCCCCCGCGAAGATCGACGTCACGCGCCGCCTGGTGCAGCGGCATCCGGGTGAGCGCGTGCTGGTCATCGGGCAGTACCTCGATCAGATCGACGAGCTCGCCGAGGCGTTGAACGCCCCGCAGATCACCGGCGCCACCCCGATCCCCGAGCGCGAGGAACTGTTCCAGGGCTTCCGCGACGGCAGCATCCCGCTGCTCGTCGTCTCGAAGGTGGCGAACTTCTCGGTCGACCTCCCCGAGGCGTCCGTCGCGATCCAGGTGTCGGGCTCGTTCGGCTCGCGGCAGGAGGAGGCGCAGCGTCTCGGACGTCTGCTGCGGCCTAAGCAGTCGAACCACACGGCGAGCTTCTACACCCTCATCGCGCGCGACACCGTCGACCAGGATTTCGCGCAGAACCGTCAGCGCTTCCTCGCCGAGCAGGGCTACGCCTACACGATCCTGGATGCCGACGGGATCGACGCCGCGGCCGCCTGACGCATACCAGCACGCGGCTTTCCGTTCCATATCCAGGACATTGCGGGGTCGGATCACGATAATGAGGGGATGACAGCTCCTCGCATCCTCGTCGTGGACGACGAACCGAACATCCGCGACCTGCTCATCACGAGCCTGCGCTTCGCCGGTTTCCAGGTGCGAGCCGTGGCCAACGGCGCGCAGACGATCTCGGCCGTGCTCGAAGAAGAACCCGACCTCATCGTGCTCGACGTGATGCTGCCCGACATGAACGGCTTCAGCGTCACCAAGCGGCTGCGGGGTGCGGGCTACACCGCCCCCATCCTCTTCCTCACCGCGAAGGACGAGACCGAGGACAAGATCGAGGGGCTGAATGCCGGGGGCGACGACTACGTCACCAAGCCCTTCAGCCTCGATGAGATCGTCGCCCGCATCCAGGCGATCCTGCGTCGCACGATGCAGGCCGATGAGGAGTCGATCATCCGCACCGGCGAGCTGACGATGGACCAGGACACCCACGACGTCAGCGTCGGCGACGTCTCGATCGACCTCAGCCCCACGGAGTTCAAGCTCCTGCGTTACCTCATGCTCAACCCCAATCGCGTGCTGTCGAAGGCCCAGATCCTCGACCACGTCTGGGAGTACGACTTCAACGGCGACGCCGGCATCGTCGAGAGCTACATCTCGTACCTGCGTCGCAAGATCGACCCGCACTCCTCCGAGCCGCTCATCCAGACCAAGCGCGGCTTCGGCTACATGCTGAAGTCGGGCAAGAGCGCCTGAGCGGAAGGCGTCCGCCCTGTCGCCCTCCGACGATGCCCTGACGCGCTGGTGGCGAGGTCTGAGCCTTCGGACCAAGGTCACCGGTGTGACCGTCGCGCTGCTCGCGATCGGTCTGTTCACCGCGGGTATCGGCACCATGGTGTTCCTGCGCACCACGCTGGTGAACAATCTCGACGAGCAGTTGGCCCAGCAGGCGGCGGGCAGCATCGCCAACAGCATCTTCACCACGACACCGGTCGACGGCGGCATCGAGTTCACGCAGGTCGAGAACGCCCCGCAGATCGGGTCGATGGTCGTGGTCTACGGTCCTGACGGCCGACGCGAGGCCTTCTACAACGGCACGTCGTCGAAGGCGCTGCCGCAGCTGCCCGACACCTTCACCGTCGAGCAGACGTACGGCCAGATCGACCGACGCATCGAGCTGGAGGACCCGGACTCCGGAGCGCACTTCCTCGCGCGCGTCGGCGTCCTGCAGGTGCCGGGCAACCCCGGCGTCTACACGCAGATGGTCGTGCAGCCCCTGGCGCCCACCGACCGCATCGTCGCCGCGTACGTCGGCATCTACGCGTTCGTCGCGCTGCTCATCCTCATCGCCACGGCCCTGCTCACGAGGTGGCTGGTGACGCTCGCCTTCCGCAACCTGCGCCAGGTCGAGACGACCGCGATGGACATCGCCGCGGGCGATTTCAGCCAGCGCCTCACCGACATCGTGCCCGACACCGAGGTGGGGCGGCTCAAGACCGCCATCAACGCCATGCTCGCGCGCATCGACGGCGCGCTCGGGCAACGGGATGCCACCGTGCGGCAGATGCGCCGGTTCATCGGTGACGCGAGCCACGAGCTGCGCACCCCGCTCGTGACGATGCGCGGCTATGCCGAGCTCTACCGCATGGGGGCGATCCGCTCCGACGAGGACGTGGCGCAGTCGATGGAGCGCATCGAGAAGGAAGCGATCCGCATGGGGGCGCTCGTCGAGGATCTCCTCGCGCTCGCCCGCCTCGACGAGCGCCGTGATGTCTCGATCACCGAGCTCGACCTGCGTCCCATCGCACGTGACGCCGCCCTCGACCTGCGGGTGACCTCGCCCCAGCGCGAGGTCACGGTCGACGACACCACTTCTCGCGGTCCGCTCGTGCTGCCCACGATCACCCTCGATCCACTGCTCGATTCGGGCGGACACCCCTCCGAGTCCGCGACGCGACGCCGCACGGCTCCCACCACGTCGGCCATGGCGATCGCCGGAGCCACGCTGTCGCGCCTGCGCCGCCGCCAGAAGGACGGCACCGATCCCGCCACGACGACCGGGGAGGCACCGACGACCGAGCCGGCCGCCCCGCCGGCCGGAGCGATGCGTCCCACACCGCGGCTGGCGCCGATCGTGTTGGGCGACGAGAACAAGGTGCGTCAGGTGGTGGCGAACCTCCTGGGCAACGCGCGTCGATTCACCGCCGACGACTCCCCCATCGGGCTGCGCGTGGGAGTGGATGCCGAGAACGACATGGGCTGGATCGAGATCATCGACCACGGCGAGGGCGTTCCCGAGCAGATCCGCGACCAGATCTTCCAGCGCTTCTGGCGCGCCGACACCTCGCGCACGCGCGAGACCGGCGGATCCGGCCTCGGTCTGTCGATCGTGGCATCCATCGTCGATCTGCTGCACGGCACGGTCGAGGTCGTCGACACCCCCGGCGGGGGCGCGACGTTCCGGGTGTCTCTTCCGCTGGCCGATCGTCGCGACGCCGCGGAGCATGCGCTGATCGAGACGCAGCCGCTCGAGCGCCTCCCCGACGATCACCGGCCCGACACCCCGGCCTGAGACGCCGCGCTCCGTTTCCCGGCGGGGATCGTCCGGCCGGGACCGCGTGAGCTAGTCCCTTCGGCAGATCACGCCGCCTGGTCGTCTCGCGACGTGGGCGAAACGATCCGCAGCACGCCGGAAGGACACGCGGCAGGCTCGAGCGCTCGCGCGAGCGAGAGGGCTCGGCGGCGTCGTTCGTCGACGCGCCGCCTCGGGCGACCGGGGCACCGTCATCGGCGTGTGAGACCGCGCCACCCGGCCCGCCGGAACGGAGAACGCCCCCTCCCGGAGGAGGGGGCGTTCTCGGGCGTCAGGCGTGGATCAGAAGTCCATGCCACCCGTCGGGTCGCCCGCGGGAGCGGCGACCTTCTCGGGCTTGTCGGCGACGACGGCCTCGGTCGTGAGGAACAGACCGGCGATCGACGCGGCGTTCTGCAGAGCAGAGCGGGTCACCTTGGCGGGGTCGATGATGCCCTGTGCGAACAGGTCACCGTACTCGCCGGTCGCGGCGTTGAGGCCGTGGCCCACGGGGAGCTCCGACACCTTGTTCGCGACGACACCGGGCTCGAGACCGGCGTTCAGCGCGATCTGCTTGAGCGGAGCCTCGATGGCGACCTTGACGATGTTCGCACCGGTCGCCTCGTCGCCCGAGAGCTGGAGGTTCGCGAGAGCGTTCTTGCCGGCCTGGATGAGCGCGACGCCACCACCGGCGACGACACCCTCTTCCACGGCGGCCTTGGCGTTGCGCACGGCGTCTTCGATGCGGTGCTTGCGCTCCTTGAGCTCGACCTCGGTCGCGGCTCCGGCCTTGATGACGGCGACGCCACCGGCGAGCTTCGCGAGGCGCTCCTGGAGCTTCTCGCGGTCGTAGTCGCTGTCGGTGTTCTCGATCTCGCGGCGGATCTGGGTCACGCGACCCTCGATCAGCTCCGACTCACCGGCACCCTCGACGATCGTGGTCTCGTCCTTGGTGATGATGACCTTGCGAGCACGGCCGAGCAGGTCGACGGTCGCGTTCTCGAGCTTGAGGCCCACCTCTTCGGTGATGACCTGGCCGCCGGTGAGGATCGCGATGTCCTGCAGCTGAGCCTTGCGGCGGTCGCCGAAGCCGGGAGCCTTGACGGCGACCGACTTGAAGATGCCGCGGATCTTGTTCAGCACCAGGGTCGCGAGCGCTTCGCCCTCGACGTCCTCGGCGATGATGAGGAGCTCCTTGCCCTCCTGGATCACCTTGTCGACGATCGGCAGAAGGTCCTTGATGTTGGAGATCTTCTGGTTGGCGATCAGGATGTACGGGTCTTCGAAGACCGCTTCCTGACGCTCGGGGTCGGTGACGAAGTAGGGGTTGATGTAACCCTTGTCGAAGCGCATGCCCTCGGTGAGCTCGAGCTCGGTGCCGAAGGTGTTGCTCTCCTCGACGGTGACGACGCCTTCCTTGCCCACCTTGTCGATGGCCTCGGCGATGAGCTCGCCGATCGCGGGGTCGGCGGCGGAGATCGACGCGGTGGCGGCGATCTGCTCCTTGGACTCGACCTCCTTGGCGGAGGAGAGCAGCTCGTCGGTGACGGCCTTGACGGCCTTCTCGATGCCCTTCTTGAGCGAGATGGGGTCGGCGCCGGCCGCGACGTTGCGCAGGCCCTCGCGCACGAGCGCCTGGGCGAGAACGGTGGCGGTGGTGGTGCCGTCACCCGCGACGTCGTCGGTCTTCTTGGCGACCTCCTTGACCAGCTCGGCGCCGATCTTCTCGTACGGGTCGTCGAGCTCGATCTCCTTGGCGATCGAGACACCGTCGTTCGTGATCGTGGGGGCGCCCCACTTCTTCTCGAGCACGACGTTGCGACCGCGGGGGCCCAGGGTCACCTTGACGGCGTCGGCCAGCGTGTTGAGGCCGCGCTCGAGACCGCGACGGGCCTCTTCGTCGAAAGCGATGATCTTTGCCATAAGTGTGTCGTCCCTCCCGGACGGGTGACTTCCAGATTTTGGCACTCGACGAAAGCGAGTGCTAACTCATTCTGGCACTCGCCCCTGGGGAGTGCAAGCCGCGAGGCCGTCCGTGAGACGACGAACGCCGTGGCATCCCGGTGAGGGATGCCACGGCGTTCGAGCCAGCGGATCAGGCCAGTCGCACGGACTCCGCCTGCGGGCCCTTCTGACCGGTGCCGACGGTGAATTCGACCGCCTGACCTTCCTCGAGGACGCGGAAGCCCGACATCTCGATGCTCGAGTAGTGGACGAACACGTCCTGCCCATCGGACACGGTGATGAACCCGTAGCCCTTCTCGGCGTTGAACCATTTGACGGTGCCCTGCGTCATGCGAATCTCCTGTTGCTGGATGACTCGGTCATCGTAAGCACGCCGGATGCCGCCGAACCGGCCCCTCCGGGGATTGTTGACGCGCGTGCCCCCAACTTGTTACGCCGCGGAAACACGCGGCGCGAGAGGGTCACTGCGCGGTGGCGGAGGGGGTCGCGCCGGCGGCGCGGTCGAGGCCGATCACCACGACGAGTCGCTTGACGGCGCTCTCGTCGTCGGGGGTGTTCGGGTCGTCGGTCGGCTGCAGGAAGTCGCTCTGCGCGACCTCGGCGCCGCCGATGGTCTGCGCGAGGCCCCGCGCCGCCGCCTCGTCGCCGTCGCGCAGGTAGTAGATCGTGGTCTGAGCGAAATCGGTGGAGTCGGAGTCCCCCGTCTCGACGGTGTCACCGGCCCACCCCGCCGCCACGATCTGATCGCGCACCGTCGCGGCGAGGCCGTCCTGGCCCGTGCCGTTCAGCACCACCACGGAGTACGAGGTGTCGACGACGACGGCCTCGGTCGGTTCTGCCGACACGGTCGGAACGGGTGCGTCATCGGCGCCGAGGCTGATGCGGCCCGAGGCCACGAGGGACCCGAAGATGCCCACGATGATGAGCACGAGCGTGGCGATGGCCGCCCACAGGAACACGATCCATCCGCGCGTGCGCGGTCGCTCGGCCCGGTGCGCCCCGACCCGGCCGGTGGAATCGGGCAGGTCGTCGAAGCGATCCCGAGGGAAGGTCGATCTGGCCATTGGACGATGCTATCGGTCGACGCCTGAGCACCCCGTCAGCGGGCCGCCGTCCGACCCAGCCGGGCGCGCTGCTGCGCCACTGCGTCGTCGCGTCGCCGCCGCAGACGGCGAACGAGCATCGGGTCGTGCGCGAGGGCGTCGGGGGTGTCGATCAACCGCCCCAGCAGCTGGTAGTAGCGCGCCGGCGTGAGGTCGAACTCCGCCCGGATCGCCTCCTCCTTCGCACCCGCGTGGCGCCGCCATTCACCCTCGAAGGCGAGGAAGGCGAGGTCGCGGTCCGAAAGAGGCACGGCGCCACGCTACTGCGCCGACGACGCCCCTCCCGGATGCCACGCCACCCACGCGCCGAGTGGATCCACCTCGGCCAGCACCTCCCCGTCCAGCGCCAGGGCGAAGCCGCCCCGTTTCACGCCCGGTGCTCCCGTCCATCCGTCGTGGAGGCCGGGGGCGTCGAGCGTCACCCAGCGTCCCGCGGTGCGGGCGGCGTCGATGACCGCCCCGCGCCGAGCGCGCGGCACGTGCGCGAGCACGCCCGGCGTCGTGACCACGAGCGTGGCGTCGGCGGGGGCCTGCGCGGCGAGCGCGGGCAGGGCGTCCGCGCCGTCGCCGGAAATCAGGAGCGGCGGATCGACGGCGGCGATGTCGAGAGCGGCGACGATGCGCTCACGTCGCCCCTCCTCCCCCGGCCACACGAGCCCCTCGAGCCACGCCCGGTCATCCGCGTCGCGGGCGTCGAGCGGGTTGAGGTCGATCCCGGCGCGCCAGACGATCTCGGGCATTCGAAGGACGGGGTCGCCGGTCAGGTCGCTGTGCAACTCGACCGTCGAGGGGCCGTCGACCGGGTCGAGGGCGATGAGCTCGTCGCCTCGGCGGTAGCGGTACGAGTACCGGTCGGGGTACAGGCACAGCCCGGCGCTCGCGCCGACCTCGAGCAGCGCGATCGGACCGTCGATGCGGGCGAGCGCCGGCAGCAGAGCGGCGCACCGGAGCGGCTCGTTGGTCTGCACGCTGCGCACCCGGCACTGCGCGGCGATCTCGTCGGCGTGTGCGACGACCCACGGGGCCCACGCGTCGACGTCGTCCATCGGCGCCCCGCGCACGCGCATCACCGCGAAGACGAGCGGGGGTTGACGGCGGGTCTCGGGAATCGGCGCGAGCGCGGCAGCGACCGTCGGATCCTTCGCCACGCGATGCGCCCAGGCCTCGTAGACCGCGGATCGGCCGGGCGCCTCGTCGCGGGCGAACCGTCCGTAGCGTTCGACGACGGCATCCACGGCATCCTGATCCACTCACGAATCATCGCAGCACGACCCGGTCGGCGCCGGGCACGAGACAATGGGAGCAGACGAAGGAGAGAACACATGACCTACGCCGTCGACAAGTCCGACGACCAGTGGCGCGCCGAGCTCAGCCCCGAGCAGTACGCGGTGCTGCGCCAGGCGGGAACCGAGCGCGCCTGGACCGGTGAGCTGCTCGACGAGAGCCGCGCCGGCCTCTACACCTGCGCCGCGTGCGGCAACGAGCTGTTCCAGAGCGGCACCAAGTTCGACTCGCACTGCGGATGGCCCAGCTTCTACGAGTCGGTTCGACCCGAAGCGGTCGAGCTGATCGACGACAACAGCCACGGGATGCAGCGCACCGAGGTGCGGTGCGCCAACTGCGGCTCGCACCTGGGACACGTCTTCCCCGACGGCTTCGGCACCCCCACCGGCGACCGGTACTGCATGAATTCGCTGTCGCTGAACTTCACCCCGGCCGACTCCCCCGCCGACGGAGCATGAGCGCCCTCGAAGCCATGCGCGACCGTCGGTCGTGGTCGAAGGTCACCGACCTCGCCCCGACCGGCCCCGAGCTCGAGGCCTTCGTCGCCGCGGCCGGTCGCGTCGCGGATCACAAGAGCTTGAAACCGTGGCGCCTGATCGAGATCCGCGGTGCGGATCGCGATCTCCTCGCGCGTGCGCTGAACAAGGCCGACGGCAAGAAGGGGTATTCCTCCAAGCCCCGGCGCGCTCCGCTCATCATCGCGGTCGTGGCCGATCTCGGCTCGAAGAAGATCCCCTCGTGGGAGCAGGAGGCCGTGGCATCCGGTGTCGCCCACATGCTGAGTCTCGTGCTCGACGAGGCGGGGTTCGGGGTGTTCTGGCGCACCGACGACAACACCCGCCACAAGGTGCTGGCGAAGGCTCACGGCCTGGCGAAGCACGAGGTGCTGCTGGGCTGGCTCTACGTCGGCGGCAAGCCGAAGATGTCGCGGCCGGTCCGGCGCAAGACGCTGGATGCCGCGAAGCACCTCTCGCGCATGCCGGGGGGCAAGAAGAAACGCACGGTCGACGAAGCGCGCCTCTGACGCGCGCGATGCCACGGCCTCGACGCCGCCGACTCCGGTCGGCGGCGTCGTCGTGTCTCCGGCGGGGCATGAACGCGCCGCGGGCGCGCGGCGTGAGCCGCGCGAACGGCCGACGTGTCGGGCCGCGTCCGGGGGGAACGCTCCTAGCGGCTCCGGCGCCTCCACGGCACGGCGGCCACGGCGACCCCGGAGATCGCCACGGCGGCGGCGAGAAGCGCCACCGGGGTGGCGGGTGCGGCGGGGGCGGGCCAGAGGGCGTCGAGCAGCACCGAGGTGGTGAGCAGGCCGACCACCGACCCGAGACCCAGCAGCAGCACGCCCGTTCGACGCACGACCACCGCCGACAGGAAGATGTAGATCACGCCGACCGCCCCGCCGACGTAGAGCCACGGTTCCGTCGGCACGGCGCGGGGAGCGCCCACGACACCGACGTGAACGAACGCGGCCACGAGCAGCACCACGGTGCCGCCGATGAAGTTCACCAGCGTCGCCGTCAGCGGACTCTCCACGCGCACGCGCAGTCGCCCGTTGGTCCCCTGCTGCCAGGCGACGCCCGCTCCGGCGATCGCCGGAACGATGAGCATCCACAGCGGCACACCGTTGACGGCATCCCCCGACAGGCACACCACGACCCCGGCGATCGCCAGGAGCGCGCCGATGACGCGTCGCACCGTGACGGGCACGACGCCCGCCGGTCCGAAGCCGACGCGGTCCAGCACGAGCCCCCCGCTGGTCTGCCCGGCGACGAAGCCGACCG
The DNA here is from genome assembly GCF_040685115.1 of Microbacterium sp. NPDC089186. NCBI lineage: Bacteria > Bacillati > Actinomycetota > Actinomycetes > Micrococcales > Microbacteriaceae > Microbacterium > Microbacterium sp. NPDC089186. The sequence continues at coordinate 206,752 of NZ_JBFBHJ010000002.1, forward strand.
TGAAGAGGGCGACTCCGATGGTCGCCACGGTCAGCCCCTGACTCGCGACGGTGAACGCTCCCGCAAGACCGCCCAGCAGCATCCACGCGGGGATCGTTCGCGATCGGATGCCGGACACGAGGCGCTCGAATCCGCGGCGACCCTGCGGAACCAGGGCCGACAGCGCGATGAGGATGATCAATCCCGACCCGAACGAGATCGCGGCCGCGACGAACCCGTCACCGATCTCCGCCCCGAGCGTGCCGTTGATGCGGGCCTGGAGGGCCGTGAGGGCGCCGATGAGCACCGCTCCGGCGACGGCGAGGCCGACCGATCCGCGCTCCGCCACCGCTCTCCCCTCGTTCCCCCGCTCGGGGGCCACGGTCGATCGTAGGGGACGGCCGGTCGCGTCCGACGCGCGCCGATAGGTCACGCGGAACGGACGTCGTCCGACATGGTGCGCAAGACGTCGATCAGCGTCTCGAGATCGACCCCCTCCGCCGCCGCCGCATCGGCGATCGACCGGAGGCGTCGCGCGAGATCGGCCGAGAGCGCGGCCACCCCGGGGGCGACACGGGTTCCCGACCCCACCCTGCTCACGGTGAGACCGTCCGCCTCGAGGGCGCGATACGCCTTCTGCACCGTTCCCGGCGCCACACCGAAGTCGACGGCGGCTTGACGCACCGTCGGCAGCTTCTCCCCGGCGCCGAGCCGCCCCGAGACGATCAGCCCGCGGAAGAAGCGGTGGAGGTCATCGGTCGAGGCGGGCTCGACGACGTCGTCCGGAGTCGGAGTCCTCACGCCGCGCTCCCCGCGGTCCGCGCGAGGCGCCGGCCGGGCGCGACGAGCTCGCCCGCGCGGATGACGAGGAGCGCGAGCACCACGGCCCCGCTGATCTCGAGCACGGGCGCGAGCATCCCGCCGAGAACGATGAGATCCTCGTGCGGGACGGAGACGTTCACGGTCTCCCCGCTGTGGGCGAACGTCATCGACGTGAGGACGGCCGCCCGCGCCATGCGCAGCAGACCCGCCAGCGCCAGGAGCGTCGCCGCGAGAGCGACGGCGACCAGCCCGCGGGCCGTCATCGCGCGTCGAGAGCGCTCCTCGTCCCACCCGAGGCCCCCACGGAAGGGACGGACGCTGTTCCGATGCAGCGCGAAGACGGTCGCCGCGATCACGAGCATGAGGGCCGAGATCGTGGGGATGCCGTAGGCCCACCCGGGAAAGGGCAGAACGACGGGTGCGTACGCGGTATTGGGGGCGTCCAAGGCGACGTGAGCACTGACCCCCGAATCGAGCGACATCGCCGTGGTCCCGAACACCACGACGATCGCCCCGGTGAGGGCGGCGAGCGTGACGAGAGCGACGAGTTCGCGCCGCGGCCCGAAGGTCGTCCAGGTGCGCCGCGTCACCGAGAGGGCATCGACCGCGCGCCGCGCCCCTCCGGCGCGCAGCGAGGCGCCCAGGACGACGAGGCCGCCGGTTGCGACGAGAGGAGCGACGGCGAACCGCCACCACGACACGGTCGCCGACATGTCGAAGACGTACCCGCGCAGGACGACGTCGGCGAGCCACGCCGCGCCCACCATGAGGGCGAGCGCGCCGAGCGCGACGCGTTCGCGATCGGCGCCGGCGGCGGACGCCCCGCCCGGTCGCCGCCGGACGCGAGCGACGATGAGGGCGAGGACGACGGCTCCGGCGGCGCACACCACCGGGGACGACGCCAGCCCCCACCCGATCTCGGCCGGCGACACCTGCCACAGCCTGCTCGCGATGCTTGCGATCTCGCCCATCATCGTGCGCCCACCTTTCGTATCTTTCCGCTGGCACAATTTGTACCACACAGACGGAACAAAAGGGTCGACTCGCGCCCCCGTCCGGATCGCTCGCGCCCCTCCCCTCGCCGCGGGTACGCCGCCCCCACCGCCCGTGTTTTGAAGAGGATGTACCGCGCACCCCGGCATCCGTGCCGAGATCGAGACCACGTCGTTGTCGCCCCATCCCCTCCGATGCGTCAGGATTTCCCCCGTGACACAGCTCCAAGGCACCTCCCACGACGTCCCCGCGATCCTCGCCGACCTCGCCGCCGACCAGGTCGATCGCGAGTTCCTGGCGAACGCCGAGGTGCATCTCCCCCGGCTCCACGACCTGTTCGCCCAGCTCTACGGCGACCGCGCCGACGGCTTCGAGCGTCTGGCCTCCGTGGTCGACCTCGCCCGACGTTCCTGGGCGGCGCGTCCCGCCGACCTCAAAGCACTCGACCGCGCGCGAGAGAGCGAGCCGGAGTGGTTCGAGAGCGAGCGCATGGTCGGAGGGGTCTGCTACGTCGACCGGTACGCCGGCGGACTCAGCGGCATCCGGGACTCCATCCCGTATTTCCGCGAGCTCGGCCTGACCTACCTGCACCTCATGCCGCTGTTCGAGAGCCCCGAGGGCAACAGCGACGGCGGCTACGCGGTCTCGAGCTATCGCCGCGTCAACCCGAAGCTCGGCACGATGGCCGACCTCGCCGAACTCGCCGCCGAACTGCGCCGGGCCGGCATCTCGCTCGTCGTCGACTTCATCTTCAACCACACCAGCAACGAGCACCGCTGGGCGCAGAAGGCCGTCGCGGGCGAGCGCGGGTACGAGGACTTCTACCTCATCTTCCCCGACCGCGAGATGCCCGACGCGTACGAGCGGACTACTCGCGAGATCTTCCCCGACGACCACCCGGGCTCGTTCGTGCAGCTCGACGACGGCCGGTGGATCTGGGCGACCTTCTACCACTTCCAGTGGGACCTGAACTACGCCAATCCCGCCGTCTTCGAGGCCATGGCCGGCGAGATGCTGTACCTGGCGAACCAGGGCGTGGAGATCCTGCGGATGGATGCCGTGGCCTTCATCTGGAAGCGCCTCGGCACCACGTGCGAGTCGCTGCCCGAGGCGCACCTGCTGCTGCAGGCGTTCAACGCCGTGCTGCGGATGGCCGCTCCCGGGCTGCTGTTCAAGTCGGAGGCGATCGTGCACCCCGACGAGGTCGTGTCGTACATCTCCCCCGACGAATGCCAGATCTCCTACAACCCCCTGCAGATGGCGCTGACCTGGGAGGCGCTGGCCACCCGAGACGGACGCCTCCTCCAGCAGGCCCTCGAGCGGCGCCACGCCCTTCCCGCGGGCACGGCCTGGGTCAACTACGTACGCAGCCACGACGACATCGGGTGGACCTTCGCCGATGAGGATGCCGCCGAGCTTGGGATCGACGGCTCCCCGCATCGCCGCTTCCTCAACGACTTCTACGTCGGCCGAGCCGAGGGCACCTTCGCCCGCGGCGTGCCGTTCCAGGAGAACCCCCGCACGGGCGATGCCCGCGTCACCGGCACCACGGCATCCCTCGCCGGGATCGAGGCGGGCGACGCCGGTGGCGAGGACCGCGTCATCCTGGCGCACGCGCTGGCCCTGTCCACCGGCGGCATCCCGCTGCTCTACCTCGGCGACGAGGTGGCCCAGCTCAACGACTACGGCTATTCCGACCGCCCGGAGGAGGCGGGCGACAGTCGATGGGTGCACCGCCCCTTCCGTCCCGCGCAGAACTACGCGGACCGGAGGGATGCCGACACCCCGGCCGGACGCGTGTTCGCCCGTCTCACGCGTCTGCTCGACGTCCGCCGCGCGACCCCGGAGTTCTCCGGCAACGAGCTGATCGCCTTCGACGCCCACGTCCCCTCTGTCGTCGCCTTCCTCCGCCCGGGCGACAACGGATTCGCCGTCCTCGTCCTCGCCAACGTCGCCGACTCGGCCGTCGAGATCGACGCGCTGACCCTGTCGGGCATGGCGCCCGAGGCGCTAGACCTCGTCTCGTCCGCGCCGATCTGGTTGGGAGCCGGTGTGACCCTCGCTGCGCACGGGACGCGGTGGCTGCGCGTGCGGCCGCGCTGACGAACGACGCGTCCATGAGCTCCGAAGCCGCCCCGCCTGGCAACCACGTCCGCCATGTCGTGGCGTTGCTCGCGGGGGTGGCGGCGATGGCGAGCGTCGTGTGGGCGCCGGTCGGTCTCGTGGGAGACCTCATCATGCTCGTCGTCGGCGTCGCGGCCCTCCTCTTCGCCGGGGAGGCGGGTACCCGCCCCGGCCCCCTGCGCGCCCTCGCCATCGCCGGTGCACTGCTCGCGGGGCTGGTCACGGTCGCCGCGGGGGGCGTCTTCCTCGTGGCGCTCGCGAACGCCCTGTCGTGAGCCGTCACTAGCACGGTTCTCCCCCGCCGCCCAGCCCCGGACCGCGGACGACCGGACGCCTAGCGTCGAGCCATGAACCACCAGGAGCTGTCCGCCCTCACCGTCTCGCGCGCGCACGAGAACGTCGATGCCGGAGGCAAGCCCTTCGCGTGTCTCATCGTCAAGGACGGCGAGATCGTCGTCGAGGCGGTCAATCACGTCGCCCAGGACGGCGACCCGACCGCGCACGCCGAGATCCGCGCCATCCGCGCGGCCGCCGAGAAGGGCATCCGCGACCTGGCCGGTCACGACATGTACGTCACGGCCTATCCGTGCCCGATGTGCCTGGGCGCCGTGTACTACGCCCAGCCGGACCGTCTCTTCTTCGCCGTCACGCGGGAGCAGGAGGGCGAGCACTACGAGGACGGCAACCGGCTCATGACGCTGGCGTCGTTCTACGACGAGTACACGATGGCACCCGAGGACCGTGCGCTGCCCGCCGAGCAGATCGAGGTGGATGACGCGACGGCGCCGTTCCGGGAGTGGACCACGCGTCACGGATCCTGAGCCCCGTGGCGTCGGCGGGCGGACCAGATCGTCACGGGCGACGTGCCGGCTACAGGACTTGAACCTGCAACCCCCGTATTACAAGTACGGTGCGCTACCAATTGCGCCAAGCCGGCGTGAGGCGCTCAGCGCCTCGGCGATCGAGTCTACGACGCGCGACGACCTCAGTCGTGCCGCCCGCTCTGGCGATCCCACTCCAGCGATTTGAACTGCAGGAAGGAGCAGAGATTGCCGGCGATGACCAATTCGGCGGCGAGGCTCGCCATGTCGTGGGGGCTGAGCGTGAGGTCATCGGGGCGCGCGGTGAGCGTCGCCTCCCACAGGGGGTCGTCGTAGCCGCGCGGCTGCATGTAGATCGACGCCTTGGTGTTGCGGAGGTTCATGACCACCAGCCCGGTGTCCTGACCGTCGGCATCTTCCTGGTCGACGACCTTGATGGTGCCGGCCACGGCGTGACCCTGAGTGAGGAACTCTTCGACCCACACCGTCAACTGACCACGGGACCGCCGCGGCGGGGAGTCCTCGATCTCGTCGTCCATGTCACCAGAATCTCATACGTCGGGTATGTCGCACGTGCTGCGTCGAGCGGCCGATCAACCCGCGGGAGTCGCCGAGGGGGTGGGCGTCGGAGTGGCCGTGGAGTAGTACGCGTTGCTGTCGACGGTGAGCACGAACTGCGCGAACTCCTTCGCGTCATCCATGTTCCCGACGTACTCCGTGCCGTTCACGAGCACCGTCGGAGTCGCGGTGAGCGCGTGACCGTCGGTACCCGGCAGGCCCTTGATGGCGCGGTCGGTCGCCGCCTTCGCCCACGAGGTGTACGTCTCGTCCTCGATGCAGTCGCGCACGGTCGCCACGTCGCTGACGCCGGCGCCCTGGGCCATGTCGGCGAGCTGCTGGTCGCTGTAGCCGTCGGAGTCCACCGCGGGCTGGTTGGTCAACAGCTCGTGGTTGTAGGCGAAGAAACGGTCCGAGGCGTGGGTCGCGACGCACGCCGCCGCACCCGCGGCCCGCAGGCTGTACTTCGTGCCGTTGGATTTCGAGGTCAGCATGGCGACCGGGTAGTAGGTGAGGGTCGCCGCGCCGTCGTCGACCCACTTCGACAGCTGGGTCGCATTGGCCGCCTGGAACTCGTGCGCCTCGGTCGACATGTAGTCGACGTACACGCGGATGTCGACCGGAGCGGCCGTTCCGGTCGGTTCCGGAGTCGCGGCGGGCGAGGGGGCGGCATCCGTCGACATCGTCGCGGCGCTGCCGTCGACGGTCTGATCGGCGAGGGGGTCGGCGACGCCCGTCGCGGAGGTCACCACGAAACCGTCGTCGGTCGCCGTGTCGGGCAGGGCCTGCGAGCGCGCCTCGCGCGAGTTCAGCGCGGCGGAGACCCCGACCGCACCCACGGCGATGACCGCGACGGCCCCGACGCCCAGCAGCGATCGACGCGCGATGCGCCAGCGCGTCTGCTTCGCCTTGACCTGCTGCGCCTTCTCACGCACCGCCTCGCGACGGTCGCGTTCGGCGGGAACGTTCGGGGACTGGTCGTGGGACATGAAACCTTCCGGGCATAAACGTCTGCCGCATGAAATCGGGGGGAACGCGCGGGTGGAGCGAACGATCAACGATGCTAACGAGGCTGGCTGAGAAATGACCAGACACGTGCGATACTGACCCTGCGTCCACTGTCGGGCGCACGGGGTCGCCCCCGTTCATTCCATTCACTACGGATCGTCCGGCACGTACCTGCCGGTGAAGGAGAAGAAAACATGGCGTCCGTCACCTTCGACAACGCAACCCGTCTGTACCCGGGCGGAACCCGCCCCGCCGTCGACAAGTTGAACCTCGACGTCGCAGACGGCGAATTCCTCGTCCTCGTCGGCCCCTCGGGCTGCGGTAAGTCCACCTCCCTGCGCATGCTCGCGGGGCTCGAGGAGGTCAACTCGGGTCGCATCCTCATCGGCGACCGCGACGTCACCGACGTGCCCCCGAAGGACCGCGACATCGCGATGGTCTTCCAGAACTACGCGCTGTACCCCCACATGACCGTCGCCGAGAACATGGGCTTCGCGCTCAAGATCGCCGGCGTCGGCAAGGAGGAGCGCGCTGCGCGCGTCCTCGAGGCCGCCAAGCTCCTCGACCTCGAGCAGTACCTCACCCGCAAGCCCAAGGCCCTCTCGGGTGGTCAGCGTCAGCGTGTCGCCATGGGCCGCGCGATCGTGCGCCAGCCCCAGGTCTTCCTGATGGACGAGCCGCTGTCGAACCTCGACGCCAAGCTCCGCGTCCAGACGCGCACCCAGATCGCCTCGCTCCAGCGTCGCCTCGGCGTCACCACGGTCTACGTCACCCACGACCAGACCGAGGCCCTCACCATGGGCGACCGCATCGCGGTCCTCAAGGACGGCCTGCTCCAGCAGGTCGGCACGCCGCGCGACCTGTACGAGACCCCGAAGAACGTCTTCGTGGCCGGCTTCATCGGCTCGCCCGCGATGAACCTCTTCACCGCCGACCTGGCCGAGGGTGGCGTGAGCTTCGGCGACCTCGTCGTCCCCGTCGAGGCCGACACCATCGGCAAGGCCCACGGCTCCGAGGTCACCATCGGTGTGCGCCCCGAGGACATCCAGGTCGCCCCCGCCGACGGCCGCGGCCTCTCGGTCGTCGTCGACCTCGTCGAGGAGCTCGGCGCCGACGGCTACCTCTACGGCCACACCGACATCAACGGCAAGCGCACCGACCTGGTCGCGCGCGTCGACGGTCGTCGTCACCCCAACGCGGGCGAGACGGTCGTGCTGGCCCCGGTTCCCGGACACGTCCACGTGTTCGACCTCGAGTCGGGCGAGCGCCTGACCGACCGGGCCATCGCCTCCGCCTGACCCTCGCACCGACGCGGCGCGTCCTCGATTCCCGACCTCGTCGGGTCGGGGGCGCGCCGCACCGTTTTCCCGGAGGTACCCGTGTCCGAATCGCTCAGCATCACGGCCAGCACCGTCGACCCGGGCCTTCTTCAGCTGCCGTGGTCGACCAGCCTCGCCGATTGGCCGAGCAGCCACATCGTCGCGCTGCCGAAGGGCATCTCGCGTCACCTGGTGCGCTTCGCGAACCTCTCCGGTCGCGTCGTGGCCATCAAGGAGACGACCGAGGAGATGGCCCGTCGCGAGTACGACATGCTCGGCAACCTCGACCGCCTCGACGCGCCGTGCGTCGATCGCGTCGCGGTGATCGCGGGCCGCACCGACGCCTCGGGGCGCCCCCTGCCCGCGGCCCTGGTCACCGCGCACCTCAAGTTCTCGCTCCCCTATCGCGCGCTCTTCACGCAGGTCCTGCGCCCTCACACCGCGACGCGCCTCGTCGACGCCCTGGCCGTCCTCCTCGTGCGGCTGCACAACGTGGGCTTCTACTGGGGCGACGTGTCGCTGTCGAACACCCTGTTCCGGCGCGACGCGGGCGAGTTCGCCGCCTACCTCGTCGACGCCGAGACCGGCGAACTCCACGGCAACCGCCTGAGCCCGGGTCAGCGGGCGCATGACCTCGACATCGCCCGCACCAACATCGCCGGCGAGATCATGGACCTCGAAGCCGGCGGACGCCTGGAGGGCGGGGTGGACGCCATCGCCATCGCCGACGGTCTGGTCGCCTCGTATCACTCGCTGTGGGGTGCCCTCACCGACAAGGAGACCTTCGCCGTCGACGAGTCGTGGCGCATCACCGAGCGCGTGCACCGCCTGAACGCCCTGGGCTTCGACATCGGCGAGATGTCGATCCGCACCGCCAGCGACGGCACGCAGGTGTCGATCCAGCCGAAGGTCGTGGATGCCGGGCACCACCAACGCCGTCTCCTGCGGCTCACGGGTCTCGATGTCGAGGAGAACCAGGCCCGTCGCCTGCTCAACGACCTCGACGAGTTCCGCGCGCGCGTCTCGCGCCTCGGCGCCGACGAGGAGATGGTCGCCCACGAGTGGCTGACGCGCGTCTTCGAGCCGATCGTCATGGCGATCCCCTGGGACCTTCGCGCCAAGCTCGAGCCCGCCGAGGTGTTCCATCAGGTGCTGGAGCACCGCTGGTACATGTCGCAGGCGCGGGGCCGCTCCGTTCCCCTCGCCGAGGTCGTCAGCTCCTACATCGACGACGTCCTGCGCCACCGCCGCGACGAGGCGACCGTCATGGGCCCGCCCACCGACACCATGTCGCTTCCGACGGTGTCCGACGCCGACGCTCCGGCCACGGGCGAGGTCCCGACCACCGACACCGACCTCGTCGACTGGCGCGACCTGGTCTGAGACGCGGCGGTGTCGTAGACGTCCCCCGCCGCCGAGGGCACGCGATCGCGTCGAGGTCACAGGGGTCGGCGTGTCACCTCCTCACGGTCACGTGATCCCGCGGGTGAGTCGACACGCTGGCGGAACGACCGAGGCCGTGGCATCCGGAATCAGGATTCGGATGCCACGGCCTCGGTGTTCAGCGGGTCAGTACCCGACGGTGAAACGCTCCCGCGAGTGCGCGGCATTCTCGATCTCGTCGAGCACGGCCACCGCGAAGTCGGCCCCGCCGATGAAGGAGTCGCCCTCGTCGTCGACGACGAGCACGTCGCCGCCGTCGCGGTAGGAGCCGGTGCGCTCCCCCGGCGCCCACGAGCCGAAGCCGCCGGCCGGGTGCACGTAGAACCAGTCGCGCCCGGTGTCGTCGGCCTGCAGGTCCTCGAGGATGCCGATGGCCTCACGGGCCTCGGGCTTGTACTCCTCGGCGAAGCCCTCGGTGTCGATCAGGCGCGGGCCGCCCTCGGCGACCAACGATCCACCGGCACCGCCGACCACGCCCACGCGGACGTTCTCGGGCAGAGCCGTGACGAGTTCGGCGATGGCGGGGCGGAGCTTGCCCTCCATGTCGCCGCGGGGGGCGGCGGCCGACACGACCACGTCGACGCCCTCGAGCTGAGCGACGAGTCCGGGGACGTCGAGAACGGTGCCCTCGAGGTAGGTGGCCCCCTCGACGCGCTCGGCGGGGACCGAGCGGGCGATGGAGACGACGGTGTGACCGCGGCGGACGGCCTCGGTCACGATGTGGCTGCCGGCGTAGCCGGTGCCTCCGATGACGGCGATGCGGGGCATGAGCGTTCCTCTCGACGGGTCAGACGGTGCCGCGCAGCGTCGACACCTGGTACAGGGCGACGGATGCGGCGATACCGGCGTTCAGCGATTCGGTGGCGGCGGAGATGGGGATGGAGACGACCTGGTCGCACGTCTCGGTGACCAGGCGCGACAGGCCCTTGCCCTCCGAGCCGACGACGATCACGACGGGACGGTCGGCGAGTTCGAGGGCGGGCAGCGACACGTCGCCGTCGCCGTCGAGGCCGAGGACGAAGACGCCCTGCTTCTTGAACTCCTTCAGCGTCGCCGTGAGGTTCGCGGCGAGGGCGACCGGGATGCGGGCGGCGGCTCCCGCGCTCGTCTTCCACGCGGCGGAGTTGACGCTCGCCGATCGACGCTGCGGGATGATCAGTCCCTGACCGCCGAACGCGCCCGTCGAGCGGATGATCGCGCCGAGGTTGCGGGGGTCGGTCACTCCGTCGAGGGCCACGAGCAGCGGCACCTCGCCGCGGTCGATGATCTTCTCGAGCAGATCCTGCGGGTGCGCGTACGCGTACGGCGGCACCTTCAGGGCGACACCCTGGTGCACGCCGTCGAAGCCGGCCATGCGGTCGAGCTCGGGTCGGGTGACCTCGAGCACGGGGATGCCGCGGTTGGTGGCCATCGACAGCATCTCCTTGACGCGGTCGTCCATCTCGACGCGCTGGGCGATGTACATCGCCGTCGCGGGGATCTTCGCCCGCAGCGCCTCGAGCACCGAGTTGCGGCCGGTGACCGTCTCGGTGTCGTCGGCGGCCTTGGGGCTCTTGCGGTTCGGGTTCCCGCCCACCGCGCGCACGCCGGGGCGCCCCTTTCCGCCCGCTGCGGCGTAACGCTCTTCGGCGGCCTTGCGCTTGCCGGCGGGGTGCCAGGCGCGGTCCTCGGCCTTCGGGGTCGGGCCGCGTCCCTCGAGCGCCTTGCGGGAGTGCCCGCCGGTGCCCTTGAGAGGGCCCTTCTTCTTGCCGGGGTTGCGTGCTCCCGGGCGTCCTGGCTTAGGCATCGATACTCCAATTGGTTCCGGCCGGAGTGTCCTCCAGCGTGATTCCGGCGGCGGCGACGGCATCGCGGATGCGGTCGGCGGCTGCCCAGTCCTTGTCGGCGCGAGCGCGGGCGCGCTGCGCGATCATCTCGTTCACGAGAGCGTCGAGGGTCGTGTCGACCGCCCCCGTCGCCCCGGTCGGCTCCTCGGCATCCAGCCCCAGGATGCCGAGCATCGCCACCACCGCGCGATGAGCGGCGACGGCGGTCTCGAGGTCTCCCCCGTCGATGGCCGCATTGCCGGCGCGCACGGTCTCGTGCAGGGTCGCGATCGCCTGCGGTACCCCGAGGTCGTCGTCCATCGCCGCCGCGAAGTCCGTCGGCACCTCGCCGGGCACGACGACCAGCGGGTCGGCTGCGGCGGCACGCAGAACGCGCTGGCGGAAGGTCGAGATCCGCTCCAGCGCGCTCGCCGCTTCAGAGAACGCCTTGTCCGACACGTCGAGGCTCGAGCGGTAGTGCGCCGCCGCGAGGGCGTACCGCACGACCCGGGGGTCGTGCGTGGCGAGCACGTCGGCGGCCAGGGTGAAGTTGCCGAGCGACTTCGACATCTTCTGCCCGTCGACGGTGACCAGGCCGTTGTGCACCCAGTACCGCGCGAAGGCGTCGCCCGCGGCGCTCGACTGGGCGATCTCGTTCTCGTGGTGCGGGAAGCGCAGGTCGAGGCCCCCGCCGTGGATGTCGAACTCGGGCCCGAGATAGCGGCGCGACATGGCCGAGCACTCGATGTGCCACCCGGGCCGTCCCGCACCCCACGGCGACGACCAGGTCGCCGAGGCGGGCTCGCCGCGCTTCGCGCCCTTCCACAGCGCGAAATCGTGCGGGTCGCGCTTACCCCGGGGATCCGCGTCGGCGGCGGGTTCCATGGCATCCAGGCTCTGCCGCGTCAGCTCGCCGTACGCGGGCCACGAGCGCACATCGAAGTAGACGTCTCCTGAGGCGGCGTAGGCGTGCCCGCGCTCGATGAGCTCGGCGATGAGCTCCTGCATCTGCGTCACCGAGGCGGTCGCCCGCGGCTCGTACGTCGGGGGCAGGATGCCGACGGCGGCATAGGCCCGCGTGAACTCGAGCTCCATGCGGTACGCGAGCGCCCACCACGGCTCCTCGTCCGTGGCATTGGCGAGCACCTTGTCATCGATGTCGGTGACGTTGCGAACGAAGGTGACGCGCCCGAAACGGTGCTCGAGCCAGCGGCGGAGAAGGTCGAACGCGAGGGCGGCGCGGACATGGCCGATGTGCGGACCGGACTGCACGGTCGGACCGCAGACGTAGAGGGTGACGTTCGAGGGGTCGAGAGGGACGAACTCGCGCAGAGCCTGCGCTTTCGTGTCATACAGCCGAACGGTCACCCTCCCAGCCTACCGGCCGCCCCTCCGCGCGACCCGTGCGTGAAACACGACCCGGCTAGGGTGCCGGAGTGCCTCTGCTCATCCGCCCCGACGACCTCTCCTCCGATGCCACGCGTGCCCTGGCGGCCGCGCACCTCGCGGGGATGCACGAGAACACCCCCGCCGAGAGCGTGCACGCCCTCGACCTCGACGGCCTCACCGCCGACGGCATCACGGTGTGGTCGGCGTGGGTCGACGACGAGCTCGCCGGGATCGGCGCGTGCAAAGACCTCGGCGACGACCGGGCGGAGCTCAAGTCGATGCGCGTGGTCGACGCCTTCCTCGGGCAGGGCATCGGTCGTGCGATCCTGCGACACATCGTCGAGGACGCCGACGAGCGCGGTATCCGCAGCCTCTGGCTCGAGACGGGCAGTACCGACGACTTCCTCCCGGCGCGCCGGCTGTATGCCAGCGAAGGGTTCGAGGAGTGCCCGGCGTTCCCGCCCTACGTCCCCGACCCGCTGTCGACGTTCATGACGCGACGGCTCTGACGCGCGCGCTCAGGCGGGGACCACGAGCGCCGTCGCGAAGGCGGCCACACCTTCGCTGCGCCCGGTGAAGCCGAGACCGTCGGTGGTCGTCGCGCTGACGGAGACCGGGGCGCCCACCGCGGCGGAGAGGATCCGCTCCGCCTCGACGCGTCGCGCCGCGAACCGCGGCCGGTTCGCCTGCACCTGCACCGAGACGTTGCCCACCCGCCACCCTGCGGCGGAGAGCAGCCCGACGGTGTGCGAGAGGAAGGCATCGGCGTGGGCGCCGGCGAACTCGGGCCGGTCCGTCCCGAAGTGCGTTCCGATGTCGCCGAGCCCCGCGGCGGCGAGCAGGGCATCGACGATCGCGTGCGCGACCGCGTCCCCGTCGGAGTGCCCCGACAGGGCCACCTCGCCGGGCCACTCGAGTCCCGCGAGCCACAACGCGCCCTCCCCGCCGAACGCGTGGACGTCGGTGCCGATGCCCACCTGGGGTCCCCGCGGAACCGGCGTCGCCGCGGCGACGGGCGACAGTCGTTCAGAAAGGAGCGCCCGTGCGCGGTCGAGATCGGGGGCCGTCGTGATCTTGAACGCCACCGCGTCCCCCTCCACCGTCGCGACCGAGTGACCGGCGGATGCCACGGCGGCGGCGTCATCGGTGTGATCCGCGTCCGCGTCCCGCAGCGCAGCCTCGAGCACGTCACGACGGAAGCCCTGCGGCGTCTGCGCCGCGGCCAGCTCGGAACGATCGACCGCCGCGACCACGCGGCCGTCGGCGTCGACGCGCTTGATGGTGTCGACCACCGGCACGGTCGGGATGACGGCGACGGCTCCCGCGTCGATCGCGGCCACGACCCGGTCGAACACCGCGGGCGGCGTGAGCGCGCGGGCCGCGTCATGGACGAGGACGGTCTCCACATCGGCCCACAGCGCGGCCAGCCCGGCGGAAACGGACTCCTGGCGCGTCTCGCCGCCCGTCACGATCGTGACGAGGTCGGCGCGTCCCCCGGCGGCGTCGCGCGCATCGGTGAGGGCTTCGCCCTCGAACCCCTGAGGGACGACGACGACCACCTGCGCCGGCTCGGCCGCGAACACGCCGACGAGACAGTGGTGCAGGATGCTGCGCTCGTCGAGGCCGACGAAGGCCTTGGGCGCTCCGCCTTTCAGGCGGGTGCCGGAACCGGCGGCGACGACGATGACCGCGAGACGCGGAACCGGAGTGAGAGTCACCCGTTCACGCTAGCGCGGCCGTGCGCGCGCAGCGGCCGCGACGACGATCGGCGCGCGCCCGGGCAGGACGCGCGCCGATGTCGATGTCGTCAGGACGCGAGGACCTCGTCGAGCACGACGCTCGCACGGTCTTCGTCGGTCTTCTCGGCCAGAGCGAGCTCGGACACGAGGATCTGGCGCGCCTTGGCGAGCATGCGCTTCTCGCCGGCGGACAGGCCGCGGTCCTGGTCGCGGCGCCACAGGTCGCGCACGACCTCGCTGACCTTGATCACGTCGCCCGACGCGAGCTTCTCGAGGTTCGCCTTGTAGCGACGCGACCAGTTGGTCGGCTCCTCGGTGAAGGGCGCGCGCAGCACGTCAAAGACGCGGTCGAGACCTTCCTTGCCGATCACGTCACGGACGCCGACGAGGTCGACGTTGTCGGCAGGGACCTCGATGACGAGGTCTCCCTGGGTGACGTTGAGCTTCAGGTACTTCTTCGTCTCGCCCTTGATAACGCGTTCTTTGACCTCGATGATCGTGGCCGCGCCATGGTGCGGGTAAACGACGGTCTCGCCAACCTCAAAAAGCATGGAGTTATGTCCTTTCGGCAACATCCAGGATACCACAGGCCCGCATGCGCTAAGGTTCCGCCCACCGTCGCACCCCTCAGCCCTCTGCGCGCGCGAGGCCGAAGCGGAACCGGGGCGCCGCCGTGGACCGCGTAGGATGATTCCGATGTCGTCTGCCGTTCTTGGAGGATCCGTGAAAACGCGCCTGATCGCGTCCATCGCCGTGGGTGCCGCTGTCGTGCTGGGCACGACGGGGTGCAACCTCATCGCACCGCAGGCGACCACCATCGACTATTCCGCCTCCGACGGCGTGAACGTCCCGGCCGCCGCCGGTCCGCTGCACGTGCGCAACGCGCTCATCGTCGCCGACGAAGAGGGCACGACCGGCAACCTCGTCGCGGCCATCGTCAACGACACCACCGACTCGCTCACGCTGCGCGTCGAGGTCGGCGAAGGATCCTCGGCCGTGAAGTCGACCGTGATCGTGCCGGCCAACCGCACCGTCAGCCTGGGCGACCTCACGAGCGACACCGAGCCGCTCCGTCTCGACGGCATCGACGCGATGCCCGGCACCACGGTCCCCGTCTACTTCCAGTCCGGCGACGGCGAAGGCTCGCTCATGCAGGTGCCCGTGCTCGACGGCGCCCTCGAGTACCTCTCGCCCCTCGCCCCGACGCCGACGCCGTCCTTCTCGGTCACGCCGATCCCGGTCATGCCGACCGTGACGCCGTCGCCCTCCGCGACCCCCGCGTCCTGACGCGAACGACGAAGGCGCCGACGGTTCTCCGTCGGCGCCTTCGTCGTCCGCGGGGGCGGGTCGAGCGTCAGGCCTCGAAGCGGTAACCGAGACCGCGCACCGTGACGAGCATGCTGGGCTCGCTGGGGTTCTGCTCGATACGGGAGCGGATGCGCTTGATGTGCACGTCGAGCGTCTTGGTGTCGCCGAAGTAGTCGGTCCCCCAGACGCGGTCGATGAGCTGACCGCGCGTGAGCACGCGTCCGGCGTTGCGCATGAGCACCTCCAGGAGCTCGAACTCCTTGAGGGGGATGCTGATCTCGCTCCCGTCCACGGCGACCGTGTGACGGTCGATGTCGAGCACCACCCGTCCGCCCGAGAGCACACGGTCGTCGAGATCGGCGTCATCGGGGGTGCGGCGGCGCAGCACGGCCCGCATCCGCGCGAGGAGCTCGCGCGTGGAGTAGGGCTTCGTGACGTAGTCGTCGGCGCCGAGCTCCAACCCCACCACGATGTCGACTTCGGAGTCCTTCGCGGTCAGCATGATGATCGGCACCTGAGAGGTCAGGCGCAACTGCCGGCACACCTCCGTCCCCGGCATCCCGGGGAGCATGAGGTCGAGCAGCAGGATGTCCGCTCCGCGCTCGCGGAAGGCCGCCAGGGCGAGCGCGCCGTCTTCGGCGATCTCGACCTCGTATCCTTCGCGGCGCAGCAGGTAGGCCAGCGGGTCGGCGAGGTCGGGCTCGTCCTCGACGATCAGAACGCGGGTCATGCGGTGTCTCCCTTCACGGGTGAGGCGATCGCTGCGGTGGCCTTTCGACCCTTGCGACGCGGTTTGGAACGGACGCTGTCGAGATCGGGGGTCTCCGACAGCGGAAGGCGGATGGTGAACGTCGACCCGCGGGAGGGCCGGGACCACAGGCGCACCTCGCCGCCGTGCCGCTGCACCGCGTGCTTCACGATGGACAGGCCGAGACCCGTTCCCCCGGTGCGTCGCGAGCGGGCCTGGTCGGCGCGGTAGAAGCGTTCGAACACCCGGTGCTGGTCGCTCTCGGGGATGCCGATCCCCCGGTCGGTGACGGCGATCTCCACGACGCCGTCGTCGAGCTTGACCCCGACGCCCACCTTCGAGCCCTCCGGTGAGTACGCGATCGCGTTGGCGACGAGATTGCCGAGCGCCTCGGTGAGGATCTGCGGTTCCCCGCGCACCCACAACCCCTTCGTGCCGCCGCGCACCACCGTCACCTGCGCGGCGTCCGCCTGCACCGTGTAGGCCTCGACCGCGGCGGTCACGACCTCGTCGATCGAGACGTCGCGCACGTCGCGCAGCTCGTCGGCCGCCTGCAGGCGCGACAGGCTCAGGATGCGATTGACCAGCGCGCTCAACCGGGTCACCTCGGCCTGCAGACGCGTGGAGAAGTGCCGCACCTGTGCGGGATCGTCTGCGGCGGACTCGATGGCCTCAGCGAGCAGGCTCACCGCACCGACGGGCGTCTTCAACTCGTGGCTGGTGTTGGCGACGAAGTCTCGCCGCATCTCCTCGACGCGCTCGCGCTCGGTGATGTCGCGCAGCACCAGCAGCGTCAGGCGTCCCGAGATGGGGGTGGCGCGCACCGCGACCAGCCTGGGTTCGGCGGGGGCGGCACCTCGGCGCAGACGCAGGTTCTCGGCGATGCCGGCGCCTGTGTCGCGGGCCACGCGGGCGACGCGCTTGAGCTCGTCGCTGGCGATCACCTCGCCCACCTGGACGCCGAACACCTCGGCCGCCGGCGAGAGCGCCAGCACCGTCGAGGAGGTGTCGCAGACGAAGGCGGGGTCGTCCATCGCATCCAGCATGGCCTCCACGCCCTCCGGAACCTCGGTCGAGGTCTGAGCCAGAGTGCGGTTCCGGGCGCGGATGGCTCCGGCGATGAGGCCGACCACCGCGGCCCCGATCAGCAGGCCTGCCAGGAGCGCGAGCAGCGAGAGCTGCGGTTGTTCCATATCCACAGCGTAAAGGGGTGGATGCGACGTCACCCGCCGTTCACCCCCGCCCGGGCCCGGGCAGCGGCTACTATTCACTGTCACAGCACCACTCGTTAACCTTCGCTGGGAAGAATCCCCGAGGGTTGCGGGACACCCATGTGCCGTGCCGCCGACGAGGAAGGTACCCGCGATGCGCGAAGTATTCCACCAGTCCCTCGAGGACGTCCAGAGCCGCCTGGTCGAGATCGCCGACCTCGTGACGGTCGCCATCGACCGCGCCACGCGCGCCTTCGGAACGAGCGACGTCGCCCTCGCCGAGGAAGTCATCGAGGCCGACGCGATCATCGATGAGAAGGCCGTCGAGCTCGACGAGCTGGCCATCGAGATCCTCGCCCGCCAGCAGCCCGTCGCCCGCGATCTGCGCATCGTCGTCACCGCCCTACGAGTAAGTGCGTCGCTCGAACGCATGGGCGACATGGCCGAGCACATCGCTCAGCTCGCCCGCTCGCGCTTCCCCGAGCGCGCCATCCCCAAGGGACTGCGCACGACGTTCACGCGCATGGGCGAGCTCGACGTCGAGGTGGCGCGCAAACTCGCCGAGCTGCTGCGCACGCAGGACCTCCGCATCGCCGAGTCCATCCGCGACACCGACGACGACATCGACGAGCTGCACATCAGCGTGTTCGAGAAGGTCCTCGGCGAGTCCTGGAAGGGCGAGGCCACCGCCACGGTCGACGCCACCCTCGCCAGCCGCTACCACGAGCGCTTCGCCGACCACGCGGTGTCCGTCGCGAAGAAGGTCGTCTACCTGGCCACGGGCGACTGGGCCGGTGCCGACGAGGAGGCCGAGCACGAGCCCAGCCCGGTCATCTGACCGCGTACACGACGAAGGGGTGGATGCCATGGCATCCACCCCTTCGTCGTGTCGGCGTCAGTGCTTGTTGCCCTGCGCGGCGACGGCGGCCGCGCCGGCGGCGGCGGCCTCGGGGTCGAGGTACTCACCCGGGCCGAGGGGCTTCAGGTCGTCGTCGAGGCGGTACACGAGCGGGATACCGGTGGGGATGTTGAGCTCGGCGATGTCGGCGTCACTGATGCCCTCGAGATGCTTCACGAGGCCGCGCAGCGAGTTGCCGTGCGCCGTCACGAGCACGGTCTTGCCCGCCTGCAGGTCGGGCACGATGTCGGAGTGCCAGTAGGGCAGCATGCGGTCGATGACGATGGCGAGCGACTCCGTGTCGGGCACCTCGCCGTCGATGCCCACGTAGCGCGGGTCGCCGACCTGGCTGTACTGGTCGTCGGCGGGCAGCGGCGGCGGCGGAACGTCGAACGAGCGGCGCCAGAGCATGAACTGCTCGTTGCCGAACTCTTCGAGGGTCTGCGCCTTGTCCTTGCCCTGCAGGGCGCCGTAGTGGCGCTCGTTGAGGCGCCACGAGCGCTTCACGGGGATCCAGAGGCGATCGGCTGCGTCGAGAGCGATGTTCGCCGTCTGGATCGCACGGCTGAGCACCGAGGTGTGCAGCACGTCGGGCAGCACGCCGGACTCGGCCAGCAGCTCGCCGCCGCGCTTCGCCTCGGCCTTGCCCTGGTCGGTGAGTCGCACGTCGACCCAGCCGGTGAACTGGTTGGTCTTGTTCCACTCGCTCTGCCCGTGGCGGAGGAGGATCAGCGTGTGAGGCATGACTCCATGCTATCGACGCGGGACCCGCGCTCTGCGAGTGGGTGCTGGCATCATGTCCGAGTGACACCCTCTCCCGTCGGACGCCCCACGCGCGGCACCACGGGGACCAATCGCCTGCGGCGCGTCGACCGGTGGATCGCGCGCCACCCCGTGCTCCGGCGCACCGACGACCCCCTCGTCGTCGACCTCGGATTCGGCGCGAGCGCGGTGACGCCCCTCGAACTCCTCGCCCGGCTGACGCGCCAGCGAACGGATGCCACCGTCCTCGGCCTCGAGATCGACCCCGAACGGGTCGCGCGTGCGCGGGAGCAGGCCGCGGGGGTCGCCGGCATCGCGTTCGCGCGGGGCGGCTTCGAGGTCCCCGTGTCGGACGGTCGACGCCCGGCCGTCATCCGGGCGATGAACGTGCTGCGCCAGTACGACGAGGCCGACGTCGCCGATGCGTGGGCACGCATGTGCGGCCGCCTGCAGCCCGACGGCATCCTCGTCGAAGGCACGTGCGACGAGATCGGACGCATCGCCACCTGGGCGGAGGTGGGGGCGGATGCCGTGCCGCGCAGCCTCACGGTGTCGCTGAGCCTGAGCCACCTGGACTCCCCCGCCGTCGCGGCGGAGCGACTGCCGAAGGCGCTCATCCATCGCAACGTCGCCGGAGAGCGCGTGCACGAGTTCGTGGCATCCCTCGATCGGGAATGGACGCGCGCGGCGGTGGTGGCGCCCTTCGGCCCGACCCATCGCTGGCGCACGGCGATGGCCGCCCTCGCCGCCGAGGGCTGGCCGCTGGTCCGGCGCGAGAGATGGCGACTGGGTGAGGTCGGGGTGGCGTGGGAGGCGGTCGCTCCGCGGTGAGTCGCGCGGAGCGCCCGATGGCGGCGGGATCGCCGACGACGACTGCGCCGAATCGCGACGAAGGGAGCCCGCCGGCGGCAGCCGTCAGATCCGCGGCAGGAGTGCGCGCGCCTCGGCTGAGGGCATCCCCGCCGCGACGAGCAGGTCGACGGCGAGCGGGCGCATCGCGGCGACGAGATTGAGCTCGCCGATGCCGCCGTCGGGCATGAGCCGCGCGGGGTCGAGGCGGCGGGTGAGGCCGGTGAGCGCCTCCCGCGCCGCGGGCTCCATCGAGATGTCGTCGAGGCCGTCGCGCACGAGGGCGGCCGCTCGAGCGAGCTCGGCGAGGAGGTCGGCGGGCACCGGGCGAGGCTGGCCGTCGGCGCAGAGGTAGGCGGCGCGCCGCGCCACGACGCGCAGGTTGCGCGTCGCGAGGTCGAGCGCCTCCCGCACGCGCTCGTGGCGCTGCAGCTCGGTGCGCTGACGGCGCAGGAACGGTGAGATCCTCGCCACCTCGCGGCCGGACTCCAGCGACCCGCTCCAGGCGTCGACGTAGGTCTGCAGTGAACGCGCCCGCTCCAAACCCCGCTCCGCCCGAGCGCGGTCGCCCTTGCGCAGGGCCCGGACGATCGTGGCCATCGCCGCATCCACGGCGTCGAACAGCTCGTCGGCGTCGCGCAGCTCCGTGCGCCGCAGCGTTCGTGGGATGAGGGCCGTCACCGCCAGCGCCGCGACACCGCCGACCGCCCCGTCCACGAGGCGCAGGAACGGCGCGCCCGAGACGAGCACCAGCGCGATGAGCGACTGCACCACCGCGGCGAGCGCGAACCCCGGCTGCGGCGAGAGGAAACGCGCAACGACGAGTGTGACGGCCATCGCCACCGCGATCTGCCACCACCCGGCGCCCGCCACGAGCAGCACCACCTCGGCGATGAGGATGCCGACGAGCATGCCCAGGACGGTCTCCGCCACTCGCCATGGTCTCGCGTCGCGCACCAGACCGAGGCTCGATACGGTCACGGTGGCGGCGAGCAGGGGCACGGGATGGCCGAGCACGAAGTGCGCGAAGGCGAAAGCGGCCGTCGCGGCGACGACGATCTGCGCGATCGCGGGCACCGACTCGCGTACACGATGCAGCCGGCGCGACAGCGTCGACCGCCAGCGTGAACGAGGGACGACGACCCCGACGGTCGTCGACGACTCGTCGGTGCTCATTCCGTGGCGCGGCGGCGGCCCAGGCGCGGCAGTCGCGGGACCGCGGCGGTCGCTCCGGCATCCGCCGGGACGACCGTCTCGGCGGATGCCGCGAGCGGGCCGTCGGCGGTCATGACGACCAGGGGCACGTCCTCGGGAGCGGTGCGCTTCACGAGGGCGAGGGCGATCGGCCCCTCCTCGTGGTGGACGGCGACCGACGTGATGGTCCCGATCACCGCGTCGCCGGCGCGCACCTCATCGCCCCGAGCGGGCAGGATGTTGTCGCTGCCGTCGAGCTGCAGGGCGACCACACGGCGCGGCGGATGACCGAGGTTGTGCACCTTGGCCACCGTCTCCTGCCCGCGGTAGCAGCCCTTCGACAGGTGCACGGCCGTGCGCAGCCAGTCCATCTCGTGCGGCAGCAGCCGCTCGTCGGCGTCGACGCCCACGCGCGGGCGCCATGCCGCGACACGCAGCGCCTCGACGGCATCGAGACCGGCCAGCGCGACCTCGCCGCGCACGGCGGCATCCACCAGACGCGCGTACTCCGCGGCATCCAGGATCGCCTCGGACCAGTCGCGCTCGGCACCCGGGTGCGGCTCGACCCGGGCGTAGGCCCACCCGCCGGGAGAGACCTCCGGCCACGGGTCGACCCACACGGGTGCGACCGTCGTCAACGCCGCCACGGCTGCGCGCGTGCCACCCACGACGAACAGGTCGTCGGAGCGATCGCGCACCTCCACGCGCAGGCGGAAGCGCATACGGGTCAGCCACGCCGCGAGGGCCTCGGCGTCCGTCGCGTCCACGAGCAGCCACGTGGTCTCGCCGTCGTCGACCACCGCGGCCGCGTGCTCGACACGACCCTGCGGATCGAGGATGAGCAATTCGGTCGAGACGCCGGGAGCGAGGTGAGTCAGGGCCTGCGACGACAGCGAGTCCAGCCAGCTGCGGCGGTCCTCACCACCGACCGAGATGACGCGACGGTCGCCGAGGGGGGCGAGGGCCTGCCCGGATGCGAGCTTGCGCTGCTCCGTGACGGGCGAGCCGACGTGGCGGAGACCCCGCTCGTCGGCGACGGCACCGGGGACGTCCGTGAGCGCGCTCACGTCACTCCGCCCGCGCGAGACGGGCCGAGGCGTGCGATCCGAGCTCGCGCCCGAGGGCGGCGATGTCCCACGCCCAGAGCAGGTGGTTGTCGACGAGACCGTAGAGGCGCGTGGCGGCCGTGTAGGGCTTGGCGCCGGCGGTGCGCACGACCGCGTCGGTCGCGAGGTCGATCCGCGGGCCCTTCACCTGCCCGACGTAGAGCTCGAGCACGCCGTCGGCGTGCGCCAGGCTGACCTCGATGTCGAAGCCGCCGTCGGCGTTGCGCAGGGCTTCCACGTCGTCGGCGGAGCGCTCGGCAGCTGCGGCGGTCGCCGGCAGCAGCGCAGGGCCCGCATCGGCGTCGGAAGCGGGGCGCGCCAGACGCCAGTACCCGATCTCGGAGACGAGGGGGCGACGTTCGTTTCCGTCGAGCAGCCAGGCGTCGGCCGAGTAGTTGAGGAAGGCGCCTCCGTCGTGGCTGAAGCTCACGCGATGCGCGAACTCACCGGAGAAGGTGCGACCGCCGGCCTCGTAGTCGATGACGCCGGTGCCCTCCCAGACGCCGACGAGCCACGACAGGGGGACGAGGTCGGCCGGGAGGTCTGTCGGGATCTCGATCACGAGAGCGCTCAGCGCTGGCCGCGATAGAGGTTCCAGATGACCGTTCCCGACACGAAGGCGATCGCCAGCGAGGCGAGGCCGAGAAGTCCCACGAAGAACAGTTCGAGCGCGAGGAGGTCCATACGTCGATCTTAGAGGGCGGCGAGCTCGGCCAGCGCGAAACCGGCCGTGATGACGCCGAGGACGACGAGTGCGCCGAGGCTGCTGAGCGCCATCCGCTGGATGAACGCCTGCGACCGGCCGTACCAGAGCTGCACGGCGAAGGCGGCGATGATGCAGCCGCCCAGCGCGACGCTGATCCACTGGGCGCGCCATTCCGCCGGGACGAACAGCCCGATCGCCACGCCGGCCAGAGCGGCCAGCACCCAGATGGCGACGATCCCGCCGAAGGTGCGCCGCGGAGCGAGGTCGGGAGTGGACATGCCCCCCATCATCGCCCAGGAGGCGTCGTCGGCGCACGCGAAGCGCCGGTGACGGTGCGCCGCGGCGCGTCACCCTAAGATGATCGGGTGCGCGGCAGGCCGCGCGGGGAGGTCCACTTGGCTCAGCTTCTCGTTCTCAGCTCCGCCCCCGGCGGCGGTGCGGCGCTGCCCGCGCTCGAATTGCTGAGCCACCGCGTGCGCCAGATCCCCGCCGAGGCAGCGCAGCTGATCAACGCCCCCAGCGCCGACGTCATCTTCATCGACGCCCGCTTCGACCTTGTCGGCGCGAAGTCGCTGTGCAAGATCATGTCGACCACCGGCGTCGAGGCCCCGCTGGTCCTCATCGTCACGGAGGGCGGGCTCACGGCCGTCTCGACCGACTGGGGCATCGACGACGTCGTGCTCGTGGGTGCCGGCCCGGCAGAGATTGACGCGCGCATCCGCCTCGCCATGGGGCGCCGCACCGTCGACCAGGTCTCCACGCGCATCCAGACCTCCGGCATCACGATCGACGAGTCGTCGTACTCGGCGAAGGTGCACGGCAAGCCGCTCGACCTCACCTACAAGGAGTTCCAGCTCCTGCACTTCTTCGCCACGCACCCCTCCCGCGTCTTCACGCGCGAGCAACTGCTCAGCGAGGTGTGGGGCTACGACTATTTCGGCGGCACCCGCACGGTCGACGTGCACGTGCGACGCCTGCGCGCCAAGCTCGGCGATCTCGAGCAGCTCATCGGCACCGTGCGCAACGTCGGCTACCGCTTCAACGTCTATGAGGACGACGCGCCCGCCACGGCATCCGCCCCGGCCTGAGACGCGCGGAACCGCCCGTTCACTCCCGTGTCACCGACCCCTGCAATGATGTGGGGATGATGGAACACGACGCGCTGGATGCCGGACTCGGCGACGCCGACGACGACGACTTCGACGAGGCGGTCGAAGCCGAGGACGACCAGCTCCCCGACCACCGGTACCTCGACCGCGAGGTGAGTTGGCTCGCGTTCAACCAGCGTGTGCTCGAGCTCGCCGAGGACCCGACCGTCCCGGTCCTGGAGCGCGCGAACTTCCTGGCCATCTTCGCCAGCAACCTCGACGAGTTCTTCATGGTGCGCGTCGCGGGTCTCAAGCGCCGCATCGTCACGGGGCTCGCCGTCCCCACCAACGTCGGTCGCGCCCCGCTCGACGTCCTTGCCGACATCTCCGCCGAGGCTCACCGCCTGCAGCTGCGTCACGCCGCCGCATGGACCGAGAAGGTGCGCCCCGCCCTCGCCGAGGCCGGTATCGAGGTCGTGACCTGGGACTCGCTCGACGACGACACCGCCGCGCGCCTGACCGAGTACTTCCAGCGCAACGTGTTCCCGGTGCTCATGCCCCTCGCGGTCGACCCGGCGCATCCGTTCCCCTACATCTCGGGGCTCTCGCTCAACCTCGCCATCCGCATCCGCAACGCCCGCACCGGGCGCCAGGAGTTCGCCCGTCTCAAGGTGCCGCCGATGCTGCCGAGGTTCGTCGAGGTCGCCGGCGACGGCCCGGGGGTGCGCTACCTGCCCCTCGAGGAGCTCATCTCGAACCATCTCGGCGACCTCTTCCCGGGAATGGAGGTGCTCGACCACCATGCGTTCCGCCTCACCCGCAACGAGGACATGACGATCGAGGAGGACGAGACCGAGAACCTCATCCAGGCCCTCGAGGCCGAGTTGCTGCGCCGCCGCTTCGGCCCGCCCATCCGTCTCGAGATCACCGAGGACATGGATGACGTGACCCGGGCGCTGCTGCTGAGCGAACTCGACATCACCGAGCAGGAGGTCTACCGCCTGCCCGGGTCGCTCGATCTGCGCGGCCTGTTCGATCTCTCGCGGATCGACCGCCCCGACCTGCACTACCCCCCGCACGTTCCCAAGACCGCCCTGGCCTTCCAGCCGCCGGAGCAGAACGGGCGCGCCGACCTCTTCGGGGCGATCCGCAAGGGCGACGTGCTCGTGCACCACCCCTACGAGTCGTTCGCGACCAGCGTGCAGGCCTTCCTCGAGCAGGCCGCGCGCGACCCGCACGTGCTCGCCATCAAGCAGACGCTGTACCGCACCTCGGGCGACAGCCCGATCGTGCAGGCGCTCATCGACGCCGCGGAGGCCGGCAAGCAGGTGCTCGCGCTGGTGGAGGTGAAGGCGCGCTTCGACGAGGCGAACAACATCGTCTGGGCCCGCAAGCTCGAGAAGGCCGGCGTGCACGTCGTCTACGGACTCGTGGGCCTGAAGACCCACTGCAAGCTCGCCCTCGTCATCCGCGAGGAAGAGGGGCGTCTGCGCCACTACAGCCACGTCGGCACCGGCAACTACAACCCCAAGACGAGCCGCATCTACGAGGACTTCGGTCTGTTCACGGTCGACGACCAGGTCGGGCGTGATCTCACCCGCCTGTTCAACGAGCTGAGCGGCTACGCGATCGAGAAGAAGTTCAAGCGGCTGCTCGTCGCGCCCCTGCACCTGCGCAAGGGCCTGCTGCGCCACATCGAGAAGGAGCGGCAGAACGCCCTCGCCGGCAAATCGTCGGGCGTGCGCATCAAGGTCAACTCGATGGTCGACGAGCAGATCATCGACGCCCTGTACCGGGCCAGCCAGGCCGGCGTCCCGGTCGAGGTGTGGGTGCGCGGCATCTGCTCGATCCGGCCCGGCGTCCCGGGGATGAGCGAGAACATCACGGTGCGCTCGATCCTCGGCCGTTACCTCGAGCACTCGCGCATCTTCTCGTTCGCGAACGACGGGGATCCGCAGATCTTCATCGGCAGCGCCGACATGATGCACCGCAACCTCGACCGCCGCGTCGAGGCTCTCGTGCGCGTGATCGACGAGAACCAGCTGCGCGAGCTGACGACCCTGTTCGATCTGGCCATGGACGACGGCACCAGCTCGTGGCACCTGGGGTCGGAAGGCGAGTGGACGCGTCACAGCGTCGACGCCGAGGGCGCCCCGCTGATCGACCTGCAGGAGCACACCATGGCGCTCGTGCAGCGCAAACGACGCGCCCGGACGGCCCGGTGACGGAGACGGCCGTCTACGCCGCGGGCGGTGTCGTGTGGCGGGTGGTCGAGGGGAAGCTCCGTGTTCTCCTCATCCACCGCACCAAGTACCGCGACCTGACGCTGCCCAAGGGCAAGGTCGACCCCGGCGAGACCCTCGCCGAGACCGCCGTGCGCGAGATCCGGGAGGAGACCGGCATCCGCGTGGCCCTCGGCGTGCCCGTGGGGGTGTCGCGTTATCGGATGCCGAACGGCCGGACGAAGATCGTGCACTACTGGGCGGCCGAGGCGACCGACGCGGCCGTGCGCACCTCCAGCTTCGTGCCGAACAAGGAGGTCGCGGCGATCGAGTGGATGAGCCTGAAGAAGGCACGGAAGAGCCTCAGCTATCCCGTCGATGTCGAGATCCTCGACGAGTTCCAGCGCTTGGTCGACGAGCGTGCTCTGCCGACCTTCCCCATCGTCGTCCTCCGACACGCCAAGGCGCGCTCGCGCGACGACTGGGACGGCGCCGACGACGCGCGTCCGCTCACCCCTCGCGGTCGGCGGCAGTCGCAGGCGATCGTGGGACCGCTGCTCGCGTTCGGCGTGCGGAGGGTCATCTCGAGCCCCGCCGAGCGGTGCGTCCGCACCGCGACGCCCATCGCGCAGGCCATCGGCCAACGCGTGCAGTTCTCCGCGTCGATCAGCCAGGACGCGTGGGAGGAGGGACGCGCCGACGCGCGGTCGGTCATCGGCCAGCGGGTGCGGTCACGCAAACCCGTCGTGCTCACCAGCCACGGCCCGGTGCTCCCCGACATCCTGCACGAGCTCGCGCTGGCCACCGGCACGATGAGCGGGTCGTACCTGGGCAGCGCCTCGGCGCTCGAGCCGGCCGCGTTCTCGGTCGTGCACGTGCCGGTGGAGCACCCGGGCGCGGGGATCGTGGCGATCGAGACGCACGAGCCGCAGGTGTGACGCTCCCCGCCGGGCTCACCGTCGCCTGGGGCGAGGTCCCCGCGGGCGTCGCCCGTCGCGCGGTGTCGAGGCGCCTCCTCGGCCGGCTCCTGCCCGAGGCGCGCTTTGCCTCGCGGTGCCCGGCCTGCGCGGGCGACCACGGTCGCGTGCACGTGGAGGGGGCGGATGCCACGGTCTCGGTGTCGTACGCACCGGGATGGGCGGTCGTCGCGATGATCCGCGAGCGCACGCGGCTCGGTGTGGACGCTGCTCCCCGTGAGGTGCGCGGGTTGGAGCGGGTGCGACCGGACGCGACGGCGCAGGCCATCGATTGGGCCCGCGTCGAGGCGGTGCTCAAGGCGGACGGCCGAGGACTCGCGGTCGACCCGGCGCGGGTCGAGGTCCGCTCGGACGGCACCGCCTGGACCGCGACCATCCGGCCCGGCGCTCTCGACGGCGCGACGTCGTCCGTCGTCTGGCGCGGCTGGGACCTCGACGCCCCCGATGGACTCGTCGCGGCGATCTCCCTGTCCTGAGGCGATCGCGCTATCGAGCCCCACGACGTGATCGCCCGAGAGGGCGCGGCGCGCGACCCGCTCAGGGACGAGGGGGAAGAGCCCGGTGGTCGATCCATCGCGACAGCACCGTCGCGGCATCCCCTCCCCCGGCAGCCTCCACGGCGCGGCGGAAGTCGTCGGTCGTCACGAGGCGGTGACGATGCTCGGCCGTCCACGCGCGCAGCAGGTCGAAGAACGCGGCGTCACCGACCTCGCGCCGAACCGCGTGCAGGGCGATCGCGCCACGTTTGTAGACGCGGTCGTCGAACATGTCGTCGGGACCGGGGTCGACCAGCAGCAGGTCGCGGGGCTTCGCCACCAGACCCGCGTAGTTCTCGGCGACGCAGGTCTCGACGTCGGTGCCGCCGGACTCCTCCGACCACAGCCACTCCGCGTAGCAGGCGAAGCCCTCGTTCAGCCAGATGTCGCTCCAGCGCGCGAGTCCGACGCTGTTGCCGAACCACTGGTGGGCGAGTTCGTGGGCGACGAGCCGCTGCGCAGCGGGGACGAGGTGGTTCATGCCGAAAACGGCGAGCCCCTGCGCCT
This sequence comes from Microbacterium sp. NPDC089186, assembly GCF_040685115.1. Lineage (NCBI taxonomy): Bacteria > Bacillati > Actinomycetota > Actinomycetes > Micrococcales > Microbacteriaceae > Microbacterium > Microbacterium sp. NPDC089186. The sequence continues at coordinate 234,864 of NZ_JBFBHJ010000002.1, forward strand.
CGAGCGGGATCTCCAGCTCGTCGGCCGTCACGACGAGGCTGCACGCCTCCTGGGGATAGGGGCCGAACAGCCGGTCGAACAGCCGCAGCATGTCGGGCACCGTCGCGAATGCCCGATCCGCGGCCGACGTCAACGCGGGCGGAGCCGTGACCGACACGGGCGGGATGACGCCGTCGCCGCTGCCGACGAGCGGACGCGTCCGGTACCGACCGACGTGGACCGCCGCGAGATAGGTCGCCGTGGGCACGTCGGAGGTGAAAGTCGTCGTCACCCGTCCGCCGCGGCGGGCGGTCGCTCCCGCCACCCCGGTGGCCGCGACCGCGTAGCCGTCGTCGATGGTGATCTCCATCCGCATGCGCGCCCGGGCATCGGGGCGGTCGTTGCACGGGAACCACGTGGGGGCACCGATCGGCTGCCCCGCGACCAGGGCGCCGTCGGTCAGCTCCTCCCAGCCCACCGTGCCCCACCGCGAGCGTCGAGGGGCGGGGGCACCACCGTATGTCACCTCCACCGCGAAGCGCTCCCCCGGCGCGATCGTGCGGCCGGGGCTGACGCGCAGCACGCGCGGTCCCGCGGCGAAACGCGCGGGGGCGCCGTCCATCCGGACGCGTCCGGTCCGCAGGCCGACGAGGTCGAGGGCGAACGACGACAGGGATTCCCGGGCGATGCCCACGATCGTCGCCACCCCGTCGAGGCGGTTGGTGCGGACGCGATAGGTCAGAGACAGGTCGTACGACTCGACGTCGTACGACCTGTCTCCGCTCTGCGGGGCGTAGGAATCGGCGCCGCTCACGTCGTCGACTGGTAGGCGCGCACCTTCACCGCGCGCCAGGGGCCGATGGGATTGCCGCTCCACCGCGAGCCGACGGGGACGGTCTCCCCGCGCATGACCAGCGAGGCCGGACCGACGGTCGCGTGCGCGCCCAGGGTCGAGGCGGGCAGCACCACGCTGTGAGGCCCGAGGGTCGCCCCGGGCTCGAGCTCGACGGTGTCCATGCTCATGATTCGATCATGGAAAAGGTGCGTCTGCACCACGCAGCCCCGATTGACCGTCGACGCGTCGCCGAGCGTCACGAGATCGGGCTCCGGCAGCCAATAGCTGTCGCACCACACGCCCCGGCCGATGCGCGCGCCCAGGCTGCGCAACCAGACCGCAAGGGCCGGCGTCCCGGCCGCCGCGCGGGCGAACCAGGGTGCGGCGACCATCTCGGTGAAGGTGTCCGACACCTCGGTGCGCCAGACGAAGCTCGACCACAACGGCTGCTCCCCGGCCCGGATGACGCCGACGATGGCCCACTTCGCCGCGGTCGACATCCCGGCCGCCACCGCACCGGCCGCAAGCATCACGACCCCCGACAGCAGCAGCGTCCACACGGGGCCGAGGCCCTCCCACAGCGCGGCGAGCGCGAAGATCACGCCGAGGCCGATGCCGCACGTCACGACCACCGGAACGAAACGGCACAGCTCCCACAGCGTGCGGGCCAGCCGGAGCCGCGCCGTCGGCCGGTACGTGCGCGACTCGTCGCCCTCCGCGGACAACCGTCGCAGGCGCACCGCGGGCGAACCGAGCCACGACGACCCGGCCTTCGCTTTGCGCGGCGCGGCCGACAGCACGGCCACGAGCCCGTCGCGCGGCACGCGGTGGCCCGGAGCCGCCATCCCCGAGTTGCCCAGGAATGCGCGCTTCCCGATGCGCACGGGCCCGAGTCGCAGCCACCCGGCGTGCAGTTCGTAGGAGGCGACCATGGTGTCGTCGGCGAGGAACGCACCGTCCTCGATGCGGGTCATCGACGGGATGAGCAGAACCGTGGACGCCTCGACGTCGCGACCGACGCGCGCGCCCAGCATCCGCAGCCAGACGGGGGTGAACAGCGACGAGTACAGCGGGAAGAGGATCGTGCGCGCGGCATCCAGGAGGCGCTCGATCGTCCAGGCCTGCCACGCGACGCGGCTGCGCACGGGATGCGTCCCCTCGACGAGACCGACCGAGAGCAGCCGCACGAGCAGCACCACGGATGCCGCGAACACGAGGCCGGTCACCGCGACGGCGGGCACGAGCCACGCGAAGGCCGCTCCCGCGGCGGCGCCGAGGGTCGCGGATCCGCGCACCCCGTGCGCGAGCACGAGCCCGCCGACGGTGAAGGCGGACAACGGTAGGAGGGCGAGCAACACCGCCGAACCGGCGTAAGCCCAGAGCCACCGCGTCGGTGTGGCCGGGCGCTCCGTCGGCCAGTCCTTGGCGGTGCCGCCGACGCGGACGGCGGGGGAACCGGCCCAGGACTGGTCGGCCTTCACGCGGCCGAAGACGGCCGAACCCGGCGCGATCTCGGCGCGTCGCCCGATGCGCGTTCCCGGCGCGAGGGTGGAGCGCGCCCCCACCGTCGCCTCTGCGCCGATGCGCACCTCGCCGATGCGCACGAGGTCGCCGTCGATCCAGTACCCGGTGAGATCCACCTCCGGTTCGATCGACGCACCGTCGCCGACGACGAGCAGCCCCGTCACCGGCGGCAGCGCGTGCAGATCGACGTCGCGCCCGATCCGCGCGCCGAGCGCGCGCGCGTAGTACGACACCCACGGCGCCCCCGCCAGGCCGACCGCATCCACCTGATCGGAGATCTGCTCGGCGAGCCAGAGTCGGATGTGCACCCAGCCTCCGCGCGGATAGTCACCCGCGCGGACCCCCGCGAGCAGGAGACGAGCGGATGCCACGGCGATCGCCATGCGCCCGAAGGGCGTCGCGAACACGAGCAGGCCGATCACCAGCACGGGCCACGGGACGCTCGGCAGCACGTCGAATCCGGGCAGGAGCCGCAGGATCGCGGACGCGGTGAGCAGGTACAGGAGCCATCGGATGCCGGAGAGGATGAACAGCGGAGCGCCCAGCACCGTCTGCACCCATTGCGTCGTGCGCGGCGTCGGGGCGGCCCGGTGGAAGGATGCCGGCGTCTCATCGGCCAACCGCGGTCCGAGCGCCTTGGCCATCGCACCCAGCCGCGGCACGTCGTAGATGTCGGCCACCGAGAACTCCGGCACACGGGCGCGGATGCGCGAGACGAGCTGCGCCGCGGCGAGGGACCCGCCCCCGAGGTCGAAGAAGTCGGCCTTGCGATCGGTGACCGGCATTCCCAGCACCGCCTGCCACTGCTCGGCGAGCCAGGACTCGTCGGCCGAGAAGTCGGTGGCGGCGGGGGTTTCCACCCCGGGCAACGGCCACGGCAGCGCCGCGCGATCGACCTTCCCCGAGGTGCGCACGGGCAGCGACTCGACGACACCCAGAAGCGGGATGGTCGCCGCCGGCAGACGCTCGGCCAGCAGCGCGCGGGCCGCGTGCCGGTCGAGCTCACGACCCTCCTCCATCACGAGGTATCCCACGAGCACCGGTACGCCGGCTTCGGTCGTGCGCACGGCGACGGTCGCCGCGCTCACCTGCGGCAGGTCCTGGAGGGCCGACTCGACCTCGCCCAGCTCGATGCGGCGGCCCCCGACCTTCACCTGATCGTCGGCGCGACCCTGGAACACCAGCCCCTCCGTATCGAAGCGCACGAGATCGCCCGAGCGGTACGCCCGCTCCCAGCCGAGTGTCGGCATCGGCGCGTATTTCTCGGCATCCTTGGCCGGATCGAGATAGCGCGCGAGCCCCACACCCCCGATGATCAGCTCGCCGACCTCTCCCTCGGCCACCGGCCGACCCTCGCCGTCGACCACGGCGAGCGCCCACCCGTCGAGCGGCAGGCCGATGCGCACGGGAAGCGAGCCGTCCAGCGGTGCGGCGCAGGCCACGACGGTGGCCTCGGTCGGGCCGTAGGTGTTCCACACCTCGCGCCCCTCGGCGACGAGGCGGGCGGCGAGCTCGGGCGGACAGGCCTCGCCACCGAAGATCAGCAGGCGCACGTTCTCGATGGAGTCCGCGGGCCACATCGCGGCGAGGGTGGGCACGGTGGACACGACCGTGATGCCCTGACGCAGCAGCCACGGCGCCAGGTCCTCCCCGGACCGCACGAGAGAGCGAGGGGCGGGGACGAGGCACGCGCCATGCCCCCAGGCGAGCCACATCTCCTCGCACGAGGCGTCGAAGGCGACGGACAGACCGGCCAGCACGCGGTCTCCCGGGCCGAGCGGCTCGTCCTGCACGAAGATGCGTCCCTCGGCTTCGACGAACGCCGCCGCGGATCGGTGCGAGACGGCGACTCCCTTCGGCACCCCCGTCGACCCCGAGGTGAAGATGATCCAGGCGTCGTCGTCGACGGAGGGCGGCGCCACGATCGGCACGGCGCTCGTACTCGGGTGGGGCGCCTCTCCCTCGTACAACCGCACGAGGTCGCCCGTACCGTCGCCCGAGACGAACTCCCCGTCGCCCGCGACGATCCCGCGCACGCCCGCCTCCCCGAACACCAGCCGCGCTCTCTCGTCGGGGTCGTCGGCATCGACGGGAACATAGGCCGCCCCCGCAGCCATCACCGCGAGGATCGAGACGTAGAGCTCCTTCGACCCCGACGGCATCCGCACCCCCACCCGGTCACCGCGGCGTACGCCGGCATCGTGCAGGGCCGCGGCCGTCCGCCAGACGCGCGCCAGCAGCTCGCGGTAGCTGAGGGCGCCCGAACCGTCGTCGATCGCCGATGCTTCCGGATGCCGGGCGGCCACCGCCGACAGCAGATCGATGAGCGTGCGCGCGGGGGCGGCGGAAGCCGTTCGATCGAGCGGGCCCTGGGCGGCGAAGGCAGAGGTCGTCACGGGGCTGAACAGTACAAGGCCCAGGCGAACACCCCGGACGGGCCACCCCGGTTCACCTTCCGTTCACCCATGCAACGCACACTCTTAAGAGTCGCTGTTTACCGTTCCCGACGAACCCTGCACCGGGTTCCGTCCCCAAACATGCGAAGGATTCACATCGTGAAGCTCTCCCGACTCGCCCAGCTGGGCACCGTGGCCGCCGTGGCCTCCCTGACTCTCGCCGGCTGCGCCGGCACCTCGGGCTCCGGCGACGCCGCGGGCTCCTCGGCATCCCCCACGTCGTCCGACGTGGCGTTCAGCATCGACCCGAACCTCTCGGGCACGATCACCGCGGGCGGCTCCAGCGCCCAGTCCAACGCGCAGGCCGCGTGGACCAGCGCCTACAACGCGCAGGCCAAGGGCGTCACGATCAACTACGACAAGTCGCAGGGCTCCGGCGGTGGCGTCACCAACTTCCTGAGCGGCGCGTACGACTTCGCCGGCTCCGACGCCCCCCTCAACGCCGACCAGACCACCCAGTCCGAGGCCCTGTGCACCGAGGGCGGCGTCAACATCCCCGTCTACCTCGACGGTGTCGCGATCATCTTCAACATCCCCGGTGTCACCGACCTGAAGCTCTCGGGCGAGACCATCGCGAAGATCTTCGCTCTGCAGATCACCGACTGGTCCGACCCGGCCATCACGAAGGACAACGGCACCGCGCTCCCCGCCGGCGCCATCACCACCGTCGCACGCTCGGACGGCTCGGGCACGACCCAGAACTTCACGAACTACCTCGCCGCGACCCAGTCGTCGGTGTGGACCTCGCCCGCCGGGAAGGACTGGCCGATCGAGGGCAACGTCTCGAAGCAGAAGGGCGGCTCGGGCGTCGTCGAGGCCGTCAAGGCCGGCTCGGGCACGATCGGCTACGCCGACCACTCGGCCATCGGCGACCTCAACGCCGCGTCGATCGTCCAGGACGGCACCGCCGTCGCCTACAGCGCCGAAGCCGTCACCGCGACGTTCGAGGCCGCGGCCGTCGACGCCTCCACCGGTGTCACGGGCGACCTGGCGAAGAAGTTCGACTACTCGAAGCTCACGGCCGAGACCTACCCGATCCCGCTCGTGTCGTACGCGATCACCTGCACCACCTTCAAGGACGCCAAGCAGGCCGAGCTCGTGAAGTCGTACCTCGGCTTCGTCACCAGCTCGCTCGGCCAGCAGGTCGCCGCGAAGAACGCCGGCTCGGCGCCGCTGCCCGACTCGGTGCTCGAGGCCGCGGCCGAGACGCTCGCCGCCATCAAGTAAACATCTCTTCGGTTTCGGCCCGGCCCGCACCTTTCGTGCGGGTCGGGCCGGGCTGATCGGAACGTTCGACCCGGGTCGAACGCTCCGCTGAGCCGAATCCTCAGAGAACACCCGACCGAGGAGCACCCATGACCCGTGCCGAGCGTGAGGTCCCCCGTGACTGACACCGTCTCCGACACCGAGACCGCCCCGTCCGCACCGACCGATCCGACCACGTCGACCCCGGCCCGCACGAGCATCGTGGGCAAGCGCCGGGTCGGCGACTCCGTCTTCCTGGGTCTGTCGACCACCGCCGCGGTGTCGATCATGATCATCCTCGCGGGTGTCGCGATCTTCCTCATTCTGCGCGGTCTCCCCGCGATCACGGCCAACTGGAGCGAGGGCGACCTCGCCGGCTACCAGAACGGCCAGTGGTCGAACTTCTGGGAGTACGTCGGCCCGCTGCTCTTCGGCAGCGTGTGGGCGGCCTTCATCGCCATGATCATCGGCACCCCCGTGGCCATCGGCATCGCGCTGTTCATCTCGCACTACGCGCCGCGCCGCATCGCCGGCGCCCTGGGATACGTCGTCGACCTGCTCGCCGCGGTCCCCTCGATCGTGTTCGGCCTGTGGGGCATCATCGTCATGCGCCCGCTGCTCCTGCCCGTCGGCGAGTTCCTGAACGAGTACCTCGGCTGGATCCCGCTGTTCCAGGGCCCCGTGTCGTCGACAGGCTCCACGATGCTCACCGGTGGGGTGGTGCTCGCGGTGATGATCCTCCCGATCGTCACCTCGATCACCCGCGAGATCTTCCTGCAGACCCCGCGTCTGCACGAAGAAGCCGCACTGGCCCTCGGCGCGACGCGCTGGGAGATGATCCGCCTGTCGGTGTTCCCCTACGCCCGCAGCGGCATGGTCTCGGCCACTCTGCTCGGACTCGGTCGGGCCCTCGGCGAGACCATGGCCATCGCGCTGATCATCTCGCCGAGCCTCATCTACTCGGTGCTGTTGCTGACCGACGGTTACAACTCGCAGACCATCGCGGCCAACATCGCGCTGAACTTCCCCATCGCGACCGACCTGCAGCGCTCGGCGCTCATCGGGACCGGTCTGATGCTGTTCGTCATCTCGCTGGCGGTCAACATGTTCGCCCGCTACATCATCGGCGCGACGGGCCCCGGCGCCAAGGGTCGCAAGAAGGGCAAGCGCTCATGACCGTCACGGCTCCCTCCGCGCCGCTGGCCCTCACCAGCGGCCAGCTGCCCCGCTTCATCGAGCCGATGGTGCTCGCGGGCGTCGCGATCGTCGTCGCCGTGCTGCAGCTGCTGTTCGGCGGTTTCAACCTCGCGGCGTGGCTCATCCTCACCGCGCTGCTGTACCTGATCGCCATCGGCATCGGCTCGGCCATCGTCGAGAACCGCCGTAAGGCCGTCGACCGGGTCATCCGCGGCCTCGTCACGGCGGCCTTCCTGCTCGCCGTGGCGCCCCTCATCTCGACGCTCTACACGGTCGTGTCCAAGGGCCTCGCCGTGGTGAACCTGCCGTTCATCACGCAGGTCGGCGGCTCGGCATTCAACCCCGACACCCTCGAGGTCGTGGCGACCGCGGGTGCCTGGCAGGCGATCACCGGAACGCTCATCATCACGGGTATCGCCGCCCTCATCTCGGTCCCGATCGGCATCCTCGCGGCCGTCTACCTGGTCGAGTACGCCCAGCCGAACAACCCGCTGCGCCGCGCGATCACCTTCCTCGTCGACGTCATGACGGGCATCCCCTCCATCGTCGCCGGTCTGTTCGCGTTCTCACTGTTCAGCCTGATCGTCGGCCCGAAGGCGTTCAGCGGGTTCTCGGCATCCATCGCCCTGTCGGTGCTGATGATCCCGATCGTGATCCGCTCCACCGAGGAGATGCTGCGTCTGGTGCCCGCCGACCTGCGCGAGGCCTCCCTCGCGCTGGGTGTGCCGCGGTCGGCGACCATCATCAAGGTCGTGCTGCGCACGGCCGCCTCGGGCATCATCACCGGTGTCGTGCTCGCGGTCGCCCGCGTCGTCGGCGAGACCGCTCCGATCTTCATCGCGGCGAGCTTCACCGACAACTTCAACGCCAACCCGTTCGAAGGCCCGATGCAGACGCTGCCCGTCATGGCGTACACCGCCTACAGCTTCCCCGGACAGGACATCGACGCGTCGCAGGCCAACGCCTGGGGCGCCGCGTTCCTCCTCGTCGTCCTCGTCGTCATCTTCAACCTGATCGCCCGTATCGTGGCGGCGGTGTTCGCGCCCAAGGCGCGCTGAGCCCAGAAAGGCACCTCTCGTGTCCAAGAGCATCGAGGTCCAGGACCTCAACGTCTACTACAGCGACTTCCTCGCGGTCGAGGGCGTCTCGATCGACATCGAGCCCCGCTCCGTCACCGCCTTCATCGGCCCCTCCGGCTGCGGCAAGTCCACGTTCCTGCGGACGCTGAACCGTATGCACGAAGTCATCCCCGGTGGTCACGTCAAAGGCCGCGTGCTGATCGACGGCGACGACCTCTACGGACCGGGCGTCGACCCCGTCCTCGTCCGTCGTCACGTCGGCATGGTGTTCCAGCGGCCCAACCCGTTCCCCACGATGTCGATCCGCGAGAACGTCCTCGCCGGCGCGCGCCTGAACAACAAGCGCCTGTCGAAGAGCGACGGCGACGCGCTCGTCGAGAAGTCGCTGCAGGGCGCCAACCTCTGGAACGAGGTCAAGGACCGTCTCGACAAGCCCGGCGGCGGCCTCTCGGGCGGTCAGCAGCAGCGTCTGTGCATCGCCCGCGCGATCGCCGTCTCCCCCGACGTCCTGCTGATGGACGAGCCCTGCTCGGCCCTCGACCCGATCTCGACGTTCGCGATCGAGGAGCTCATCTCCGAACTCAAGAACGAGTACACGATCGTCATCGTCACGCACAACATGCAGCAGGCGTCTCGCGTGAGCGACAAGACCGCCTTCTTCAACATCGCGGGTACCGGCAAGCCCGGAAAGCTCATCGAGTACAACGACACCTCCACGATCTTCACGGCACCCACCGTGCAGGCCACCGAGGACTACGTCTCGGGACGCTTCGGATAAGCACTCGCCCCCACGAGAACGAAGGCCCCCGCTGTTGCGGGGGCCTTCGTCGTTCTCGAACGGGACGGATCAGTCGCGGCGACCGAGCAGGAAGGAGTTCAGATCGTCGGTGAGTCCCCGGTCGACGGCGACGGCACGGCCGTCGACGGCGGAGATGGGAGCCGCGAGGCGCACGCTCGACAGCAGCCAGGCGGCATCCGCCCGCTCGAGATCACCCACGGGGACGTTCTCGTACCCGGTCTCGAAGCCACGCTGCTCGAGGTGCGCGAACACGCTCAGCTGCGTCGTGCCGTGCAGGATCCCGGCGCTCGGCGACGGAGTGACGAACCGGCCGTCGATGCGGAGGAGAAGGGACGCCGTGGGCGCCTCGAGGAGGAACCCGTCGGTCGTGACGAAAACGGCATCGTCGGCACCCCGTCGCTTCGCCTCGCGGATCGCGGCCATGTTGACGGCGTACGAGAGCGTCTTGGCTCCCAGGAGCAGCCAGGGCGCGCGGGCGGGCACGTCGAGGGGGTACCCGCGATCGAGCGTCACGACGCGCACGCCGTCGCGTCGGGCCGCGGAGTTGTCGGGGGCCGTCGCGACAGTGACCCAGGCGGTCGGCATCGCGCCGCCCTCGATTCCGCGACTCAGGATGAGCTTGATGACGCTCTCCCCCGGCCCCGCCTCGGCGCTGACGCGCTGGATCGCCGCGCGCCACTGCGCGAGATCGGGTGCCGGCAGATCACACAGGGATGCCGAGTGCGCGAGTCGTTCGAGGTGCGGGCCGACCTCGTGCGGGTGCCCGTCGACGACCCCGATGGACTCGAAGACGCCGTCACCGCGCTGCGCGCTCAGGTCGCCGAGTTCGAGGGCGGGAGCAGACGGGTCGATCACGCGGAGCGTGCTTCGCAGATCGCCGCCCTTCTCGAGGGATGCCACGGGGTCGATCATGAGAGCGAAGCGCAGAACCATGACGTGAGCCTACGGGGAGACCCCGACACGCCCGGGTCTTGTCAACGGGGGTCGCGGAGGGAATGTCTCGGGGGTCGCCTTGTTACACTTTTCTAGCCGGGCCGCAGTAACCCCGGGCTCCATCTTCTGCCGCTCTGAGCGGCCTTGCGCCGAGAGGCGTTCTGCGGTCCGGCACTTATCTTTTCCGGCGTTCATCATCGATGCGGCGTGCAGTCCTCCCGCCCGTCGACCGCCTCGTTCTCTCCCGACCGCCGCGCTCTCCCATGCGTCCCTGCTCTGCGCCCTCCTGGGTCGCGTGTCCACGACGCGCCGCGACCGGCGCGTGCCTTCGGCGTGTCCTGGACACTCGACGGAAGAAGACGCCGCCGCGTGGCCCGATGTCGGCCTCTGCGCCGCGCGGTGCCCGAAGCAGCACGCGCCGCGGCATCCTGAGACGAGTGTCCGGGACACGCCGCGACCCCCGTGTGGATGCGGCGCGTCCTGGACACTCGAGAAAGAGCGGCCGGGGTTGCGCGGAAAGGAGGCGGGGCGGCTCAGGTGAGGGCGTCGCGGCGCCAGAGCGACGCGGAGGCCGACAGGTCGTCGGCATAGGTGGCGAGACGGAGGGCGCGGGTGGTGAGCGCCGTCGCGCGCTCCGACTCGGTGTTCTCGTAGTCGTCGGCCAGATGCGTCGAGCCGGCCGCCTGGACGCGGCAGAAAGCGGCGGCGCGGTCGAGAGCCACCGCGAAATCGCCGTCGAAAAGCCCGCGGAGGATGGTGTCGATGAGCTGCACGAGCTCCTCCGGGCCGGCCGGGGCGGGCGCCCCCGCGACCACCGCATCGACGGTGGCCATCTCCACCCGTCCCCGCTCGTACAGCAGCGCCGCCGTCGCCGCGTCGTCGTGGATCATCAGCTGCAAGAGGTAGAGACGCCACAGGGCACCGGGGAGCGATCGGGCAGGCGAGCGCGACCAGAGTTCGGCGATGTCGTCGATCCCGTGATCATCGGTGAAGGCGACGAGGCGTTCCACCACGTCGACGCTCGGGTCGGCGCGAACCCGCGACAGCAGCGCCTGAGCGGTGCTGTGGGCGACGCGCGACACCTCGGCGGGATCCTCCGCCGAGAACAGGCGGTCGAAGAGTTCGGCGGGACGCCGGACCGGCTTGTGGAATTCGCGGGGTGAGTCGCTCATCATTCCAGGCTAGAGCGTGCCCCGCCGCGGGCGGGTCGCGAACGACCCGCTCACCGGCCGTGGGGTCACGCCGTGGCGACGGCGACGACCGGAGCAGAGCTGGGCGTCCCGTCGGGCGACCCACCCGCCGGCTCGATCGTCACGGCGATGACATCGCCGCTGTGCATCTCGCCCTGCAGGACCGCCGTGGCCTTGCCATCGGCATCCGGTTCGAAGGTGCCCGCGGCGATCGGCGTCTCGCCGCGCACGAACCACAGCTCGTAGGTCTTCCCCTGCTCGGGGGCCGGCATGCCGTCGGTGACCAGAACGCTCTGCCCCGTCGACGGCGACCAGTGCGCGGTCGCCACGGTGCCGTCGGGCATCGTCGCGGTCGCCGACTGCGCGTCGGGGGCGTCTTCGATCTGCTGGAGCGCCACGACGGCGGCCGGGGGAGCGAAGATCTGGCTGACGGTCACGGCACCGAAGCCGAGCACGAGCACGGCCGCGAACGAGGCCGCCAACGTGAACCACCGACGCGGTCCCCATCCGGATGCTGCGGACGGACCGATGGTGACGCTCTCGCGCTCGGGTGCGACCGGAGCGGCACCCACGGCCGCGAAGTCCTCCTCATCGAGACGCGAGGAGGACTCGTCGACCGGTGAGGCCGAGTCCTGCGGGAGCTCCGAGATACGCGCGAACAGGGATGCGCGGACGGAGGGCGGGGGCTCGACGGGCTCGACGGAGGCGCTGATCGCCGTCACGATGTCGCTCGCGTCGCGCACGTGGTGGTCCCAATGCGGATTTCCCGCCAAAGCCTCCTGGTACGCGCGCTCATCTGCCTCTGACAACGCGTTCAACGCGTGTCCGACGGCGAGGTCGGCGAAATCCCTCTCGTTCACTTGTCCACCCCCATTTCCATCCTCAAGCGCGACAACCCGTCGCGCATTCTGGTCTTGACCGTTCCGAGCGGCGCCCCGACGAGGGTCGCGATCTCACTTTGGCTGTACCCGCCGAAATAGGCGAGCGTGAGGGCTTCCTTCTGGGCGTCGGGAAGCGCCGCCAATGCATCGACGACGCGCCGCCCTTCCATTTTCAGTTCTACTCTCTCGGAGACATCGTCATAAGCGACGTCCATATCGCGGAATCCCGCGCGCACATCTCGATCCGTACTCGACTGCGACGACCGGACCCGGTCCACCGCTCGCCGGTGCGCGATCGTGAGCACCCACGATCTTCCTTGACCTCTGTTCGGAGTGAACCGTGAAGCGGATTGCCAGACTTCGAGGAAGACCTCCTGCAGGACCTCCTCGCTCTGGGCACGGTCGACGAGCACGCGCAGGATCAGACCGAAGGCCCGCGCGGAGAGAGCGTCGTACACGCCCGCGAATGCGGCACGGTCGCCGGCGGCGACGCGCATCAGAAGGGCGCCGATCTGGTCGACCGACCCCGTCCCGTCGTCGGGGAGGTCTAAGCCGTCGATCACCATGTCATCCATCATTGCCTACCGGCCTGGAGAGTCCCACGCATACGCGCGCGCGTCGCGGTTGAGCTAGGGACGGCGGGAACGAACCCCCACGCGGTGCTCGAAAAATATTCGGAAGAATATTTACTCAACTCTGATCTGGGCTTTTCCTTCAAATGGGACGGCGATTCGGGGTCCGTGCGCAACATTCCGCAATCCGATCCCCGGGGGGTCCCGAAGACCCTGTGTAAGCCGCTCCACGGCGAACCGCCCCTCGCACCGGGGTGTCCCTGCCGGGTCGCAGACCGCGATCCGAACGATTTCGGAGGAATGTCATGCTCACCAACAAGAAGCCTGTCGTCGCCGGTCTCGCCCTCGTTCTGGGTTCGGCCTTCGCTCTCACCGCATGTTCGGGTGGCACCACCTCGGGCAGCACCGCCGAGGAGAGCTCGTCGGCCCCCTCGATGGCCGCTTCGCCCTCCGCATCGGCGTCGTCACCGATGATGGACCCGGCCGCCAACCTCGTGGGCCCCGGTTGCGCCGACTACGCCGCCGCCGTTCCCTCGGGTGCCGGTTCGGTCGAGGGCATGGCCGCTGACCCGGTCGCCGTCGCCGCCTCGAACAACCCCCTCCTCACCACGCTCACCGCGGCCGTCAGCGGTCAGCTGAACCCCAATGTGAACCTGGTCGACACCCTCAACGGCGGCGAGTTCACCGTCTTCGCTCCGGTCGACGACGCTTTCGCCAAGATCGACGCCGCGACGATCGACTCGCTGAAGACCGACACCGACACCCTGACCAAGATCCTCACGTACCACGTGGTTCCCGGCCAGATCGCGCCCGACGAGATCGACGGCACGCACACCACCGTCGAGGGCCAGGACGTCACCGTCGCCGGCTCCGGCGACGCGATCACGGTCAACGGCTCGACCAACGTCATCTGCGGTGGCGTCCAGACCGCCAACGCGACCGTGTACCTCATCGACTCGGTGCTGATGCCCCCGATGTAAGTCCTCGGAGCGTGAGCGATCACGCATCCGACCGATCGACAACCGATCGGACCTGACGGCGAGCGCCGGACCCCAGGCGAGGGGGTCCGGCGCTCGCTTTCGTCTGCCGGTCAGCCGGCATCGACCTCGCTGATGATCTCGTCCTGCACGAGCCGGGCTGCCGTGGGTCCGGCATTCATGAACCATGGGTCGTAGTCCACCGGTACGGCCCGCCCGTCGGTGACCGCTCCGAGCGTCGTCCACAGCGGAGCGCTCTCGATGAACGCGACGCCCTCCCCCGTGCCCGCGTAGAACACGTGGTCGGCGTCGGCGAGATCGATCTGCTCCGCGCTGATCTCCTGCGACGTCTCGTCGAACTGCTGCGACGAGGGGCGACCGAGGCCGAGATCCTGCGCCAGACCGCCGGCGAAAGACGGCACACCCATGATGCGCGTGCGGTCACCCGTCGACTGCAGGAACGACACGGTCGTCGCTTCCGCCTCGCGTCCGGCGGCGAACGCCGCGCTGTCACCCTGGAGCGAGTCGAGAACGCCCCGCGCCGCGCCCTCGTCGCCGAGCGCGTCGGCGATGAGGAGGAAGTCGCTCTTCCAATTGACCCCGTTTCCCTTGGTCACGACCGTCGGCGCGATCGCCGACAGAGCGTCGTAGAGCTCGGCGCCGCGCGTGGCGTTGACGAGGATGAGGTCGGGGGCGGCTTGCGCGATCGCCTCGAGGTCGGGCTCCGTGCGCTGGCCGATGTCGGTCATGGCGTCCAGGGCCGCGGCATCCTGGGGGAAAGCCTCGCGAAGGTACGCGGGCACGAGTCCGCTGTTCTCGGCGCGGGTGGCGGCGGTGGGCACCCGGCCCAGGGTGAGCAGGGCGTCGAGCTGGCCCGTCGACACCACGGCGATGCGGGTGGGGGCCGCGGGGATCTCGGTCACACCCGCGAAGTGGGTCACCGAGCGGGGGAAGACCCCGTCGCCCTCGGTCGAGCCCATCCCGGGCTCGAGATCGCGCGCGACGACCCACTCCCCGGTCGAACCGACCTCGGAGTCGATGGATGCCGCGGGGGCGGCCGTTCCGGCGCACCCGGTGAGGGCCAGGATGGTCGCCGCGGCAAGGACGCCGAGCAGGCGTCGGGGACGGAAACGGTCGGTCACGGACGAAGAACGAAAGGCGATCACCCAGTTAGGTTATCCTTACCTGTGTGACCGACGTGACCGCCGCCGTTCTCCCGTCGGCCGTCGCGGAGCGCGTCATCGAGCGGCGTCGTCGCGTACGCGCGCGCGCCCTCGTCTTCACCCTCGTGATGCTCGGGGCCGTGGCCCTGCTGGTGGTCGCGAGTCTCGCCGTCGGGTCTCGCCCTCTCGCCCCCGGCGATGTCGTCGCCGCCCTCTTCTCGGATCGGCGGGATGCCGTGGGCGTCATCGTGCACGAGCTGCGAGCGCCGCGGACGCTCACGGCACTGCTGACGGGCGCGTGCCTCGGCGTGGCCGGAGTGCTGATGCAGGCCGTGACGCGCAACCCCCTCGCCGATCCGGGCCTGCTGGGCGTGAACGCGGGGGCCGCGGTGGGAGTGGTCACCGCGATCGCCATCTTCGGCGTCGGCACGGCGAGCGGATACGTGTGGTTCGCCTTCGCGGGAGCCGCGGGTGCGGCGGTGCTGGTGACGGCCGCAGCACGATCGGGTCGGCGCGGCGACACCGTGGGTCTCGTGCTGGCGGGGGTGGCGCTGAGCGCGTGCTTCGGGGCGCTCGTGCGGATCATCACGCTCGTGGACGACGACACCTTCGAGTCCTTCCGCTTCTGGGCGGTCGGCTCGTTCGAGCGCCGGGATCCCGACGTCGCCCTGCAGTTGCTGCCGTTCGCCCTCGCGGGTGTGATCCTCGCCGTCATCGTCTCGCGCGGTCTCGATCAGCTCCGCCTCGGCGCCGACCTGGCGCGCGCACTCGGGGTGTCCCCCGTCCTCGTGGTCCTCGGCGCGGGCGCGGCCATCACGTTGCTGTGCGCGACGGCCACCTCCGCCGCGGGACCGCTCGCATTCATCGGACTGCTCGTCGCTCATCTCGTGCGCGGGATCGTCGGCGTCGGCGTCCGCTCGTCGCTTCCGGTCGCCGCGGTGACCGGCGCCGCCCTCACGGTCGCGAGCGACGTCATCGGGAGGGTCATCGCTCCCCCCGGGGAGATCGAGGCGGGGATCGTCGCCGCGTTCCTGGGCGCCCCGCTCCTGCTGTGGCTCGTCATCCGGAGGGCCTCGTGAGCTCCGTCGCGGCCGTCGCCCGACGACGTCGGTACGCCCTGGTCACGGTGGCGATCGTCACCGTCGCCCTCGGCTCCGCCCTCGTGGGGGTGACCACGGGGTCCTTCCAGACGTCGCTGGGCGATGTGGCGTCCGTCTTCTCCGGCGGCGCCGATGCTCGCACGAGCGTCGTGGTGCTCGGGCTGCGCGTGCCCCGCGTGCTCGCGGCGCTGCTGATCGGCACGGCACTGGGTCTGGCGGGCGCCGTCTTCCAGACTCTCGCCCGCAACCCGCTGGCGAGCCCCGACATCGTCGGCTTCACGGCCGGCTCGGCCACCGGCGCGCTCGTCGGCCTGATCGTCGTGGCGCCCACGGCGTCGCCGGCCGCGGGGGCGTGGATGGGCGGACTGCTCACAGTGGCCGTCGTCATGCTCATCGCGCGCAGCGTCGGCGTCTCCCGCGAACGCACGATCCTGGCCGGCATCGCCCTGTCGATGCTGCTGGCCGCGGCGAACGACTACCTGCTGACGCGCGCGCCGATCGAGATCGCCCGCAACGCCGACCAGTGGCTCCACGGCAGTCTCGCCGCCACCTCGATGGATGACGTCGCCCTGCTCGCCGGGGCGATCGGCATCCTGAGTGTCGTGCTCATCCTGCGCCGGCGGGATCTGCGCGCCCTCGAACTCGGCGACGACACCGCCCGGTCGCTGGGGGTGCGCACCCCGCGGGTGCGGCTCGTGCTGCTCGTCGTCGCCGCACTGCTGACCGGCACGGCGACCGCGGTGTCGGGTCCGATCGGCTTCGTCGCCCTCGCGGCTCCCCAGCTCGCCCGGCGCCTCTTCGGCGCGAGCGGAATCCCGTTGCTCGGGTCGGCCCTGACCGGCGCGGCCGTCCTCGTGATCGCCGACGTCGTCGCGCAGCGCGCGCTCGCGCCGCTGCAGATCCCCGTCGGTCTCCTCACCGGCGTCGTCGGCGGAGCCTATCTGTTCTGGATCGTCGCGCGCTCGCGCCGGTGAGCACGTCGGGCTCGGGCGTCCCGGTAGGCTGGAGTCATCAGGGCCTGTAGCTCAGTTGGCAGAGCATCGGACTTTTAATCCGCGGGTCGAGGGTTCGAGCCCCTCCGGGCCCACCACCTCAGCGTTCCCCGCATACCGACCTCGGCGATCCCCAGGGGAGACGCACTGTCCGAGCACTCACACCGCCTTCTTTCCAGAGGCGGTTTTCCGCGTGCGCGAACTCTTCGTCCGTAGCGAGCGGCTCGCGAACGCGGAGTCATCCCCCCGCCCTCCTTCCGCGACGTATCCGCTCGACGGTCTCCCCCGCTGCCACGCCCACGAGAAGGACCGCGGCCGCGATCGACAGCCTGAGCGCGTCGAAGAACGGGAGGAAGAAGGCCACCCCCGCGAGCGCGACCAGACCGACGAGGCCGATCAGCTGAGCTCGCGACCACCGTCTTTCGAGAGTGCGCCGGAAGAGCGCGGTGCCGGCGAGGAAGAGCATGGGTGCGCCGACGATGACGATCGTCGCGGAAACACTTCGCTGGTCGGGATGCGAGAGCATCTCTTTGTCGCCCACGCTCATCAGGACGATTCCCGCGATGATCGGGAGATGCACCCAGGTGTACGCGGTGCGGGCGAGTCGGGCCGGTTCGTCCGACGCCTCGATCGCCTCCGCACCGATGCGCTCGCCGTGGTCGAAGTAGATCCACCATGCGGCCGCGGCGGTGGCGAAGGCCGTCACCAGCGACGCGACCGACGACGCCGACGACTCCTTTTCGACGAAGGCGAGGCCGGTGATGAGCAACCCCTCGCCGACGGCGATGAGGACGAAGAGCGAGGTCCGTTCGGCGATGTGAGGGCCGGACAGATCCCACGATCGAAGAAGCACTTTCCCTCGACCCGGTATCGGGTACCCGAGGGTCGTACCGAGCAGTTCGAGAGCGAGAGCCGCGGTCCACAACGGCAGCTGCCACGCATGCGGCAGCACGGCGCCGACGATCCAGAGGGCGCCGCCCGCGGCGGTCCACCCGAGGATCAGAGCGAAATCGTGCGCCACCCGCCGGTCGTGGCGCGCCGTCGCCCACACGATGAACGCCGTTCGACCGACCTGGAGGACGACGTAGGAGAGGGCGAACGCCCACGCCCGATCACCGAATGCTTCAGCGATCGACACGCTCATCACGAGCGCGACGAAACCCAGTGCGACCACCGCGCCCCGAACGGGGAGCTTCACCGGGTCGAGCCAGTTGGTCACCCACGTGGTCGACACCCACGCCCACCACAGGGCGCACACCATGATGATGCCCTCGAGAGCGCCGAGCGGAGTCTGGTTCTCGTACAGGTAGGCCGACAGCTGCGTCAGCGCCAGGACGAACATCAGGTCGAAGAACAGCTCGACGTAGGTCACCCGATCCGCGCGCGAGGAGTCCGAGGGACGGAGGACGTCGCGGGCCATACCGAATGCCATGCCCCATCCTGACACCGGTGCAGGGGGCTCAGACGGATCTCCGAGGCCGGCCGTGACGGGCCCACCTCCCACGGTGGGGTCTCACCGGCCGCCTCACCCGCCCGGGCAGTCGCAGGTCCCGCCACTGGCGCACTGGCACGGCAGCGACGGGTAGTCCTCCGCGGTCACCGTGCGGCGCACGTCGAGTCCGTCGATCGGCTCCGGCTCCCCGTAGCGCGAGTAGTCGATGACGTCGGCGACATCGGCGAGACCGTGGCCGGCGCCGTCGGTGCAGTCGGAGGCGAGGGTGTGGATCTTCCGCTCACCGGCAGGGAAACGCAGCTCGAAGCAGACGGCCGCGCTGCGCTGGTCGTAGAAGAGTCCACCGCCCGTCTCGACCCCCGCCGAGGTCGCGAGGATCAGAGACGTTCCGTCATCGGATGTCGCGAGGCCGAGGAGCTTGTACAACCCCCCGGCCGGGACGACGGCGGGGTCGGCGTAAGCGGGTCGCACATCGGAGACGAATCCGATCCGGGCGATCGTCGCCTCCGGGTCGGAGACGATGTCGGCGCGATACGGCCAGAAGGTGTCCTGCGCCCCGTCCACCGAGCGCGCGAGCGCGTCCTCCAGCTCCGCCTCCGGCGAGGGCATCACCCCGCACCCCGCCGCCAGCAACGCAGACAGGCCGATGGCCACCGAACAGATACCGCGTCGTGCTCCCCCGTGCATGCGGGTCAGTGTGCCGCATCCCGCATCACCGCAGCGGCATGCGGGTGCCCCGCACCGTGACCAGAGGCACCGGCCCTGCCTAACGCTCACGAAAATACGAGAGCGCGCGTCCTGCATCGACCGATGCGACCCCCAACAATGCGCCGCAGAGCGCGCCGGCCATTCCCACGGCTGCGGAGAAAAGGGAGAACTCCATCGCCGGAGGAAAGGCGCCCCTCGCCTGCACCGCGGATAGCGCAGACGTGGCCACGAGCGAGACCGCCGACGAGACCGTCAGCCAGACGCTCGACTCGAGAAGGAGCATGACGCATTGATGAAAGGGGCGGATGCCGATCAGTCGAGCGGCAGCCAGTTCCAAACGCCTGGACCGCACGGCGAAGAAGCCGAGCGATGCCCCCAGAACCACGAGCGATCCCGGTACAAGCACGCTGGCACGTCCGCGATACTTCGCTTCGCCATTGAAGCTCATTCCCATCGACGCGTTGAGCTGACCTACCGTCGGGGGGCCCTGACCCGCGTCGTCTCCTCCCACCACCGTCGAACTGGCTATGGACTGGATGCGGGGCGACTCCGGCCACACGTCCACCCAACATTGATCGAAGATTCCCGAGACGAGAGCCGTCTCGATGGCGGCATAGCCGAGAATCGCCCTTCGACCGTCGTCCGGGTAGGCGAAGGTGCCTGCCAGATGAGCTTCGCCCGTGACGAGCTCCAACCTGGACCTGTCTGCACCGAGGGCTCTCGCCGCCTCTGCGGACAGGAAGACACCATATGCGTCACCCGTATCGGGCCGCAGCATGGGGAGGAGGCCGGGGGTGACATCGAAGGTGGGAAGCTCGACCCCCGGCGTGATGGTCGGCGTGATCTGTCGCGCGGCGGACCGCAGCGCGCCGGCATGACGGACATTGGGTAGATTCGCGAGATTCGCGCACCGCAAGCCGTCGACGCGACCGGCGGCTTCGACCACGATGATGTTGGCGCCCGCGTCACGGTATGTCGCCGACGCAGCGAGGAGATCGGCGGTCACTGCCGCGTTCCATGCCAAGACGACCGAGAGCAACACGCACCAAACAGCGCCGAGAAGGACCGCTCGGGTCGTTCCCGACACCAGGTTTCGCCCCGCTTCGGAACACAGCACTCTCGGCCGGATCGTCGACCCGTCTCTCACGATTGATACCCGGCCAAGTCCAGGACGTCGGTGCAGGAGTCTCGCGTACCCGCATCGTGCGTGGCGATGACCACGATGCATCCTCGTTCCGCCAGGCGTCCCAAGAACTCGTTCACAACGGCGGCCGTTCGCACGTCGAGTTGCGCGGTGGGCTCGTCGACCAGCAGAACGCCGGGCGCTGCGGCGATGGCACGCGCCAGCATCAGACGCTGCGCTTCCCCTCCCGAGAGGTGGCGAAACCGTTCCTCAGCCACGGAGCCCAAAGCGAATTGCTCGAGGAGATCCCGCGCCTTGCCCTCGGCCTCGGCGCGACTGTCGCCACGAGCAAGAAATGCCAACGCGACGTGATCGAGGGCGCGTCTTCCCGGGACCCCGTGGGGATTCTGAAACACCCAGTTCGACGTGGTCGACCTCGCACGGACGACACGCCCGCGGGTCGGTTCGAGATTCCCGGACAGGATGTTCAAGAGGGTGCTCTTCCCGGCACCCGACGGGCCCACGACGGCATAGGTTCGGCCCGGGATCAACTCCACACTGATCGCCGAGAAGAGAGCACGTCCCGTCTCGTATTCATGGCCGACGTCGTCGAGAATCAGGGACATGTCTGCTGATCGTCAGGGGCGATGAGGACCTCCGAGGGGCTCCCCGACGCGAAACTCATCAACGTGTAACCCAGCTCGCTCGTCAGGATCTCTCCTTCGTACGTCTGCACGCCGTCTGAGACGCACCCCTTTCCCGTGCGCGTGCCGAAAATGGCCGACGGAGGGATCCGAGAAACCCGGACCGGGGTCGTTAGCTGGACGTCACCCTTGAGTACAACCGTCTTTGGATCCGCCACGTACGCCTCGAAAGAGGGCGTCTCCGAGATCTCCGGCCACGACTGTCGATCGACGTTCCCCTGCTCATCGACTGCCGCCGAGATGCCGTCGATGACGACGGTCCGCGGCAGGTCAGGCATGACGACCGGCAGAGTGCCAATCCCCAACGCGGACAGGCGAGGCGGGAGCTCCGCCACGACGTCACCCGGATGGACCACGCTTCCCACGGGGACGGGGCAGCTCGCGCCGGTCACCGACTCTTCGGGGAGCCAGACGATGTCGGACGGTGCGATCTCGGTGACAAGGGGAGCATCTGACGCGATCGCGCGCCGCAGACCGTTGAAGAACGCGATGGTCTGCGGCCCCACGACCCCATCGATCGCTCCGCGAAACCCGAGGCTCGCGAACGAGCGCTGGAGCTCGCGGACGTCTCCCCCCTTCGCATCGGCGCCGAGCGGCCGCCATAGCGGATGCGGGGTGTACAGATCGATGAGCGGCGTGCCGTCGACGGCGAAGACCGAGTCGCCGCTGACAATTACCGCCTCGGGCGCACAAGAACTCGAGGTCACGATCCCGCTCGTCTGAACGAGCACCCTCGAGCTGGTGTGGAGCGAGACCTCCATCACCACGGTGTGCCGGTCGGAGAAGTCATCCACCTGAACGTCGTAGCGTTCCACCGCGAACGGGGGCGCAAGGTCGGTAGGTACGGAAAGCCTGCCCTGCACGTATCCGACCGCCGCCCCACAGCCGACCAGAAGGGTCAGCGCGCCAACGAGGATGACGACCCGCTGGCGCTTCTCCGCTGATCGGCTCTTCATGACTCGATCGCACCTCCTACGGCGCACCCATGACGCCCAACGGATCTTGGACACATCGTTGGACGTCATCTGCCGACCAATTCACTCCCGTTTGGTCCGCCAGATCTTTGGCGTATTGCGCCACGGTGTAGGCGACGGCGACGATGTGGTGCCGTTTGAAGCACTCGACCACGATGAGGGATTCGTCTTTGCGCTCGGGATTCCGTCGGATCTGCTCGTAGAGCATCGCAACCGATCCGACGGTCTTCTTTTCACACCCGGGCACCGCGTCGGTCGTCACCTGAGCCTCCGTGAGCTTCCCGTCAGCCCGGACGGAAAACCCGCCATCGGGATCGAGCACGACCGAGACACCGAGGTCCTCCAGGCAGCGGGTGAAATCGTTGCGAAGACCGGCATACTCGGTGTCGGTGATGATGCCGTCGGCGAGGATGTCCCTCTGTGCGGATGTCGTGTCGGGATTCTCGAAGATGCGTGTGAACCAGTCCGACCACGGTCCGTGGAATGCGGGAGAGGTCGCGACGCGGGGCGGCTCGCCCCGATCACTCGACGCACCTGCGTTCGTATCCGGATCGGCGCACGCCGAAAGGACACTGACGCACACCAATCCAATGAGTACCGCCCGAAGAAGCGACCGCTCCCGCACAGCAGGGTTTCTCACACCGTGTGGAAGGCGTAGGTGTACCACACCACGTTCGCGTAGCTCGCGCTCTGCCACGACGTCTGGCCCGTGGGCGCCCAGCGCGCGTAATGGATTGTGCTGCCCTCCTTCACCTGGCTCTGAACGACCTTGTTTGCACAGAATGACGTGCTGTTGACAGCTCGGGACTCGGAGTAATACCCGCACGAGCCGTTGTCCGCGAAAGCGGCGGGAGCGGCGACGAGAGTCGCTCCACTCACTGCGATTGCGATGGTCATCGCGGCCGCGATTCTCGTCGTTAGCTTGATCATGATCGTCCCTCTCCTCCGTTGATGGCGGACGACGTCGAGTCGTCCACGCGCTCAGAGAAGCACCGGAGGACCATGCGGTGCACGGAATGCGTGCTGCGTCATGCGAAGGTGAAGCCAGCGAGCCTGTCCGCTCTCCCGCGCTGGGCACGAGCTGCACATGCGCCTGAATGAGGAGGCGCGCCGCGACAGATCACCCATCTCATCGATCCCGCGGGAGCGGAGATTCGCCCGCCTCGACCACTTCCCGCACAACCGGCGTCCCGGCGCGGAGGTCCTCCCGCATGCGGCGCCAGCCGAAGCCCGCCTCTCAGTCGAGCAGCTCCACCCCGAACTCCGCGACGACCGCGCGCACCTCGCCGAGGTAACGCTGGGCCTGCTCGGTGAGGGGGATGGCGGTGCGGTCGATCCAGCCGATCTCGATCTGCTCGTCGATGTCGAGGGGCACGGCGACGATCTCGGGATCGAGGTCGTCGCTGATGATGCCGGTCGAGATCGTGTAGCCGTCGAGGCCGATCATGAGGTTGAAGATGGTCGCGCGGTCGGACACGCGGATCTCCTGCCGGCTCGACAGCGTCGAGAGGATCTCCTCGGCGAAGTAGAAGGAGTTGTTCGCGCCCTGGTCGAAGGTCAGGCGCGGGAGGTCGACGAGGTCGTCGAGCGTCGCGCGCGGACGGGATGCCAGGGGGTTGCGGCGCGAGACGAAGATGTGGGGAGCCGCGACGAACAGCGGGTGGAAGGCCAGGCCCGAGTCGCGCAGCAGCTTGTCGAGCACGTTGCGATTGAAGTCGTTGCGGAACAGGATGCCGAGCTCGCTGCGGAGGGTGCGGACATCTTCGATGATGTCGAACGTGCGCGTCTCGCGGAGGGAGAACTCGTACTCGGCGGCATCCGTCGCCTTCACCATGCGCACGAACGCGTCGACGACGAACGAATAGTGCTGCGCCGAGACGCCCAGCAGGCGCCGGGAGGGAGGGCGGCCGAGGTAGCGCTGCTCGAGGAGCTCGGCCTGCTCCACCACCTGCCGGGCGTAGCCGAGGAACTCCACGCCGTCATTGGTCAGTGTGATGCCCCGGGCCGAACGCGTGAGCAGGGCGCGGCCGACCCGCGTCTCAAGATCTTTCATCGCGGCCGACATGGTGGGCTGTGCCACGTAGAGCAGATCGGCGGCGGCGGAGATGGACCCCTCGGCCGCGACCTCTATGAAGTACTGCAGCTGCTGCAGGGTGATCCCGCTCGCGCGCTTTGCCATAGGTACAAGCTATATCAGTGCATAGTCGACGGGAATTACCCGATGACCCGGGGGGCGGCGCACGATGGAGGACACCACCGTCCGCGGGCTCATCCGGCCCCCGCACCCGATTGGCCCGTCATGGCGAACGACATCGCGTTCAGCATCACCACCACCCGTTTCGACGAGGATTACGCTCCGGCCGAGTCCTCGCGCGTCACGACGAACTTCGCCAACCTCGCGCGGGGCGAGGGCCGCCAGCAGAACCTCCGCAACGCCCTGTCGATGATGAACCACCGTCTGAACGAGCTCGTGCCCGGCGAGGCGGACCAGTACCGCGTCGAGCTCGACATCGTCTCGGTGCACCTGCGCTTCGCAGACGGGGCCGATGACGAGGAGTTCCCCGTCATCGAGGTGCTCGACGTGAGCATCGTCGACACGCGTACCGGCGAGCGCCACCGCGGCATCGTCGGCAACAACTTCTCGTCGTACCTCCGCGACTACGACTTCAGCGTCGTCCTGCCCGCGGCGAATGCCGGCGGCGCCGGGTTCACGGTGCCGGAGGACTTCGGCATCCTGCACGGGAAGATCTTCCAGCACTTCCTCGACTCCGACGCCTACCGCGAGCGCTTCGCACAGGCTCCGGTGATCTGCATCAGCGTCTCGACGAGCCGCACCTACCGGCGCACGGGGGTCGTGCACCCCGTGCTCGGCGTCGAGTACGAGCAGGACTCCTTCTCGCTGACCGACGACTACTTCGGCCGTATGGGCCTGCAGGTGCGGTACTTCATGCCGCGCGGCAGCGTGGCACCGCTGGCGTTCTACTTCCGCGACGACCTCACTGCGGAGTACTCCGACCTGCAGCTCGCGGGCACGATCGCCACGATGGAGACGTTCCAGAAGATCTACCGCCCGGAGATCTACAACGCCGTCAGCCCCGCGGGCGAGGTGTACCGCCCGACTCTCGACGAGCCCGACTTCGTGCGCACCGGCATCGACTACGACCGCGAGGAGCGCAGCCAGCTCGCCGTGACGCAGGGCCGCTACGCCGAGGAGCACTTCGTGAAGCCCCACCGTCACATCCTCGACGCGTGGGCCGCCGACTACGCCGCACCCGTCCGATGACCACCGAAGGATCCGCCGCCGTGACCACGCTCCTGCCCACCTCGACCGTCGGCAGCCTCCCGAAACCCGCTTGGCTCGCCAAGCCCGAGGTGCTCTGGTCGCCGTGGGAACTCGAGGGCGACGTCCTCGTCGAGGGCAAGCACGACGCCCTCCGCTCGGCGGTGCAGGAGCAGGAGCGCCGCGGCCTCGACATCATCAGCGACGGAGAGCAGACGCGCCAGCACTTCGTGACCACGTTCATCGAGAACCTCGACGGCGTGGACTTCGAGAACCGCGAGACGGTGCGCATCCGCAACCGCTACGACGCCAGCGTTCCGACCGTCGTCGGCGCCGTGAGCCGTCGCGGTCCGGTCTTCGTGGAGGATGCCGCGTTCCTGCGCGCGCAGACCGACCGGCCGATCAAGTGGGCTCTGCCCGGTCCCATGACGATGATCGACACCCTCTCCGACCGTTACTACGGCAGCCGCGAGAAGCTCGCGTGGGAGTTCGCGACCATCCTGAACGACGAGGCGCGCGAGCTCGAGGCCGCCGGCGTCGACATCATCCAGTTCGACGAACCGGCCTTCAACGTCTTCTTCGACGAGATGAAGGACTGGGGTGTCGCCGCCCTCGAGCGCGCCGCCGAGGGACTGCGCGCCGAGACGGCCGTGCACATCTGCTACGGCTATGGCATCAAGGCGAACACCGACTGGAAGGCCACGCTCGGTTCCGAGTGGCGCCAGTACGAGGAGTCGTTCCCCCTGCTGCAGCGCTCGAGCATCGACATCGTCTCGCTCGAGAGCCACCACTCGAACGTGCCGATCGACCTCGTCGAGCTGGTCCGCGGCAAGAAGGTCATGCTCGGCGCCCTCGACGTCGCCAGCGAGCGCATCGAGACGCCCGAAGAGGTCGCCGACACCCTCCGCCGCGCCCTGGAGTTCGTGGATGCCGACAAGCTCATCCCCAGCTCCAACTGCGGCATGGCGCCGCTGCCGCGCCGCGTCGCCTTCGACAAGGTCAGCGCGCTGACCGCGGGAGCCGCACTGCTGCGCGAGGAGCTCGCGGGCTGATTCCGCGACGGGTCGGAAAGCCCCGGCATCCCGGCCCGTCTTCGATCGCCCCCACGCGGAGCCGGTTCCGTCGCGAACGCGGATGTCGTGGCAGAGTCGGAACGATCCCTTCCCCGTTCCGAGGAGCAGCAGTCCCATGCCCATCGCCGCCGATGATCCCCGCCTCGTCTCGCCCTTCGACGCCGCCGCGACCCGCTACGACGACGTGCCGTTCCAGCGCGCCGGCGCCAGCGGCATCCCCCTCCCCCGCATCTCGCTCGGCCTGTGGCAGAACTTCGGCACCGGGCGCACGCTCGACAGCCAGCGCGCGATCCTGCGGCACGCGGTCGACCGCGGCGTCGTGCACATCGACCTCGCCAACAACTACGGCCCGCCCTACGGCGCCGCCGAGGCCACGTTCGGCACGGTGCTCGACAGCGACCTGCGGCGCTACCGCGACGAGCTGTTCCTGTCGACGAAGGCCGGCTACGACATGTGGCCCGGGCCCTACGGCGACGGCGGTTCGCGCAAGTACCTGATGCGCTCCCTCGAGCAGAGCCTCACGCGCATGCGCACCGACTACGTCGACGTCTTCTACTCGCACCGCGTCGATCCCGACACGCCGATCGAAGAGACCGTGCACACCCTCGCCGACATCGTCCGCAGCGGTAAGGCCCTCTACGCCGGCATCTCGAACTACCCCGCCGACCTCACGCGCCGCGCCCACGACCTGCTCGCGGCCGAGGGGGTGCGTCTGTTTATCCACCAGCCGCGATACTCGCTCTTCGACCGCACGCCCGAAGCCGAGCTCTTCCCGACGCTGCGCGAGCTCGCCGTGGGGAGCGCGGTGTTCTCGCCTCTGGCGCAGGGCCTGCTGACCGCCAAGTACCTCGACGGCACCGTGCCCGCCGACTCGCGCGCGGCCGACAGCCGCTTCCTCGACGCATCGGCGCTGACCGACGACTACCTCGAGCGCATCCGCGGCATCGACGGCATCGCTCGCGAGGCCGGGCTGTCGATCCCCCAGCTCGCCGTGGCGTGGGTGCTGCGCGACCCGGTCGTCACCACCGCCATCATCGGCGCCTCGCGCACGAGTCAGATCGACGACGCCGTCGCGGCCAGCACCATGCCGCTGTCGGACGACGTGATCGAGGCCCTCGAGCCCTTCGCCGCCGGCGTGGGCGAACGCATCGCCTGAGCGCACAGCACACCGTCATCCGCGGCGCAAGCGGCATGGCATCCCCCGGTCCGTCGCGTTGGCTGGGACTCCAGCTGACTGAAGGAGGCGCCATGGGTGTTGCACGATGGATCGGAACCGGGGCCGTGGGACTGGCCGGAGCGGTGATCGCGCGGACGGCGATCGGACGCGCGGTCGCCGCCGGGACCGTGGCCTACCGCGTGTGGACCGACCCGAAGGTGCAGAAGGTGCGTCGTCGGGTGGTGGCGAAGCTCGCGAAGCAGCGCCGCACGCGCTGACAGCGCCTCACCGCCCGGGAATCAGCCCGAGGATGACGCAGGCGACGCCGGCGACGCCGAGGACCACCGCGTACAGCGCGCGGTGGTCCTTCTCGATCAGCCGCACGTAGACGCCGTTCACCCGCGCCGCCGTCGTGGGGAAACGCGTCCATGCCGTCGCAAGCAGGACGAAGGGGGCGGCGAGCGCCGCGAGGAACACGGCGTACGCCAGCCACCGCAGGAGCGGGTGATCGCTGACCCCATCGGCCACGCGGCCCGTCATGTACATGATCGGCAGCGTGGTGAATCCCACGATCGAGCAGCTGACGCCCAGCACGTACGAGCTCCAGCCATGGGCGTGCGACGACGCGGTCGTGCGGTGCGGTGGGCGCGCGGGTCGTCGGACCCTCCAGATCCCCATCGCGATCGCGCCGGCGAGGAACACCGCACCGGCCGCGAGGTCGACCCGGCGATCGAGCACCGCTTCGGTCGTGCCGCGTTCCGCCGCCGCGACGAACTCGGTCGGGTCGAAGCTCTGCAGCACGAGGTAGAGCACGGTGGCGCCGGTCGCGAGACCCGCGACCATCCACCCGACGCGCGCGCCGACCCGGGTGTTCTGCGCGAGGGCATCCGCCGTCGCGGCGTAGAGCGCCGGGTTGAGGCCGAGAGTCACCCCGAGACCGACCATCGTGGTCAGGGCCGCCGTCCAGCGCGCGAGGTCATCCACGTCGCGGGGCTCCTCTCAGAGGGTCAGGGCCCTGGTGACGCTCGGGCGGGATCGTCACATCGTAGCGAGGCACGCGTCAGTGGCTGTCCGACGAGCGCGCACCCCCGACGGGGAGCGGCGAGAGCGGCTTGGTGACGCCGAAGGCGAACGTGGTGTCGATCGACGAGAGGGAGGGGATCGCGCGCAGGTGCTCGCGCAGCAGGCGTTCGTACGCCTCGAAGGTCGGTGTGACGATGCGGACGAGGTAATCCCAGTCGCCGGCGAGAAGGTGCGCCTCGACGATCGACGGGATCGCGCGCAGTCGCTCCTCCACGGCATCCACCGTCGCCCCTTCGTGCGAGGCCAACCGCAGGCGGACGAACGCCGTGATCTCGAGATCGACGGCCTTCGGTGACACGACCGCGCGGTAGCCCGAGATGACCCCCGCCTCCTCGAGCCGGCGCACACGACGCAGACACGGCGAGGGCGAGAGGCCGACCCTGTCCGCCAGGTCTTGATTGGTGAGGCGGCCGTCGCGCTGCAACTCGGAGAGAATGAGGCGGTCGATCTCGTCGAGGGCGTCCATCCGGCAGATTCTGCCAAACCAGACCCGGTACGAGCAATATTCGCAATCCTCTGCGCCCATGTTGTTCCTACGCTCGCAACGTGACCACCTTCGCCCTGCCCCGCCCGTCGGCGCTCTCGCGACGCACTGTGGTCGGGATCGCGGCCGTGACCGCCGTCGTCTGCCTGTGGTCGTCGTTCGCGCTGTCGACACGGGCGCTCGAGGCGACGGGGATGAGCATCGGCGACGCTGCGATCGTGCGATTCGGCGTCCCCGCCCTCGTGCTCTCCCCCTGGATCCCCCGCACGCTCCGCCGCCTCCGCGGCGAGCCCACGACGGTCATCGCCCTCGTCCTGCTCGCAGGGCTGCCGCACTTCCTCCTCTTCGCCTGGGGCGCGCACCTCACCTCGGCCGCTCTGACCGGCCTCCTCGTCCCCGGCACGGTCCCCCTCTTCGTGACGATCCTGCTCTTCCTGCACCGGCGGACGACGGTGTCTCGGACCCGGCTCATCGCCCTCGCGGCGATCGTCGCGGGAGTCGCGGCGAGCGCCGTCCTCATGGGAGGGGTGGCGGATGCCGGGGGCATCGCGGTTCTGCTCGCGGCCGGTCTCGTGTGGGCGGCGTACACGCTCGGGCTGGGGCGGACGCGACTCGACCCGGTCGGGGTCATCGCGCTCGTCTCCGTCGTGTCGCTCGTCGCCGCTCTCGCGCTCACCGCCACCGGTGCGATGCCGTCGCACCTGTTCGACGGACGCGTCGACGTCTCCGCCTGGGTGGCCTACGGCCTCGTGCAGGGCGTCGGAACGGGGCTCCTCTCGACCGCCTGCTACGTCGTCGCGGTGAAGAACCTCGGCAGCAGCATCCCCGCCGCCGCCGGGGCCCTGAGCCCCGTGCTGACCGCCCTCGTCGCGGTCCCCCTCCTCGGCGAGCAGATCTCCCCCGGGCTCGTCGTCGCGCTGGTGCTGATCGTCACCGGGGTGGCCGCTTTCGCCCTCGCCCCCGCACGGACGACCTCGCCGCCGCCGCCCTGACGGCACCCGGCCCCGGCGGCATCCGATTCCGCTCCGGCTCCGAACAAAGGACGAGGCAGGCTCGCGCGTGCGCGGTGCCGGAAACGAGGATGCCATGACCACCGACACCACGGCACGCACCGCCGAGACCACGAAGGTGCGCCAGCCGCACGCCTGGATCTGGGCCGCCCTGGCCGGAATCGTGTCGGCGGCGACGTTGCTGGCGGTCGCCGAACTGTTCGCCGCCCTCGTGGCGCGCTCCGCGAGCCCCGTGCTGGCCGTCGGCTCGTTCATCGTCGACGTCGTGCCGCGCCCCCTGAAGGAGCTCGCGATCACGCTGTTCGGCGAGACCGACAAGATCGCGCTGCTCGTGGGCGTCGGCCTCGGTGCGGTCGTCGCCGCCGCCGTGGCCGGGGTGCTGCAGTACAGGTTCCGACCGGTGGGCGCCGTGCTGCTCGGGATCGGCGGCGTGCTCGCCACCGCCGCGATCATCACCCGCGCAGGCGCCGGAGCCCTCTCGTGGCTGCCGCCGGTGCTCGGCACCGTGGCCGGTGTCGTCATCCTCATCCTCACGATCGCTCGCCTGAAGCGCTGGGTCGCCGCGGCCGATGACCGCGACCTCGACGGGGTGCGCGCCGGGCGTCGTCAGTTCCTCCTGCTCACCGGATTGACCGCCGTCGGCGCCGTCGTCGTGGGTGTGGGCTCCCGTATCCTCAACGCCACGACCTCCTCCGTCGCCGCTGCGCGCGACGCTCTGCGCCTGCCCGCGCCGCGCACCACGGTCACCGTGCCGGAGGGCGCGAACTGGGAGGTCGATGGACTGAGCCCGATTATCACGCCCAACAGCGACTTCTACCGCGTGGACACCGCTCTGACGGTCCCCAACGTCGACCCCACCACCTGGCGCCTGCAGATCGACGGCATGGTCGACACCCCCGTCGAGCTCAGCTTCGACGATCTCGTGAACATGGGCCTGAACGAGTACGGCGTCACCCTGACCTGCGTCTCGAACGAGGTCGGCGGAAATCTCGTCGGCAACGCGATCTGGACCGGCGTTCCGATCCGCGACGTGCTGCGTATGGCGGGCGTCCAGTCGGACGCCGACATGGTGCTCTCCGAGAGCGTCGACGGGTACACGGCATCCACTCCCCTCAGCTCACTGACCGACGACAACCTCGACGCCATCTTCGCGGTCGCCATGAACGGCGAGCCCCTGCCGTTCGAGCACGGCTTCCCCGTGCGCATGGTGGTGCCGGGCCTGTACGGCTACGTCTCGGCGACGAAGTGGGTCACGAAGCTGACGGTGACCCGCTTCGACAAGGACGAGGCGTACTGGACGCCCCGTGGCTATGCGGCGCAGGCGCCCATCAAGATGTCGTCGCGCGTGGACACGCCCAAGATCGGCGCGCCCGTGCCCGCCGGTACCGTGGTCATCGCGGGGATGGCATGGGCCCAGCCCATCGGCGTGCAGAAGGTCGAGGTGCAGATCGACAACGGCGACTGGCAGGAGACGCAGCTCTCGACGCCGATCAACGATCAGTCGTGGGTGCAGTGGCGCCTCGAGTGGACCGCCGAGGCTGGCAGCCACTACATCGCCGTGCGCGCGACCGACAAGCAGGGCAACGTGCAGATCCAGGAGCAGGCTCCCATCGCGCCCGACGGCTCGAGCGGATGGCAGCGCACGCTCGTGACCGTCTCGTGACCGTCTCGTGATCGGGCGGAGTCGGCGAGCGGATGTCAATCGCTGTCGCTCCCGGCCGGTGACGGGCATGATCGAGCCATGCCTTCAGCAAGCATCCCCGCCCGCTTCCGTGCCGCATGAGCACCGTGCCCGATGAGCCGTCGACCCTGCCCGCCACCCCGGGGGTGATCCCCGACCACCCGCTGACGAGCATCCGTCGCTCGATCCCGCGCGACTGGGACGAGCAGGTCGACCTGTTCGCGATCGTCAAGCTGGACAGCGGCGGGTTCGTCCGCGGGTGGAACCTGGGTGCGGAGCTCATTAAGGGCTACACCGAGGACGAGATCCTCGGCTCCCATTTCTCGCGCTTCTACCGCGAGGAGGCTCAGCGCCGCGGTGTGCCCGATCAACTGCTCGCCGCCGCTCAGCGCGACGGCCACGTCGAGGACACGGGCTGGCGCGTGCGCAGCGACGGCACCGAATTCTGGGCGCGCGTGACCATCTCGGCCATCCGCAACGATCAGGGTCAGGTCCTCGGTTTCGTCAAGATCGTGCGCGACCTCACGAGCGAGAAGCAGGCGGCCGACGAGCGCGCCTCCCTCCAGAGGACCTTCGCCCACGACCTCCTCTCCCCCGTCACCGCGCTCCGCGGCTACCTCGACCTCATCGCCGACGAACTGCCGCCGGATCACCGCCTCCTGCGCCTCGCCGGCGACGCGAGCGACCACATCGTCGCCATGGCCCAGGCGCTCATGGCCGACGTCACCTCGTCCGCCGAGCGCGGTCGCCGCCGGGCGACCCTCGACCTCGTTGCGCGCGGCGCCGTCGCCCTCGTGCTCCCGGGCGAGCTCGGCCGCGTCCGGTTCGGCACCATGGATGCCATCCCCGTCCGCGCCGACGTGTTGGGACTGCGACGCGCGATCGCCAACGTGCTCGAGAACGCGGCGAAGTACTCCGACGACGTCATCGAGCTCGACGCCTTCGAGACCGACGAGGGCGCGGCCGTCCGCGTGCGCGACCACGGTCGTGGCATCCATCCCGACGATCTCGCGACGATCGTCGAGGAAGGCCGCCGAGGGCGCTTCGCGGTCACGACGGACGGCGGCCAGGGGATCGGCCTGTCGAGCGTGCACCGCGTCGTCGCCGAGCACGGGGGGAGCCTGCGCATCACGAGCACCCCGGGCGAGGGCACGACGGTGACCCTGACGATTCCCCGCGCCGACGACGACGAACCCGTCGTCCGCGACGACTCAATCGACTGAGCGGGCCAGCACCGTGCCGGCGGCCTCGATCTCGCGGAGGGCCTCGGCACTCGAATCGGGGTGCACCCCGGCGATCAGGTCGGTGAGCACCCGCACGCCGCGACCCGCCGCGACCGCGTCGAGAGCGGAGGCGCGGACGCAGTAATCGGTCGCGATGCCGACGATGTCGATGTCGCGGATGCCGTGCGACTCGAGGATCTGCGCGGCGGTCTCGCCGTCGTCGGACACCCCCTCGAACAGCGAATAGGCGGGCTTGCCCTGCCCCTTCTTCAGGTGGTGGGTGACGCGTTCGGTGTCGAACACCTCGTCGTAGTCGGCGCCGTACGTGCCGCCCACGCAGTGCACCGGCCAGGTGTCGACGAAGTCGGGGGTCGCGGAGAAGTGCCCGCCGTTGTCGTCGTCGCCGTGGTGCCAGTCGCGCGAGGCCACCACCACCGCGTAGTCGTCGGCGTGCGCCTCGAGATAGCGCGAGATGCGGGCGGCGACCTCGTCGCCGCCCTCCACGCCCAGCGCCCCGCGCTCCGTGAAGTCGTTCTGGACGTCGACGATGAACAGGGCGCGGCTCATGAGGCGAGCCTACGCGCGTCGGGCGGGCCGCGGATCGCGTGCGGCGTGGCTCCGTGAGGTGCGGCGCGAGCTGCCGACGGGCGGGCGCGGGCGGGCGAGGCCGGGCGCGGGCGGTCACGGGACGAGCCCGGGTGGCCGGGCCTCCCGGAGGGGTCGCGTCATCCGCGAGTGGTCCTGGGGCGCGCCCGATGACCGGGCGGGGAGGAGTCGGGTCACCCGCGGGCGAACAGCAGCACGATCGAGACGACGAACGCCACCGCGCCCAGTGTCAGGACGCCGGCGGAGAGCAGCGAGAGGAACCGCACCACGGGCGAGGACCGCGTGAGCCGCATGCGGTGCGACGCACCGCGGCGGTAGAAGATGTCGGCCATGTCGGCCGCGCCGATCTTCGCGTCGTCGTGCGCCGACAGGGGCGCCTCGTTGACGCCGCCGCCGTCGTCGAACCAGCGCACGACACGTCCGCCGTCGACCGGTTCGACCACGGCCCGAGCCGGAGACCACGTGCCGTCGAGCAGAAGGAGGACCACCGCCGCGAAGGCCAGGACGAGCCCCCCGCCCAGCCCGACCCACGTGAAGATCTCGATGAGGGCATCGAGGGCGTTCGACACGGGTGCTCCTGCAGGCTGACGACGCGTCACGCGGACGCGGAACGGCTCTCCAGCCTATCGGCCCGTGAAGGGCGCTCTTCGGCCTTCCAGGGCCTCCAGACGGCGCGTGGCGACGAAGGCGACGATGAGCGGTACGGCGGCCACCAGGCCGAACGAGATGTCGATCAGCTGCCAACCGAGCGGCAGCCCGCGCAGCGCCCCCGCGATGAGGGCGAGGGGCACGATGCCGGCGCACGCGATCAGCCCCCACACCGTGATCCAGACGTTGCGCACGGGGTCGAAGAGCGGCCCCACGAACGCGACGGCGATGAGCAGGTGCGCGAACGCCAGCCAATCGGTGCCGTAGGCGATGAACGGGAACGCCGCAGCCGTGGCATCCAACCCCTCCCCCACCCGGTCCACCCAGCCCGTGAAGGCGGGGGCGGATGCCGCGACACCCGTGGATCGCAGAACCTCTCGAGCGAGGGCGAGCTCCTCCCGCAGCGGGAACGCGGTGACACCGCTGACCACGAGACCCGCGATGACCACGCCGAGACACAGACGGATGACGCGACGCAGACCCCTCGCGTCCGAGACGAGTGCGGTCACGGTGCCCCCTTCGGGGCGCGTCGCCCCTGCGCCGACCATACGGCCGCGGCCGACAGCCCACGCGCACTCGTCTCGACGACGAAGAAAGGCCCCCACCCGGTGGAAGCGGGTGGGGGCCTTCGGAGCCGCCTAAGGGAATCGAACCCTTGACCTATTCATTACGAGTGAATCGCTCTGCCGTCTGAGCTAAGGCGGCATGTGCGCGCTGTCGCGTGCACGATCATCGATCTTACATGCTCCAGCGGCCCTCGCGGTACGCGGTCAGTAGTCGCCCGTCGCGGAGCGGTCGGCCAGGATGTCCCGGCTCGACGACAGGCCGAGACGCGAGGCGCCCGCGGCGATCATCTCTTCGGCCGCGGCGCGCGTGCGGACGCCGCCGGAGGCCTTGACTTCGGCGCGGTCTCCGACCGTGCGCTTCATCAGCTGCACCGCGTGAACGGTCGCGCCGCCGGCGGGGTGGAAGCCCGTCGAGGTCTTGACGAAGTCGGCTCCCGCCGCGACCGCGGCCTCGCACACGGCCACGATCGCCTCGTCCGACAGGGCGGCGGACTCGATGATGACCTTCAGGACGGTAGGCGCCGGCGCCGCGGCGCGGACGGCGCGGATCTCGGCCTCGACGACCTCGTAACGCCCCTCGATGGCGGCGCCGATGTCGATGACCATGTCGATCTCGTGCGCGCCCTGGGCGACCGACAGCGCCGCCTCGGCGGCCTTGACCTCGGCGTGGTGCTTGCCGCTGGGGAAGCCGCACACGACGGCCAGTTTGAGACCCTCCGGCAGCTGGACCGGGAGGAACGACGGCGAGAGGCACACGCTGTAGGTCCCGAGCTCGGCGCCCTCGGCGATGATGCGCTCGACGTCGGCGCGGGTGGCCTCGGGCTTGAGCAGCGTGTGGTCGATGTAGCTCGCCAGGTCGGCGATGGGCGCGGTCATAGGGGTCTCCTCCGGATGTGACGGATCAAGCGTAGGCGCACGACGTCGCCATGGGGCTACTCGCAGCGCAGATCGGGGCCGGGCACGGTGCCGTCGACGAGGTAGTCGTCGACCGCGCCGTTCACGCAGTCATCGCCCTTGTTGTAGGCCAGGTGGCCCTCGCCGACGTAGGTGACGAGGACACCCTGCGAGAGCTGATCGGCGAGCGCCTGGGCCTCGGCGTAGGGCGTGGCCGGGTCTCCTGTCGTGCCGAGCACCAGGATGGGCGGCGACCCCGGGGCCGTGATGGCCGCCGGCCGGCCCGTCGACGGCGCCGGCCAGGCCGCGCACGCGTCGGGCCCCACCCAGTAGGGCGCGACGACCGGAGCCTTCTGCTCCAGCTCCTGCTGCAACGCCGTCTCATCGGCGTCGTCCTCGCGGGGGTAGTCGACGCAGTTGTAGGCGCGCAGGGCCTGCATGGTGTTGTCGGTGTACTGCCCGTCGACGCGGCCATTGTAGAAGTCGGCGAGCTGGAAGGCGACGGAGGCGTCGCCGTTCTGCACGTCGGCGAGGGCCACGCGCAGATACGGCCAGTTCTGGTCGCTGTACAGCGCGGCGACGATGGCCGTCAGCAGCGTGTCGGCGCCGAGGAGGCGTCCGTCGGAGCCCGCGAGAGGGCGGGCGTCGGCGCGGGCGAGCAGCGAGGCCACGTCATCCATCGCATCGTCGACCGACCCCGAGAACGGGCACTCCGAGGTGCGCAGGCAATCGGCCATGAACGCACGCAGCGCGTTCTCGAAGCCGACCGCCTGGGCGATTCCGCTCTCGCTCCCGGCAAGGCTCGGATCGATACCGCCGTCGAGCACCATGCGCCCCACGCGCTCCGGGAAGAGCCCGGCGTAAGTCGCACCGAGCAGGGAACCATACGAGAAGCCGAGGTAGCTGAGCTTCTCATCGCCGAGGACGGCGCGCAGCAGATCCATGTCGCGCGCGGCGTTCTCCGTGGAGATGTAGGGCAGGATGCCGTCGCTCCCCGCCTCGCAGGCCTTCGCGAAGTCCGCCTGCCGCTGCTCGAGGGCCGCGTTGCGCTCGTCGCTGCCGCGCGCGCCCGGCGGGACGTCGTACAGGTAGGCATCCATTCCGGCGGCGTCGTAGCACGACACCGCCGTCGACCGGCCCACGCCGCGGGGGTCGAACCCGATCACGTCGAAGGATCGCGTCAGCGCCTCGTCGGCGACGAGCGACAACGAGTCGCGGACGGTGTCGACGCCGCTCACCCCCGGGCCGCCCGGGTTGGTCAACAGCGACCCGAGCGGTTCGCCGGAGGTCGCGCGGTGCCGGATGACCGCGAGCTGCAATTCACCCGCAGAGGGGTCGGAGTAGTCGCGCGGGGCGGTGACGGTGGTGCAGTCGAAGCCGGCGCTGCCGCACGCGGTCCAGGTCAGTGTCTGGCCGTAGTAGGGCAGCAGAGCGGCATCGATGCCCTCCGTCTGAGGGGCGAGGGAGCGACCGCCGTCGGGGGCCATGGGCGGGATCTGCGCATAGAGGCAGCCCGTCAGTGCCAGCGCGACGCCCACGAGACCCGCGACCAGCGCGGTCAGACGCCGTCGCACGCTCACGGGGCCGAACCGTTCGCCACGGTGATCATGAGACTCTCCAGGGCGAGCAGCGGCGCGGCGTTCTGCTCGAGGTTGCGGCGGGTCGCCGAGATGCGATCGAGGACGCCGAGGCTGCGCGCGGGCGTCCATTGCGTCGCCAGCGCGCGCAGAGCGTCGAGGCGTTCGACGTTGACCAGGTCGGCCTCGCGGCCGTATTGGACCATCACGACATCGCGGAACAGGGATTGCAGATCGGTGAGCACACGATCGATGCCGTCGCGCAGGCTCCGCGTGGCACGGCGCTTCTGATCGTCTTCCAGCGCGTTCACCTGCCCCCGCACCGAGGGCGGGACCGCGGCCCCCTCGGCCACCCCGAGCATGCGCAGCAGAGCACGTCGCTCCTCCTCGTCGCGAGTGGCGGTGAGCGCCTTGGCGTCCTCCGTGGCCAGGCGCACGATCTGCCCCGCGACCTCGACGGCGTCGCCGATCCCCCGCACGGCCAGCACGGCCGCGAGGGTCTCGGCGCGCCGCGCCCGGGCATCGTCGTCGGTGGCCAGACGCTGCGCCATGCCGATGTGCCTCTGCGCGTGACGCGCCGACTCTTCGGCCACGTCGGGCGTGACCCCGGTGCGTTCGACGATGAGACCCGCGACATCGGCCACGGAAGGTTCCCGCAGCCGAAGAACGCGCACCCGCGAGCGGATGGTGGGCAGCAGATCGGCGTCACTCGGGGCGCAGAGCACCCAGACGGTCTTCTCCGGCGGCTCCTCGAGAGCCTTCAGCAGCACGTTCGACGTGCGCTCGGCCATGCGATCGGCGTCCTCGACGACGATGACGCGGTGCCGACCGAGCGAGGGCGCGAAGGACGCGCGCTCGACGAGACGGCGCGCCTCGTCGATGCGGATGACGACCTGCTCCGTCCGCAGAGCGGTGAGATCGGGGTGCGTCCGCGCGAGCACCTGATGCTGCGCCCGCTCGTCGTCCGGGTCGGCGATGAGCTCCGCGGCGAACGCGTAGGCGAGCGTCGAACGCCCCGAACCGGGCGGCCCGGTGATGAGCCACGCGTGAGCGAGCGCGGAGGGGTCGGATGCCGCATGGCGCAGGGCAGCGACGGCCTCGTCCTGACCCCACACGGCGTCCCACGGGAAGGGGGCCGCGCCGGCGGCCCGCGGAGACGGCTCGAGCGCGACGGACATGCGTTCCAGCCTAATCCCGGGGTCGGACAGCGCTGCTGAGCATCGACTGTCGGTGCGCGTCCGGCTCAGCGGAACCGCGCGACGACGGCGTCCCGTACCCGTGCGGCCAGGACCTCGGGCGTCTGCGTCGCGTCGAGGACGACGAACCGATCGGGCTCGCGTTGCGCGAGGGCCAGGAAACCCTCGCGGACTCGGGCATGGAAGTCGTTCTTCTCCGCCTCGAGCCGATCGAACGGCTTGTCATCGGCGTCGAGCCGCTGACGCGCGGCTGTCGGGTCGAGGTCGAGCAGCACGGTCAGGTCGGGGAGCAGGCCTCCGGTCGCCCACAGCGACAGCGCTCGCACGTCATCGGGGTCGAGCACCCGGCCCGCACCCTGATAGGCCACCGACGAGTCGAGATAACGGTCCTGGATGACGACATCGCCACGGGCGATGGCCGGCTGCACGACGGTCTCCACATGGTGCGCCCGATCGGCGGCGTACAACAGCGCTTCGGCACGCGCGGCGATGTGACCGCGGTGGTGCAGGACGATCTCGCGAATGCGCACGCCCACCTCGGTGCCGCCCGGCTCGCGCGTGCGCACGACGGTGCGCCCGTCGCCCGTGAGCCACTCCTCGAGCATTGACGCCTGGGTCGTCTTGCCCGCGCCGTCTCCCCCCTCGAAGGTGACGAACAAGCCGGGACCCCCGGCCGACGCCGCCCGAGGGGCGTGCAGCGGCCGAGGCTCGAGGCCGGTCACGAGTTCTTCGCCGGGGCCTTGCGGGTGGTCGAGGTCGTCTTGGCCGCGGTGGTCTTGGCCGTCGTCGTCTTGGCTGCCGTCGTCTTGGCAGCCGTGGTCTTGGCAGCCGTCGTCCGCGTCGCGGTCGTCTTGGCGGCGGCCGTCTTCGTCGTGGCGGTCTTGGTCGCCGTGGTCTTGGCCGCCGTGGTCTTGGCAGCGGCGGTCTTGGCGGCCGTCGTCTTGGTGGCAGCCGTCTTCCGCGCGGTGGTCGTCTTCTTGGGTGCCGGTCCCTTGGCGCGCTTGTCGGCGATCAGCTCCACCGCGCGCTCGAAGGTGATCTCCATCGCGTTCTCGCCGCGGGGAACCGTGGCGTTCGTCTCCCCGTCGGTGACGTACGGCCCGAAGCGACCGTCCTTGAGCTTGATCGGCTTCCCGCTCACCGGATCGGCATCGAACTCCTTGAGCGCGCTCGACGCGCGACGCGCGCCGTACTTCGGCTCGGCGTACTTCGCCAGCGCCTCCTCGAGGGTGATGTCGAAGATCTGCTGCTCGTTGTCGAGCGACCGCGAATCGGTGCCCTTCTTCAAGTACGGACCGAAGCGACCGTTCTGCGCGGTGATCTCGTCACCCGTCGACGGGTCGGCGCCCACGACGCGCGGAAGGGAGAGCAACTGCAGGGCGGCGTCGAGCTCGATGGTGTCGACCGACATCGACCGGAACAGCGACGCCGTGCGGGGCTTCGGGGCCGCCTCCTTCTTCGCACCGCGCTTCTTCGGGGCCTCGACGACCTCCCCCGTGGCCTGATCGACCTCTTCGGGCTCCTCGGCGTCGACCTCCTGCACGTAGGGGCCGAAGCGACCGTCCTTGACGACGACGAGCTTGCCGTTCTCAGGGTTCTCCCCCAGCACGCGGTCGCCGGCGACGGGCGCGTCGATCAGCTCCCGGGCCTTTTCGGGGGTGAGCTCGTCGGGCGCCAGGTCTTCCGGAATGTTCACGATCCGCGGCTTGGCCTCGGCGTCGCCCGAGGGGTCGGCGACCTCGAGGTAGGGACCGTACTTGCCGAACCGCAGCGTCGCCGTGTCGGTGATGCGCGTCGAGTTGAGCTCGCGGGCATCGATCTCGCCGAGGTTGTCGACGATGTGACGCAGGCCGACCTGCTTCTCCGACCCGAAGTAGAACGACTTGAGCCACTCGGTGCGGCGCTGCTCGCCGCGGGCGATCGCGTCGAGGTCGTCTTCGAGTGCTGCCGTGAAGTCATAGTCGACGAGGTCGGCGAAGTGCTCCTCGAGCAACCGCACCACGCTGAAAGCGAGCCAGCTCGGGACGAGCGCCTGCCCCCGCTTGGTGACGTAGCCGCGGTCGAGGATCACGCCGATGATGCTCGCGAAGGTCGACGGGCGACCGATGCCCTTCTCCTCCAGCGCCTTGACCAGGCTCGCCTCGGTGTATCGCGGCTTGGGAGAGGTGCTGTGCCCCTTGGGCTCGACGTCGCTCATCGAGAGCTCGTCGCCCACCGCGACGGCAGGCAGCGACTGGTCGGCGTCGTCGTCATTGCGCTTCTCGTCGGCGCCTTCTTCATAGGCCTCCAGGAAGCCCTTGAAGGTGTAGACGGTCCCGGATGCCGTGAACTCGGCGACCTGCGCGGCGGCCTGCACCGTGAGGGTGACCGTCGTCGTCTCGTACTTGGCATCCGCCATCTGGCTGGCGACGGTGCGCTTCCAGATGAGGTCGTAGAGCTTCTGCTCGTCGCGGTCGAGCGACGAGGCCAGCGAAGCAGGGGTGCGGAAGGTCTCGCCCGAGGGGCGGATGGCCTCGTGCGCCTCCTGGGCGTTCTTCGACTTGCTCTTGTAGACGCGGGGGTTCGCGGGGACGGCCTTGTCGCCGTACAGAGCCACGGCCTGCGCGCGGGCGGCCGAGATGGCCTGTCCCGACAGCGCGACCGAGTCGGTTCGCATATAGGTGATGAAGCCCTTCTCGTACAGACGCTGCGCCACGCCCATGGCGTGCTTCGCGCTCATCGAGAGCTTGCGACCGGCCTCCTGCTGCATGGTGGACGTCGTGAAGGGCGCGCGAGGGCTGCGGGTACCCGGCTTCGCCTCGACCTTCGACACCGTGGCGCGACCGGCGGCGGTGATCGCGTCGGCCAGCGCACGGGCGGCCGCCTCATCGAGCACCACGACGGCCTTCTTGAGCTGACCGTTGTCGTCGTAGTCCCCACCGCGGGCGATGGGAGCCCCATCGAGACGGTTCAGTCGCGTGGTGAACGACGAGCCCGACCGCGAGGCGAGCGCTTCGACGTCCCAGTACGACGCCGACACGAACGCCATGCGCTCGCGTTCGCGCTCGACGACCATGCGCGTGGCGGCCGACTGCACGCGGCCGGCGCTCAGCGCCGTGCCCTCGCGACCGGAACCGACCTTGCGCCAGAGCACCGGCGAGACGTCCCAGCCGTAGAGGCGGTCGAGGACGCGACGCGTCTCCTGTGCGTCGACGAGCGAGACGTCGAGGTCGCGCGTGTGCTCCGCCGCGTCACGGATGGCGTCCTTGGTGATCTCGTGGAAGATCATGCGGCGGACGGGGACCTTGGGCTTGAGGACCTCGAGCAGGTGCCACGCGATGGCTTCGCCTTCGCGGTCACCATCAGTGGCGAGCAGGACTTCGTCGGCGGTCTTCAGCGCGCGCTTGAGCTCGGCGACCGTCTTCGTCTTGCGATCGTTGACCACGTAGAAGGGATCGAAGTCGTTCTCGACGTCGATGGAGTACTTGCCGTACGCCGCCTTCTTGTCGGCCGGGATCTCTTTCTTCGACGCGAGGTCGCGGATGTGACCGACCGAGCTGAGCACCTCGTAGTCGTCGCCGAGGTATCCCTGGATCGACTTCATCTTCGTCGGGGACTCGACGATGACGAGCTTCTTTCCGTTTGCCACTGGGGTCCTTTCTTCGATGCACACCATACACACGCCTCCCTGTTCGGGTTCCGGGAGGTCTCACGGGCTCGAGACGACGGGAGGTCCGGCTCGCGAGCGCGCATCGAGGGGAACTCCACCGTACGCCCCGGCGACCGTGACCGTGGCGACCAGGCCGTCGACATGGCACTCCGCCAGCTCCCACCCCGCTGCGGCGGTCACCCGTGCGGCCGCGTCGCACGGGTAGCCGGTCACCGCACCACTGGCCGTGTCGGCCGCCGCGAGAGCCGCCGCATCCGCCGTCCCCGCCACCCGCCGCGCCGTCACCGCAGCACCGCCGACCGCGGCCACCGCCACCGTCAGGGCGGCGACGACCGCCACGACGCCGACGGTCGACGCGCTGCCCGCCATCAGCGGCCGCCGTCGAGGGCGCAGGCCCGCGCCTCCGCGGGCGGGAGCGGAAGGGCGATCGGGATGGAGCGCGTCGCCGACGTCGACACGCAGACGAGACCGTCGCCGCGCATCACGGTCATCGAGCCGCCGGCCGCGGCGAGCGCGGCCGACGCCCCCGCGTCGTCCCCCCGACCGAGGAGCCGGGCTCCCTCGGTCGCCGCCTGCTGCAGACGGAGCGTCGTCATGGCCGTGCTGAGCACCCCCACCCCGAGCGCCAGGACGAGGAGCACGGCGGGGAGGGTCACGGCGAACTCGGCCGCGACCGCGCCCCGCTCCCCCAGCGGGGAGAGCGGGATCGCGGTCGCACCCCGATCCTCCCGCTGCACGCGCGTACCCGCGGCCGTGACAGACCCTCCCCGCGGGAGTCGCGAACCCGCGCCCGTTTTCCGCTCCCCGGGCGGGACGCTCGAGCCCGCCCGCGACCGACCAGGCGTCGTCATTGCACGGTGAGCGCGCGGCGAACGAGGTCGGTGAGGATGCCGCGCACCTCGTCGCTGCGCATGATGGCGACGAGCAGCCCGGCGAAAGCGACAGCGGCCATCGTCGCGATGGCGTACTCCGCGGTGGCGGCGCCGCGCTCGTCGAGGAACACGCGTCGCGCGCCGGCTCCGGTCAGCAGCGGGAACGGCGACGTGTCGCGGGAGAAGAGGGATCGGGGGTCGAGGTCGGACATGGGTTCTCCTTGTTCTTCAGAGGGATTCGGGTCGACGACGTGGTCAGGGGACGACGTCGGAGCGGAGCAGGCCGAGCACGATCGGGGCAACGGCGAGCAGGAGGAACGCGGGCAGGGTGCAGATGCCCAGCGGGAGGAGCAGCCGCGTCGACAGGCGCGCGGCCGCCTCTCGACCGTCGGTGCGTGCCCGGTGACGCGACGCCCAGGCGTCGGCGCGGAGCAGCTCGGCGGCGGGGATGCCGGCTCGCAGCGCCAGGTCGAGCGTCTCGTCGATGGCACGCGTCCCGGACTCGCCGGGGCTGCGCGCGCGGCGCGCGATCACGGTCCGGGCCCGCTCGGGGGACGCGCCCGCGGAGAGCGCGACCGCCCACAACTCGGCTTCGAGGCCCGGCACCGTCGCGGACGGACGCGCGGACCGCGCCAGCCGCCGCGTCCAGACGCTCGCAGCGAAGACCAGGGCGACTCCGCCGGCCAGGCACCCGCGTCCGATCGGATCGGCGAGGAGCGTGCCGACGGTATCTGCTCCGAGAAGCATCCCCAACGGCACGCCGGCAACGGGGAGCCAGCCGAGCAGGCGGGCCGTCGCGAGCGGCTCGGCCACCGCGACACGCACGTCCGAGGTGACTTCGGCTGCATCGCGAAGGGCCCCCGCGACGGAACGGAGCGTCTCCGCCAACGGTGCGCCCGTCTCGACGGCGACGCTGTAGACGGCGGCGATGTCGGCCCATGCCCCTCCGGCGGCGGTGAGCACGACGCCGACGTCATCGCCGCCCTCGGCGGCTCGGGCGGCGGCCAGCACGGCGGGGTCCCCTCCCGC
Source organism: Microbacterium sp. NPDC089186 (assembly GCF_040685115.1). Classification (NCBI taxonomy): domain Bacteria; kingdom Bacillati; phylum Actinomycetota; class Actinomycetes; order Micrococcales; family Microbacteriaceae; genus Microbacterium; species Microbacterium sp. NPDC089186. The sequence goes on from NZ_JBFBHJ010000002.1 coordinate 278,775, forward strand.
CGCCAGGTGCTGCCACGCGAGGGCGGGCGCGGCACCACCGCCCAGCAGCACCGCGAGCCGCACCACGATCGCGTACGGGTCGGTCCGCGGCGCCGTCACGACCACTCCTGCGGGCGGATGGTCAGTCGGCGGCCGCGCAGGACGGGGCGCCCCCACGCTGTCACGCGTCGGAGTCCGTCCGAGCGCTCGACATGCACCACCGCGCCGACGGCGCTCACGACCTGCCGCGCCGTGGTCACGGCGTCCATTCCGGAGAGTGCGCCCAGCGCCTCCAGACGCGTCGCGACGTCGGCGAGGCTGCTCGCATGGAGCGTGCCGGCGCCCCCGTCGTGTCCGGTGTTCAGGGCCATCAGGAGCTCGCGCAGCTCTTCGCCGCGACACTCTCCCAGAACGAGACGATCGGGCCGCATGCGCAGCGCCTCCCTTAGGAGCCGCGCGAGGGAGATGCCGCCTGCTCCCTCGATGTTGGCCTGGCGGGCCTCGAGGGCGATGTGGTGAGGATGCGCGGGGCGCAGCTCCGCCACCTCCTCGATGGTGATGACACGCTCCGTCGGGGGCGCGCATGACAGCAGGGCGGAGAGCAGAGTCGTCTTCCCCGCGCCCGTCGCCCCCGTGATGAGTACGTTCTCGCGTCGGTCCACGAAGCCCTCAAGACGCTCGCGCTGCGCGGCCGACAGCATCCCGGTCCGTTGCAGCAGCGCGAGGTCGGGTGCATGCCACCGGGGGACGCGGATGGAGATGGTCGTCCCGCGGGCGGCGACGGGGGCCAGTACCGCGTGCACCCGGACGCCCCGCTCCCAGCGCACGTCGACGCACGGAGAAGCATCGTCGAGATGCCGTCCGCCTCGCGCGATCAGCCGGACCGCCAGACGGCGCACCTCCGTCTCGGTCGCCCGCCACGATGCCACGCGCTCGATTCCCGCGCCCCGATCGACGAACAGGCCGTCCTCTCCGTTGATGAACAGGTCGGTGACGAGGGGGTCGTCGAGGAAAGGGCGGAGGAAGGTCACCGCGGCGTCGTCGTCGGCCGCGACCGCGCCGTCGTCCTGCGCCGCCGGCCGGGATTCGGCCGGGGCGATGCGTGCGGGGGAAGGGAGGGATGCCACGACCACGACGGTAGGCATCGCTGGAGCCCCGGCACGGGGCGGAGACGGGCATCCGTGGACAACGGCTCGGATCTCCTTGCTGGGGAGGAGGGGTCCGAGGGCCCGGAAAAGAAGGGGGCGGCATCCCTACAGTGGGGGGCGAGGGATGCCGCCGCGCGCCGGAGGAAAATTGGGGGGCTCCCCCCGACGCGAGTGCCGGAAGCGATGTTCGGGCGTTCCTAGAGTACGCGCGCCGATGAGCCGGGCCAACTCTCGCGACCTATTCATCGCGATATATCACCTGTTTCCCGGGCGGCGCCGATCCCAACTATCGGAGGTGGCCCCGGTGCAGAGCGGTCGCTAGCGTGACCCGGGTAGAACGCCGCGCATCGACGCGGCGTGACGTGAACGCGAAGGAGCGCCGCGATGAGCAGCCAGATCGACCACCTCCTCAACGAGACCCGGCGGTTCGCACCGTCGGCCGGTTTCGCCGAGAGCGCCGTCGCAGACCGGAGTCTGTACGAGCGCGCGGCCGCCGACCGCGAGGGCTTCTGGGCCGATCAGGCGCGCGAGCTGCACTGGCACACGCCGTTCACGCAGGTGCTCGACTGGTCCAACCCCCCGTTCGCGGAGTGGTTCGCCGACGGCGAGCTCAACGTGGCCTACAACTGCCTCGACCGGCACGTCGAGGCCGGGAACGGCGATCGCATCGCGCTGCGGTGGGAAGGCGAACCCGGCGACCAGCGCAACGTCACCTACGCGGAGCTCACCGACGAGGTCAAGCGCCTCTCCAACGTGCTCCTCGACCTCGGCGTCGAGCGCGGGGACCGCGTCGCGCTCTACCTGCCGATGATCCCCGAGGCCATCGCCTCCATGCTCGCCGTCGCCCGTATCGGCGCCGTGCACTCGGTCGTCTTCGGCGGCTTCTCGGCCGACAGCCTCCGCGCACGCATCGACGACGCCGGCGCGAAGGTCGTCATCACCGCCGACGGCGGCTGGCGGAAGGGGAAGGTCTCCCCCCTCAAGCCCGCGGTCGACCAGGCCCTCTCCGACCGCAACGGCTCCGGCATCCAGGAAACGGTCGAGCACGTGCTCGTCGTCAAGCGCGGCGAGAACGAGGTCGAGTGGAACGCCGACCGCGACATCTGGTGGCACGACGCCGTTCCGCAGGCCTCCGCCGAGCACGAGGCCGAGGCGTTCCCCGCCGAGACACCGCTGTTCATCCTCTACACCTCGGGCACGACGGGGAAGCCGAAGGGCATCCTGCACACCTCCGGCGGCTACCTCACGCAGGCCGCGTTCACGAACCGGGTCGTTCACGACGTGCACCCCGAAACCGACGTCTACTGGTGCACCGCCGACATCGGCTGGATCACCGGGCACACGTACGTGACGTATGGTCCACTCGCCAACGGCGCGACTCAGCTGCTGTACGAGGGCACGCCCGACACGCCTCACCCGGGTCGCTGGTGGGAACTCATCCAGAACCACGGCGTGACCGTCTTCTACACCGCCCCGACGGCGATCCGGTCGTTCATGAAGATCGGGCGAGACGTGCCGCAGAGCTTCGACCTGTCGTCGCTGCGCCTGCTCGGCTCGGTCGGTGAGCCCATCAACCCCGAGGCGTGGGTCTGGTACCGCGAGATCATCGGCGCCGACGAGACGCCCATCGTCGACACGTGGTGGCAGACCGAGACGGGCGCGATCATGATCTCGGCGCTGCCCGGGGTCACCGAGACCAAGCCGGGGTCGGCGCAGGTGCCCCTGCCCGGCATCTCGATCGCCGTCGTGGACGATGCCGGCGAACCCGTCGGCAACGGCAGCGGGGGGCTGCTCGTGGTCACCGAGCCCTGGCCCAGCATGCTGCGCGGAATCTGGGGCGATCCGGACCGTTACCGCGAGACCTACTGGGAGAAGTTCGCCGAGAAGGGCTACTACTTCGCCGGCGACGGGGCCCGCCTCGACGACGACGGCGACGTGTGGTTGCTCGGCCGGGTCGACGACGTCATGAACGTGTCGGGGCACCGTCTCTCGACCGCCGAGATCGAGTCGGCCCTGGTCGGCCACGAGGGCGTGGCCGAGGCGGCCGTCGTCGGCGCATCGGACGAGACCACGGGCCAGGCGGTGGTCGCTTTCGTGATCGTCAAGAGCCGCTACCTGAAGCAGAACCCCGTCGAGGGCCTCGGCGACGAACTGCGCAAGTGGGTCGGAGAGCAGATCGGCCCCATCGCGCGCCCGCGCGACGTCTACATCGTCGGGGAGCTGCCGAAGACCCGCTCCGGCAAGATCATGCGTCGCCTGCTGCGTGATGTCGCGGAGGGACGCGAGGTGGGCGACACCACGACCCTCGCCGACACCGCCGTCATGAGCGTCATCAGCGCCCAGGTGAAGTGACACTCCCCGGCCGGGGATGCCGCGTCCGCGGTGTCCCCGGCCGGACCTTCCTCCGAGTCGGCTCCCCCGGGCCCCCGCGCGTCGCGCGTCAGACGACCCGGCGCGCGCGACGGCGTCGCATCCCGGCATCCACCCTCGCGACCGCCACCGCCCATCCCCCGCGCACGGCCGGGAACACCCCCGCCGCCCAGACGAGGGATGCCACCGCGTCGCCGAGGTAGTGCACGCCCTCGATCACGACGGCGGCGGTCATGCCCGCCACGAGGACAGCGCCCATCGCGATCACGAGCGAACGCCACCGGGTTTCCCATGCCAGACACACGCACGCGGCGACGAAGGCCGCGGTGAAGGCGACGTGACCGCTCGGGAAGGAGGCGTCGGCGGCCCGTCCGATGGTCGCCATCGCCGCCTCGCTCATCCCCGGTCGCGGACGGTCGACCATGACCTTGACCGCCTCGGCCGAGCCCCACGTCACCGCGACCGCTCCCAGGAAGACGACGGCCGGCCGCCACGAGCGGGTCAGACCGGCCACCGCGGCCGTCGCCGCGAGCATGATGATCGCCGCGGGCATCGGCTTGAGGGCGAGATAGAACGCCTCCGCGGTCGACCGGAGCGCACCCCCTCGGAGGTGGTGGATGGCCGCCGACGCGGCGACATCGATCTCGGTCAGGCGCAGCAGGAAGCCGACCAGGACCAGGCCGACGATGGTCGCGACGGCGATCGCCGCCTGCCGCCGCAGGCGTGCGGGAGGGTGCGTCAGCACGGAACCGGTCACCGCGGAAGGAGGAGTCACGAGGGCGATCGTCCTCCTCGCTCCTTCTGAATCAGCCGAGTCACCCGTGGTGCCGGACCCGCCTCGCCGCACCGAAACGGCCGCCCGAACGCCGGAGGGCCGTGGACGTCATCCGCGTCCACGGCCCTCCACGATCACGTCGTCAGGCGACGGTGAAGATCACCTCGACCTCGACCGGGCTGTCCAGCGGCAACACGGGCACGCCGACGGCCGATCGCGCGTGCGCGCCGGTCTCGCCGAACACCTCGCCGAGGAACTCGCTCGCTCCGTTGATGACTCCCGGCTGCCCGGTGAAGTCGGGGACGGATGCCACGAACCCGGTCAGCTTCAGGACGCCGGTGAGGTCGTCGACACCGCCGACGAGGGCTGCCGCGGCCGCGATGGCATTGAGCGCGCACTGTCGGGCGTATCCCTTGGCATCCATCGGGGTCACCAGACCCTCGGATTCGCCGACCTTGCCGGTCGCCGGCAGCGCGCCCTGCACCATGGGCAGCTGACCCGAGGTGTAGACGAGGTCGCCGTGGCGCTTCGCGGGGATGTACGACGCCACCGGCGGGACGACCGAAGGGACCTCGACGCCCAGAGCGGCCAACCGCTCGCTGACGCTCACTGCTGCCCCTCGAACTGACGCGCTGCCGCCTCGGCGGCACCCAGACCGGCGTTGGCGCTTCCGCCGCCGACGGGGCGCTTGAAGTAGGCGACGAGACCGCCCTCGGGGCCGGTCACCACCTGCACGAGCTCCCAGCCCTGCTTGCCCCAGTTGTTCAGGATCGCGGCGGTGTTGTGGATCAGCAGCGGCGTGGTGAGGTATTCCCACGTGGTCATGTGACGGCTCCCCGGCGGTCGCCGCGCGCGTGGATCTCGCGCGCGGAATCGGATACGTGCGCGCGCGAGCGCACGCCTTCGAGGCATCGCCCAGCAACGTCGCTTAGCATCAACCCTATGCCCGAGAACAAACGAACGGCTAGCGGTGCCCTCGGCGGCATCGTCGGCCTCGTCGGCCTGAGCGCGGTCGCCGGACTCCTCGTCACCGCCGCCGTGACGCCGGCCATCGCCGTCTCCGGCGCGGCCGCGTCGAGCGCGATCACGATCTTCGACAAGATGCCGAGCTACCTGCAGCCCGACGAGCTCATGCAGCCGACGACGCTGATGGCCGGCGACCAGGTGCTGGCGAAGTTCTTCGACCAGAACCGCTCCCCCGTCACCTTCGACCAGGTCAACCCCGTCATGTACGACGCGATCCTGTCATCGGAAGACCCCCGCTACTACCAGCACGGCGGTGTCGACCTCATCGGAACGACGCGTGCCCTGCTCAGCAACGCCTCGGGCGGCGAGACCCAGGGCGGATCCTCGATCAGCCAGCAGTACGTGAAGAACGTGCTGGTCCAGCGCTGCGAGCGCGACGCGAAGGCCGTCGAGGCGACCGACACCACGCCCGCCATGACGCGCGACGAGGCCCTGCAGAAGTGCGCTCTCGAGGCGATCCAGTCCGACGGCGCCGCGGGCTACCAGCGCAAGCTCCAGGAGATGCGCTACGCCGTGCAGCTCGAGAAGGAGTACACGAAGGACCAGATCCTTCTGGGCTACCTCAACATCGCCAACTTCGGCGGTGTCACCTACGGCATCGACGCCGCGGCCAAGCGCTACTTCAAGGTCCCGGCCTCGCAGCTGAACGTCGGGCAGGCCGCGGTGCTCGCGGGCATGGTGCAGAACCCCAACCGGTTCCGTATCGACATCCCCGAGGGCTCGATCAACGACGGCACGACCGCGTGGAACAAGGCGCCCGACGGGTCGATCGACGACGTCGACCAGGGCACCATCCAGGCGCTGTACACGCTCCGCGACAACGGCGAGATCACGCAGGAGCAGCTCGTCAACGCCGCCGACGGCTACAGCGAGACGAAGGGCCGTCAGCTCTACGTGCTCAGCCGCATGGAGGCGGACGGCAAGATCACGCACGAGCAGTACGTGCAGTTCGCGATCGAGCCGATCACCCCGCAGATCACCTCGACCGACCAGGGCTGCGTCGTCTCCGCTGCGCCCTACTTCTGCCAGTACGTCGTCGCGACGATCCTCAACGACCCCGCCTTCGGAACCGAGACCGACGATCGCGTGCGGGCTCTCCGTCAGGACGGTCTGACCATCCAGACCACCCTCGACTGGCGTGTTCAGGATGCCGCGCAGCAGGCGATGAACGACAACGCGCCCGCCATGTACGCCAACATGGACTTCGGTTCGACGGCGGTCAGCCTCGAGGCCGGCACCGGCCGCGTCCTCGCGATCGCGCAGAACACGAAGTTCACCCAGGACCCGGCCCAGGCCGAAGCCGACCCGTCGTACAACTCGATCGTGTTCGCCGGCGACAGCACCTACGGCGGCTCCGACGGCTTCAACGCCGGATCGACGTTCAAGTTGTTCACCCTGGTCGATTGGGTCGAGAAGGGGCGCTCGCTCAACGAGAACCTCAACGGTCGTCTGGGCCCCGTGCCGAACATGACGAACTCGTGCACCGGCGACTGGATCAACTTCAACAAGAAGGACATCATCCAGAACTTCGGGAACAGTCAGGGATACGTGGGTACACCGCTTCGCTTCACGCGGGACTCGCTCAACACCGGATACCTCGCGATGGCCTCCGAGCTCGACCTCTGCGACATCGCCAAGACGGCGAAGAAGCTCGGCGTCACGCGCGGCAACGGCACCGACATCGACATGGCGGTCGCGAACAACGTCATCGGCAACGACCCGGTGTCGCCTCTCGCGATGGCGGGTGCCTACGCCACGGTCGCCAACGGCGGCACGCACTGCCAGCCCAAGGTGATCGACAAGGTCACCGACAGCGACGGCGCCGAGCGGAAGGCCCCTGTGCGCGAGTGCTCGCCCGCCCTCACTTCCGACGTCGCCGCCTCGGTCGGCTACGCCCTGCAGGGTGTCATGGCCAGTGGCGGTACGGGCTCCTCGGCGAACCCGTACGACGGCACCCCCGTGCTCGGCAAGACGGGTACGCACGAGGGCTGGAACACCTGGATGATCGAGTCGTCGACCAAGGTCACCACGGCGGTCTGGGTCGGCAACTGGCGCGGTATCGAGACGCTGTTCGGAAAGTACTGGAACGGACAGCAGCTCTCCGACATGCGCTACTCGATCGCCCGGGCGACCCAGAGCGCGGCCGACGAGTTCTACGGCGGCGACCGCTTCCCCGACCCGCCCTCGAACGCCCTGCGCACGCAGCAGCGCGATCTGCCGAACGTCGTGGGTCAGTCCATCGACAGCGCTCGCTCGACGCTCGAGAACGCGGGCTTCCGCGTCTCGGTCGGCGACCCGGTGGACGCCGATTTCGGTAACGACCGTGTCGCGGCGCAGAACCCCGGCGGCGGATCCGCCCCGGCCGGTTCCGTGATCACGCTCAGCCCCGGCAACGGCCAGGGCGGAACCGTGCCCGACGTGGCCGGCCAACCGGTGAGTTCCGCCCGCGCGGCGATGCTCTCGGCGGGCTACGGCACCGTCTCCATCGGTTCGTGCTCGAAGGACGAGAAGGCGCCCGCAGAGGGACAGGTCGTCTCGACCAACCCCGCCGGCGGCTCCTCCGCGAACAAGAGCACCAACATCGCCCTCACGATCGTCGCCAAGGACTGCCCCTCGTGACCGGTCCGGTGATGAAGGCCGCCCTCGCGCCCCTCGGGGTCGCGGGGGCGGCCGCCGTCGGGGCAGCCGTGTGGGGAATGGGTGTCGAGCGGTACCTCTTCACGGTGCGCTACCACGCCCTGCGCGTGCTCCCCAAGGGTGCGGAGCCGCTCCGCATCCTGCACGTGTCCGACGCGCACATGGCGCCGTGGCAGCATCGCAAGCAGGAGTGGATGGCACGACTCGCGGAGCTCTCGCCCGATCTCGTCGTCAACACCGGCGACAACCTCGGACACCGCGACGGTCTGACCGGTATCCGCGCGGCCCTCGCCCCTCTCCGCGGTGTCGCGGGCCTTGTCGTGCACGGCTCGAACGACTTCCAGGAGCCCGCTCCTCGCAATCCGCTCCGTTACTTCCTGGGCCCCTCGGGCAACCTCCCCGCCCACAAGCACCTCGACGTCGACGCCCTCGATCAGTTCTTCACCGACGATCTCGGCTGGAGCATTCTGGATGACACCGCGGTGTCGGTCGAGGTGAAGGGCCTGCGGGTCACCGCCTTCGGCGTGAACGATGCCCACCGGAAGTGGGACAAGCCCGAGCTCATCCCGCCGGTGCTGGCAGCGCTTCCCGCCGCCGACCTCACGCTGGGGGTCATGCACGCTCCCTATCGCCGAACCCTGGACACCTTCGTCGAGTTCGGCGCCGACGTGCTGTTGGCCGGGCACACGCACGGCGGTCAGGTGAGGATCCCCTTCAGCAGCAAGGCCCTCGTCTCCAACTGCGATCTCCCCCTCGATCAGGCGCGCGGTCTGAGCGAGTGGACCGCGGCGGGGCGTACCGTCCCGCTCAACGTCAGCGCCGGCCTCGGGCACTCGATCTACGCCCCGGTGCGCTTCGCCTGCCGCCCGGAGGCGAGCCTGCTCACGCTGCTGCCGCGCTGACCTTTCCTCCCCACCCGGAGAAGGGATCGATCCGTCCACGGATCGGTCCCTTTCTCGTGCGCACGGGCGGGCGATTCCCAGACGATCGAACTCCTCGATCGAAGGGAATCCCTCATGAACCATCCGCCTCCGTCGTTTCGTCGTCTGCCGGCCGCACTCGCCCTCCTCGCGGTCCTCCTCGGCAGCCTCGCCGTCGCACCCGCCGCTCAGGCCGCCGAGCGCGGCACGGGCTTCGGCACCTGGGCGCCGCTCTCACGCACCGGCTGGCACGGATCCATGCGCGTCGGAGATGTGCACACGTACTGCATCCATCCGGGCCTGCCCGTGGCCACCGACGCGACGACCGATCACGGCACATCGAGCGACGTCAACGGTCTCTCGCCGCAGCAGCTCGCGTCGATCAACCATCTCGTGACCACCTATGGCCAGACCGACGACCCCGTGCAGGCCGCGAGCGTCGGCTGGGCCGTGAAGGCGATCGTCGACCGGCAGACCACTCTTCACTCGTGGGGGTACGAGGGAGACGACCTGCCCGGCGCCATCGACTGGATCATGCGCCGCGCCAGCCCCGAGAACAGCGGTGCGATCCAGGAGCGGACGATGCGGTACCTCGCCGAGGCCGAGGCCGTGCCCGTTCCCCGCGTCGGTGGCACCCTCGCGCTCGGGACCGACGAGGCGGACCCGACCCGTGGTTCCCTCATCGTCGACGTCGATCCAGCCGCGACGGGCACGGTGCGGCTCGAGAACGCGGTCTTCGCCGACACGGGAACCTCCGTTCACGAGAACGTCCACGGCGGTGAGGTCCACCCGATCATCGCCCCCGCCTCGTCCTCCGACGATGGGCGTCCCTACACCGTTCACGCGACGGGTTCCTTCACGGTCCCGGCGGCAGCCGTCCGCTTCTACTCCACCCCCGGTCAGCAGGAATCCGCGGGACCGGCAGATCCCGAGCGGTTCGACCTCTCGGCGGAGGATGCCACGCCGCGACCGGTGCAGTTCTCGCCACGCCTCGAGACGACCGCGCAGGTCGCGGAAGGGCGGTTCGTCGACGAGGTCACGGTGTCGTCCCCCGAGGGGGTCTGGCCTCGGCGCGGCGACGGGTCGTTCGTGCCGATCGCCGCGACGGCCGATATCTATCGCACCGGCGCCTGGCCCGCCGAAGCCGCTGAGGTTCCCGCCCATCTCACCCCCGTCTCGCACCTCAGCCTGACGACCGACCCCGCGCTGGGCGCCGGCACCTACACGGTGCGAAGCGCCGAGCTGCCCGGCCCCGGCGTGTACACCGCCGTTTGGAGGATCGATCGGGAGGCGCAGGATGCCGCCGTCTCGCCGCACCTCCTTCGGGGCTATGTCTGGGTGGAGCGTTTCGCCTCCCCCACCCAGACGGAGCAGGTCGCACCGCCCGCGCCGCCCACGGCGTCAACCGCTCCGACTCCCCCGCCCGCCGAGACCCCGCCGCTCCCCCCGTCGGCCCCGGCCCCGCTCGCCTCCCTCGCCGCCACGGGGACGCCCGCGACGGCGCTCCCCGGCGCGATAGGGGTCATGACGACGGCAGGGGGACTCGCGGCCGTCGCCTGGGCGTTCGCGCGCCGGCGTCGCACCCTGCGCCCCTGACGACAGCGGGCGGCGGTCCGCCGGGGGCGAGCCGCCGCCCGCTGTCGTCGCTCGCCGATCGCGGCGGGCGAGCGACCGGCCCGCAGAGAGCGGCGCGCCCGAAGGTCCGCGTGGTTCGGAGCATGGCCCGCGGCAGGGTAGACTTTTCAAGTTGCAACGGGGTGTGGCGCAGCTTGGTAGCGCGCGTCGTTCGGGACGACGAGGCCGCAGGTTCAAATCCTGTCACCCCGACCATCGCATCATTGAGAAGGGCTCCCGCCCAGCGGGGGCCCTTCTTCTTTCCCCGAGGAGGAGTCTGCGGGGTACCGGTGCTGCGAATCCGTCGCAGCTGGACCCTGGTCCCGTACGGAGAGGCGCGTTCACCCGCCGCCGGAGCCCCGACGCCGCCTGAGCGCAAACACCGCCGGAGCCTCCACGCCACCCGGCCGAGACGCGCCACCCGGCCGACACGCGCCATCCTCTCGATAGGCGCCGCGCTGCCGAAATGCGCGTGCCGACATTCAGCGCAGTGTTCAGATGCGGCGCAGTGTCCCCATGCGGAATTGTTCCGCAATGCAGCGCAGTCTCCATATGCAGCGCTGTACCGAAATGCAGCGCAGTCCCCACATGCAGCGCTGTACCGCAATGCAGCGCAGTCTCCACATGCAGCGCTGTTCCGAAATGCAGCGCTGTTCCGACGCGCGGCGCACTACCGACATGCGACGCACGACCCGAAGCTCCGCTCGCACGAAAAAAGCGCCCCCGGACCTTCCGAAACGGGAAGGCGCCGGGGGCGCTCACTCAGGGATGCTTAGCGCACGGAGCGACGCACCTTGCGGTAGCCGAGGGCACCGAAGCCACCCAGCATGAGGGCGAAAGCGCCCCACGCGAGGGGAGCGACGTCACCCATACCGGTGTTGGCGAGGCCGCCACCGTTGCCGCCGCCGGGGTTGCCACCGGGAGCAGGGGTGCCGCTGGGCGAGGGAGCCGGAGCGGGAGCGGCGGTGACCGAGAAGCTCACCGAAGCGGAGCTCGACACACCGTCGACCGTCTGCGTGGCGACCACGGCGTAGTCACCGGCGGCCAGAGCGTCCTTCAGCACGACCGACCACTTGCCGTCCTTGACGACCGTCTCGCCGACCTTCGCGTCGTTGATGGTCACCGTGATGTCGGCGCCCGTCAGACCCGTGCCCGAGATGGCGGTGGGAACCGCGGCGCCGCTGTACGACTCGCCGTCCTGGATGCCGGTGATCACCGGAGCCGACGGGGCGACGGTGAACTCCACCGTGGCTGCTGCCGACGTCTGGCCGTCACGCGCCTGGGTGGCGGTGACCGAGTACTGGCCGATGCCCAGGTCGGTCTCGACCGACCAGGAGCCGTCCTCGGCGACCTTGGCGGAGCCCTTGACGTCGCCGGTGAGGGTCACCGTGGCGCCGGCGAGGCCGGTGCCCGAGATCGCCGTGAGCTCGTTCTCGACCGTGGAGCCGTTGGCCGGCGTCGTGATGACCGGAGCCTCGGCCTTGACCTCGACGGAGGCGTCGACCGTGGTCGAGGTGTTGTACCCGCTGACCGAGGTGAGCGAGAAGGAGTAGGTACCGAGCTTGTCGGGAGCGGGGAAGCTCCAGTTGCCCGAACCGTCGACCGTGACCTCGAAGGAGTCACCGGAGGACGGCTTGACCTTCAGCGTGGTGCCCACCTGAGCGGTACCCGAAATGACGCCGCCGACGCCCACCGAGCCGCCGTCGGCGGGGGTGGTGAGGGCGGGAGCGTCGATCTTGAGGGCGACGGTGTAGCCGTCGGTCTGCGCGAGGCCGGCCTGGAGGTCGGCGGCCCACAGGAGGTCGCCATCCTGGCTGCCGCCGGACACGACACCCACCGCGGTGCCTCCCTGGAACACGGCTCCGCCCGAGTCGCCCTCCTGGACGATGCGGGAGTCGCTCTCGATCGCGAAGCCGTAGACCCAACGGAAGGTCTCGTCGGGCTTCGTGATCTTGGACCACCCCTGCACAGCGGTCACCGTTCCCGTGGTGAATCCAGTGGTGCGGCCGGACTTCGAGGCAGGCTGGCCGACCTGAGCCGAACCCACGGCCTTGACGTCGGTCGTTGACTTCGAGAGGTCATCGCTGGATGCCGTGGTCCAGTCGGTGATCTCGGGGTGCAGCTTGAGGGAGTCGTTGGTGATGTCGATCGTCGCGATGTCGACCGACGTCACGTCGCCCTCGGAACCTTCAGTGCTGCCGGGGCCACCGAACTGGGTGAAAGCGAGCGTCCCGAGCTCGTCCGTCACCTCCGCGGTGGAGTTGTCCCCCGCCCCACCGCCGGCGGGGTCGCCCGAGGGGAGCGTCAGGAAGCTGGACGAGAAGAGACCGTCCTCGTTGCAGTGACCGGCCGTGATGACAGCGGGCTTGCCCTGCGGGCTCCAACCCGTGAAACCGATCGAGCACAGACCACCGGGGCCCGGGTTCGCGGGATCGGTCGAGAAGTAGCCGGCGCCGGCGACGACGTCGTTCTCGGCGAGCGCCTTGATGGGGCTGTCGATGACCTTGACCTCGACGTTGGACTTCGACTGGACGAACGTCCTCGCCTCGCCCTGCAGAGCGGCCTCGTCAGCGGTCGCGTAGACGACGACATTGCCGTTCCCGTCCTTCGCGACGGCCTGGACCTGCTCGTCGCTGCTCAGCAGCTGCTTGGCCGTGGCGTCGAATTCGGGGCCCGACGTGGGCGCGACCGACTGGTCGTCACCGGCGAAGGCGACCGCGGGGGCCAGCAAGCCGGACGCGGTGAGCGCGAGAGCGGCGGACGCACCGGCCCACCCCATACGCTTCATGTTTCGTGTCATCGTCTCATCTCGTGTCGTTAGTGGAAAAACGCACCATGAGGAGGACAGGAACCAGTGACAGGGCCCCCACCCATCTCTCAGCGTCGCCGCTTACCTTACGACAACCTGAGCGTTGGATAAGAATGTTTTTCGCATTCCGTCAGAGATGAGGAGATTCTCATGATCCGCAGGTGGAAGGCCGTTTCGGCAATTGCATTCATCGGCATTGGAATGATCGCTCGGGGCGGGAGATCCGACCACCCGTTCACCGGCGACCGGTGGGTCGGCGGTGGCACCGAGCACCTCACTCTTCGTGACGGCGAGGTGCGCGGAAGCGACGGATGCAACGGCATCCTGGGCAGCTACACCGAGGACGGTGCACGACTGTCCTTCTCGCTCGGCATCGCGACGCTCAAGGCGTGCCTGGGTGTCGACACCTGGCTGCGCGGCATCCGATCGGCGGAGATCACGGGCGACACGATGATCGTCTTCAACCGGCACGGCGAGAAGATCGGCACCCTCGCGCGCGAGGAGTGACCGCCCTCCTCACCCGACGACACCCCGCGGGCAGCGCGCAGCACCCCCGGTAGAATCGGTCTCTCCCGCGCGGTATCTCGAGGATGCCGATCGACATCCGTCCGCGTGCCGCGCGCGACCATCACCTTCCCTAGGAGCCCCGTGTCCGACACCTCGCCCCGCCTCGTCGCCTTCGACCTCGATGACACCCTCGCCCCGTCGAAGTCGGCCATCGATCCGCGGATCGGCGAACTCCTGCTCGCCCTCGCCGCGCGCGTCGAGGTGGCGATCATCTCCGGCGGACAGCTGCAGCAGTTCCGCACGCAGGTCGTCGAGCGCCTGCCCGAGGCGGATCCGCAGCTGCTGGCCCGGTTCCACCTCATGCCCACCTGCGGCACGCAGTACTACCGCCTGACGCCCGACGGCATTGAGACCGTCTACGCCCATTCGCTGACCGACGACGAGAAGCAGCGCGCCCTCTCGGCCGTGCGCGAGGAGGCCGAACGCCTCGGGCTCTGGGAGGCCGAGCCGTGGGGCGACATCCTCGAAGACCGCGGTTCGCAGATCACGTTCTCCGCCCTCGGCCAGTCGGCCCCGCTCGAGGCGAAGATGGCGTGGGATCCGACGGGCGAGAAGAAGAACAGCCTGCGCGAGGCGGTGGCCGCGCGCATCCCCGACCTCGAGGTGCGCTCGGGTGGCTCGACCTCGGTGGACATCACCCACCGCGGCATCGACAAGGCCTACGGCATGGGCAAGCTCGCCGACACCACGGGCATCCCGCTCGACGACATGCTCTTCGTCGGCGACCGGCTCGACCCCGACGGCAATGACTACCCGGTGCTCGCGATGGGCGTCGACTGCCACGCAGTGCATGGCTGGGAGGACACCGCCGGCTTCCTCGAGCAGCTCATCCCCACCCTCCCGGAGAAGGACCAGTCCTGACCTGCCGAGTTCGTCCACATCCGGACGGGCGCGGCCGAACGAGAGGCGCGCGAGCCGAGAGCCGAGGGCGCTCGCACGACAGGAGCATGGACGCGCCCCCGAGCCCCCGCTCGCCTCAGAGGATCTTCCCGATCGGTTCGCGCTTTTCGGCCTGGAACCGGTCTTCGGTCCGGCCGTAGGCCCAGTACCCCGAGAGCGACACCTGCTCGCGTCGGAGCCCCCATCGGGTGAAGACGATGTCGCGAAGGGCCTTCATCGCCTCGCGTTCCCCGTGCGCGAAGACCTGGCCGCGCCCATCGAGTGGATGCCATGCCCCCACCGTCTCGGCCAGCACCGGCGTCGAACCGGCCGGGGCCTCGCCCCGGTGCACCCAGGTCACGGCCACGCCGGCGGGAACCGTGAGGGGCACATGCTCGTCGGCGCTCTGCACCTCGAGGAACGCCGCGCCGACGGCATCCGGGGCGAGGGATTCCAGCGCGGCCGCGATCGCCGGCAGTGCCGACTCATCGCCGGCGAAGAGGTGCCAGTCGGCCGACGGGTCGGGCGCGTATCCGCCCCCGGGTGACGAGACCACGAGGCGGTCGCCGGGCTGAGCGTGCGCCGCCCAGGGACCCGCGAGTCCCTCCTCACCGTGGACGACGAAGTCGATGCTCAGCTCGTCACCGTCGACCGCGCGCACGGTGTAGGTGCGCGTCACCGGCAGGTCGTCCGCGGGAAGGGTTTCCCGGAGCACCGCCAGGTCGTAGGGCGGCTCGAGGCCCAGCTCCGGCTTCGCGAACGTGATCTTCACGTATGCGTCGGTGTGGGGACTGTCGCGGAACGCCGTCAGGTCGGTTCCCCGAGCGCGCACGCGCACCAGGTGAGGGCTGAGCCGCTGCGTGGCGACGACGTGGAGCACGTGCTGCGGGCGCGGCGGGCGCGCGGGGCGATCGGTCACGAGGTTCCTCTCACGGGGTGGCCGACGCCCGCACGGCTGCGCGCACGGCGTTACCGACCGCGTCGTCGGCGGTGTCGGAGGGGCTCAGGGCCTGTGCCACCTCGGTGTAGTAATCGGTGATGTGTGCGCGCACGCGCTCTCGCGCGCTGTCGGCATCTCCGCGGGACACGGCGTCGACGATGTGCCGATGCTCCGCTCGGAGCCGGTCGGAGGTCGCCGTCCACGAGTCCAGGCGAGCGGCTCCCGCCTGCGTATAGGCCTCGATCGAGCTGCGGAGCCCTGCCATCATCGCCGACACGACGGCGTTGCCGGACGCCTCCGCCAGTGCTTGGTGGAAGCGCGCGTCCAGGGCGAGGAACTCGACGGGGTCGAGGGACTCGGCATCCATCGCCTCGAGGATGCCGGCGATCTCGGTCAAGTCGGCGTCGGAGCGCGCGAGCCGCTCGGCGACGTCGCACTCGAGCACGACGCGGGTGCGCACCACGTCGCTCAGGGGGAAGCCGTTCGCCGCCACCTGCAGGCGCAGGAAGGCCGCCAGGCCCCCGCGAGGGGTCGTGACGATCATCGCCCCGGCAGAGGGACCCGAGCCGGTCGCGGTGCGCACGACACCGAGCACCTCGAGCACCCGTACGGCTTCGCGCACGCTCGAGCGGCCGACGCCCAGCTGAGCGGCCAGTTCGCGCTCGGGCGTCAGACGGTCGCCCGGGCCGAGTCGGCCGTCGCGGAGGTCGCCCTCGATCCGCTCGAGCACGACCTGCCAGGCGCGCGGTGCACTGTCCGGCATGAGGCTCCCCCTTCGCCCGGCGCGACGATGTGGCCGGACCACATCACCCTACGCGCGCGGGATCACTCCGGGGCGGACGTCGCGTATCCGGCGGGGTTCGTCGTCTGCCAGTTCCAGTAGTCGCGGCAGGCGTCGTCGATCGTGAACCGCGTGCGCCACTTCAGCACCTCGGCGGCCTTCGCCGGGTCGCAGTAGGTCGCCGCGACATCGCCCGGGCGGCGCGCGAGGAACTTCTTGGGCAGCTCGCGGCCGACGGCCTTCTCGAACGAGGCGACGAGCTCGAGGACGCTCACCGGACGCCCCGTGCCGAGATTGAACACCTGATGCCCGGGCTGCGCCTGCTCGAGAGCGGCGACGTGCCCCTCAGCGAGGTCGACGACGTGGATGTAGTCGCGCAGGCCGGTTCCGTCGGGAGTGTCGTAGTCGTCGCCGAAGACGCCGATCTCGTCCAGGGTGCCGATCGCGACACGCGAGACGAAGGGCATGAGGTTGTTCGGGATGCCGGCCGGGTCTTCGCCGATGAGACCCGACGCGTGGGCACCCACGGGGTTGAAGTACCGCAGGACCGTGACGTTGAGCTCGGGGTTCACCCGGGCCACGTCCGCCAGCACGACCTCGTTCATGCGCTTCGACTTGCTGTAGGCGTTCGACAGGTCGATGCTCGTCGTCGACTCCTCCGTGAACGGCAGGTCGGCCGGGTCGGAGTAGACCGTGCCCGTGCTCGAGAAGACGAACGATCGGATGCCGCGGGCGATGCCGACCTTCAGCAGCGCGAACGTGGTGTCGAGGTTGTTGGAGTAGTAGGCCAGCGGCTTCTGGGTGCTCTCCCCCACGGCCTTGAACGCCGCGAGATGGATGATCGCGTCGATCGGGCCGTGTTCGTCGAAGACGGCGGTGACGACGGACTCGTCGGCGGCGTCGCCGACGACCAGGGGCGCAGGCTTGCCGGTGATGCGCTCGACCCGCTCCGCGGCGACGGCGTGCGTGCCGGACAGGTCGTCGAGGAGGACGACGTCGTGGCCGGCCTCGAGGAGGGCGACGGCCGTGTGGGTTCCGATGTAACCGGCACCGCCGGCGAGGAGGACGCGCATGCCTCCAGGCTATCGGTCGACGCCGACACCGCCGTCCGCGCCCGCGGCAAGCAGGGCTGCGCAGAGCGCCGAGACGGCACCGCGCGGACAACTCGGCGACGTCCCGCGACCGAGGTGTCAGCCTGATGCCGTCTCGCGGTCCGGATGCCGCGGAGGCGCCTCAGCGGCCGTCGAGCCGCCCGCCGGACTCCCGCAGGTAGCAGGCCGCGCACATCGACTCGTAGGTGACCTCTCCGGCGATCTGGCCCTCGTCGATCGCGACCTGGTCGCCGTCGAAGACGAAGCGGCCGCCGACGAGGCGGGCATTGAAGATCGCTTTGCGCCCGCAGCGGCAGATCGTCTTGAGCTCCTCCAGGCTGTGCGCGATCTCCATCAGGCGCGCGGATCCGGGGAACGCCTCGGTGCGGAAGTCGGTGCGGATGCCGTACGCCAGCACGGGGATGCCGTCGAGCACGGCGATGCGCAAGAGGTCGTCGACCTGGCCAGCGGTGAAGAACTGCGCCTCGTCGACCAGCAGACAGGCGACCGGGGCGTGGCCCGCCGTCGCATGGAACGTCGTACGCAGATCGTCGTCGGAACCGACGAGGAAGTCGACCGGTCGGGTGACGCCCAGGCGGCTGTCGATCTGGTCGGCGCCCTTGGTGTCGATCTCGGGCTTGGCCAGCAGCACGCGCTGGCCGCGCTCCTCGTAGTTGTACGCCGCCTGCAGCAGCGCGGTGGACTTCCCGGAGTTCATCGCGCCGTAGCGGAAGTACAGCTTCGCCACGCGGGACTCAGGGGTTGATCGCGAGGGCGCGAGCCGTGGCATCCAACTCTTTGCGAGCGGCCTCGGGGTGCGTGTTGAGCGACTCGCCGTAGCTGGGGATGAGGTCGCGCAGGCGCGGCTCCCACTGCGGCATGCGCTCGGGGAAGCAGGTCTTGATCAAGCCCAGCATGATCGACACGGCCGTCGACGCGCCCGGAGAGGCACCGAGGAGACCGGCGATCGAGTGGTCGGCCGACGTGACGACCTCGGTGCCGAATTGCAGCACCCCGCCCTTCTGCTTGTCGCGCTTCATGACCTGGGCGCGCTGACCGGCGTCGAGCAGCTCCCAGTCCTCGTCCTTGGCCGTCGGCATGAAGTCGCGGAGGCTGTCGACCTTCTTCGAGTGCGTCTTCAGCAGCTCGCTCACGAGGTACTTGATGAGACCCGGATTGTCGACGGCGACCTTGAGCATCGGACCGATGTTGTGCGGGCGCACCTGCGTGACGATGTCGAGCATCGACCCGTTCTTGAGGAACTTCGGGCTGAAAGTGGCGAACGGGCCGAACAGCAGCGACGACTCGCCGTCGATGACGCGGGTGTCGAGGTGCGGCACCGACATGGGCGGGGCGCCGACCGAAGCCTGCGAGTAGACCTTCGCGCGGTGCTTCGAGACGATGTCGGGGTTGGAGGTCTTCAGCCACTGTCCGCCGATCGGGAAGACGCCGTAGCCCTTGATCTCGGGGATGCCGGAGCGCTGCAGAAGCTTCAGCGCCCACCCGCCCGCGCCGACGAACACGAACTTCGCGTTGATCGAGCCTGGGGTTCCGCCGATCACGTGGCGGTACGAGACCTCCCAGGAGCCGTCCTTCTGCTTCTTCAGCTTCTTGACGTCGTGGTTGGTGACGACCTCGACGCCCTTCTCGCGGAGGTTCGCGAAGAGCTGTCGCGTGAGGGAGCCGAAGTCGACGTCGGTGCCGGCGGGCACGCGCGTCGCCGCGAACGGCTCGCCCTTGCGGCGCTTCTGCATGAGCAGCGGCGCCCACTGGTTGATGACGCGGGAGTCCTCGCTGTACTCGATGCCGGCGAACAGCGGCTGCTGCTTGAGGACCTCGTAGCGCTTGCGGAGGAAGGCGACGTCCTTCTCACCGCGGACGAAGGTCATGTGCGGGGTGGCGTTGATGAACGTCGACGGCTCGTCGAGCACGCCCTCGGCCACGAGCGAGGCCCACAGCTGACGGCTCTGCTGGAACTGCTCGTTGATCGCCACCGCCTTGGCGGGGTCGATCGAGCCGTCCTTGCCCTCGGGGGTGTAGTTCAGCTCGCAGAGCGCCGCGTGACCGGTGCCGGCGTTGTTCCACGCGTTGGAGCTCTCCTGCGCGACGTCGCTGAGTCGCTCCAGCACCGCGATCTTCAGATCGGGCTGGAGGTCCTTCAGCAGCGTGCCGAGGGTGGCGGACATGATGCCGCCACCGATGAGGAGAACATCGACGTTTTCAGTCACCCGTCGATTCTAGGTGCGGGCCGTGAGGTGTCTCGACATCGAGAGATCGGTCGGTTCGATGTCGAGACAACCCCGCGCCCGCGGCATCCGGATGCCGGAATCAGACGGTCGCGGCCCGCTTCTGCGCGACGATCTCGGCGATCTGCACCGCGTTCAGCGCCGCGCCCTTGCGCAGGTTGTCGTTGCTGATGAACAGCACGAGGCCCTTGCCCTCGGGGGCCGACTGATCGGCGCGGATGCGGCCGACGTAGCTGGGGTCGGTGCCCGCGGCCTGCAGCGGCGTCGGGACCTCTTCGAGCGTCACGCCGGGGGCGTCGGCGAGGAGCTCCCGCGCGCGCTCGGGCGAGAGGTCGCGGGCGAACTCCGCGTTGATGCTGAGCGAGTGGCCCGTGAAGACGGGGACGCGCACGCAGGTCCCGGCCACGCGGAGGTCGGGGAGCTCGAGGATCTTGCGGCTCTCGTTGCGCAGCTTCTTCTCCTCGTCGGTCTCGTTGAGGCCGTCGTCGACGAGGTTGCCGGCGAAGGGGATGACGTCGAAGGCGATCGGGGCGACGTACTTCTCGGGCTCGGGGAAGTCGAGCGCCGAACCGTCGCGCACGAGCCGTTCGACGTCACCCTGCGCGAGGACGCCCTCGACCTGGCCGAGGAGCTCCCGCGCGCCGGCGAGACCGGAGCCGGAGACGGCCTGGTAGGTGCTGACGATGAGACGCTCGAGCCCCGCTTCGGTGTCGAGCACCTTGAGCACCGGCATCGCGGCCATCGTCGTGCAGTTCGGGTTGGCGACGATGCCTTTGACGGCCTGATCGATCGCGTGCGGGTTGACCTCGCTCACGACGAGGGGGACCTCGGGGTCCATGCGCCACGCGCTGGAGTTGTCGATGACCAGGGCGCCCGCCTCGGCGAAGCGGGGGGCGTGGGCGCGCGAACCGGTGGCGCCGGCGGAGAAGAGCGCGACCTCGACGCCGGAGGGGTCGGCCGTGGCGACGTCCTCGACGACGACCGAGTGGCCGCCGAACTCGACCGCGGTGCCCGCCGAACGGGCCGTGGCGAACAGGCGCAGCTCGCGAATCGGGAACGACCGTTCGGCGAGGATCTCGAGCATGACGGTGCCGACCTGGCCGGTGGCGCCGACGACGGCGAGGGAGATTCCGGAATCGGAGATGCGGGTCATGCGGGTACCTCGGTGGTTCGGGTGATGGATGCCGCGGAAGCGGCGTTCGGGTCAGGGTAGCGCGCGCCGCGGTGGGACGACCGACGGCCGGGAGCCCTCGCAGGAACTTTGACGGCTACGCGTCGATGAACGGCCGGATCCCGTCGGTGAGAGCGGAGACGACCGGAAAACTCCTGCCGCACGTCCGGACGCCGAGGCGGCGTCCGGCCCGAGTCGGGGAGGGTGGCTCAGCGACCGGTGCCGGCGTGGACGGTCGCCTCGGCGTCGCCGTCGAGACCGTACGCGGTGTGCACGAGGCGCGCGGCCTCGGCGAGGTCGACGCCGCGAACGACCACCGAGATCCGGATCTCGGAGGTCGAGATCATCTCGATGTTGACGCCGGCCATGCTGAGCGCCTCGAAGAGCGTCGCCGAGACGCCCGAGTGCGTGCGCATTCCCGCACCGACGACCGAGAGCTTGCCGATCTGGTCGTCGTGCACGAGGCTCTCGAACCCGACCTCGGACTGCTCGCCGGCGAGCGCCTTGAGCGCCGTCGTGGCATCGGTCTTGGGGAGAGTGAACGAGATGTCGGTGCGGCCGGTGGCGGCAGCCGACACGTTCTGCACGATCATGTCGACGTTGGCGCCGGACTTGGCGACGATCTTGAAGATGTCGGCGGCCTTGCCGGGCACGTCGGGCACGCCGATGACGGTGATCTTCGCCTGGCTGAGATCGGTGGCGACGCCGGCGACGATGGGCTCTTCCATGGCTCCTCTTTCGGGGACGAGTGCGGAGGTCTTCGAGGCGTCGAGCACCCAGGTGCCCTCGCTCGCACTGAATGTGGAACGCGCGTGGATCAGCACGCCGTGACGGCGGGCGTACTCGACCGCGCGGATGTAGAGCACCTTGGCGCCGTTGGCCGCGAGCTCGAGCATCTCCTCGCTGCCGACCCGGCCGAGCTTGCGCGCGAGCGGGACGACGCGGGGGTCAGCGGTGAAGATGCCGTCGACGTCGCTGTAGATCTCGCACACATCCGCCTCGAGCGCCGCGGCGAGCGCGACGGCGGTCGTGTCGGAGCCGCCGCGGCCGAGCGTGGTGATGTCGCGGGTGTCGCGGTTGAAGCCCTGGAAGCCGGCGACGATGACGATCGCGCCCTCGTCGAGGGCCTCGCGCAGGCGCACCGGCGTCACGTCGACGATGCGGGCGGCCCCGTGCGTGGCATCCGTGATCATGCCCGCCTGGCTGCCGGTGAAGGAACGGGCCTCGAAGCCCATCGAGTGGATCGCCATGGCCAGCAGCGCCATCGAGATGCGCTCACCGCTGGAGAGCAGCATGTCGAGTTCGCGGGGAGCGGGGATCGGGGCGACCTGACCTGCGAGGTCGAGCAGTTCGTCGGTGGTGTCGCCCATCGCGCTGACCGCGACGACGACCTCGTGACCCGCACGACGGGTATCGACGATGCGCTTGGCGACGCGCTTGATGCTCTCGGCGTCGGCGACGGACGAACCGCCGTACTTCTGGACGATCAGAGCCATGAGAAGAACTCCTGGAGGGGTCGTGCGTCGGGATGTCACGGCGCCGGCGCTCGAGCCGCGCCCGTGGATCATCCTAGAGGCGCGTGCATAACCGCTCCGCCATGCGTCTTCGCGGGCTCCGCGAGGGCGGCGCGGATAGGATCGACGGGTTCCACCCCTCCCCCCTCCTGGAGCGATCGGATGCCGCCCACCCCCGGCCGCTGGCTGTCGTCGCTGCGACGACTCGTGCACACCGACGATGCGACGTCGCTCGACACGACGCTGCTCCCCGTCATCGACGAGGCGCTCGCCTCGCGCATCCTCGATCTCGCGATCCGCATCGGCGAGACCATGCTCGTCGTCGGAGCTCCGGCGAACGAGGTGACGCTGACCATCGTGCGCGTATGCGGCGCGTACGGACTCGACCCCGTCCACGTCGACGTCACCTACAACTCCATCACCATCGCGCACAGCCGCCCGGGCGCCTCCCACCCCACGACACTTCTGCGCGTCGTGCGAGGGTCGGTCCCCGACCACGCGAAGCTGCAGCGCCTGCAAGCACTCGTCACCGAGATCACCGGCGGCCTCGCCCTCGACGATGCGATCGCCCGTTGCCGGGCGATCCGACGGCTCCCGTTCCGCTATCGCCCCGCGATCGTGATCGCCTCCCAAGCCACCCTCGCCGCCGGGGTCGCGATCATGTTCGGGGCCAACTGGCTCGCGCTGGTGCTGTCGTTCATCGCCGCCGCACTGGCCGCGACGACGCAGTACGTCATGGCCCGTGCGCGCGTACCGTACTTCTTCGCGCAGATCGCCGGCGGGTTCGTGCTCACCGTGGTCGCCGCGCTCTCCCCTCTGCTGCAGTACACCGGCATCGAGGCGGCCGCCGCGATCAGACCGTCGGTGATCGTGGCATCCGGGATCGTGCTCATGCTCGCCGGTCTCACGGTCGTAGGAGCAGCGCAGGATGCGATCGACGGCTTCGCGCTGACCGCGACCGGGCGCATCCTCGAGCTGACGACGCAGACGCTGGGCGTGGTGCTCGGGATCCTCGCGGGCCTCGAGACGGTGCGGGTGATCGGACTGGGGATGTCACCGCCGTCGAACGCCCTCCCCCTCGGACCGGTCGTGTTCCAGTTCGTGGGCGCCGCGGTGATCGCCGTCGCCGTCGCGGTCTTCAACGGCGCGGGGGCGCGCATCATCGTCGTCAGCGCCGCGTTGAGCCTGGTCGCGTGGGCCGGTTACGTCGCCGCGACCGGACTCGGTTTCGAGGTCGCGGCCGCGAGCGGCGTGGGCGCGTTCATCGGCAGCTTCGTCGGCATCGTCGTGGCCTACCGGCTGCACGTGCCCTCGGTCGCCATCACCACCGCGGCGATCCTGCCGCTCGTGCCCGGAGCCGCGGTCTTCCGCGGTCTGCTGGGCATCGTGGAGTCGGGCGACGACCCCGCCGTGCTGATGACCGGTGTCACCACCCTCGCGGGCGCGGCGACGATCGGCATCGCCCTGGCGGTGGGCGCGTCGCTCGGCATCTACCTCGGGCAGCCGGTGCGGGCGACGTTGTCGAGCGTGACGCGGGTGCGGGCGCGGGCGCGGGGATAGAGCTCTCGCGGCGGGTTCGTCTCGGGTGGGGGCACGCTCCCGTCTGGTGCGCGTCTCACCGCGCGGAGCTCAGAGGGTGCGGCGTCCCTCGAACGCGCGCCCGAGCGTCACCTCGTCGGCGTACTCCAGGTCGCCGCCGACCGGCAGCCCCGACGCGAGTCGCGTGACACGGATCTCGAGGGTGTGCAGCAAACGGCTCAGGTAGGTCGCCGTCGCTTCGCCCTCGAGGTTGGGGTTGGTGGCGAGGATCACCTCTTGCACGGTCCCGTCGGCGAGGCGCTGCATGAGCTGCGTGACGCGCAGATCGTCGGGGCCGATGCCCGCGATCGGGCTGATGGCCCCACCGAGCACGTGGTACAGACCGCGGAACTCGCGCGTGCGTTCGATCGCCGCGACGTCTTTGGCGTCTTCGACGACGCAGATGAGGGTCGCGTTGCGACGCGGGTCGCGGCAGATCGAGCAGCGCTCCTGTTCGGAGACGTTGCCGCAGATCTCGCAGAACTTGACCTTGTCGCGGATCTCGCCGAGGAGCGTCGACAACCGCGAGACATCGAACGACGGCGACTGCAGGATGTGGAAGGCGATGCGCTGCGCCGACTTCGGGCCGATCCCGGGCAGGCGCCCGAACTCGTCGATCAGATCTTGGACGATGCCGTCGTACATCAGCTGAACCTCGTCGGGGGCTCGTAGGGTTCGTCACGCACGTAGGTGGCGCCAAGCATCTGCCGCACCACCGCTTCACCGTAGCGCTGCACACCCCCGCGGAGCGGTGCCATCCGGGGCACGACGACGGGCGGCAGCGGCGCCTCGGTCTCGTCGGCGGGCGGGATCACGTCGTCGTCGTCGACCTCGTCGGGCGCCGGGACGGACGGCGCGACCTCGCGCGGCGGCAAGACCGCACCGGAATGCGGGGCGGTCTGTGCCGGCTCGATCACGGCGTCGTCGGGTTCATCGTCGACGGCCAGAGCGGTGGGGGCACCGTCCGACGACGGGATGGGGGCGACCGCCCATTCCGTCACCGACGACGCGTAGGGCGCCGAGGTGGAGGCCGAGCGCGAACCGGATGCCGGGGGAACCGGCCCTCGCGAACTCGCCGGTCCGGACGACGGCGCGTCGGCCGGGCGCCGAGGTGATCCACCGGACCCCCCGTCGCCGTCGAGGCGGGCGAGGTACTTCACGCGCACGCCCAGGACCGCCTGGATCGCCTGACGCAGATCTTCGCTCGGGCCGCCCTCGGGGGTACGGGTCTTGAACGCCGTGAGATCCGCCGTGGTGCGGAAGGCCAGGGTGAGCACGTCGGCGTCGAACGCGGCGACGGTGGCCGTGGACACCACCAACCACGACGACCTGCTGGCGACTTCGAGCTGGCCGAGCACCTCGGGCCAGGCGTCTCGCACGTGTCCCAGTTCGATCGGGCCGACGGGGATGGCGGGCGGGGTCGGGGCGACCGGCTCGAGGGGCGTCGGGTCGTCGGCGGGGGCGTCCGCACCCGTCGTCGCGGACGACGTCGAGGGAGCGGATGCCGCACCGGCGGGCGCGGAAGGAGCGATCGGCTCCGCCGCCGCGGGGCCGTCGGAGCGTTCGCTCGAAGGGCTCGGTGTGCTCGTCGGCGTGGGGCCGGCGGGCGCAGGCTCGACGGTGGCGGGAGTCGCCTCGGTCGGGGTGCGCGCCTCGGACGGGCGAGCGGGCGGGGTCGGTGTGTCCGAGGGGGCGCTCGACGCGGCCTCGCCGGCCGGGGCCTCGCTGGTCCGCGCGTCGCCGGTCGGGGGCTCGCTGGTCGGCGTTGCGGGGCTCGGCGGTACGCCGTCCTCCGTCGGGACGGAAGCGCTCCTCGCCGAGGAAGGGCTCGACGCGACGTCTGGGCCCTGGGGCGGTGCACCCTCCGCCACAGAGCTCGATGCGCCGGGGGCCGACGTCGTCGGCCTCTCGGAGCCGGGCATCGGGGCGGTGTCGAAGGGGTGGGCGTCGCCGTCGTCGTCGAAGGGCGGCGGGGCATCGTCGTCGGTGAACGGCGGTGGCGCATCGTCGTCGGCGGGGAGCGGGGACCCGGGTCGGGCCGACGACCCGGACGCGTTCTGCGGGCCGGCGGAGCCCGGCTGAGCGATGCGCGAGGTCGTCGCCGCGGACGAGGGGGCATCCGCCTGCGATCGGGACGAGGACGCGCCGGGGTCGGCGATGCCGGGAGCGGCCACCGGCGTCGACACGGGCCGCGCGGGACCGGGGGACGCGACGGTCGGCGCGACGCCCGGTGACGCCACGGTCGGCGCCGCTGCAGGCGACCCCGTCGGCGCGGCGCCCGGTGATGCCACAGCGGGCGCCGCCGCGCCGGGCGAGGCCACGGGCGGTGCAGCGACGCCGGGGGCGGCGATGCGGGGCGCACCCGGCGACGCGATGGCGGGCGATGCGATCGACGGCGATGCGACCGGGGGCGATCCGGCCGCGGGGGCGGCGATGCGCGGCGCGCCCGGCGCCGACCCCCCGTCGCGCGGGGCGGCGACGCCGGGCGCGGCGATGTCGGCGGCGGGCGAGGCCGGGCGCCCCGTCGCGGGAGCGACGGGGGCGGAGGCTCCCGCGTGCGAGACGTCGAGATCGTGGGCGGTCGCCGGGGCGGTGCCCTGCGGGACGCCGGCGTGGGTGAGCACACGGGCCACGAGCAGCTCGAGCTGCAGACGCGGAGAGGTGGCCCCCGTCATCTCGTCGAGCGCGGCGACGACGAGGTCGGCCGTCCGCGACAAGCGGTGCACGCCGAAGGCGGTGGACTGCCGGGCCATGCGCTCGAGCTCGTCGTCGGGGACGCCGCGCAGCACGGCCGAGGCTCCCGCGCCGGTGGCGGCCACCACGATCAGGTCGCGAAGCCGTTCGAGCAGGTCGTCGACGAAGCGGCGCGGGTCTTGACCGGTCTGCACGACGCGGTCGACTGCGGCGAACGCCCCTCCCCCGTCGCCCGCGGCGAACGCGTCGACGACCTCGTCGAGGAGCTCGGAGTGGGTGTAGCCCAGCAGCGCCACGGCCCGCTCGTAACGCACGAGCACATGCCCCGCGGCATCCGCGTCGCTGCCGGCGATGAGCTGGTCGAGCAGCGACAGCGTGTCGCGCGGAGACCCTCCCCCGGCGCGCACGACGAGGGGCAGGACTCCGGCCTCGACGCCGACGCCCTCGCTCTCGCAGAGCTCCTGCACGTACTCGAGCATGGCCGCGGGCGGGACGAGACGGAACGGGTAGTGGTGGGTGCGCGAGCGGATGGTGCCGAGCACCTTCTCGGGCTCGGTGGTGGCGAAGATGAACTTCACGTGCGCCGGGGGCTCTTCGACGAGCTTGAGCAGGGCGTTGAAGCCCTGCTGGGTGACCATGTGGGCCTCGTCGAGGATGAAGATCTTGAAGCGGTCGCGGGCGGGCGCGAAGATCGCGCGCTCACGCAGATCGCGGGCGTCATCGACGCCGTTGTGGCTGGCCGCGTCGATCTCGACCACGTCGAGCGACCCGCCGCCGCCGCGGCCGAGCTCGACGCAGCTGTCGCACACGCCGCACGGGGTGTCGGTGGGGCCGGCTGCGCAGTTGAGGCAGCGGGCGAGGATGCGGGCGGACGTGGTCTTACCGCAGCCGCGCGGACCCGAGAACAGATAGGCGTGGCCCACGCGGTCGCTGCGCAGGGCGGTCATGAGCGGCTCGGTCACCTGCGACTGCCCGATCATCTCGCCGAACGCCTCGGGGCGGTATCGGCGGTACAGGGCTGTCGTCACCCCACCAGCCTACGGCGTCCCTCCGACATCGCTTCCGTGACCGGCTCCGACCGGGTCGCCGCCGCCCGAGCTCGCCGATGTCGAACCCCGCGCGAGCCCCCGACGCGCTCCCGAACAGGGGATGCCACCGGGACAGGCCGATCCCCCGGCATCCGTCCTGTTCTCGGCGGTTCCCCTGTTCTCGATGCCCCGCGCACCCCCGCAACGACGAACGCGGCGACACCCCGGGAGGGATGCCGCCGCGTTCGAGCAGGATCAGAAGCCGCCGTCGAGGCCCACCGCGATGGGCGACTCGTCGTCGCTCACGAGCGGGATCGTCGCGGTCACGATCGGCACCGACGCCGACAGCAGCGTGCCGTCCTCGCGCACGGATCCCTCGAGCTGGCGGATCGAGGGGCGCCCCGGACGCACCGGACCCTGGCCGTGCAGCGCCACGCGCACGGTCTCGCCCGGCGCCACCGTGTAGTCGACGTCGCGCACCGCGAACGCGACGGGGCCGCCCTCTCCCCCGGCCCGCAGCGTCAGCGCGGTGGCGGTGAGGGTGACGTCGAGGCGGGTGCCGTGCCAGTGCAGCACGTACGACAGCTCGGGCCAGTCGGCGGGCAGGCGCGGGTCGAAGGTCAGGCGGCCGAAGTGGTCGCGCATGCCGCCGAAACCGCTCACGAGCGCCGTCCACACGCCGCCGGCCGATGCGACGTGCACGCCGTCGGAGGCGTTGTGGTGCAGGTCGCCGAGGTCGACGAACGCGGCCTGACGGAAGTACTCCAGCGCGAGGTCCTGATAGCCCACCTCGGCGGCCAGGATCGACTGCACGACGGCCGACAGCGTGGAGTCGCCCGTGGTCAGCGGGTCGTAGTACTCGAAGTCCGCGAGCTTCTCGGCATCCGTGAAGTGGTTGCCCTGCAGGAACAGCGCGAGCACCACGTCGGCCTGCTTCAGCACCTGGTACCGGTAGATCACCAGCGGGTGGAAGTGCAGCAGCAGGGGGCGCTGGTCGGGCGGGGTGTTCTCGAGGTCCCAGATCTCGCGCTCGAGGAACACGGCGTCCTGGGGATGGATGCCGAGGGCCTCGCTGAACGGGATGTGCATGGCCTCGGCCGCCTTCTCCCAGCCCTCGGGCTCCGAGGGGTCGAGATTCATGCGGTCGGCCATGTGGGCGTAGGCGTCGGGGTCGTGCTCGGCGAGGTCGCGCACCGTGCGCGCGGCGAAGCGCAGGTTGAAGCGCGCCATGACGTTGGTGAACAGGTTGTCGTTCACGACCGTCGTGTACTCGTCGGGCCCCGTCACGCCGTGGATGTGGAACGAGTCGTGCTCGCCGTCGGCGGCGGCGTCGCTGGAGCGCCAGAAGCCGAGCGTCGACCACAGGCGCGCCGTGTCGACGGCGATGTCCACGCCCTCGCGGGCGAGGAACTCCTCATCGCCCGTCGCCCGAACGTACTTGGCGAGCGCGAAGGCGACGTCGGCGTTGATGTGGTACTGCGCGGTGCCGGCGGCGTAATACGCCGATGCCTCCTCGCCGTTGATCGTGCGCCACGGGAACAGGGCGCCCGCCTCGTTGAGCTGATGCGCGCGCTTGCGGGACGCGGGGAGCATGAGGTACCTCATGCGCAGGGCGTTGCGCGCCCACAGCGGCGACGTGTACGCGAGGAACGGCAGGACGTAGACCTCGGTGTCCCAGAAGTAGTGGCCGCTGTAGCCCGACCCCGTGACGCCCTTCGCGGGCACGCCCTGCCCGTCGGCGCGGGCGGCGGCCTGCGCCAACTGGAACAGGCACCAGCGGGTCGCCTGCTGCAGGTCGCCATGACCGCCGATGCGCACGTCGGAGCGATCCCAGAAGTCGGCGTACCAGGCGATCTGCTGCTCGACGAGGCGGTCGATGCCCGTCTCGACCGCCCGGTCGAGGGTGCGGCGGCAGCGGTCGAGGAGCTCGCCCGTGGGCACACCGCGCGAGGTGTGGTAGCTCACCAGCTTGGTGATGGTGGTCGGAACGCCGGCCCGCGCGTGCACGCGGTAGACGTTCTTCGCGATGTCGGGCTCGATGAGACGCCGCGAGGTGTACTCGTTCTGCGTGTCGACGAGGTGGTCGGCGATGACGGCGAGGGTCATGCCCGATTCGCTGACCTCGTAGCTCAGCGCCGAGCGTTCGCCGTCCTGCCAGTACTCGCGCGGCTGCAGCACGCGGTCGCTGAGCTTCTCGGTCTTACGCGGGTCGAATCCGGACTGCGTGGATGCCATCGGCGAGCCGCCGTAGATGCCCTCGCCATCCTGGCGGTTGAGCAGCTGGCTGCTGACCGTGACGGGCGCGTCGGAGTCGAGGACGGTGACGGTCAGACGCAGCACGGCGAGGTGCTTCTCGTCGAACGACACGAACCGCTCGTCTTGGATGCGCACGCGCTTACCCGAGGGCGTCACCCACAGGATGTCGCGACGGAGGATGCCCTGGCGCATGTCGAGCACGCGCTCGTACTCGCGCACGTCGGCGACGTCGAGCGAGAGCGGCTCGTCGTCGACGTAGACGCGCATGACCTTGGCATCCGGTGCGTTGATGATCGTCTGGCCGACCTCCGCGAAGCCGTACGCCTGCTCGGCGTGACGGATCGGGAAGGTCTCGTGGAAGCCGTTGATGAACGTGCCCTGCTCGAGGGCGAAGCGCCCCTCGATGGAGTTGCCGCGCAGGCCCAGGTAACCGTTGCCGACGGCGAAGAGGGTCTCGGTGACCCCCACGTCGTCGAGGGAGAACTGGGTCTCGACGAGTCGCCACTCGTCGATGGGGAAGCGATCGCGATCGATCATCGGGCGGGCCTTCCGGTGGCGGGTTCGGGTCGGCACGAGCGGGCGGCATGCCGCTCGGGCGGGTGAGGTTCGGGGGCACCGTCCGCAGACGGAGCGAGGGACGCCGCGCGCAGGCGACGGCTCAGTCTACGAACGCGGCGAGGTCGTCGACGACCACCGTCGCGCCGGCGGTGGAGAGGTCGTCGGCGCCGACGCCGCGGTCCACGCCGACCACCACGCCGTAGCCGGCCGCGACGGCCGAGCGCACGCCGCTCAGCGCGTCTTCGACCGCGACCGATCGCGCGGGATCGACGCCCAGCATGCGGGCGGCCTCGGCGAACACGTCGGGGGCGGGCTTGGATGCCAGATGGTCGCGCTCGGCGACCACGCCGTCCATCACGACGGGGAACCGGTCGCGCAGCCCCGCGGCCTCGAGCACCTCGACGGCGTTCTTCGAGCTCGAAACGACCGCGATCGGGGTGCCGGCGGCCTGGAGCACGTCGAGGAGGGCGACGGACCCCGGATAGGGTCGGATGCCCTCGCTGCGGAGGATGCGGGAGAACACCTCGTTCTTGCGGTTGCCGACGCCGCACACGGTGTCTTCGCTGGGGTCGTCCGACGGGTCGCCCCACGGCACCTCGACGTCGCGGCTGCGCAACAGGCTCGCGACCCCGTCGTAGCGCTTCTTTCCGTCGACGTATTCGAAGTAATCGCGGTCGGTGTAGGCCGGTTCGATCTTCCACGCCGCGAACAGCTCGTCGAACATCGTCTTCCACGCGCGCATGTGCACCTCGGCGGTGGGGGTGAGAACCCCGTCGAGGTCGAACAGCACGCCGTCGAACGAGGTGAGGTCGGGCAGGTCGGGGCTGTCGGTCACGGCGTGCTCCAGATCGGGGTGCGGTGGCGCGGGCGCCCGGAGCGCCGCCCCTCCAGCGTAGTGGCGGGGCGACGCGGCGAGGGGCTATCGCGCGGTGACCGAGAGGGCGCGTCCGCCGATCCACACCTGGGACGGATGCCAGTCGGCATCCCACTGCACGAGATCGGCCGCCGCCCCCTCGGCGACGTGACCGATGTCGGTGCGCACCAGCGAGCGCGCGGCGTTCTCTGTGCAGGCCGACAGGACGGCGGCGGGGTCGAGCCCCGCGGCGATCATGCGGCGCACGCCCTCATCCAGCACGATGCCGGCACCGGCGATCGTGCCGTCTCGTCGCCGGCCGAGCCCGTGGGCGTCGTTGGCGACCGGCTGACCGCCGAAGTCGCACCACCGGTCGGTCTCGAGCCCCGCGGTGACGATCGCGTCGGTGACGCCGACCGTGCGTCGAGCGGCGGAGGCGAGCACGAGCGAGACCACGCTGGGGTCGAGGTGCTGCCCGTCGATGATCGTGCCGACGAAGAAGCGATCGTCGGAGAGCACCGCGCCGGGGACCCCGGGTTCACGCGGTTTGAGGGGGCGCTGGGCGTTGAAGACGTGGGTGGTCATCGTGGCGCCGGCGTCGCCCGCCGCGTGCACCTGCGCGGCGGTGGCGTCGCTGTGCCCGACCGCGACCACGTAGCCCTCCCCGGCGAGACGGTGGACGGCTTCGAGCGCGCCGGGGAGCTCCGGGGCGAGGGTGACGGTGCGCAGCGCGGCGCGGGCCGCGGGGCGCTCGAGCAGGGTATCGAGGTGCTCGCGGGCGGGGGCGAGCATGAGGTCGGCGCGGTGCGCGCCCTTACGGGCGGGCGAAAGGAACGGGCCCTCGAGGTGCGCGCCGAGGACACGGGCGACGGGTTCGTCGGCGAACCGCTCCTTCGCCCGTCCGACGCGCTCGAGGGCGGCGACGGTGTCGGGCAGGGGCGCGGTGATGACGGTCGGCTCGATCCCGGTGACCCCGCGCGCGGCGAGCCCGGCGAGGAGAGTTCGCCACCCCGCCTCGTCGGCGGCCGCCACGTCGACTCCGAACGAGCCGTTGACCTGGAGGTCGAGCATGCCCGCCGTCACGACGCCGTCGACGACGTCGTGATCGACGCTCTCGTCCCCCGTCGCCGGGCGGATGCGGGTGATCCGCCCCGCGGCGATCTCCAGGACGACGGGGCCCACGAACGATCCCCCGATCAACGCCCGCGCGGCACGCAGGCGCATCACAGCCCCTGCCCCGCCGGCTTCCCGGCGTAGGTGGTGCGGTAGTAGTCGACGAAGGCGAGCTGGCTCGCGGCATCCTCGTCGACGACGACCGTCGCGTGGGGATGCAGCTGCAGCACCGAGGCCGGCCACCGCGCCGACACGGGTCCCTCGACCGCCTCGCGCACCGCTTGCGCCTTGCCGCGGCCGAAACCGAGCATGATCGCGTGACGGCTGTCAAGGATCGTCGCCAGCCCCTGCGTGAGGCAATGGGTGGGGACCTGATCGATGTCGCCGTCGAAGAACCGGGCATTGTCCTGCCGTGTGCGGGGGGTGAGGGTCTTCAGTCGCGTCCGACTCGCGAGGCTCGACATCGGCATGTTGAAGGCGAGGTGACCGTCGGTTCCGATCCCGAGGATCTGCAGATCGATGCCTCCCGCGTCGCGGATGCGCTGCTCGTACGCGGGACCGGCCTCCAGCGGCGGGACCTCGAGGTCGCCCGGGCCGAGGATCGCGTCGGGGGCGAAGTCGACGTGCTGCTCGAGCTCGGTGCGGATGAACTCGCGGTACCGCTCGGGGTGACCGGCGGGCAGCCCGACGTACTCGTCGAGCAGGAACGCCCGCACCCGCGCGAAGCTCAGGTCCCCGTCCCGGTGACGGCGCGCGAGCTCGCGGTACACCGGAAGGGGCGTCGAGCCCGTGGCGAGGCCGAGCACCGCCGACGCAGTGGCGTGCAGCAGGGCGGTGTAGGCGTCGGCGACGACGCGGGCGGCATCCTCGGGGGTGGGGACGACGACGACCTCCATCACCATCCCCCTCTCGCTCGGGCGCCGAGGGCGCGGCATCCGTTCGTCATCACAGCACCTCGAGGATGTCGTTCTTGAGCATCTCGGCGCGGGGGCCGAAGACGGCCTGCACGTTGTCGCCGACCTCGAGCACCCCGGCGGCGCCGAGCTGCTTCAGTCGTGCGTGGTCGACGAGTGTGCGGTCGGCGACCTCCATGCGCAGGCGGGTGATGCAGGCGTCGACGTGCTTGAGGTTGGCGCGGCCTCCGAAGGCGTCGATGAGCTGCTCGGCGGTGGACCCGGTGGGAGCCGGGGCGGGCGCAGCGGCTGCGGCAGTGTCGGTGGCGGTGGCGACGGCCGGCGCGGACGGGGCGATCGGCGTTCCGGCGGCGGGGTCGGCGTCGGCGTCGACCGCGGGGGCGTCGCTCGTCGGGGCGGACAGGTCTTCGCGGCCCGGGGTGCGCAGGTTCCACTTCTTGATGACGAGGCGGAACAGGAGGTAGTAGACGCCGAAGTAGATCACGCCCATCACCACCAACAGCCAGATGTTGTTCGCCGCCGGCGCCGTGCCGTACAGGAGCAGGTCGAACAGTCCCGCGGAGAACGAGAAACCGAGGTGGATGTCGAGCAGGTAGGCGACGGCGAGCGAGATGCCGGTGAGCACCGCGTGAACCACGTAGAGCGGGAACGCGACGAACATGAACGCGAACTCGAGCGGTTCGGTGATCCCGGTCAGGAACGCCGTGAGGCCGGCGGCGCCCAGGATGCCGATCGCGGCCTTGCGCTGCGCGGGATTGGCCAGGTGGATCATGGCGAGCGCGGCGGCGGGGAGACCGAACATCAGGACAGGGTAGAAGCCCGAGGTCAACGCACCCGCGGTGGGGTCGCCCGCGGCGAAGCGGGTGAGCTCACCGGTGACGACGCTGCCGTCGCCCTTCGTGTACGAGCCCTGCAGGAACCACACGTAGGAGTTGAGGATGTGGTGCAGCCCCACGGGGATGAGCATGCGGTTGGCGAATCCGTAGACGAAGGCGCCGATCGCGCCCGTGCCGCCGATGAAGGCCCCGAGGCCCGTCAGGCCGGTGTCGAAGATCGGATAGAAGTAGCTGAGCCCGAACCCGACGACGAGGCTCGCGAGCGAGACGACGATGGGAACGAACCGGCGCCCACCGAAGAATCCCAGGTAGGACGGCAGTTGGATGGTGTGGTACCGGTCGAACAGCCACGCCGTGAGCAGGCCGATGACGATGCCGCCGAACACGCTGTAGTTGATCTGCACCTGATCGCCCGCGGCCGTGGTCTGCCCGGCGAGCACCACCGGCGACATCGCCTTGAACACGTTCGCGAGCACGAGGTATCCGACGACGGCCGCGAGCGCCGTCGATCCGTCGGCCTTCTTCGCGAAGCCGATCGCGACACCGACCGCGAACAGCAGCGCGAGGTTGTCGAACAGCGCACCGCCGGCCGCGCTCATGGCCTGGAAGAAGGGGCCGATGACCGGCAGGTCGATCTGGCCCAGCAGGTCGGGCTGACCGAGACGGAGCAGGATGCCGGCGGCCGGCAGCACCGCGATGGGCAGCATGAGGCTCTTGCCCAGGCGCTGCATCTGCGCGAAGCCCGGGATTCCACGGCGGCGCGCGGTGGGGACGGTGGTGGCCATGACGGTTCTCTCTCGACGGTGACGGAACGGATCAGACGGACAGAAGGGGGGTACCGGGGGTGATCTCGGCGCCCTCGGCGGCGTGCAGGGACACGTCGTCGGCGGAGCGCTCGAGGACGACCACGGGGACGACGCTGGCGAGGCCCGCCGCGCGGATCGCCGGCACGTCGTAGGCGATGACCGGGGTGCCCGCCGCAACCCGATCGCCCTTGGCGGCATAGGCCGTGAAGCCCTCGCCCTGGAGCTGGACCGTGTCGAGCCCGAGGTGCACGAGCACGCCCACCCCCTCGTCGGTCACGACGACGAACGCGTGCGGGAAGACCTGCAGCAGCGTGCCCTCGACCGGCGAGACGACGTCGACGATCTCGAGAGGCGGCTCGACCGCGACGCCCGGACCCATCGCCCCCTGGGCGAACAACTGATCGGGTACGTCGGCGAGCGGCAGGACGACTCCGACGAGCGGGGACAGGATGACGGTCACGGGGACTCCTCGGGGGCGGCGGTTCGACGGTACGCACCAGCGACCGTCGCTTAGGTTGGGGAAGATCAGATCGTCTTCGCCCGCGCCGACCACGTGGCTCGTACTGGTACGTACCAGTGAAGCTACTGGTCGCCGTCGGGCGTGTCAACACCGAAAGTCGACGCCGTCATGCCCCGTCTCCGCGATGCCGACACCCCGCCCGCCGTCACCGCCGGCCCCATTCCCAAGCACGCCCAGTTGCGCGCGATCCTGCTGTCGGACATCGGCAGCACGTGGCCGGCCCACGCGGCCATCCCGTCGGAACGCGAACTGTCGACCCGCCACGGGGTGAGCAGGGCGACCGTGCGCGAGGCGCTGCGGCAACTGATCGACGAGCAGAAGCTGTACACGGTGCAGGGGAAGGGCACCTTCGTCGCCGGCGAGCGCGTGCAGTCCCAACTGCACCTCGCGTCGTTCACAGAGGACATGCGTCGACGGGGCATGGTCGCCACGACCCTCGTCCGCCGCGCCGAGAGGGCGATCCCGCCCCTCGACGTGCGCGCAGCCCTCGGCCTCGATGAGGACGAAGAAGCCTGGTCGATCGAGCGTCTGCGCCTGGCCAACGGCATCCCGATGGCCCTCGAGACCGGCTGGTACTCACCGCGTCTCGCCGACGACCTCGGCGAGCAAGACCTCGGCACGTCCCTCTACGGCCTGTTGGCCGAGAGGTACGGCGTCCGCATCGACGCCGCCGAGCAGACGGTGTGGACGGAAGCGGTCGAGGATGCCGTCGCGACGGCGCTCGCGGTGCCTCCCGGGTCGCCGGTCCTGGTGTTCCGGCGCACGTCGCGCTCCGGCGGTCGCGCGGTCGAGCACGTCACGTCGTGGTACCGCGGGGATCGCTACCAGGTGCACATGGCGCTGGCCGGAGGCTGACGACGGCCGACACGATCCGACGTCATCGTCGCGTCGACCGACTCACCGCGTCGCGGGCGAGACCTGGCGCGAGCGCCGGGTCATCGGGGCGTCCTCCTCGATCGCCTCGAGGTGCACCACCTCGCGGTTGCGGAAGTGTCCGACAGCACTGAGCACCACGCCCGACGCGGCCCAGGCGATCAGCACGAGCCAGGGGCGCGTGGCATCCGCCGCGGGGAAGTAGGCGAGATCACGCACCAGCGTGGCGGCGGCACCCGGGACGAAGAACTGGCCGACCTGGCCCCACGGCTCCGCGAGGAACTGCACGGGGACGGCCGCGGCCGAGATCGGGTTGGCGACGAGCATGGTGAGGCCGGCGCCGATCGCGATTCCGGCCGTGCGCAGCACCGCGTTCGCGCCCACGACGAACGACGCCGTCCCGAGCAGACTCACCGCCATGGCCGCCGCGAGCACGAAGGAACCGCCCGGAGCCGGAAGGATGCCGAACCATGCGTGCGTGACGAGGGTGACGGCGCCGGCCGACACCACCGTGAAGAGCGCGAGTGCGACGAGGCGACGACCCACCCCCGCCACGAGGAGGGAGATCAACACGCCTCCGGCGATGCCGCCGAGGGTCAGAGGGAAGCCGACCGCGGCGAGGGCCGAGCCGTTGGGGTCCGTGTCGACGAGCGGAACGACGTCCGTCACCGCGACCGAGACCGACCCGGGATCGCCCCCGGCGGCGGCGACCCGAGCTGCCGCCTGCTGCTGGAGAGAGCCGGCGACCTGACGCAGGATCGCCGCGACCGAGGGTGACGCCGCACTGGCGATCACCACCTCGGGTGACGGGCCCGTGATGATCGCGCCGAAGGCCTCACGGCGCTGAACGGATGCCACGGCGTCGTCGCGGGACTCCTCGGCGAGGGTCGAGAAGACGTCCGCGGCGTTCTGCTGCAGCCCCTGCTCGACCGCCGCCACGGCGGACGACTCTCCGACGACGCCGAGGGGGATCCCCTTCACAGAGGAGGTGACGGTCGGCCAGAGGAACGCCGCCACGATGAGGGCGACGACGACGGCGGACCCCACGCCGATGGCGAGGGCCGGCACCCATCGCGTGCGCTTCGAAGTGATGGGTGTGGTCGACATGGCGCCCTCCGTACCAAACAGAACAATCGCTCTTTTTATACCATGGAGAACGGGTATTCTTCTTGGATGCCCCGCCTCACGGAAGAGACCGCTCGCGCGCGGCGACTCGAGATCATGGATGCCGCCCTCCGGGCCGCGGCCGCCAAAGGACTCGCGCACACCTCGATCGCCGACATCTCCGCCGAGGCGGGCTTGTCGGTCGGTTCGATCTACTCCCACTTCGCCACCCGCTCGGAGATCATGGCGGCCGTGGCCGCGGACGTCATCCCGAGCCGCGTCGAGGAACTCCTCGCCGACAGCGGCCGCGTCCGCACCCCCGCCGAGATCGTCGCCGTCGTCTGCGCCCGCGCGGACGACGGCCCGCTGCCCCGGCGGATCCTTCTCCAGATCTGGAGCGAAGCCACGACCGACCCCGACCTCCACGCGATCTACGTATCGACCGTCGGAGCCCTCACGGACGCCTGTCGGGCCGCCGCGACCCCCTGGGCCCTCGCGAATGGGCGCTCCCTCGAGGCGGTGACACGGGGGATCGTCACCGCGATCCAGGCGCACACGCTGCGCACCGCGCTCGGGGAGGACGTGACGAGCGACCAGCTCATCGCGCAGGCGCGGGCCGCGTTCGGCGACGAGCCGACACCCGTCTGAGCACTCAGGCCGTGACCGACAGCGTCTGCCGGGCGATCTCGAGCTCCTCGTCGGTCGGTACGACGAGCACCTCGACGAGCGAGGCATCGGTGGAGATGCGACGGATGCCGCGCTCGCGCGCCGCGTTGCGCGCGGGGTCGATCTCGACGCCGGCGAAACCGAGGGTGGCCATCGCCTCCGCGCGGACCGCGGGGGCGTTCTCCCCCACCCCCGCCGTGAACGAGATGACATCGACCCCGCCGAGCTGGGCGAGGTAGGCCCCTGCGTAGGCACGCAGGCGGTGGATGTAGACGTCGAAGGCGAGCCGCGCCGCCGGGTCGCCGGCATCCCGTCGCTCCTGGATGTCGCGCATGTCGGAGACGCCGGCGATGCCGAGAAGGCCGGACCGCTTGTTCAGCAGCGTGTCGAGATCGGGGATCGACATCTCGGCGCGACGGGCGAGCTGGAGGAGCACGGCCGGGTCGAGATCGCCCGAGCGCGTTCCCATGACGAGACCCTCGAGGGGGGTGAGCCCCATCGAGGTGTCGACCGAGCGGCCACCCTCGATCGCGGCCACGGACGCACCGTTGCCGAGGTGGAAGACGATCTGCTTCAGCTCACCGAGGGGGCGCCCGACGAAGGCGGCGGCGGCCTCGCTGACGAACTTGTGGCTCGTGCCGTGGAAGCCGTAGCGACGGATGCGGTGCGCCTCGGCGACCTCGCGATCGATGGCGTAGGTGTACGCCTCGGGAGCGAGGGACTGATGGAACGCGGTGTCGAAGACCGCGACGTGCGGCACGGTCGGAAACGCCTTCTTGGCGGCGACGATGCCGGCGAGGTTCGCGGGGTTGTGGAGCGGCGCGAGCACCGACAGCTCGTCGATGTTGATCTCGACGAGGGGGGTGACCACGGTCGGCGCGAAGAACCGCGCGCCGCCGTGGACGACGCGATGGCCGACCGCGACCGGCGGGTGCTCGTCGAGCGAGGGTCCGTGCGCGGCGAAGGCCTCGAGCATGACGGCGAAGCCGGCGGTGTGGTCGGGGATCTCGCGCTCGATGGTCGAGGTCGCGTCGGTGACCGTGGGCGCCGGGCCCTCGGTCGAGGCGAGGGCCGCCGCCTTCACCGTGTGCCGCGCGACCCCGGTCGACTCCCCGATGCGCTCGACGAGGCCG
Organism: Microbacterium sp. NPDC089186; assembly: GCF_040685115.1. Taxonomy (NCBI): domain Bacteria; kingdom Bacillati; phylum Actinomycetota; class Actinomycetes; order Micrococcales; family Microbacteriaceae; genus Microbacterium; species Microbacterium sp. NPDC089186. Next base: position 318,174 of record NZ_JBFBHJ010000002.1, read on the forward strand.
CTCGCCAGGACTTCTTCGCGCGCCATGTCGAGCAGCTGGTACTTGAACGACGACGATCCGCTGTTGACGACGAGCACGACGCTCATTCGGGGCTCCCCTGGGCCTGGATCGCGGTGATCGCGATGGTGTTGACGATGTCGTCGACGAGCGCTCCGCGCGACAGGTCGTTGATGGGCTTGTTCAGCCCCTGCAGGACCGGTCCGATCGCGACGGCGCCGGCCGAACGCTGCACCGCCTTGTATGTGTTGTTGCCCGTGTTGAGGTCGGGGAAGACGAACACCGTGGCGCGTCCGGCGACCTCCGATCCCGGCATCTTGGCGCGTGCCACGGCCGCGTCGGCGGCGGCGTCGTATTGGATGGGTCCCTCGACGAGGAGCTCCGGAGCGCGCTCGCGCACCAGGGCGGTCGCCGCGCGCACCTTCTCGACGTCGGCACCGGTGCCGGACTCCCCCGTCGAGTACGACAGCATCGCCACGCGCGGGGCGATGCCGAACTGCTCGGCCGTAGCCGCCGACGACACGGCGATGTCGGCGAGCTGCTCACTGGTCGGATCGGGGATGACGGCGCAGTCGCCGTACACGAGCACGCGATCGGCGAGCGCCATGAGGAACACGCTCGACACCACCGAGACGCCCGGGGCGGTCTTGATGATCTCGAACGCCGGACGGATGGTGTGCGCCGTCGTGTGCGCAGCACCCGAGACCATGCCGTCGGCCAGGCCCAGGTGCACCATCAGGGTGCCGAAGTACGACACGTCGGTCACGGTGTCGGCGGCCTGCGCGTAGGTGACGCCCTTATGCGCCCGGAGCCGGGCGTACTCGGTGGCGAACTTGTCGACGTGCACGGCGTCGAAGGGGCTGAGCACCTCGGCATCGCGGATGTCTATACCCAGCTCGATCGCGCGCCCGCGCACCTCGATCGGCTCGCCGAGGATCGTCAGGTCGGCGATGCCGCGCGAGAGGACGGTGGCCGCCGCCCGCAGGACGCGGTCGTCGGTGCCCTCGGGCAGCACGATGCGGCGCTTGTCGGCGCGGGCCCGGTCGACGAGGCCGTACTCGAACATGAGCGGGGTGACGACGCTCGGGCGGGCGACGCCGAGCTCGCGCGTGAGCAGCTCGGTGTCGACGTGGCGCTCGAACAGTGCGAGCGCGGTGTCGTAGCGGTGCTGGGAGTCGGCGGCCAGGCGACCGCGCGTGTTCATGATGCGCACGGCGGTGTCGTACGTGCCGAGGTCGGTGGCGATGATCGGCAGCGGCGAGCCGAGGCCGTCGATGAGTCGCACGATCGAGTCGGGCAGCTCGAACCCGCCGTTGAGCACGATGCCCGCCAGCGACGGGAAAGTGCCCGACGCGTTGGCGAGCAGCGCCGCGAGCAACACCTCGGTGCGGTCGGCGGGGATCACCACGACCGCGGACTCCTTCAGTCGCGGCAGCACGTTGACCATCGACATGCCCGCCACGACCACGCCCAGCACCTCGCGCGTGAGCAGCGCCGGGTCGCCCTTGATGAGCTCGCCCTCGACCGAGCGCAGGACGCCCCGGACCGACGGCGCGATGAGGAAGCGGTCTTCCGGAAGCGCCCACACGGGAACGGTGCGGTCCTCTCCGGCGACCGGAGCGGCGTCGACGACCTGGCGAACGGATGCCACGATCTCGTCGAGGTGGTCGGCATCGGCGCGGTTGGCGATCACGGCGAAGAGCGCCGCACGCTCGTGCTGCAGCTCCGAGATGGCGAGGGAGGCGATCTGACCGACCTCCTGCGGGGTGCGTGCGACCGACAGACCGAGGGTCTCGCTGTGCCCCTGCTGCGCGCGGCCACCGAGAACGAGAAGCACCGGGGCACCGAGGTTGGCGGCGATGCGCGCGTTGTAGGCGAGCTCGGCGGGGCTGCCGACGTCGGTGTAGTCGCTGCCGATGATGACCACGGCGTCGCACTGCGCCTCGACGGCCTTGTAGCGCTCGACGATGCGCGCCAGCGCCGCATCGGCGTCGTCGCGCACGTCGTCGTAGGTGACGCCGACGCAGTCGTCGTACGCCAGGTCGACGCTGTCGTGGTCGAGCAGCATCTCGAGCACGTAGTCGCGTTCGGCCGTGGAGCGCGCGATGGGGCGGAACACCCCCGCGCGCGGCGTGACGCGGCTGAGGGCGTCGAGGACGCCCAGAGCCACGGAGGATTTGCCCGAATGACCTTCGGCCGACGTGATGTAGATGCTCTGCGTCACGCGTCCAGCCTAGAGCGGGCCCCCGACACCGCTTCGGGGTTGCTTCGGCGTCGAGTCATCAGGACGACCCGGCAGCACTATCGTTCCGAATCATGAACGATGCGCGTCCCGGCACCACCGTCCCCGACCACCGCGGTCGCACCGGCCTGCACCTGACCGGTCTCGGCCTCGACCGCAACCCGCGCGTGGTCGTCGAAGACGTCGAGCTGCTCGCTGCGGGCTGGCACGTGCTGCGCGCGACCACGTTCCGCTACCGCGGCGACGACGGCACCTGCAGCACCCAGACGCGCGAGACCTACGATCGCGGCAACGGCGCGACGGTCCTGCTCTACGACCCGGCCCGGCGGACCGTGCTGCTCACCCGGCAATTCCGCTACCCCGTGTACGTCAACGACCACCCCGACGGCATGCTGATCGAGACCGCGGCGGGGCTGCTCGACGACGATGACCCGGTGACCGCGATCCGCCGGGAAGCCGAGGAGGAGACCGGGGTGCGGGTCGACGAGGTCGAGCCGGTGTTCGACGTGTACATGAGCCCCGGATCGGTCACCGAGCGTCTGCACTTCTTCGCCGCCGCTTACGACGGCTCCGCGCGCCACGGCGATCGCGGGGGCCTCGCCGAAGAGGACGAGGAGATCGAGATCCTCGAGTACGACATCGACGACGCCCTGTCGATGATCCGCGACGGGTCGATCCAGGATGCCAAGACGATCATGCTCCTGCAGTGGGCGGTGCTGGACGGGCCGTTCTCCCCCGGCCGCTGACGCGCCGGTGCGATACGGTCGCGGGGCGCCGTCAATCTCGGCGAAATCTGGGAGGACCGGTTCTCCTGTCGACTGCGTCGGCGCTCCCGCTCCGGCACGGGCGGCCCGTTCCGCCCCGGACCGGAGGATGACGCCGCATGCTCACCGCCCTGAATCCCTTCGACGCGGCATCCGTGCTGCAGGCCTTCGGGCCCTTCGTCCTCGCCGGGATCGCCCTCCTCGTCTTCATCGAGTCGGGGGTGCTCTTCCCCTTCCTTCCGGGCGATTCCCTGCTGGTGACGGCGGCGATCCTCAGCGCCCCTCTCGGCATCGCTCCGTGGCAGGTGGCTGTCGTCGCGTCGCTCGCCGCACTCGCGGGTGATCAGGTCGGGTTCTGGCTCGGCCGACGCTTCGGCCGGCGACTGTTCCGCGACGACGCGCGCCTGCTCACGACGGCGCGTCTGGCCGAAGCCGGGGCCTTCTTCCCGCGCTGGGGCGGCCTCTCGCTCGTGGTCGGCCGGTTCGTCCCCATCGTGCGCACCTACGTGCCCCTCGTCGTAGGCGCTGCCGACATGCCCTATCGCCGGTTCCTGCTGTGGAACGCCGTCGGCGCAATCGGCTGGTCGTGCGCGATGACCCTGGTGGGGGTGCTGCTGGGCGGCATCCCGTTCATCGCTCACAACATCGACGTGCTCGTCATCGTGATCGTCGCGGTGTCGGTCCTGCCCGTGGTCATCGCGGCGGTGCGGCGACGTCGCGCGGGCGGCGGGACCGGGCGGTCGGTGGAGGGCCGCCGCTGAAGCGTCGGAGAGCGTCCACCCGTTTCCGGGCAAAGAAAAGACCCTCCGCGCACCCGGTAGAGCCTGGTTACCCTTGCTACGTTTCCGTCCTGGGGGAGTTGGCCTGGATGCCGCCACGCGGAGAGCCGAGTACAGCTTACCCGACCGGCGGGGCCGCTCTCGCCCGAGACCCCTCCCGCAGACGACGACGCGGCCGGGGTGCTTATCGCACCCCGGCCGCGTGTCGGTCGGATGTCAGCGCGACAACCGCACCGTGACGAGCTGGAACGGACGCAGCTCGAGATCCACGACGCCGCCCTGCACAGCGGTCACCGCTGCGGCGTCCACGTCACGCTCCAGCAGGTCGGTCTCGCTCACGCGGGCGACGTCGAAGCCGGCCTCGAGGCGCGCCTGCGTGCGCTCTCCCAGCGCTTCGTAGAGACGGACGACCACGTCGCCCGATCCGTCCTGGGCGAGCTTGACGGCCTCGACGACGACGCCGGGAGCATCGATCGCCACCAGGGGTGCCACGGAGTCCTCCCCGGCATCGGTCACCACCCGCTCGGGCAGGTTGGTGCGGTAGCCCTCGGCGACGGCGTCGAGCACGTCGGCCCCCACGACGATGCCCACCTCGAGGTGGTGCGCGCCCTGGTCCTGCCCCGGGTCGGGGAACATCGCCGACCGGATGATCGACAGGCGCACGAGCGAGAAGGTCCCCCCGCCGTCGCGCTCGTGGCGGCTGATGTCGTGGCCGTAGGTGGAGTCGTTGGTCACGGCGACGCCGAAGTCGGGCTCCGCGACCCGCACCCAGCGGTGCGCGGCGGTCTCGAAACGTGCCGAGTCCCACGACGTGTTCGTGTGGGTCGGGCGCACGATGTGTCCGAACTGGATCTCGGATGCCGCCCGGTCGGTGTGCACGTCGACGGGGACGCCCAGCTTGAGCAGCTTCTGCTGCTCGTGCCAGTCGACGTCGAGCGACAGCCGCACGGTGCGCGCGCCCGCGGCGAGCGCGACGCGCGTGACGATCGTGGACTCGCCGATCGAGCGCTCCACGACGACCGCGTCTGCGTCGATGCGCACGGCATCCGCGGTGTCGAGGGGTGTCGCGTGCCGGCGGTAGGTCTCGTCGATATCCCACGCGTCCCACTGGGTCGGGGTGTCGCGGAAGACCTCGAACAGCCCCGCCACCTGGCCCGCCGGCACGACCTCGCGCCCCGACACCACGTCGACGAGCGAGATGAGAAGTCCTCGGGCGTCGATCACCGCGTGGACGATGCCGTTGTCGAGCACGAAGCCCGAGCCCTCGGCGCGCGGGGTGACGTCGCGCGCACCCGGTGCGGCGGCGATGCCCAGCGCCGGCGCACCGGCGCGGGCGTGCGGCGCGGCGTTGACCAGCAGCATGCGGTCGCCCTCGCCGACGAGCGCGCGGAGGCTGTCGGCGATGATCTGCTCGAGCTCGGTGGCGATCGCTTCGTAGTTGCGCTCGGCATCCCGGTGCACCCACGCGATCGAGGTGCCGGGGAGGATGTCGTGGAACTGCTGCAGCAGCACCAGGCGCCACAGGCGCTGGAACGCGTCGGCCGGGTAGGCGGCGCCCGTCCGCACGGTCGCGGTGGCCGCCCACAGCTCCGCCTCGCGCAGCAGGTGCTCGCTGCGACGGTTGCCCTGCTTCGTGCGCAGCTGGCTGGTGTAGGTGCCCCGGTGGAACTCGAGGTACAGCTCCCCCGCCCACACGGCCGGGTCGGCGTACTCCGCCTCGGCGGTCTCGAAGAACTCCCGCGGCGTGGAGTGCTTCACGACCGGCGCGCCCTCGAGGGAGTGCGTGCGGGCGATCGTCGCGGTCATCTCACGCGTGGGCCCGCCGCCGCCGTCGCCGAAGCCGTACGGCAGGAGCGAGGTGCGGGCCCGGCCCTTGTCGGCGAAGTTGCGCTCGGCGTGGGCGAGGTCGGCCGCGGTGACCTCGGAGTTGTACTTGTCGACCGGCGGGAAGTGCGTGAAGATGCGCGATCCGTCGATGCCCTCCCAGCGGAAGGTGTGGTGCGGGATGCGATTGGTCTCGTTCCACGAGATCTTCTGCGTCAGGAACCACCGGGCGCCGGCGGCCTTCATGATCTGCGGCAGCGCGCCGCTGTAGCCGAACGAGTCGGGCAGCCACACCTCTTCGGTGTCGATGCCGAACTCCTCGAGGAAGAACGACTTGCCCTCCACGAACTGGCGGGCCATGGCCTCGCCGCCGACCATGTTGGTGTCGGATTCGACCCACATGCCACCCACCGGGACGAAGCGTCCCTCGGCGACGCGCGCCTTCAGCCGCTCCCAGAGCGCCGGGTAGTGCTCCTTCATCCACGCGAACTGCTGCGCCGATGACGACGCGAAGACGAACTCGGGGTCTTCGTCCATGAGCGACAGCACGTTGCTGAACGTGCGCGAGACCTTGCGCGCGGTCTCTCGCACCGGCCACAGCCACGCAGAGTCGATGTGGGCGTGACCGACCGCGTGCAGCACGTGGGCACTGGATGCCGCGGGCGCGGCCATCAGCGGGGCGAGGACGTCGCGGCCGGCCTGTGCCGTCCCCGCGACGTCTTCGGGATCGACCGCGTCGATCGCGGCATCCATCGCCTCGACCAGGGTCGCGCGGCGCGCGGAGGTCGCGTCGAGCTCGGCGATGAGGCCGTGGAGCAGACGGAAGTCCTGCAGCAGGTTCCACACCGCGAGGTCGCGGAGGCCGATCGACATCTCGCGGAGCACATAGAGAGGAGCCTCGCCCGCGGTCGCGGGGTCGCCGACCGGGGTGGGCTCGAAGGTGAAAAGGCTGCCGACATCGGGATTGGATGCCGCCTCGACGAGCACGTCGACACGACCGTCGGCGTCGACCGCGGCCGGGCTGGCGTTGTTGAACGGCGAGACGCCCTTGATGGGCGCTCCCTCGCGGTTCCAGACGAGCGCCTCGCACTGGAAGCCGCTCTGACCGGCGGTGAAGCCGAGGTCGATGACGAGCTCGGCGACGGTGCCCTCGGGCAGGGCGCCCGCGGCGTCACGCCACGCAGCGGGGATCTCCCCCGACACGGCGAACCAGGTGGTCCCCCACGCGCGGCCCCACGGCGTCCCGATCGCGAACGGGCGGTAGGCGGCATCCCGCGCCTCGGCGAAGGTCACGGGCTCGCCCGGGGCCTCCCATGCCTGGATGTCGAGGGGCTGGCGGGCGCGGTAGACGGCGGGGGCGAGACGCTCGCGGACGAAGCGTTCGATGCGCATCTCGATGAGCGCGGTGCGGTCGTGCATGGGATGTGTTCCTTGTCTGGGGGGACGGGTCAGCCCTTGACCGCGCCGGCGAGGGCCGACGGGCCGCCGAGTCCGCGCTGTACGAGCACGTACAGGCCGAGGACCGGGAGGGAGTAGACGATCGAATAGGCCGCGAGCTGGCCGTAGGCCACCGCTCCGAACGACCCGAAGAAGTTGAAGATGCTGACCGCGGCCGGCTGATAGTCGGGGCTGAGCAGCAGCACGAAGGGGACGAAGAAGTTCCCCCACGCCTGGATGAACGTGAAGATGAACACCACCGCGATACCGGGACGCATGAGCGGCAGGACGATCTGCACGAGTGTGCGCATCGATCCCGCGCCGTCCATCCACGCCGCGTGCTCGAGCTCGACGGGGACGCCGTCCATGAAGTTCTTCATCATCCAGATCGCGATCGGCAGGGCGCTCGCGGTGAGGAAGAGGATCGTGCCGCCGACGGAGTCGACGAGGTTCAGCTGGACGAACAGGCTGTAGACCGGCACCATGATCGCCGTGATCGGCAGACACGTTCCGAACAGCACCGCGTAGAGGAAGGGCTTTCCGACGCGCATCTTGTAGCGGGACAGCGGGTAGGCCGCGAGAGAGGCGAGCACCACGGTCGCGATCGCGGTGCCGCCCGCGAGCAGCACGCTGTTCCAGAGCGGGAGGAACAGCAGGTCGGGCTTCATCACCGCGGCGAAGTTGTCGAGGGTGATGACCTCGGGCATCTTGATCGCGAGGGTCGGCTGCGCGTCGAGGGACGCGGTGACCAGCCACACCAGCGGCACCACGAACAGGAAGCCGATGACGATCATGAGCGTGTTCGACAGCACGCTCAGCGCGCGCGTGCGCGGAGACGAGAGCGAGGCCTTCGTGCGCGTCGGGGAGGGCGCGGCCGACCGGGCGCGGCGGCCCGTGACCTCGGGGAGGGTGGTGGTGGCGCTCATGACGAGACCTCCTCGCGCAGGGCGCGGACGTAGAAGAACGAGAAGACGGCGCCGATGACGAGCATGATCGTGGCGATCGCGGTGCCGTAGCCGAGCTCGCCGAACTTCAGCCCCTGCTGGTACGCGAGGATCGGCAGCGTCGTGCTCTTGTTGCCGGGGCCGCCGCCGGTCATGACGAAGATGAGCGTGAACACCGACAGCGTCTGCAGGGTCACGATCATGGAGTTCGTGCCGATGGTGGAGCGGATCATCGGGATGGTGACGTGGATGAGGCGCTTGAAACCGCTGGCACCGTCCATCTCCGCCGCCTCGGTGATCTCGGGCGGCACATCGGCCAGCGCGGCCGAGTAGACCATCATCGAGAAGGCCGTGCCGCGCCAGATGTTGGCGAAGATCACCATGAGCACCGGCAGGGTGAACAGCCAGCTGACGGGCTCGACGCCGAAGACGGCGAGGACGGCATTCAATGTTCCGTTGTCGCGGAAGAACGCGTATGCGGCGAACGCCGCGACGATTTCGGGGAGAACCCACGCGGTGACGACGATCGTGCCGACCACGGCCGTCACGATGCGATTGCCGGAGCGCATCATCAGCGCCAGGGCCAGGCCCAGGACGTTCTGTCCGATCACGGCCGAGAAGAACACGAAGACGATCGTGTTGATCACCGCGACGGGGAAGTCGGGGGCCTTGAACAACTGGACGTAGTTGTCGAAGCCGACGAAGTCGCTGGCGACGGCCGTCGATCCCGACAGCGTCGCGTTCGTGAGCGAGCCCCACAGCGACACCAGGATGGGGCCGAGCAGGAACACGGCCAGCAGCAGGGCTGCCGGCAGGAGAGGGAGCGCCCGGGCCGACGACCGGAGGCCGCGCGTCTTCACGCGCGACCCCCGGCCGGTTCCGGTCGCCCCGGGGGTATCCAGGGCGGTCACGATCAGCCCTGCTGGGTGTTGTCTTCGCCCACGATGCCGATGACGGCCTGGTCGTAGGCGGCGGCCGCGTCGTCCACGCTCGACTGACCGGTCATGACGGCTTCCATCGCGACCTGGATCTGGTTCGAGATCTTGTCGTAGTCCTCGGTCGCCGGGCGGAAGTGGGTGGTGTCGACGAAGCTCGAGAAGGTCTCGAAGCTCGGGTTGGCGTCGAGGTACTCGCTGGACTGGGCGACGTCCGCGCGCACGGCGATCTGGCTGTTGTCGATGCCGTAGGCGGTGGCGTTGTCCTTGTTCACGGCGGTGGAGAGGAAGTCCCACGCGGCGTCGGCGTTCTTGGTGTTCTTACCGATCGCGAGGGTCCATCCCCCCGACATGCTGGTGGTGCCGGGCGCCTGGCCGTCCTGCGTCGGCATGGCGGCGATGCCGAGGGCGTCGCTCCACTCGGGCCACGCGGCGGTGCCGCCGTCGACCCACGCGGCCGACTGCCACGAGCCGTCGAGAGCGATGGCGAGCTTCGACGAGGGCAGCCAGTCGGCGGTCACGCTGGTGAAGATGTTGGGGTCGAGCGCCTGCTGCAGCGACGGTCCGAGGCCGCCCTGGTAGACGTCGCTGACGAACTGCAGCGAGTCCTTGAAGCCCTGGCTGCCGACGACCCACTTCTTGCTGTCGGTGTCGTAGAGGGTGTCCTCGGTGCCGTACATGAGCATCTCGAGCCCCTGCATGGATGCCGCCTCGCCGGCGGTCTTGCCCGAGTAGACGTTGATCGGGATGACGTCGGGGTTGGAGGCCTTGACCTTCTCGGCGGCCGAGAGGATGTCGGCCCAGGTCTTGGGCTGCCACGGCACGGAGATGCCGGCGGCCTCGAAGAGGGCCTTGTTATACCAGAGGCCGCGGGTGTCGGTGCCGAGCGAGACGCCGTAGGACTTTCCGTCGGGGCCGAGACCGGCCTGCTTCGCGCCCTCGGCGAACTGCGACCAGTCGTCCCACTTCGCGAGGTAGTCGTCGAGCGGCAGAAGGTAGCCGGCCGCAGCGTCGGACTGGATCTTGAACGTGTCTTCGTACTGCACGTCGGGAGCGGTGCTGGCCGACTTGTTCATCAGCGCGAGCTTCGTGTAGTAATCCGCACCCTCGGCCTGGATCGGGACGAGCTCGACCGTCATGCCCTCGTGCGCGGCCTCGTACTGCTTCTTGGCGTTCTCCATCAGCGTCTGCATCTGGTTGAACGTCGCCGTGGTCTGGTACGCGACTCGGATCGTCTTCGAGTCCGCCGCGTCGCCGCTGCCACCGGAGCAGCCGGCCAGAGCCACGGTCAGGGCGGTGGCGGTCAGAAGACCGGTCGCCATCGTCAGTTTCTTCATGGAAGCTCCCTTGCTCGGGTGGAGACACCGCGTCGCCAGAACCTTTTATAAATCAAATGGACTAACTCGGCAAGTCAGGGGGGCCGCAGCGGGGTAACGATCGCGACACGCCCCGCTATGAACGGTCCGGGCCGCGTCAGAGCGCGATCATCATGCGCGTCGGTCGGGCCGCGAACGCGCCGTCCAGCATCAAGCACGCGGCTCCCACGGCCGCCACATCGAGCCCGACCACCGAACGCCGCACGATGATCGGCAGCGTCGCCGTCGACGCGGGATCCGAGGCGACATGCTCCGCGACGATGTCGGCGAGCACCCCGGAAAGGCGTTCCCACGCGGGACCGCCGAGCACGACCTCGTCGACGTCGAGGAGATTGTTGGTCACCACGAGAGCCCGCGCGATCCGCTCCCCCGCCCGCCGCAGCACTCCCGCGGCCGCGTGGCGGGGATCCGCCGCATCGCGCACGAGACGGTCGAGGCCCGAGCGCGGGTCGGCGTCGATGTACCCGGCCTCGGCGATGAGCACGCGCGGTTCGATCGACACCCCCAGGCATCCTCGCGACCCGCACGCGCACAGAGGTCCGTCCGCATCCACGACCACGTGCGCGATGCCCCCGGCGTTGCCGGTCCGCCCGCGCACCGGAGCGCCCGCCACCGCGAGCCCCATGCCGACGCCGGCGCCGTAGTACAGGAACATCGCGTCGCTGAGCACGTCGGAGCGGTCGAACCACATCTCGCCGACCATCGCCGCGGTGACGTCCTTCTCGACGATGACGGGCAGCCCCGTCGCCGCACCGAGGTCTTCGCGCACGTTCACGTTGTGCCACTGCGGCAGCAGCGGCGGATCGAGAAGGCGTCCGCCACGGGCGTCGAACGGCCCGGGGGCGGCGACGCCCACCCCGAGAACGAGCTCGCGCGGCACCCCCGCACGCTCGACGATCGCGTCGACGGCCGCGCCCACGGCCGTCACCAGGGCTTCGGGAGCGACCTCGCGGAGCGCGGGGATCTCGTCGTGCGCGATGACCTCCCCCGCCATGTCGACCACGACGATCGTGTCGACGACGGGGTCGAGGTGCACCCCCACGGCGAACCGCGAGCGCGGCTCGAGCTTGAGCAGCGTCCGCGGCTTGCCGGGGCCGGAGATGACCTTGCCCGCCTCGATGATGAGACCGTCATCGGCGAGACGGCGGGTGACGTTGCTGAGCGTCTGCGCGCTCAGACCGGTGCGCGCCGAGAGCTCGACACGACTCAACCCCTCCGGCGAGCGACGGATGAGGTCGAGCACCAGCGTCTGGTTGTACTCGCCGACGGCGGGCAGATTGGAACCCGTACGCATGTTCCCCGCCCTCACTCGCCGGCCCGCGGCGCGGTCCTCGGTCTCAGGGTAGACCCGGCCTCAGGACTGCAGCGCGAGCGCTGCCGCCCCCAGCAGGGGGCCGTCGCCGTCGAGACCCGAGCCGACGATGCGGCACCGGCGCGCGTAGGCGTGCAGCGCCGCCGCCTCGGCGGCCGCGCGCACCTGGGCGACGTAGTCGGGGGCCACCTGCGAGAAGCCGCCCGCGATGGCCACGGCCTCGAGATCGCACAGTGTCGCCGCCGCTGCGATCGCCTGCCCGACGGCGATGGCCGAGCGGCTGACGGCGGCGATGGCGATCGCGTCCCCGGCCGCGTGGGCGGCGGCGAGGTCGAGCCCCGTCTCACCCTCCCACCCGTGCGCCTGCGCCCAGGCGACGGTCCCGGGGCCGGCCGCGACGGCCTCGAGGGTGGATGCCACGACCTCGTCGCCCTCGATGGTGCGCACGAACGTCTGGCCCAGGTGGCCCGCGTTGCCGCTGGCGCCGGGAACGGGCCGACCGCCCAGGATGAGTCCGCCGCCCACGCCGGTGGACACCACGATCGCCATCGCGTCGTCGCAACCCACGAGCGCTCCGCGCCAGTGCTCGGCGAGAGCGATGCAGGTGCCGTCGAGGGCGAGGCGGATCGGGCCGTCCACGAGCCCCCCGAGCACCTCGTCGATCGGGAGACCGGCGGCGAGGGGCAGGTTCAGGGGCGAGACCGAGCGGGAGGGCAGGTCGACGGGGCCGGCACTGCCCACACCGATCGCGCCGACGCGGGCGCCGTCGACGGCGGCGAGCGCCGCGGTGGCGGCCTCGCGGATGTTGCGGGCGATCTCGTCGCGGTCCGCGGCCCTCCCGGTCGGACGCCGGGTCACGCTCGCCCGCTCGACCTCGCCGGCGAGCGAGACGAGGGCGGCATCCACCTTCGTCCCGCCGATGTCGACGGCGAGCACGTGCGTGACGGCGGGCAGGGACGGGGTGGTGTGCGACATGCGCGGGCTCCTCGGGTGGACCAACGCTCCCCGATCCTAGGGGCCCGAGCATCCGCCGAGTGACGCCTGTGTGCCGCGTCGTTTCGGGCCCCCGCCCATGCCGAGCGGGTTACGATCAGGTCACGGCGGCGACGACGCGCCTCCACCCCGCGACGCAAGGGATGCCATGGACGAGACGGTCACGCCCGAGGCGGCATCACGACTCCGCCGCCCCGACACCACCGCTCGGCCCGCGGCCGACGCGCCCCTCGACGCAGAGACGTTCGCCCGTCTGACCGGGGGAATCCTGGCATCCGTGTCGCAGGTGATCGACGGCAAGCCGGAGGCGGTCCGAAGCGCCCTCATCGCCCTCCTCGCGGAGGGGCACCTGCTGATCGAAGACGTGCCCGGGGTCGGCAAGACGATGCTGGCGCGGGCCCTCGCGGCCACGATCGACGCCGACGTCCGTCGCATCCAGTTCACCCCCGACCTGCTTCCGGGCGACATCACGGGCGTGTCGGTGTTCAATCCGGTGCAGCGGCAGTTCGAGTTCACCCCCGGCGCGGTCTTCGCCCACATCGTCATCGCCGACGAGATCAACCGCTCCTCGCCGAAGACGCAGTCCTCTCTGCTCGAGGCCATGGAGGAGCGGCAGGTCACCGTCGACGGGCGCACGCACGTGCTGCCCTCCCCCTTCCTCGTGGTCGCCACGCAGAACCCGTACGAGATGGAGGGCACGTACGCCCTGCCCGAGGCGCAGCGCGATCGTTTCCTCCTGCGCATCTCGATGGGATACCCGGATGCCGCGGCCGAGGCGCTCATGCTCCGCCAGCGCGACGCGGTCAACCCGCTCGACGGGCTCACCCCCGTCGTCTCGGCCCGCCAGGTGACCGCCATGATCGCCTGGGCGCGCGGGGTGCACGTCGCCCCGGCACTCGAGGAGTACGTCGTGGCGCTCGCACAGGCGACGCGCAGTCACCCCGACATCCGGCTCGGCGCGAGCCCCCGGGCGACCCTGCAGCTCGTTCGCGCCGCCAAGGTGCGGGCGGCCCTCGACGGCCGGTCGTACGTGATCCCCGACGACATCACGGCCCTGCTGGCGCCCGTCTTCGCCCACCGCCTGATCGCCAACCGGTCCGCGGCCGGAGGCAAGGCGGGGGCTGCGGTCGTGGCTGACGCCCTCGAGCGGATCGCCGCGAGCGTGCGCGTACCCCTCGCCGCCCGACCGTGAGAGCCCGGGTGAGGCGGTTCTGGCCGTTCACGGTGCGCGGCACGGGGGCGCTGCTGCTCGCCGTGGCGGCCTTCGTGATCGCCCAGCGCGCCGGCATCCCCGAGCTGCTGTACTTCGCGACGCTCCTGGCGGCGCTGCTCGTCGCGTCGGCGGTCGCTCTGCTGCTGACCCGCGGATCGGGCGCCGTCACGCGTGTCGTCTCGCCCGAGGTGCCGGAGGTCGGGGGGCCCGCGAGCGTGACCGTTCGCGCGGGTATCCAGAGCGCACTGCCGACGGCCCCGGGCCGGTGGCGGGACGCGCTGCCGGCGGGACTGACGGGGACGGCCGAGGGGGCGTCGCCGACGATCTCGTCGAGCCTCAGCGGTACGGCCTCCACGATCGAGGTGCGCTACGACGTGACGGGGGCTGCGCGGGGGGTGCACGCCCTCGGACCGTTCGAGGTCACCACCACCGACCCGTTCGGGCTGGTGCGCCGGCGCATCGCCCTCGGCCGCACCACCGCCGTGACCGTGGCGCCGACGGTGCGCGATCTCGCGGCGCTCCCCGTCGCCGCGGGCGAAGCGGGCGGATCGCGGCAGACCACGACGCTGCAGATCGGCCAGGGCGCCGACAACCTCGTCGCCCGCCCGTACGCGCCCGGCGACTCGATGCGCCGCATCCACTGGCGGGCCACCGCGCACCGCGACACGCTCATGGTGCGTCAGGAGGAGCAGGAGGCGAGCCCCGCGGCCACGATCGTGCTCGACCGCGCCCTGTCGCGCTGGTCTCCGGTGGCCGCCCACGCCCCCGGCGGCGACGCGGCGTTCGAGACGGCCGTCTCGGCATGCGTCTCGGCGGTCGCACGGCTCGTGCACGAGGGGTACACGGTCGACGTCGTGGACAGCGACGGTCAGCTTCTGGCCGATCCGGTGGAGGGCGGCGACGACGCCGACGCCCGTGCGACCGCGGCGGCCTTCGCGAGCCTGCGTGCGCGCCCGGACGACGCGGCACGACGTGTCGTCCCCGCCACGGCGGCGGGCCTCACCGGCCTCCTGATCGTGATCACCGGGGCCTTGCAGGCAGACGACTTCGAGGCCCTCAGGGCCGTGGCCCAGCGCTCCGCCCTTCCGATGCTGCTGGTCGTGGCCGAGCGCGCGGATCTGGACTCGTTGCGCGCGGGCGGCTGGCGCGCGGCGCAGGTGCGTCCCGGTGGCGATGTGGCCGCGGCATGGGACGACGCGATCGAGCAGGGGTACGCCCGTGTCGGTCGCTGACATCACGCAGTTGCGCACCGCTCGGCGGCGGCGCGACGCCGCGCTGCTGGCGGCGGGACTGTACGTCGCGATCATCGCGGCGCTGCTGCCCGCGTTCTCGGTGATCGCCCCCGGCGCGTGGGTGGCCGGCGCGGCGGCCCTGTCCGCCGCGGTGCTCGGGGCGGGGCTGCTCGTGCGGCTCGCACACCTCCCCGCCGTGGTCGCCACCATCATCGAGGCGGCGGTCTGGATCGTGGGGCTCACGCTGCTGTTCGGTCGCTCGACCGCCCTGCTCGGCGTCATCCCCACCCCGGCGACCTTCGCGACGGTGCCGGGGCTGCTCTCGGGCGCCTCCGAGGAGATCCGCCTCGGGGTGGCCCCCGTGCCGCCCGAAGCCGGGCTGAGCTTCCTGCTCGTCGCGGCGGTCGGCGCCCTCGCCCTCGTGCTCGACCACGTCGTGCTGACGGCGCGCATGCCGCTGCTCGCGGGCGTCGGCCTGGTCGCGGTCTCGCTCATCCCCACGATCGCGATCCCTTCCGACGTCGACGTCGCCGGTTTCGTGCTGCTGGCCGCCTCGCTGCTCTTCCTGCTCCGCATCGATACGCGGGCTCGCGCCGCAGCTCCCGCGCCGCGGCGGCCCTCCGCCCGCGCGCCCGGTCGTCTGGGGGTCTCGGCGACGGCCCTCGCCGTCGCCGTGGTCGCCGTGATCGTCGCCGTGGTCGCCACCCCGCTCCTCCCCCAGCCCGGCCTGCGCTTCGCCACCGGTGGATCGGGCGGCACGGGCACGACCATCAACCCCAACCTCGAGCTCGGCAACGACCTGCGCCAACCGCGGGAGGTCGACGTGCTCACCGTGCGGACGACGGCCCCGACGGCGCCGTACCTGCGGGCCGTGACCCTCTCCCGCTTCGACGGAGCGGTCTGGTCGCCCGACAGCTCCGACACCGTGCCCGTCCCGGGCGACGGAGCGGTGTTCAGCCCGGTCGAGACCGACGCCGACATCGCCCGCGTCGACTGGACCACCGACGTCACCGTCGACGCCCTCGACAGCCCCTGGTTGCCCGTGCCCTACCCCGCCGCGACCGTCACCGGGCTCGACGGCGAGTGGCTCGGCATGCCGCAGAACCGCACGGTCGTCACGCGCGCGGGTTCCACGCGCGATCAGCAATACGAGGTGCAGGCGAGTGTGCCGCGACCGACGCTCGAGCAGATCCGCAGCCGCTCGGTGGGCGACCCCGGCCTGAGCGCCGATGTCAGCGCCCTGCCCGCCGATGTGCCTTCGGTCATCGGCGACACGGCCCGCGAGGTGACGGCCGGGACCTCGACCCCCTACGACGCCCTGCTCGCGATGCAGACGTGGTTCCGCAGCAGCGCGTTCCGGTACTCGCTCGATGCACCGGTCGACGCAGGCTTCGACGGCGCGGGACTGGACGCGGTCGCCGATTTCCTGCAGGTGCGCGCGGGATATTGCGTGCACTACGCCTCCGCGTTCGCGGTGATGGCGCGCTCGCTCGGCATGCCGTCGCGCATCGTCGTCGGATACCTGCCGGGAACGGCTTCCAGCATCCCCCAGCAGGGTGGCACCGAGTACACCGTCACCTCGAGCCAGCTGCACGCGTGGCCGGAGGTCTACTTCCAGGGCATCGGCTGGGTGCCCTTCGAACCGACGAACAGCCTCGGGGTGCCGACGAACTTCGCATCGGGATCGACCTCGAACGGCGGCGCCACGCCCACCACCCCCGAACAGGATGCCGCTGCCCCCGACGCCCAGCCGTCATCGGCGCCCTCGTCACCCGACCGCGGCGACGTGGGGGCCGTGGAAACCGGCGCCGCGGCGACGAGTGCGCGTCCGGGCGCCGCCTGGGTGCCCGTCGGGATCGTGGTGCTGGCGCTGCTCGTGGCCGCCTTCGTGCCGGCGCTGTTGCGTGTCGTCCGGCGCCGCCGACGTCTGAACGCCGCGGGCGCGGGGGATGCCGTGGCCGCGTGGACCGCGCTGCGGGAGGACGCGATGGATCTCGGCATCCCAGCCCCCGGCGCCGAATCGCCTCGCGCCTTCGCCGCGCGACTGGTCGAGGAGCACGGCGTCGCCGCCGACGACGCCGACCTGCTGCGGGAGGCCCTCGAGCGCGTCAGCTATGCCGGTGACGCGCCCGACCCCGCGCACGGACCGGCGCTGGCCGCGGCGGTCGATCGCGTCCGAGCGGGCCTGCTCGCGCGGGCGACCCCGGCCCGCCGCGCGCTCGCGCGAGTGCTGCCCCGCTCGCTCGTGGTGCGCCCGGGGGCGGTGGATGCCGAGCGCGAGAGCGCGAGCGTGGGCTGAACGCCGAAGAGCGCCACCCTCGATCTCGAGAATGACGCTCTTCGTGTGGCGGAAGTGACAGGATTTGAACCTGCGAGGCGAGTTACCCCGCCTACATGGATTCCAGCCATGCTCCTTAGGCCGCTCGGACACACTTCCAACAGGAAAGCTTACACGGCTGCCGGCGTGGCCCTGACTCACGGCGGGCCCCATCGTGGTCCCGACGGCTTCACGAGGCAGCACGCCGCGAGCATCCGGCACACAACGTCTCGCCGCGTCGTCAGCCGGATGCCGTGTCGGGTGACGCGGATGCCGCGAGCCGCGCCTCGAGCCCCGCTCGCGCCGGGGGCCACTCGTCGCGGAGGATCGAGAAGTAGAGCGTGTCGGCGACGGAGCCGTCCGGCGCGACGCGGTGCCGACGCAGGCGCCCCTCCGGCGTCGCGCCGAGCCGCTCGATGGCGCGGGCGCTGCGCTCGTTGCGCGCGTCGCATCGCATCGCCACGCGATTGACTCCCCAGGTCTCGAAGGCGTGGCCGAGGAGGAGGAGCTTGGCGGCGGGGTTGGTCTTCCCGCCTTGGAACGTGCGTCCGTACCACGTCGTCCCGATCTCGACCCGCCCCTGCGTGGGCACGTACTCGTAGAACGTGGTCGATCCGCGTACGACGCCGGTGCCGGCATCCCGCACGGTGAAGGCGAACAGCCCCGGGGTGGCGAGCTGTTGCTCGACGTGCGCGGCGTAGGCGTCGACCGAGGCCGGCCACGGCGTCGTCATGCGACTCCACAGGTCGGGGTCGGTGAGGGGCCACGCCGCGGCGGCGTCGGACGGGTCGGCGGGAGAGAGACGGATGCCGTGCCCCTCGAGCGTGATGTCGTGGGCGGTCATCGCGCCTCCAACTGCGCGATGAACTCGTCGGCAGCGGCGACCTTGCGGCGCAGGTCTTCGCGGCGCTGCTGCGCCTCGTCGCGGATGCCGGCGAATCGATCCCGCAGTGCGGTGTCGCCGGGATCGGCCTCGAGACCGTCGACGACGCTCAGCAGCTCGCCCATCTGCTCGAGCGAGTATCCGAGCGGCTTCATGCGCCGGATGAGCAGCAGGCGCGATTCGTCGTCGGCGGTGTAGAGCCGGAACCCGCCCTCGGTGCGGGCCGAGGGGCGCAGCAGGCCGATCTCGTCGTAGTGGCGGAGCGTGCGGATCGACAGCCCCGTGCGCTCGGCGAGCTCGCCGATCTGCATCGGACGCTCCTCGGTCATGGCATCCCCGATCCCGCAAACCTCACGTTACGGTAGAGTTCTTCTCGGTCGCGGTTGCGACCCCTCTATTCTTCCCCGCGCCGCCGCGGGTTCCCACCGAGCCCCCCTCAGGAGCATCGACATGACCGACGTCCTCGCGCGCCCGCGCCCCGAACCCACCGTCCTGCAGGCGCTGCGCTCCCCGCGCCTGCTCACCCGCGAGGTGCTCGCCGGTCTCGTCGTGGCGATCGCCCTCATCCCCGAGGCCATCGCATTCTCGATCATCGCCGGCGTCGACCCGCGTCTCGGACTCTTCTCGTCGTTCGTCATGGCCGTGGCCATCGCGTTCCTCGGCGGGCGTCCCGCCATGATCTCGGCGGCGACCGGAGCGATCGCGCTCGTCATCGCCCCCGTCGCCCGCGAGCACGGCGTCGACTACCTCCTCGCGACCGTGATCCTCGGCGGCATCCTGCAGGTGATCCTCGGACTCGCCGGGGTCGCGAAGCTCATGCGCTACATCCCGCGCAGCGTCATGGTCGGGTTCGTGAACGCCCTCGCCATCCTCATCTTCATCGCGCAGGTGCCGCAGCTGATCGGGGTGCCGTGGGCGGTGTACCCGATCGCCGCGGCGGGCCTGGCGATCATGTACCTGCTGCCGCGCGTGACCAAGGCAATCCCCGCTCCGCTCGTGGCGATCGTGCTGCTCACGGGTGCGGCCGTTGTCTTCGGCATCTCGGTCCCGACCGTGGGCGACCAGGGCGCCCTGCCCGAGAGCCTGCCCGCACTGCTGATCCCGAACGTGCCGTTCACGCTCGACACGCTCGGCATCATCTTCCCGTTCGCCGTGGCGATGGCCGTCGTGGGCCTGCTCGAGTCGCTCATGACGGCAGCCCTCGTCGACGACATCACCGACACCCCCTCGTCGAAGACGCGCGAATCGCTCGGCCAGGGCGCCGCGAACGTTCTGTCGGGCCTGTTCGGCGGAATGGGCGGCTGCGCGATGATCGGCCAGACGATGATCAACGTCAAAGCCTCGGGGGCGCGCACCCGGATCTCGACGTTCCTCGCCGGCGTGTTCCTGCTGCTCCTGGTGCTGGCGTTCGGCGACGTCGTCGCGATCATCCCGATGGCCGCTCTCGTGGCCGTGATGATCGTCGTGTCCATCGCCACCTTCGACTGGCACAGCATCCGCCCCTCGACCCTGCGCCGGATGCCGCTGAGCGAGACCATCGTCATGGTGCTGACCGTCGCCGTCACGGTGTGGACGCACAACCTGGCGATCGGTGTCGGAGTGGGCGTCGTCGCGGCCGCGGTGCTGTTCGCACGCCGCGTGGCTTCGCTGACGAGCGTCACCCGCTCCGTCGAGGGGGACACCGCCCGCTACGTCGTGGAGGGCGAGCTCTTCTTCGCTTCGAGCAACGACCTCACGACCCGGTTCGCGTACCACCGCGACCCCGCGCACGTCGTGATCGACCTGTCGCGCTCGCACGTGTGGGACGCCTCGACCGTCGCCGCGCTCGATGCGGTGCGCACGAAGTACGCCCACCTCGGCACGACCGTCGAGCTCGAGGGAATGAACGACACCGCGGCCCGCTTCCACGATCGCCTCAGCGGCGGCCTCGGCGCCGGGCATTGACCGGCGGTCGCACCGACCGGCGTCAGGAGCGCAGGGTCGACGAGGGCGTCTCGCCGAACTCCCCGCGGTACATGGCGGCGAAGCGGCCGAGGTTGGAGAAACCCCAGCGCGCGGCGATCGCCGCGACCGTTTCGACCGAGGGGTCGGCGCTGCGCAGTTCCGCCCGCGCGGCGTCGAGGCGCACCCGCCGCAGATACTGCATCGGCGTGCGACCGGTGGCGGCACGGAAGGCGTACTGCAGGCCGCGCGGCGACAAGCGTGCCGCCTCCGCGATGTCGGCGAGCACCACGGGTTCGGCGGCGTGCGCTTCGACGTAGGCCTTCGCCCGACGCACGGGCGCGGGCAGGGGTCGCGACGGCCGGCCGGCGGCGAGGGCGTCGGTGAAGGTCGTCGGGAAGGTCATGAGAGAGGCTTCGAGCATGAGCGTGCGCGCCTGCTGCTGGATGAGCGGGGTGCGCTCGGGCGAGCGCAACAGCACGTCGCGGGTGTACTCCCACGTGCGCGACCAATAGCGCAGACGCTGCTCGCTCACGGGGGCATGGCCCGTCGCCCGGACGCGCAAGCCCTCGTCCCCCGACAGACGACGCGCGGCGTCGTCGAACTCCGTCCGCGTGAACGAGACGCCGGTGCCCGCGATGCGACCCGTGAATGCGATCTCCAGCGGACGGTCGACCACCATGAAGGGGACCGCGGTGTCGATGCGTTCGCGGCGATAGGTCCCCACCACCCGCGGGCCGGCGATGCGGCCCACCACCACCTGATCGAGGGGGTCGGATTCGACCAGCATCGTCGACCCGATCGTGTAGTCGCAGAAGCCGAATCCCGGCTCGGACGCCGCGTGCCACGCCATCGCGGGCTGAATGGCATCCGCGCGGGCGATGCGGGCTCCCGGGACGATGGTCTGCCACAGGTGCTCCACCGTCTCGGCGTCGCGGGTCTCGATGTTCGTATGCTCCACGCAGGCTTCCTAAATCGTCCGAGAATGTGCGGCAAGACCATTGCGTCGAAGGACGCCCGCCGGTATGGGAACGCTCTCACGCGCCGCAATGCACAGATCGACGATGACGCACCCGACCGGCGACGGTCGGCGCGGATGACCCCCCATCCGCATTCACCGTATCCATCAAAATGCGGAAAATGCGCATTTCGGCGTCGTCGGCCGCGGGACGCGAGTGAACAGCCGCGAAGCGCAGCATCGCGCGGCGCACATTGACCCGTCGCCGAACCGCGGCGAGCATTCGCAGGCGGCATCTCGATGCAGCGACCCGACCGCTCCCGCTCCCCGGCGCGGTGGTCGGAGGCGTTCCGGCGCGGAGCTCGTGACTTCGCGCTGGAACGTCCGATGGTCTCCCTCCCCCTCGCCGTCGATCCCGGTGCCGTCGATGCGATCACCGTCATTCCCCCTCCGTGCGTCCGGCCGCCGTCATAATGGGTGCGGCGCCCGTTCGGCGCCCCGCCAGTCGAGGGGACCCGATGCCGTTTCGCACAGTGACCACGCTGCAGTCGTGGATCGACGATTTCCGCGCCCTCGGCTACGACGACGCGGACATCCTCCGCGTCATCCCGCAGGACAACGACGACGGCGGGGATGCCGGACTGATCGCTGCCCAGCTGCGCAGCGTATCGACCACCTTCTACGTCGCCCCCGGCTCCGAGCAGGGCGCCACCGACTGGTCAGTCACCTTCGAACCGCGCGAAGACGCCGCTCCCCTGCCGGCCGGCCGCGTGATGGCCCTCGCGGGAGAACTCGCGACCCTGGCCGCGCTGTGCTCGTTCCTCCAGGCCCGCTCGGAAGCCTTCCTCGCGGCCGCTGAATAATTCGACCCGGCGCGTCGCGTGCCGTCCGTCACCGACGCTCGGTGCGCGGGGTCCCGAGGCGACGTCGCGACGTCGCGGCAGCCGGACGCGTGACCGGATGCCCGCGTCGCACCCCGCCGTCAGCGTCGCGCGTGCGCGACGAGCTCGTCGATGACCCGGGCCACGCGATCGGCCAAGGCCGGGTCCATGCGGGTGACGGCATCCTCAATCGCCGCGTCGAACGCCCGCAGCTCCGACCACGGCGGGGCATCCAGATCGACGATGGCCGTGATGTGGTTCACGCGGCGGTCCTCGGCGTCCAGATCCCGTTTGACCGCTCCCCGCTGGACGAGACGGTCGATGAGGGTGGTGACCCCGGCCGAGGTGATGCCGAGATGGTCGCGCACGTGCGAGGGGCGCGCTCCGGGGTTGTCGCCGATGAACAGGAGCGCCCGGGCATCGAGCTCGTTCAGCGACAGGGCGCGGCGAGCCTCGGCGGCGGCGGTGCGCCGCGCCTCACCGTAGGCGAGAAGGGCACGCCCGAGCGCCGACCCGGGGAGGGGCGACAGCGGGGCTTCGGATGACTGCACGACCCATGATCGTACTCATTCCGCGGCGGCGCGCACGACCGTTGCGACCGGCCGTCGGGCGGGTCCGTCCATCGGACGCTTTCCGAAGCGAACCGGCCGCCTCGCGCGTTGCACGCCATCCGCACCGGGGCAAGGCCCGAGCCGCAGCAGTGGTTCCGGACCTAGACCGGACACCCCAACGCCACGGAAGGAGCGAACATGTCGCAATTCACCACGTCTCAGGACGAGGACTCGGGCACAGCCGCGAAGGCGGGAGCCGCCGCGCAGGAGGCATCGGCGACCGCGAAGACGGCGGGGCACGCCGCCCAGGAGGTCGCGCAGTCCGGCGCCCACGAAGCGGCCGCCGTCGCCGGCGAGGCAAAGGCGCGCATCGGCGACCTCGTGTCGCAGTCGGGCCGTGAGCTGTCGGACCAGGCCGCGACCCAGCAGAAACGCCTCGCGGACGGGCTCGGCTCCCTGGGCGAGGATTTCACCCGCATGGCCGACGCCGACGAGGGCGGCGGGATCGCGGGTGAGGTGGTGCGCCGCGCAGCGGAGCACGCGTCGACCGTGGGCTCGTGGCTCGCGGATCGCGACCCTCAGCAGCTCGTGAAAGACGTCACCGCGTTCGCACGTCGTCGCCCCGGCACCTTCATCGCCGTCGCGGCCATCGCGGGGGTCGTGGTCGGCCGGCTCAGTCGCGCGATCGCCGCCGGAGCCGCGTCGGACGACTCGGGTGCGTCCGCTCCCGCGACGCTCGGCGGTCCGCGCTATGCGGATGCGGACGCCGCGGTCCGGGCCAGCGACGACGGCGCGGACCGGCTCGAGGGGAACGTCCCCCCGGTCGGCGTCGTCGACGCGACGCCCATCGTCCCGGTCGTGGACGGCACGCGGCCGACAGAGCCTGTCGGCGACGGCACGGGCCTGACGGCCGACGTCGACGACCCGCCGCTGTACACCGAGTCGGCGGCACGCCTCGACGGCGCACGCGAGGGAGGTTCTGATGACCGACCCGACACCCTCTGAGCAGAAGGCTGCGACGACGTCGCTGGGCGAACTCGTCGGCGAGGTCACTCGCGACATGTCGACGCTCATGCGGCAGGAACTGGCTCTCGCCAAGGCCGAGGTGAAGGAGTCGGCGACGAAGTCGGCGAAGGGCGCCGGGCTGCTCGGTGGCGCGGGATACGCGGCCGGCATGGTCGTGCTCTTCCTCTCGATCGCGCTCTGGGAGGCGCTCGCGCTGCTGATCGGGCACGCCTGGTCGGCCGTGGTGGTGGCCGTGATCTGGGCGGTGGTCGCGGGGATCCTCTTCGCCATCGGCCGGAGCCGCCTCAAGACCGTGGAAGGGATGCCGCAGACCGCGGCCACCCTTCAGGAGATACCGGAAGCATTCGCAAGGAATGAGGAGAACCGATGACCGATTCACCGGAAGCCATCCGCGCCGAGATCGAGCGCACCCGTGCCGACCTGGGCTCCGACGTCGATGCCCTCGCCGACAAGGTGACGCCCTCGAAGATCGTCGATCGGCAGAAGAGCAAGCTGCACGGCGCCGTCCGCAGCGTCCGCGATCGCGTGATGGGGGTCGCCGACGATGCCGGGAGCACGGCATCCGGCCTCGCCCACCGGGCGGGGGACGCCGCGCACGACGCAGGCCACGCGGTGAAGGGGAACCCGCTCGCCGTCGGGCTCGTCGCCTTCGGCGCGGGCCTCGTGCTCGCCTCGCTCATCCCGCCCTCGCGCGCCGAACGCGACGCGGCCGCGAAGGCGAAGGACAAGGCGGCTCCGCTGATCGACGAGGCGAAGGACGTCGCGCACGACATCGTCGCCGACCTGAAGGAACCCGCGGGCGAGGCCGTCGACGCCGTCAAGGATCGTGCCGCCGAAGCGGTGCAGCACGTCAAGGACGACTCCGCCGACGCGGTCTCCACCGTGCGGGACCGCGCGCAGGATGCCGGAGAGACCGTTCGCGGCGCGTGAGGACACCGCGGGGTGGGGCACCGGGCTCGCTCCACCCCGCGGCCGGCGGCGCCGCCGGGATGCGCATCATGTCACCGTTGTCAAGCGGGCACCGCCGCGACCCGCGTCGGGTTATGACGGAGGTCGAGACGCCCGTCGGGAGACGGGGCATCCCGTCGGGAGACGGGAGTGAGGAGCACATCATGATCTACGGACAGCAGAGCGGACAGCAGGCGGGCTCGGTGTGGAGCATCGCCATGTCGACCGCCATGGGCAACGGCATCGTGCCGCGATCGACCGACGAACCGCGCGAGCGCACGGCGCCGCGCTGGCCTTGGTCGCGCACACGCGACGCCGGCGAGGCGATGGTGGTCGCGCCCCGCGCCTGACCCACCGCCCCTTCACCCGACGCGTCGGTCCCTCCCCCGGGGGCCGGCGCGTCGGCTCGTGTCCGGGCGTTCACACGATGGTCTCCCGGGCGTAACCCAGCCCACGGGGTCCACGCCTCAGCATGGGACGACCGCATCCGCGGTGCCTCTCCCCGGCTGAAACGAGACCCCGATGACGCGATCCATCCGTGTGCTCTCCCTCTACGAGGGCTTCTTCGCCGGTGGAGCCCGCATCCTGCATTCCGACGTCGTCGCGGGACTCGCGCGCGACGGCTCGCAGGAGCACCGGGTGCTCTCGCTCACCGCGTCCGCGCGCCGCGACGCGTCGCTGCAGCTCGCGCGCGATGACACGCGCTACCGGCGCCTTCGCGAGGCGGGCGTGGAGATCACGGCGTTCGACCGCATCGCCGGCGACCGCCCGATCGCCCCGGAGGATTACACCGCGGCCGAGCTCGACCACGCCGCCGCTCTCTTCTCCGACGCCGACGTCGTGCTCTCGCTGAAGGAGCAGCCGCTGAGCCTCGTCGTCGCGCTGGACCGGGCAGGTCTGCTCCCCGACGTCCCCGTCGCGGCGTGCCTGCACCGGTCCGACCCGACACACTCGGGCCCCGCCCTGGGATGGCTGACGGATGCCGCCGCCTCCGGCGCCGTGACGGCCACCATCTCGTGCGCCCTGTCGACCTCCGACGCCTATGCGCGGGCCGGGGTGGCGGCGCACGAGGCGTGGGTCATCGACAACGGCATCGACACACGCCGCTTCCGCCCGGGCACGCGGGCGGAGCGCCGTCGCATCCGCTCGGCCCTCGGCATCCCGGAGTCGGCACCCGTGGTGCTGCTGGCCGCTCGCTTCGACGCGATGAAGGATCCGGGGCTCTTCCTCCGCGCCGTCGCCGCGCACGCGCGCCGCGCGCCCGCCACGCACTACCTCATGTGCGGCTCCGGGATGACGGCCGACAACCCCGCGTTCCGCGCGCTGCGCGCCGAGAGCGGGGTCGGTGTCGAGGTCGCCCTGCACGCGTTGGGCCTGCGCGAGGACATGCCCGAGCTGTACCGCATCGCCGACGTCGTGGCCCTCACGAGCGCCTTCGGCGAGGCGTCTCCGCTTTGCCTGGTCGAGGGCGCGGCCTCCGGGGCCGTACCCGTGACGACCGACGTCGGCGACGCCGCGCGCATGGTGGAGGGGTTCGGTCTCGTCACCGCGCGCGACGTCGCCGCCATCGCCGAGGCGTGGGGCGACGCCCTCGCCCTGCGTCCGGCCCTGCGCGGGGCCGCTCTCGCGGCCCGCGGACGATTGGACCGCCGCCGCATGATCGACGAGTACCGGGGCGCCATCGCCGGACTGCTGCTGCGCGACGCGATCGCGGCCTGAGCGCAGGGCGCGGGCGCGCGGCCCGAGCACACCGGAAGTCCCTGAGCCCAACAGAGGGACCGCGCGGTTGCCCGAGCCCGTCAGCGGTACCGGGCGCAGAACCCCCGGGTCGCCGAGCCCGTCGGCGGTAACGGGCGCAGAACCCCCAGGTCGCCGAGCCCGTCGACGGGGCCGGGCGCACGGCCCCGCAGGCGTCGACGGGCTCAGCCGCCTCGGCATCCCCTCCCCGACGACACCGGAGCACTGTCAACCCTCGTGCGCGATCGCCGTGCGGCGCGTGAGGTGGGTCCTCCGATCCCCAGGAGGCAGACATGTCGCAACCCGCCCAGCAGCAGAGCGTCCCCGGCACCGACCGGGCGATGGATCCGACCCCCGACTACGGCGAGGACAGCTACCGCGGCTCCGGCCGACTCGAGGGCAAGGTGGCCCTCATCACCGGAGGCGACAGCGGCATCGGCAAGGCCGTCGCCCTCGCCTTCGCCCGCGAGGGGGCCGACGTCGCGATCGCCTATCTGAACGAGCACGAGGATGCCGAGCAGGCCCGCCGCTTCGTCGAAGACGCCGGCCGTCGCGCCGTCCTCCTCCCGGGAGACGTCTCCGACCCGCAGCACTGCCGCGACCTCGTCGCCCGCACGGTGGAGCACCTCGGCAAACTCGACGTCCTGGTGATCAACGCCGCGTTCCAGATGAGCCACGACACGCTTGAGGAGATCGACGACAGCGAGTGGGACCACACCTGGGCGACGAACGTCAGCGCGTACTTCCACACCGTAAAGGCCGCTCTGCCGCACCTGACGGAGGGGGCGTCGATCATCGCGTCGAGTTCGGTCAACTCCGACATGCCGTCGCCGCAGCTGCTCCCCTACGCCGCGACGAAGGCCGCGATCGCCAACATGACCGCCTCTCTCGCCCAGCTGCTCGGCGAGCGCGGCATCCGGGCGAACAGCGTGGCGCCGGGACCGGTGTGGACACCGCTCATCCCGGCGACGATGCCCGCGGAGAAGGTCGAGAGCTTCGGCGAGCAGGTTCCGCTCGGACGCCCGGGGCAACCCGCCGAGCTCGCACCGGTGTACGTCCTGCTCGCCTCAGACGAGGCCAGCTACGTCTCCGGCGCCCGCGTCGCGGTGACCGGCGGCAAGCCCATTCTGTGACCGCACCCCCACGAAGAAGGAGAGCACCATGGCGGATCTGCCCGATGCGATCGAGATGCAGAAATACCTCGCCGGAGTCGACTACCCCGTCGGCCGGCACGAGCTGATCGGGATCGCCGAAGACAACGGCGCCCCCGAGGAGCTGCTGGAGAGACTGCGATCCGTCGACGTCGACGAGTTCGACAGCCCGACCGACGTGAGCAGCGTCCTCGGCGGCTGACTGCACGACGACGCCCCGTCCGGCATCCCCGGACGGGGCGTCGTCGTGCGAGCGGGGGCAGGTCCCTGAGCCCGTCGGAGGGACGGTGACGCACGGGCTCCGACGAGCGCGACACAGGCCCTCGACCCCGTCGTCGGCACCCGGAGTCACGCGCCCCGGTGGCTTCGACCGGCTCGGCCGCCTCGCGCCACCCGCGCGCATGGGCCGACACGAGCGGAGCGTCAGACCGGCGGCATCCACGCGGCGATCGCGACGATGACGATCACGAGCAGCGCCACCGCCGCCTGCACGCACATCAGCACCGCGAAGATGTAGCCCTGATAGGCGGTGCGGCGTCCGCCGAGGCCGTTCGCGAGCAGGGCGGCGAAGATCGCGACCTGGAAGGCGATGCCGATCCACGCCCACGCGGCGACGATCGGGATCGAGAAGGCGAACAACACGATCGCGATGACGGCGAGGACGCCGGATGCCACGAGCCACACGCGGACGTTCGGTTCGCGCACCGCCTTCTGGGCGGTCACGCGGGTGGGGTCGAGCGGGCGGGGACCGGTCATGGCGCACTCCTTGATCGTGAACGAGGGGCCACGGTAGGTCGGGGTCGGCAGATCGCCGCGGGGATTGACAGGGTCGCGGACGTCTCCGGCGGTGCCCGCACCATAGACGCCGTGCGACACCCGCACCATCCCCGCGCCGGGGCCCGCGAAGCGTGTCTACAGTGAGGCATGACCGCCCGAATCGTGTCGATCGGCACGGCCCTGCCCGACACCCGCGTCACCCAGTCGACGCTGCGCGACCTCTTCGCCGCGCAGCCGGGCTTCGACCGCAAGGCCCAGCGCCTGGTCGGGGCCGCCTTCGACGCCGCCGCGATCGACACCCGTCACGTCGTGCTGCCGCAGCTCGCGGGTGCCGCCGGAGACGGCCTCCCCGTGCGCGACGGCGACACCCTGCTCATGCCGCCGACGGGGGCCCGCAACGACGAATACCGCCGCACCGCCCCGGGGCTCTTCGCCGCGGCCTCGCGCGCCGCGATCGACGGGTCCGGATACGGCACGGATGCCGTGACGCACGTCGTCACGGTCTCGTGCACGGGGATGTTCGCCCCCGGGCCCGACTACCACCTCGTGCGCGACCTCGGGCTCTCGCCCACCGTCGAGCGGTACCACCTCGGATTCATCGGCTGCGCGGCCGCGATCCCGGCGCTGCGCCTCGCGGCGCGGATCGTCGGCGACGACCCCGCCGCGGTCGTGCTCGTCGCCTGCACCGAGCTGTGCTCGCTGCACTGGCAGACCTCGTCGCACCCCGACCAGATCGTCGCCGCCTCGGTGTTCGCCGACGGCGCGGGCGCCGCGGTCGTGGCATCCGGGGATGCCTCGCGCGACGGACTCGACCTCGACGGCTTCGCCACCCACGTCACTGACGACGGCGAGAAGGACATGGCGTGGACCGTCGGCGACTCGGGCTTCGAGATGACGCTCACGCCCGAAGTTCCGCGAATCATCGGTCGCGAGATCTCGGCGATCGCCGCCGACGTGCTCGGCGACCTCGCCGACGTCGACGCATGGGCGGTGCATCCGGGCGGGCGCAGCATCCTCGACCGCGTCGAGAGCGCCCTCGGACTGGATGCCACTGCCCTGGCTGCCTCGCGCGAGGTGCTGCGCCGGCACGGCAACATGTCGAGCGCCACGCTGCTGTTCATCCTGCGCGACCTGCTCGCCGACTCCGCCCTGAAGGACGGCGACCGGGTGGCGGCGATGGCCTTCGGTCCGGGACTGACCGTGGAGGCGGCGACCATCACCGCGCGCCGCGCCTCGGCGTGAGCGCGCTCTCCGGTCTCGCGCGGCGCGACACCGCGCTGACCGAGCTGATGGACGATCCCGATTGCGATCCGCGGGCGCTCTCGGCGACCTACCGCCGGTTCGACGTCGTGAACCGCCTCGTCTCGGCCTGGGGCCGGGTGTACCGCACGCGCGTGCGGCCCGAGCTCTCGGCTCTCGGTCGCCCCGCCCGCGTGCTCGACCTCGGGTCGGGCGGCGGCGACGTGGTCGCGCGTCTGGCCGCCCTCGCTGCGCGCGACGGCCTCGAGGTCGAGTGGGTGGGGGCCGATCCCGACCCCCGCGCGCACGAGGCCGCCCGGCTGCGGGAGCGTCCCGGGGTGCGGTTCGTCTCCCAGGGCTCGCGAGAGCTGATCGCGGCCGGCGAGACGTTCGACCTCGTGCTGTCGAACCACGTGCTGCACCATCTCGACGACGCGTCGCTCGCGGCCTTCGCCGACGACAGCCTCGCCCTCTCGCGCGGTGCGGTGCTGCACGCCGACATCGCGCGCGGGCGCCTCGCCTACGGCCTGTACGCGGTGGGCATCGCGCCACTCTCGGTCGGCACCTTCCTGCGCGTGGACGGGCTGCGCTCGATCCGGCGCAGCTACCGCGCGCCGGAGCTGGCCGCCGCCTTGGGCGCCCCGTGGGCCGTCGAGACGCCGGCGCCGTTCCGTGTCCTCGCGACGGCGAGAGGACGCGCGTGACCGATGTGCTCGTGGTGGGCGCCGGTCCCGTCGGGCTCGCCCTCGCGGCGGATCTGCGCACGCGCGGTGTCGAGGTCGACGTCGTCGAGCGGCGCACCGACCCCGGTGCGGGCACGCGGGCGATCGGCATCCACTCCCCCGCCCTGGCCCTGCTCGAGGCCTCGGGGGCGACGGACGGCATCCGGGAACGGGCGGTGCGCATCGCGCGCGGCGAGGCTCGCGCCGACGGTCGCGTGCTGGCCGAGATCCGATTCGACCGGCTGCGGGCCCGGCATCCGTACGTGGCAGCCCTGCCGCAGTCCGACACGATCGAGGTGCTCACGGCGCTCGCCCCGACGGTGCGGCGGGGCGTGGGGGTGACCTCGCTGCGCCAGGAGAGCGGTGGCGTGCGCGCACAGCTCGACGACGGAGGCGAGATCCGCGCGCGGGTGGTCGTCGTCGCCACCGGGTGGTCGGGGCGCGACCTCGTCTACCGCCCGGGAGCGGTGCGCACGCACCACTACCCCGACCGGTACGTCATGGCGGACGTCGTGGCATCCGGCGGGCCGGTCGCACGCGTGCACCTCGAGCGCGACGGTGTGGTGGAGTCGTTCCCGCTGCCGGACGGACGACGCCGTCTCGTCGCGTGGGCGGGGACGGGCGAGGTGACGGATGCCGATGGCTTCCTCCGCGACGCCGTCGCCGCTCGCACGGCGACCGACGTGGAGATCACGGGAGCGTCGACGTTCGGGGTGCGGCGGGCCGTGGCTCCGGCCCTGCGGCGCGGACGGGTGATCGTCGTGGGCGACGCGGCGCACGAGGTGAGCCCGATCGGCGGTCAGGGGATGAACCTGGGCCTGCTCGACGCGCTAACGCTCGCGCCCCTGTTGGAACCGTGGGTACGGCGCGGGGACGACACGGATCTCGCTCGGTGGGAGCGCGACCGCCTGGCCTCGGCGCGGCACGCGGCGCGTCTCGCCTTCCTGAACACGCTGCTCGGGCGCGCGGCCGGCGCCCCCGCGCACGCGGCACGAACGGCCGCGCTGCGCACCGTGCTGCGCGGGCCGGGCGGCGCCGTGTTCACTCGGGCGTACGCGATGCGGTTCGACCGGGCGGCGCGGGGCTGACGCGCGGCGTCGCGGCGGGCGTGCGGCGGACCGGGAGTGCGCCGGGGCGTGCACGACCGCGCATGCCGAGGGCGACACGCCGACGCCGGGGCCTCGCCAGGCGGCGTGTCGGCGCGGGCACCCGCCGTTGTGCGCACCGACCCGCGAGACGCGCCGAGCGCGACCTCAGGTCGCGACGAGCTGGGCGGCGAGCAGCAGAGCGGCGAGCATCGTGAGCTGGAACACCGCCCGCCCCGGTGTCCGCACGAACACCAGCACCGCGGCGGCGAGCGCGACCACCAGCACGGCGACGAAGAAGATGACGCCGACCGGGGTGGCATCCGTGCCGAGGAGCACCGCGACCGCGCCGACGACGATCCCGAACGCGGCGAGCACGACCGAGGCGCGCGCGCCGAGACGGTGCGGCAGGCCGCGCACCCCCGTGCGGCGATCGTCGTCGAGGTCGCGGACGACGTTGGTGAGGTGCACGGCGGCGCCGAGGGCGGCGCCGGCGAGGGAGGCCCACGGGGCGGCGAGGCCCGGATCGGACTGCGACAGCGTCGCGAACGAGGGGAAGAGCCCGAAGCTCAGCAGGAACGGGACGATCGAGAACGGCGTGGACTTGAGCCCGGCGTTGTAGGCCCACGCCGAGGCGAGGGCGATCGCGTGTGCGGCGAGCAGCCCCGGCCCGAGCGGTACCGACAGCGCGACCGCGACGACGAGGGCTGCCACGGCCACCGCGAGCGCGCGCTCCGGGGTAACCGCTCCCCCGGCGATGGGCTTGTCGGTGCGGCCGACCGCCGCGTCGCGGGCGCCGTCGATCGCGTCGTTGGACAGGCCGACCGAGACCTGCCCGGCGAAGACGGCCGCGACCAGCAGCACGAGACGCGCGGGCTCCACTCCGGCCGCGATGCCCAGCGCGAGCGACAGGGCCGTGACCACGAGCGTCGGCCCGGGGTGAGTGGCGCCCCACAGCGCCCGCACGAGGGGCGGCTTCGCCGCGGCATCCGTCACCTCGACGACGCTACCGTGGCGAGGCGCGTTCGCGGCACCGCGCGATGACGAGCGCGCGAGGTCGTCCCGCGGGGCGACACCGGCCGCACGAAAGGCCATGTGGGGGGGCTCGGGGCGATCAGTGGGCCCCGGTGGCGTGCGCGTCCCGCACCGCGTGTTCGGCCCCGGCCGTCCACGGGTCGCCGTGGCCCGGGAGCATCGTGCCGGCCCGGGTCTCGGCGAGGGCGCCGAGCACCGCGAGCGCCGCGGTGCTGTCGGCGGTCGCCGCGCGGGCGACGATCTGCGGCCCCACCCGCCCGGTGTACGGATCGAGGGTGACCAGCGCGTCGCCGGTGAACAGCAGGTCGCGGTCGGGGAGGTGAAACGCTGTGTGACCGTAGGTATGACCCGGGGTCGCGATCGGGACGAGGCCGCCCAGCAGCGGCTCGCCCGGGCGGATGTCGCCGAGCGCGGCCGCACCGCGGACGGAGAGTGCCCCGGCTCGGGCCATCTTCGCGAGAGCCGGGATGCCTCCGGGGTGACGGAGCGGATACAGGGCGCGAGACGCCTCGCGGTCGTAGCGGTAGGGATGCCGCACGAGCGGCACGTCGGCTTCGTGCACGTGGATCGGGACGTGGTGTTCGCGCTGCAGGCGGTCGACGGTGCCGACGTGGTCGAAGTGGCCGTGTGTGAGGGCGACCGACACCACGTCGTCGGGACCGGAGCGATGCGCGGCCAGGGCGGCGACGAGGTACGGCCACGACCGTGGCAATCCCGTGTCGACGAGGATCAGGCCGTCATCGGTGGCGATGAGGTAGCTGTTGGTGAGGGCGCGCGTGATCATCAGCACGCCGTCGGCGACCTCTCTTACCCCGTCGGGCGTGCGCCCGGGTCCTGCGTGTTCTTTCGACATGTCGCACACCCTCGTGCAGGGACGGGCGGACCGCACACGGGGTTGCGGGTGCGCCGAGGCGCTGTTAGCGCGTCGGGCCGGCGTCAACCCCCTCGGGGTGCCCGGTCCCGCCGCTTAGCGTCGCCCCGCGAGGAGCCGCCGAGGCCTCACGCGGAGGGGACAGCATGGGTCAGGTCGTCGTCGTCACCGGCGGTTCGCGCGGAATCGGACGGGCGGCGGCCCTGCGCTTCGCCCGCCGGGGTGCCCGGCTCGCGCTCGTCGCGCGCGACGAGATCGCCCTCGCCGCGGCCGCCGAGGAATGCCGCCGCCGCGGGGCCGAGGTGCTCACCCTCTCGATCGACCTCGCCACCCCCGACGGACCGGCACGGGCGGCGGATGCCACGGTCGCCCGCTTCGGACGGATCGACGTGTGGGTGGGGTCGGCGTCGGTCTTCTCCTACGGTTCGGTCGAGGACACCCCCGACGAGGTGCGCGATCGGGTGATCGAGACGAACCTCCTCGGACACATGCGCGCCGCCCGCGCCGTGCTGCCGTACTTGCGCGCGGGCGGGGGCGGCACGATCGTCTTCGTCGGCTCGCTCTACTCGCAGGTGGCCGGGCCCTACGTCTCGTCGTACGTCGCCGCGAAGCACGGTCTGCTCGGCTTCGCGCGCTCGCTGCGGCAGGAGATGCTCGCGCACCGCGGCATCCGGGTGAAGGTCGTGCTGCCGGCCAGCATCGACACCCCGATCTACCAGCGCGCAGCGAACTACACCGGGCGCACCGCCTTCCCGCTCCCGCCGGTGGTCGCCGCCGACCGCGTGGCCCGCGCCATCGTGCGTGTGACGCGCGGACGCCGGCACGAGGTGGGCGTGGGGGCCGCGCAGTTCGTCACCCGTCCGCTGCAGTTCCTCGCGCCGCGCGTCTACGACCGCTTCATCCGCGCGCTGCAGCACGCGCTCGGCCTGCGCCGCCGGCCCGCGACACCGACCAGCGGCGCGGTGCTGGAGGCGCAGCACGACCCCGGCGCGGTGAGCGGCGGCTGGGCGCGCGTGCCGCTGCGGCGCCCGCGTTCTTCCACGGGAGGCTGAGCCGGTCGAAGCCCCCGGAGGCGCAGAATCACCGGTCCCTTCGACAGGCTCAGGAACCTCCGCCGCAGGAGGCTGAGCCTGTCGAAGCCTCCGGTTGCTCCGACGGCAGGAGGCTGAGCCCGTCGAAGCCTCCGCGGTCGAGAGGACGGATCGGTCAGGCGGCCGTCTCGAAGCCCTCGCGCTGGGTGTTCTCGTCGGCGACCCGCACGCCCCAGCGGTAGGCGAGCTTTCCGCCGAGCCAGCCCGAGACGCTCAGCCCGGCGGAGGCCATGACGCTGAGCCCGAAGGCCACGACCGGGACCCGCGCGAGATCCAGCGCCCGCACGACGAGGCTGGTCGAGAACAGCGCCATCGCGGTGACGTTGATCACCAGATGAGTGACGGCCGTCCGCCGAGCCGGCGTTCCGCGCGGAATGCGCGACATATCGAGCAGACCGAGCACCGACGCGCCCACCGCCCCGCCGAGACCGATCGCGATGAGCCAGCGCGAACCCTTCGCGAACGCCCGGGGATCGTCGGCGGCGAGACCCAGCAGGTCGAAAACGAGGCTCGACGACCACGCCCCGATCGGCACGGTCACCGCGACCGGATGGAACGGGTGTCCGTACGGCCCCGCCACGATCGAGCGCGGCACCTTGGCCGCGCGCATCGCGGGGAAACTCGCTCCGCTCCGCGGCGCCGAGACCGTCGAGGGCCCCGGCGCCGCGGCATCCATCCCGTTCATTCCTTGTGCAGCGCGTCCTGCGCGCGCCCGGCGAGCTTCTCGACGGTGTTCGGCAGCTCGGTCGTGCCGTAGAACCGCACGTCGGGCTTGGTGGGCGGGGGCATCGGCACGCCCGCGGGGGGCTCGGGGAGGTAGGTGAACTCTCCCTTGCCGTCGGGCGTCGGCCCCGAGGCCCAGGTGCCGTCACCGGCCTGCGCACCGTTGCTGAAGTTGATGTATTGGTACGACACGTCGCGGTCCTCCTTGTCGAGGGGGAAGTTGCTCGGCACGGGCATCTGCTCGTAGCCCTCGGCCTGCAGTTCGGCGGCCGCGGCGGCCCACTGGTTCTGATGCATCGTGTCGCGGGCGAGGAGGAACGCGAGCAGGTCCTTCACGCCGTGGTCATCGGTCTGGTGATACAGCCGCGCGACCTGGACGCGCCCCTGCATCTCGGCGTTCGCGTTGGCGGTGAAGTCGGCGAGCAGATTGCCGCTCGCGGTGATGAAGCTGCCCTGCCACGGGTTGCCGTTCGCATCGACGGGGCGGGCACCAGCGCCCGCGACGATCCCGTGCTGGATGTCGGTGCCGCCGATCACGGCGGCGACGGTCGGGTCGTCCTGCACGGCCTCCTCGGTGATGCCGAGCGGCGACTTCTCCAGCAGCTGCGCGATCATGATCGCGAGCATCTCGACGTGACCCATCTCTTCGGCACCGATACCGAACACGAGGTCGCGGTACTTGCCGGGCATGTGCATGTTCCACGCCTGGAACTGGTACTGCATCGCGACCGAGATCTCGCCGTACTGGCCGCCGAGCACCTCCTGGAGCTTGCGGGCGTAGACGGCGTCGGGCTTGTCGGGGGTGGCGCTGTGCTGGAGTTCTTGTCGGTGGAAGTACATGTCTCTCCTCGTCGTCGGGACGCCGACCGGGGGGCTCGGCATCGACGGCCACGAAACGCTTCCTCGCAGGGGTCCGGCACGGGGGTTGCGGGCGCGGTCGACGCGGGCCACAATCGCGCGCCCGACCTCTTGGCACTCTCGACCCGAGAGTGCTAATCTTCTGCCGAGTTGAGCGAACATGACTCAACTTCTAGAGCCCCGGATGCCACGTCCGGACTGATCGAAAAGGAGAACGACCATGG
Source organism: Microbacterium sp. NPDC089186 (assembly GCF_040685115.1). Taxonomy (NCBI): domain Bacteria; kingdom Bacillati; phylum Actinomycetota; class Actinomycetes; order Micrococcales; family Microbacteriaceae; genus Microbacterium; species Microbacterium sp. NPDC089186. The sequence continues at coordinate 354,240 of NZ_JBFBHJ010000002.1, forward strand.
CCACCTACGACCCCTTCCGCGACCTCGACCGCCTCGCGTCGACGCTCCTCGACGCCCGCCGCGGCGGTGGTCCGCGCCGGATGCCGATGGACCTGTACCGCGACGGCGATCACTACGTCCTCGCGGCCGACCTGCCCGGTGTCGACCCCGGGTCGGTCGACATCGACGTCGACGGCCAGCTGCTGACGATCCGCGCCGAGCGCACCCTCGGTTCGGGCGAGGGCGTGAAGTGGATCACCCGCGAACGCGAGACGGCATCCTTCGTCCGACAGCTCAACCTCGGGCAGGGCATCGACACCGAGCGCATCAGCGCCGCCTACCGCAACGGCGTGCTCTCGGTCACGATCCCCGTCAGCGAGAAGGCGAAGCCGCGGCGCATCGCCGTGTCGACCGACGACGGCGAGGGCGTGATCGAAGCGCACGAGAGCACGCCGCAGCCCATCGAGCAGTGATCACCACCGGGCGAGGGAGCGGTCCCATCCACCCGCTCCCTCGCCCGGGCGCCTCCGCTTGTCAAGGGTCTCGAACAACCGCCGCTCCCTGACGCACAGTGCCTGGGTGCCGCCGACTCTGTCCTCGCCCCCGCCCGCTGCGCCCGTCGACGACGTCGAGGCCCGGCTGGTGCCGTTCGACGCCCGCGGACCCGTGAGCGCCGCGGTTCTGCGTCACCTCGTGGACGGTGTCGCCACCGGGCACACGGCACTCGCCGACGCGGCGGTCTCCACGACCGCCGACATCGCGTGCGACGACGATCTCCAGCTCGCGCTCTTCGCGCTGTACGCCTCGTCGTACGGATCGATCGCGGCGTTTCGTGCCGAGCTCGAGTGGGATCCCGCGCTCGTCGCCACCCGACGCGTCATCGAGACGGCCTTCGAGGCCTCGCTGCGCGAGAGCATCGCCGTCCCGCAACCACCCGCGCCCACCGCGGATGCCGTGGCCCGCGACCTCTTCGCCCTGACCGGCGCCGAGGGCGGCCCCAGCCTCTCGCGTCACCTGGCGCGCAAGGCCACGCTCGAGCAGGCGCACGAGTTCCTCGTGCACCGCACGGTGTACACGCTGCGCGAGGCCGACCCCCATTCCTGGGCCATCCCCCGCCTGACCGGCCGCCCCAAGGCCGCCCTCGTCGAGATCCAGTCCGACGAGTACGGCGCCGGTCGCCCCGACCGCGTTCACGCGACCCTGTTCGCACGGGCGGTCCGCGGCGCCGGACTCACCGACGCGTACGGCGCCTATGTCGATGACGTTCCCGCCGTCACCCTCGCGTCGCACAACACGATGTCGATGTTCGGACTCAACCGCCGCTTGCTCGGCGCGATCGTCGGTCACCTCGCCGCGTTCGAGATGACCTCCTCGATCCCCAACCGTCTCTATTCCGAGGGGCTGCGCCGGCTCGGCTTCGGCGACGATGTGTGCGGGTACTTCGACGAGCACGTCGAGGCCGACGCCGTGCACGAGCAGATCGCCGGACGCGACCTCGCCGGCGCCTTGGCCGAGGACCGGCCCGACCTGCTCCCCGACATCCTGTTCGGCGCGGCCGCGTGCCTCGAGGTCGACGACCGCGTCGGCCGACACATGCTGGACGCGTGGTCGCGGGGTGCGTCGTCGCTGCGCACGGAGGACGACCGATGACCGACGACCGCGTCACGATCACGGCCTACCCCGACGGTCCCCTCCTCGTCCGCGGTGACGCCCACCTCCTGACCAGCGAGGGGGCGGAGGTGCCCCGTACCCGCCGCACCGTCGCCCTGTGCCGCTGCGGACTGTCGACCATCAAGCCGCTCTGCGACGGAACCCACAAGGCGTCGGGTTTCCGCACCGAGGAGTGAGGCTCTCGCCCCGATGCGTCTCGACGCCGACGACGCGCTGCCGCTGCGACAGAGGGACGACGCCGGTCTCGACGAGCTCGCGGACGACCCTCACGACCTCGTGCGTCGGTCGGCCACGCCCTCACGCGCGCTGCGACGCCGGGTCGCGGACGCCCGCGACCATGCGTAGGCGGCCCGGCAGGAGAGGGGCCCACGCGCACGACGACGCCCCGACCACCGGGAGCGGTGACCGGGGCGTCGGAAGTGCGTCAGAGGTCTTCCGGAGCGAGATCGCCCTGACCCTCTTCGCCCAGTTCGACGACGCCCGGGTCCTCGCCCTGCGAGTCGGTACCGGTGGACTCGGGGTGGATGTCCTCGAGGGGGATGTCACTGTCGTCTGCCGGGATCTCGGCAGGGTCGGCGCCGGTCGCGGTGGCCGGGTTGATGTCGTCGGGATCGGCGCCCTCGTCGAGAGCGGTGGTGGCGTCCCACTCCGCCTGCGCCGGGTCGAGCGCGGGATCCGGCTCGATGGACGTGTCGCCGTCGCGCAGGGGCTGCACACCCGCGATCCCCACGTCCGCGGCCGGCATGGTCGCGTCGGGGGTCGGGTCGATCGAAGCGTCGCTCATGAGGGGTCCTTCCGTCGGACGCGGGGGGCCGCCGGAATCAGCGGTGAACCCATCCAACGCGGGCCCCGCGCAACCGGCCCGCCCCTTGACAGCCTCTCAGCGCGCCCGTACCGGACGTCACGTCCGGCCCGCGCTCCGCTCCACCACCCCACCCCGGGCCGCGCCACGACGCGGCGGAAGGAAAGCCATGGGAGAGTTCCTCTCGGTGCGCTCACGCGGAATCGACGACGTCGAACGCGTGTGGCGCCAGTTCGTCCCCAGTGCCCGTCTCGAGCGGGTCGACCCCCGTACCGTGTCGTTCTCGTGGACCTCGGTCGAGCTCGCGCACTTCTCGGCGGTGTCGTATGAACTCGCGGCATCCGTCCATTCCTCGGTGCGCATGACCGACCAGATCATGGCGTGCCGCATGATCGCGGACGACGTGCGCATCGAGTCGGAGGGGCGCCCCGTCGACCCGCGGCGACCATGGGTGACCTCGGACGCCGGGGCGGACGCGCAATGGACGGGTTCGGCGCGGGTGCGTGCCTTCGTGTTCGACCGCAGCGACGCCGAGCGCGTCGCACGCATCGCCTCGGGCGACGATCGACTCGTGCTGCGTCGGATCGATCCACAGGCGCGGGATCGCGACGCCGCGACCCAGTGGGAACGCTCGTTCGCACACGTGTCGTCGTCGCTGGTCGCCGTCCACGACGACGGCATCCTGGCCGCGGAGCTGCACCGGCACGCGCTCCTGTCGACCCTGTCGGCGTTCTCGACCTCCTATGCCGAGGCCGTGCAGCGGGCCCACCAGCGCTCGTCGGCGCCGCGCGCCGTGCGCCGCGCCGTCGCGCACATCGAGGCGCACGCGCACGAGCCGCTCACCCTCGAGGACATCGCCGCGGCAGCGGGGATGTCGGGGCGCGGGCTGCAGCACGCCTTCCGCCGCACTCTCGACATGACGCCGATGGAATATGTGCGCCGCGTGCGGCTCAGTGCCGCCCACGAGGAGTTGCGCTCGGGCACCGCGGTGTCGGTCTCCGACGTTGCGAAGCGCTGGGGTTTCTCCAGCGCCTCGCGCTTCGCCCGGTACCACCGGGAGCACTACGGACAGAACCCGGCGCAGGTGGCCCGCATGTTCTGAGGCGTCGCGTTCGGTCTCGCCGTTGCGCACGGGGTGTCGGCGAGACCTTCCGAACACACAGCGATTGCACAGTGAAGACGGCGGGGCACGACAGCCCGCGAAAGGACAGATGTGGGCAAGTTCATCTACGAGGGCGGCGTTCGCAACGAGTTCGAGGACCGCCTCCTCGCGCACCTCCAGGTGGTCGTCGGCAACAAGCTGCGCCGCGGGGAGCCGTTCTACTTCGTGTGGAAAGACGACATCAGCACGGGAGGCGGCCGCACGTCGGTCTGGGTGCACCCCCGCGCCAACATCGTCTTCAAGTTCAACGGCGGACGCCCGCCCGCGCTGAACCGCGCGTGGCTCGAGGCGCTGATGTCGACGGCCAACTCCCCCACGGGTCTGTACGTCGTCCCCGAACCCGCCGACGAGACGGTGGCGCCCGAGTCGTACGCCTGACGCGGCTGTCAAGGCGCTGGCATCCCGGCCCCCGGCGGCGGAGCGTGGAGGGATGACCCCCTCTTCCTCCGCCGCGCCCGTGCGCGTCGTCGTGATCGGCGGCGGCAATGCCGGACTCTCCGTCGCCGGGCGGCTGCATCGCGCCCGCGTCGGCGAGATCACCGTCATCGAGCCGCGCGAGCAGCACGTCTTCGCCCCCCTGCAATCCCACATCGCGGGAGGGGCCGCGCGGGCGTCCGAGGCCGTGCGACGTCAAGCCGACGTCATCCCGCCGGGGGTGCGGTGGTTGCGCGACGAGGCCTTCACCGTGGATGCCGAGACCCGGCGCGTGCACCTCGTCTCGGGCGGAAGGATCGACTACGACCAGCTCGTCGTCTGCGCCGGTATGCGGATGGCGTGGGAGCAGATCCCGGGCCTGACCGAGGCGATGGCGACCCCCGAGGGCGTGTCGAACTACGACTACGACCTCGCCGCGAAGGCCTCCCCGGTGCTGCGCGATCTGCGTCGGGGCACGGTGGTGTTCACCCAGCCGCCCGAGCCGGCATCCTGCGGGGCCGCCGCGCAGAAGCCGATGTATCTCGCGTGCGACTGGTGGCGAGCGATCGGCGTCCGTGACGACATCCGCGTCGTGTTCGTCTGCCCCGATCCCGTGCCCCTCGGCATCCCGGCCATCGATCGCGAACTTCGTCGCAAGCTCGACGAGTACGGCATCGAGGTGCGGTACCAGCGCGAACTCACGAACGTGGATGCCGACAGCCGCACGATCGAGATCGGACACGGCGAGGCGCGCGAAACCATCGCGTACGACGTGCTGCACGCCGTTCCGCCCCAGCGGGCGCCGGAGTGGATCGCCGGCAGCGGGCTGTCGGCATCCGATGATCCGCACGGGTTCGTCGACGTCGACCCCGAGACGTTCCAGCACGTGCGCCACCCCGAGATCTGGGCCGTCGGAGACGCCGCGACCGTCGCCACTCGCCGCTCGGGCGGGGCGATCCGGCAGCAGGCGAAAGCGCTCGTGAAGAACATGACGGCGGTCCTGGCCGGCCGCACCCCGACCGCGAGGTACAACGGCTACAGCGTGGTTCCGTTCACGGTGTCGCGGGGCACCGTCGTGTTCGCCGAGTTCGACCGCGCGGGTCGGTTGCAGCCCACCATCCCCTTCTGGCGGTCGCTCTACCGCGAGCGCCGCCTGTCGTGGATCGCCGATCGCCGTGTGCTGCCGTGGGTGTACTGGCACCTGATCCTGCGCGGGCGCGCCTGACGGCACCGGCCCGCGGCCACGGGGCGCGCGCCCGGTCGCTCGCGCCCGGCGTCGGGTCGCGATAAACGCCATTCGTGCGCAGAAACGCCCTGACACCGCGTTTCCGCGCACGGATGGCGTTTATGCGGGTGGGAAGCGAGCGACGGGACCCGCTCGCGCCTATAGGGCACGAACGCCGATCCCTCAACCCCGGGGGCGGGCCGTCGGGATCGCGCGAAGACTGGGGGCACCCCGGAAACCCACGAGAAGAGGACATGCACCATGGCACAGGTCATCGAAACCATCGACGTCGACGTTCCCGTCCGCGTCGCCTACAACCAGTGGACCCAGTTCGAGGAGTTCCCGCACTTCATGAGCTTCGTGGAGTCCATCACGCAGAAGTCCGACACGCTCACGCACTGGAAGGTGAAGATCGCCGGTGCCGAGCGCGAGTTCGACGCCGAGATCACCGAGCAGCACCCCGATGAGCGCGTCGCGTGGAACAGCGTCGGCGGCGACGAGAACCACGCGGGTGTCGTGACCTTCCACCGCCTGTCCGACACCGAGACGCGCGTGACCGTGCAGATCGACTGGGAGCCCGCGGGCGCCCTCGAGAAGCTCGGCGCCGTCTTCGGCGCCGACGACCACTCGGTGAAGAAGGACCTCGCGAACTTCAAGGAGTACATCGAGTCGCGCGGCGCCGAGTCCGGCGCCTGGCGCGGCGACGTCAGCTGACGTCTCCCCCTTCGATGAGAAGCCGGGCCCGCCTTCAAGGCGGGCCCGGCTTCTCGTCATGGCGGCGTCACCACTGCGGGTGGATCTCCGCGCGCAGACGACGGTCGTACACGTCGCGCACGAGGGCGTCGAACGCGTCGAGGTCGAAGCCGCCGTCGAGCAGGCCGCCCGCCTCGGCGTTCGCGCGGGCCTGCTGCACCGAACGCGCTCCCGGGATGACCGCCGTGACACCCTCGCGCGACGCGATCCACGCGAGCGTCGCGGCCGGCAGCGTCACACCCTCGGGGAGCGAGGCCTTGAGTTCGTCGGCCGCGGCCACGCCCTCCTCGAACGGCACTCCCGAGAACGTCTCGCCCTTGTCGAAGGCTTCGCCGTTGCGGTTGTAGGTGCGGTGATCGTTCTCGTCGAAAGTGGTGTTCGTCGTGTACTTCCCCGACAGCAGGCCGCTCGCGAGCGGCACGCGCGCGAACACCGCGACGTTCTTCTCGGCCGCGAGGGGCAGCACCTCGTCGAGGGGCTTGAGGCGGAACGGGTTGAAGATGATCTGCAGGTTGGTCAGGTTCGGCCGCAGCAGCGCCGACAGCGCCTGATCCATGGTCTCGACCGACGCCCCGTAGGCGGCGATCACGCCCTCCGACACGAGCTGGTCGAGGGCGTCCCACGTGGCGTCGCCGTCAATGACGGCCGACGGCGGGCAGTGCAGCTGCACGAGATCGAGCGTCTCGGTGTCGAGCAGACGACGCGAGCGATCGAGCCAGCCGCGGAAGTTCTCCATCACGTAGTTCTCGGGCACCTGGTCTTCCCGGCGCCCCATCTTGGTGGCGACGGTGATGCCGGCATCCGGCCTGCTCTTCAGGAACGCCCCGATGATCTGCTCGGACCGGCCGTCTCCGTAGACGTCGGCGGTGTCGAAGAGGGTGACGCCGGAATCGGCCGAGGCCTCGAGCACGGCACGGGCATCGCCCTCGCTGACATCACCCCAGTCGGCGCCGAGCTGCCAGGTGCCGAGGCCGATCGCCGAGACCTCACGGCCGGTACGGGAGAGGGGACGCTGCTGCATTGCGGTTCCTTTCGAAGCTTCTCCGAGCCTATCCAGCCCCTCCGACACCGGGGCCGATCGACGACGGATGCCGGTGACCCGGCGAGCGCAACCCCGGATGCGCTCGCGCACCCGACGCCTAGCGTGGCGACACACCCACGGAAGGAACAGCATGGACACCCCCGCCGAGCGGCTCCCCGGAGCCGACGAAGAGAACATCGTCCCCGACTCCGACGGTCTCGCCGCCGATGTGCCCGCGGGCGCCGCGGGCGCCGATTCGGGAGCCGTCGGCACGGCTCGCATCGACCCCGACGACGAAGCGCGCCTGCAGGGCATCTCGAGCCAGAACGACCTGCCCGGCGTCGGCACGCGCGCCGCCGACGGACTCACCGAGCGCGGCACGGACGACGCGCGCGGCGAGGGCGGGTCGACATCGCGCCACACCGAGGACACCGGGGGCGCCGACCACGACGACCTCCCCACGGAGAAGAGCGAGGACGTGCGGACCCCGGCCTCTCCCCCGCGCAGCGACGACGGCGGCGAACCGCACGTCGACGCCGACGACCCCATCGCGGCCTTCCAGCCGGGCGTCGGTCGCGACTCCGCGGCATCCAGCAAGATCGCCCAGGGCCTCCCCGACCCCGACGAGGCCTGACCGGCCGACGCGGGAGGTCCGGTCGTCCGGACCTCCCGCGCCCGGTCCCTTCGACAGGCTCAGGAACCTCCCCACGTAGAAGGAAGGCTGACCCCGTCGGAGCCTCCGCAACCCGCGACCCGGGCCGGTCCCGATCGTCAGTGCGTCAGGCGCAGGGCGTCCTCGGCGAGGTGGAAGAAGCTCGGCATCGCCTCCGACACCGCGGCGACGTCGGTGTCGGCCATCAGCAGCACCACCGTCGCGTCCCCCGCGTCGTCGCGCACGAACCAGCTGCCGGTCAGCACACCGCGGCTTGAACCGCCCTTGAACGCCACGTACGGCCAGGTTCCGACGTCGAGTCCCTGGCCCGGGTTCTCGCTCAGGATGCCGAGCACCTCGGCATCCTGAGTCCGCTGCAGCGCGTGGTGCACGGCGGCGACGTCGGCCGCCGACGCGAACCAGTCGAACCCGTTCTGCCACTGCGACGTGGTCACCGCCTCGCCCTCCACGGCGAGGGGCGCCGCGGCGATGCGGTCCAGCACCGCGCGCCTGCCCGCTTCGTCGGCGGCTTGCCATTCCGACCGCAACGCGGGGTCTCCCCACCCGAGGGTGAAGATCTCCTTCGTGGAGGGGAAGGGCGTCAGCGCCGCGGGGTCGGCGTGGCCGCTGCGCGCGACCGCCGCTTCGACGCGCTCCCGACCGAGCCGCGCGATGAGCAGATCGGTCGCCGTGTTGTCGCTGATGCGGATCATGGCCGACGCGGCATCCCGCACCGACACCTCGGTGCCCGCGGGGGCATCCTGCAACTCGCCCGAGGGCAGACTGCGGTCGGTGTCGGCGAGCACGAGGGTGTCGCCCCACGACACCTCCCCGGATGCCACGGCCTCCGCCGTCGCGAGCAACACGTACAGCTTGAACGCCGACGCCAGCGGGGCGGAGCGGTCGGCGTCGAGGGAGATCACGGTCTCGTCGCCCCGCTGCACGAGGGCGCTCACCTCGCCGGGCAGTTCGCGCAGCCGCTGCTCGACCTCGTCGAGCGAGGTCGACGGCTCCCAGGCCGGGGCGACGGGGCTCAGCAGCATCGTGGTGATCCGCCCCGCGGAGTCGATCGCGAGGGTGAGGTCGAACGGGTCGCCGAGGGCGCCGGCGACCGTGGCGCGCGCTTGCGTCTCGGTGCCGGTGTAGGCGGTGACGGTGAACGGCGCCGCCGGGCGGATCTGGCGGTTCACCATCTCGGCGACCTGCTCCGCCGGCACCTGCTTCTGGAAGTTCTCGTCCAGCACCCGAGCCCACTCCCCGGCCGTGGTGTCGTTTTCGGCCTCGAACAGGTCGAGGACCCACGTCACCCGATCCCCGACGGGGGTGGAGGGGATCTCGACGGATGCCGCGGCGCTCGCGGTCGGGACGGGTTTCGCGCTCGTGCATGCGGTGAGGGCGGCGACGGCGACGAGCGAGACGAGGGCGGTCAGGCGACGGGCGAGGGTCACGAGGTTCCTTCCGGTGGGGTCCTCCCACGCTACGAGCGGGCGGCGTCGCGCACCTCCCCCTCTCGACGGAGGTGCGCGAAGCGGCCGGTGCGCGGGACGACATCCGCCGGACCCCCGTCCGCGGCATACCGTCCCCCGGGCCTCAGCGCGCTGCCGTGCCGCGCGTCCCCGACGGGGCAGCGCGCCGCGCCCGCCCCCCGACGAGCACGTCGATCACGACGAACGCGGCGAGCGTGTAGCCCACGAGCGGCAGGAACAGCCCGATCGCGATCGCGACGACGAGCACCGCCGCGATCCCCCACCACGGCGCGCGCCCCAGAGCCCCTCGGGCCGGTGCGGCCGCGAGACCGCGGGTCGGTCGACGCCTCCACCACATCGCGTACCCGAGCACGACGAGAGCGGCGATGCCGAGGGCGAGCGCAAACAGCACGAGCTGGTTGGCGAGGCCGAACATCGTCCCCGAGTGCAGATCGATGCCCCACCGCGAGAGTTTCGCGAGCAGGGGGTAGTCGGCGAAGTCGACGCGATCGGTCACCTGCATCCGCGATCCATCGATCGCGACGGCATCCACCTCGGTCGGGAAGCTGCGATGGATCTCCTGCACCACCCACGCCTTCCCGGCGGCGGCGGGCGGCTTGATCTCGACGTCGCCGCTGTCGACGTTGATGCGCTGCGCGATCGCGAGGACCGCGTCGAAGGTCGCGGAGTCGGCGGGGCCGGTCGCTGCCGCCGCGCTGTGCCCCGCGTGCCCGGCATGCTCTCCACCCGCTGCCGCGCCGTCGAGCGAGGTCGTCAGCGTCGGAGTGCCCTCCCCCACCGCGGCTCGGAGGTCGGACACGTGGGCTCCGGCGAACGTCGACCACGTGATGCCGGTCGCCGAGAGGAAGACCGCGCCGAGCACGACCCAGATCCCGACGGCGGAGTGCCACCCCGACAACCGGCGGTAACCGGTGTGACGGCGGTTCGGACGCACGAGGTCGCGGCGGCCCCGGCGCGAGCGCACGAAGCGTCCGATCCACAGTCCGAGCCCCGCAAGCGCGACGATCCCGAGCCAGGATGCCGCGAGCTCGCTGTACCAGCGACCCGCATCCCCGAGGTGCAGCGACCGGTGCAGGTCGCTGATCCAGTGCCGCAGCGGCAGCGCTCCGCTCGTGCCGTAAGCGGGGAGATCGCCGCGGATCTCGGTCGTGGCCGGATCGACGAAGATCGCTCGCGTCGTGCTCTCGGGCAGCGTCTCGTCGGCGAACATGACGCGCGTCGTCGTGCCGGCCTCGGGCGCGGGGCGCACCGCGACGGGCGTCGATCCGTCGCCGAGGTGGGCCCGCGCCGCCTCGATCTGGGCGGCGAGAGAGACCCCCGGGGCGTCCGAGGCCGCGGTCAGCTCGTGCGCGTACATGACCTTCTCGAGGGTCGGTGCGACCGCGTACAGGGCCCCGCTCACCGCCGCGACGAGGATGAACGGCCCCACGAGGAGACCGGCGAAGAAGTGCAGGCGCCGCAGCAGCGGGGTGAACCACCCTGCGCTGCCGGGCGGGCGGACGGCTGCGGAGGGGGCCGCGGCCGCAGGAGGGGAGTCGGTGGCGGTCATGCGACGACCACCGGACGAAGACGGGAAGAGGGCATGGGGATGTCGCTTTCCGGGCGCGAACGCCCGTCATCCGGCGCGCACAGCGGCACCGGTGCCGCGCCCTCCGACGGGCGGCCCGCGGGCCGGCGCGTGCGGAGGAGCGCGGAGAGGAAGGGGGCGCATCCGGGAGGGATGCGGGAGGAACCGGCGCGCGAATCGCGCGCGGCCGGATCCCCACCCGGAAGAGGGCGGGGAGAAGCTCAGGATGCCGCGAGCGGCGGACCGCGACGGCGAGCCGACGCGACGATGACGGTCGAGATCGGCACGACATCGGCGACGATCATCGCGTGCACGCGACGACTCGGCGCCGGGCCGACGGAGACGGCGGCGACGCGCGCCCGCGCGCGAACCCACGCGACGCAGCGACCGGCGAGCGCCCCGAGGACGGCGACCGTGCGCTCACCGCGATGCAGCATCGCCGTGGTCGCGACGGCCGCGACGAGGTGACCGGCCCACATCGTGGCATCCACCGAGACGACCGGTGCCGCGGCGTCACCCGTCAGCAGGAGCGGCGCGCCGTGGACGTGACCCGCGACCCCGGGCTGGAAGCTGCCCAGCACGAAGAGCAAGTGGAAGAGCAGCTGGCTGAGGGCGACCGCGAGCCCGAGACGCGCCGGCGAGAGCCGTCGTCCGGCGAGGACGGTGCACACGACGAACGACAGGGCGAGGGGCACGACGACCCCGAAGAGCCCGGGCACCTCCCCGCCGCCGGAGACGTGGGAGAGCAGGGCGACGAAGGTGGCGACGGATGCCGCCACCGCGCCGCGCGCGACGCGCGGGGCCCGGCTCTGTCGTCGCATGGACTCATTGTGGCAGCACGCGAGGACCCCCTCCGCGCCCGACGAACAGGCTGTGCGACGAGGATCGGCGGTTCGCACGACTCGGTCGGTAGCATCGACCGACGACAGGAGCCCCCGTGACCGATCACCCCGCAGACCGCGACGGCGACCCGCGACCCGCTTCGCGCCCGCGCGCCGTCATCGCCGGCGCGAGCGGCTTCGTCGGGCGGGCACTGACCCGCGCGTTCGAGGACGACGGCTACGACGTCTACACCGTCGGCCGCACGGGGTCCGCGGTATGGGGGGATGCACCGGCGATCGCGCGCCTGGTCGACGGCGCCGACGTGCTGATCAACCTCGCCGGGAAGATCGTGTCGTGCCGGTACACCGACGCGAATCGCGACGAGATCCTCCGCTCCCGCGTCGAGACCACGCGTGCGCTGCACACCGCCGTCGCTGCGGCCGACACGCCGCCACGCGTTTGGATGAACGCCTCCACCGCCACGATCTACCGGCACGAGACCGAGCGTGGCAACGACGAGGTCGAGGGCGTGCTCGGTGAGGGGTTCTCGGTCGACGTCGCCACGAGGTGGGAGCGTGCGTTCTTCGCCGGCGAGCTGCCCGCGACGCGCCGCGTCGCGCTGCGTATGGCGATCGTCCTCGGCGACGGCCCCGCCACGCGCATGCTGTTCGCCCTCGCGAAACTCGGAGTCGGCGGGCCCCAGATCGACAGCTGGTGGTTCCCGCACCGGCGCTACCGCGGCATCGGCGCCCGTCCGACCGGACCCGTGTGGTCGTCGTGGCACCGGACGCGCGGACACCAGCGCTTCAGCTGGATCCACATCGACGACGTCGTGGCATCCGTCCGCTTTTTGCGCGACCACGACACGCTCTCGGGGCCGGTCAACCTCTCCGCTCCGGGCGTCAGCGACAACCGCACCCTCATGCGGGAGCTTCGGAGGGTGGCCCGGATGCCGTGGGGCCTGCCCGCGTGGAGATGGATGCTCGACCCGGCGATGGCGGTCTTGCGCAACGAGCCCGAGCTGGTGCTCAGGAGCCGGTGGGCGCTCCCCCGCCGACTGACCGAGGCGGGGTTCACCTTCCGGTTCGCCGAGCTCGGCGGCGCCCTCGACGACGTCGCTGCATCGCGTCGGCCCCGAGCGCGCGATATTCTCGCCGCCTGAACGACGACGCCGCCCCGGCGCGGCCTCCCGGGGGCGGCACGCGCGGAGCGGCGTCGGTGAGACCGGTGGTCAGACCTGTCGACGGATGAAGCGCATGAGCGCGGCGATGATGCCGATGATCAGGATGATGATCCCGATCCACAGCAGGAACTTCACGGCCTCGACGAAGACGCCGAGGAACAGGAGCACGAGGCCCACGATGACGAGGATGATGGCGAGAGCTGGCATAACTCCACCCTGCACCTCCGGGCGGGCCCGCGCCGCGGCCTTGACACGCGCCGAGCCGGCCGACAAGGACGTGTCAAGACGGTCGCCGACTCGGCATCCGGCGGCTAGCGTCGAGCACACCACGACCCCGAGGAGGCGGCTATGGCCGATCGCGACGTCACCGAACACGCAGGCGGACACGGCACCGGACCCGGCGAGGGGGAGTACACCGACGTCCAACTGCCCGACGGCGAGATGGACCGCGGTAGCGCGGACCAGCCCGGGGAGTACGTCGACCGCGAGAACGCCGACGGCAGCGAGAGCCGCCCGCGCGCCGACGAGGCCGGCGCCTACACCGACGTCGAGCAGCCGAGCGGCCACGAGTCGCGCGAGGACCTCGACGACCCGGGCGAGTACACCGACCGCGATCGCTGAGTCAGCGATCCAGCGTCCGCCGCGGCGTCGTGCGATACGCGTCGCGGTAGGCCTGGACGAAGGCCGCGAGATCGACGAAGCCCCAGCGCGCCGCGATATCGGCCACGTTCGTCGCCGTCGGGTCGGCAGCGAGCAGGTCCGCATGCGCGGCGCTCAGCCGCGCGTGCGCCAAGTGGTCTTCGGGAGTGGATGCCAGATGCCCATTGGCCAGGAATGCCCGACGCAGGCCCTGCGTCGAGGTCCCGATCGCCCGGGCGGCGTCGTCGATCGTGACGGGCAGCGACGCGTGATCGTCGATCCACGAGACCGCCGCGGCATAAACCGCCGCCTGCTCGATCGCCGATGCCCGCCGCTCGCGCGGATCGCCGAGGAGGGGGAACGCTTCGAGCGTCGCAGCGACGAGCGCACGGCGCACGTGGGCGCGAACGAGCGGCTCGGCGAGCAGAGGCGTCTGTGTGAGGGACCAGCGCACCGTCGCCAGCCAGTAATCGCGCAGCCGCCTCGACACGGGACCGGTGTCGCCGAAGCGGATCTCCAGCGCCTCGTCGCCGTAGATCGTCCGAGCCGCCTCGCGGAGCCACTGCGCATCGAACGACAGCAGCTGCACCTCGGTCTCGTCCGGGCGGCCGATCAGCTCGTGCCCGGGCTCGACGATGCCCGGCTCCACGCTGTAGTCACCCTCGCGCGATCCGATGCTCCACGCGTATCCGGGGCCCGAGGTGGCGAAGAAGAAGCGGTCGGCCTCGTAGACGATCTCGGCTCGGCACTCCCAGGCGAGGCGTCGCAGTGCGAAGGACTCGTCGCCGACGGCGTGCTCGGAGATCGACGCGTGGTCGGCCAAGACGTCGACGCGCCCATACTGCGCCTGGAGCCAGGCCTGCGTGTCGGCGACGCCGTCTGTGCGGACGCGCGAGTCGAAGAAGTCGTTCATAACGAGATGCGCGAGACCCCTGAAAGACGTCGCAGCACGCCCCATGATAGTTAACCTCCGCTTCGAAACCGCCGGGAGAGAACCCCATGACCGATGAGCCCGTCATCCGCTCCATCCACCCCGACGACGCCGGCGAGGTGCTGACGATCCAGCGCGCCGCCTTCGCCAGCGAGGCGCTCATCTACGGCGACCCCGACATGCCGCCGCTCACCCAGACCCTCGAGGAGCTCGCCGCCGAGCTCGTCGAGAACCTCGGCTGCGTCGCGGTGAGCGGGACCCGCATCGTCGGCGCCGTGAGGGCCCGCCGCGACGGGGATCTGCTGTTGATCGGCCGGCTGGCGATCGCGCCGGACCAGCAGGGCGAGGGCCTGGGAACGCTCCTGCTCGCGGCGGTGGAGGAGCGCGGACGAGAGGCCGGGGCGACCGAGGCCGAGCTGTTCACGGGCGGGCTGAGCGAGGCGAACCAGCGCCTGTACGAGCGCGAGGGCTATCACCGGTCCGAGACCACCGCCGACGGCGAGATCTTCTACCGCAAACGCCTCGACGCCTGACCCGCTTCGGGTGGCTTCGACAGGCTCAGCCACCTTTCGCCTGCGTGCCGCGCGCGAGCGCCCCGAGCCGCCCGCAAGGCCCGCGAGCCGCACGCGAGGTCCCTGAGCCTGTCGAAGGGACCGCAACCCCGCACACGCCGAAGGGCCGCCGTCCGAACCCGGACGACGGCCCCTCGCGGCGCAGCGCTTACGGCGTGGGCATGCCGCCGTTGACGTTCAGCGTCTCGCCGATGACGTAGCTCGACTCGGCCGACGCGAGGTACACGTACGCCGGGGCGAGCTCGGCGGGCTGACCCATTCGTCCGAGCGGCGTCTCCTCGCCGAACTCGTCGACCTTCTCGTCGGGCTGTCCGTCGGTGACCTGCAGCGGCGTCCAGATGGGTCCCGGTGCCACCGCGTTGACGCGGATGCCCTTGGGCGCCAGCTGCTGGCCGAGAGCCTTGGTGAAGGTGTTGATCGTCGCCTTCGTCGAGGCGTAGTCGACGAGGATCGGCGCCGGCGAGTACGCCTGGATCGACGTCGTGTTGATGATCGTCGAGCCGGGCTGCAGGTGCGGCACGGCCTCCTTGCAGATCCAGAACATCGCGTAGACGTTCGTCTTGAAGGTGTCGTCGAACTGCTCGTCGGTCAGCGTGGTGACGTCCTCGTTGAAGATCTGCTTGCCGCCGTTGTTGACGACGATGTCGAGCCCGCCGAGGCCCTCGACCGCTTCCTTCACGAGCGTGCGCGCGTACTCGCGCTCGCGCAGATCGCCGGGGATCTGCACCACGGTCGCGCCGGCCTCGCGCAGGATGCCGGCGATGCGATCGGCATCCACCTGCTCCTGCGGCAGGTACGACATCGCGACCGAGGCCCCCTCGCGGGCGAACGCGATGGCGGTGGCCGCGCCGATGCCGGAGTCGGCGCCGGTGATGAGCGCCTTGCGCCCCGTGAGTCGGTCGCTGCCGACGTAGGTGTCCTCGCCGAGGGCGGCCTTCGGCGTCAGCTCGGCATCGAGGCCGGGCTCCTTCTGGTCCTGCGACTGCGGGTCGATGTCGGCGTAGAGCTTCGCCGGGTCGGTGAAGGTGTACTGCGTGCTCATGGCGAGTCCTTTCATGGGGGATGCCGGGGCGGGGCCGCCTCGACGGGGAGGGTCAGCGGTTCTTCAGCGCGACGTCGTCCACGAGGTCGCGGATGACGAGGGCGGCGTTGATGAGGGCGAGATGGCTGAGCGCCTGCGGCAGGTTGCCCCAGAACGCGCCGTCGGACTCCGCGATCATCTCGGAGTAGATCCCGACGTCGTTGCCCTGGGCGACGAGGGCGTCCATCGCCTCGAGGGCCTCGTCGTGCCGACCGACGCACGCCAGGGCGGTGGCTCGCCAGAAGGCGCAGGCGACGAACGTCTGCTCCTCCTGGTCCATGCCGGTGTAGCGATAGACGAGGTGGTTCTCGGTCGTGAGACGCTCCGTGATGGCATCCAGGGTCTTCGACATGCGCTCGCCCCGGTCGAATCCCGTCGGCGCGTGCAGCAGCACGGAGGCGTCGAGGTCTTCGCTGCCGGGCGCGATCGTGTAGGCCTGCAACTCGTCCGACCAGCAGCGCTCCTCGACCCAGCGGTGGATGCGGTCGCGCTCGGCGCGCCAGCGGTCGCCGTTGTCGGGGATGTGATCGCCGTCCGCCAGCCACTGGGCGTCGTCGAGGGCCTTCCAGCACCCCATCTTCGACGAGGTGTAATGGCGGAGCTCCGGGAGTTCCCACATGCCCGAGTCCTCGCGGCGCCAGAGGTCGCACGTGCGATCGGCGACGTCGGCGAGGAGCCGCCCGGTCTGGGTGTCGAGGCGGTTGCCGGCCTCGACGTAGGTGCGGCACAGCGCGATGAGGTCGCCGTAGACGCCGAGTTGCAGCTGCCCCTGCGCGGGGTTGCCCGTGACGACCGGCTGATTGCCGTTCCACCCCGGGACCTCGTGCTTCTCGAGCCCGATCTCGGCGTCCCCGTCGAGCGTGTACATCACCTGGACCTCGGGACCGTTCTTGCGGATCGTCCGCAGCAGCCACGAGATCGCCGCGTGCGTCTCCTCGCGCAGACCGAACCCCACCCACGCGTGCGCGGTATAAGCGAGGTCGCGGACCCATGCGAAGCGGTAGTCCCAGTTCTTGCCGCCGCGGGGGTTCTCGGGCAGCGATGTCGTCGCCGCCGCGGCGATCGCCCCGGTCGGGCTGAACAGCAGCAGCTTCAACGCGAGGGCACTGCGTTGCACGTCGTCGGCCCACGGACCCTCGTACGAGAACTCGTCCGACCACATCTGCCAGCCGCCGATCGTGCGGTCGATGCCCCGGTCCACGTTCTTCGCGTCGGGGATGCGCAGCGGCTCGCCCTCGGTGGCGGCGATGACGAGGAGGTGCCGCGATCCCTTCGTGGTCGTGAACCCTCCGTCGATGCTCTCGTCGCCGGCATCCGGGTCTCCGTGGACTCCGTGCTCGTGGCCCGTCACCGCGAGCGAGACATGGCCGATGCGCATGATCGAGAAGCCGTCGATGCGCTCGGTCCACGGCGCCGCGGAGCGGAGCATGGTGCCCGGTTGCACGCACCACGCGAACTCCACTTCGCCCTTCACCCCGTCGACGCGGCGGGCGAGCTCGGCCCACGGCAGGCGCCCGGCGATGCCCGTGACCATGGCGTCGGTGAGGGTGGCCACCCCGGAGGCGGTCGTGAACGTGGTCTCGAGGACGTTCGTGCGCGGGATGTACCGCCGAGAGACCTCGTACTCCTCCACGGGTGCCAGTTCGATGCAGCCTCCCGCCGACTCGTCGACGAGACGCGCGAAGACCGGGCGGGAATGGATATTGGGCAGCGGAAGCCAGTCCACCGAGCCGTCGAGGCCGATGAGCGCGACCGTTCGGCCGTCGCCGATCGCGGCGTAGTCGCGAAGCGGCCGAGACGGTGCGGGAGGAGTGGGAGGCACGTCTTCACGCTAGGAATCGCGCGCCGAGGCTCCCCCGGGGTTGTCGTATGGCGTCCGAGCGGCTACGGACGCGGCTCCGGTACCTCTCCTCCGACGCGCTCGCAACCCCCGCCGCCCGCTCGAGCCTGCGGCCTAACGTCGCTACCGACCGTGAGCGAAAGGAACGCGCATGTCCGCCACCACCACCAAGGACGCCGCCCCCACCAAGAACCGTCGCCGCCCCGCGCGCGGAGGCAGCGGTCCGGAGACCACCGACGAGCAGAACGCCGAGAAGGGCTTCCAGGCGTCGGAGCAGTTGACCGACGCCCTCCAGGCCGTGCTGGTCGACCTCATCGAGCTGTCGATCCAGGGCAAGCAGGCCCACTGGAACGTCGTCGGCAAGAACTTCCGCGACACCCACCTGCAGCTCGACGAGATCATCGACGCCGCCCGCGAGTTCGGTGACGAGATCGCCGAGCGCATGCGCGCGCTGCACGCCCTCCCCGACGGACGCAGCGACACCGTCGCCGAGACCACCACCCTCCCCGAGTTCCCGCAGGGCGAGGTCGACACGGCCGAGGTCATCGACCTCATCACCGAGCGTCTGGATGCCGTCGTCGGCACCGTCCGCGACGTGCACGACGACGTCGACGAGGAAGACCCCACGAGCGCCGACATCCTGCACGGTGTGCTCGAGCGCCTCGAGCAGCTGTCGTGGATGGTCAGCGCCGAGAACCGCGTCGCCCGCAAGTCCTGAGCGGAATCGATCACGACGGATGCCGGGGCCTCAGGGCCTCGGCATCCGTCGTTCGTGCGAGGGCCCGGGCGCCGCACCGATGATCGGCGCGGACAGGAATCGTCAGCCGCGCGCGATCAGCAGGGGCGGGTGCGGGCCCTCAAGCCGCGCGAGCGAGGCCTTCATCTCGACGATGCTGTCGGTCATGCCGGCGATTCTCGCGGTGATGTCGAGAATGTTCGCGTCGATCTTGAGCAGCCGGTCGTCGATCTGCCGTTCGCGGGCGTCGATACGCGCCATGCGCTCGTCGAGCCGTGCGTCAGCGCGGTCCATGCGGGCATCCGCCCGCTCCATGCGGGCCTCGAGGCGGTCGAACCGGTGATCGATCTGTTCGAACCGCTGATCGACCTGTTCGAACCTCCGGTCGACTTGCGCGAAACGCTGATCGACCTGCGCGAAGTTGCGGTCGGTCCGACGCTCGACCCGATCGAGCATCCATTTCACGCCGCCCAGGATCGCCGCAGAGAACGTGAGGAACAACGCGGCGAGGGCGATGAACACCTGTGCGATGTCGAGAGTCACGGCCGATCCTTCCTGTGCGCGGCGTGCGTTCACTGTACGACGCCGCTCACCGGGAATCACATGCGCACGTGCGATCGGTGGAGAACTTCACCCATCGCAGGATCGGGGAGGAGGCGTCAGAGCCGCAGCACCTCGGTGACCCGGACGACCGCGGTGCCTTCCTCCTCGGATGCCGCGAGGTCGACCTCCGCGCGGATGCGCCAGTCGTGGTCGCCCGCGGGGTCGTCGATGGTCTGCTCGACGCGCCACACTCCGTCGGAGGCCGACGACTCGTCGATGTCGACCAGAGCGGACGAGCGTGCCGCTCCGCCCGTGCCGATCGCGTCGTGCTCATCGAAGTAGCGGTCGAGAACCTCGGGCCAACCGGCATCCGGATCCAGCTCGACGAGCTCCTCGTCGCGCTGCAGAGCAGCGAGTTGCACGCGCCGGAACATCTCGTTGCGCACGAGCACGACGAACGCGCGGCGGTTGGTGAGGATCGACGGCGGCGCCGGAGGCACCACGGGGGCATCCGGGTCGTCGGCCGGGTTGATGAGCTGCTCCCACTCGTCGACCAGGCTGGAGTCCACCTGCCGCACCAGTTCGCCGAGCCACGCGATGAGGTCGAGCAGGTCGGGCGTCTGCGCGTCGACCGGCACCGTCTGCCGGATCGCGCGATATGCGTCACTGAGGTAGCGCAGCACCAGACCCTCGCTGCGCGCGAGCTGGTACAGCGAGACGTACTCGCCGAACGAGCAGGCCCGCTCGAACATGTCGCGCACGACCGACTTGGGCGACAGCTCGAAGTCGCGGATCCACGGCTGACTCGACGCGAACACCTCGTACGCCTGCGCGAGCAGTTCCTCCAGGGGCTTCGGCCAGGTGATCTCCTCGAGCAGCTCCATCCGCTCGTCATATTCGATGCCCTCGCGCTTCATCGCGGCGACCGCCTCGCCCCGCGCCCGGAACTGCTGCTGCGACAAGATCGGGCGCGGGTCGTCGAGCGTCGCCTCGATGACGCTGACGACGTCGAGCGCGTAGTGCCCCGTGCCGACCGATGACGCCGGGGCGACGGCATCCGGCCCCCGACCGAGTTCGACCTCGGGGTCGAGCATCTCGATCGCGGCGAGCGCGAACGGCGACAGCGGCTGGTTGAGTGCGAAATTCGGCTGCAGATCGACGGTCAACCGGATGCCGTCGGCCCCCGCCTCCACCACTCCCGCCTGCACGAGCGTGCGGAAGATCGCGATCGCCCGCCGCGCGAGCTCGTACTGGCGGGGGCGGGGCTCGTGGTTGTCGAACACGAGCGCGCGGACGTTGCCGAACACGTCACCGCCGCGCGCGATGACGTTGATCAACATGGCGGCCGACAGCTTCATCTGCGGCTGGAGCGGCTCGGGCTCGGCCGCGACGAGACGGTCGTAGCTCTGCTCGGTCCAGTTGACGAAGCCCTGCGGCGCCTTCTTGCGCACGATCTTCTTCTGCTTCTTGAGGTCGTCGCCGGCCTTGAGGATCTGCGCGGCGTTCTCGATCTCGTGATCGGGCGCCATGACGACGACGGTGCCCGCGGTGTCGTAGCCGGCCCGGCCCGCGCGCCCCGCGATCTGATGGAACTCGCGCGCCGAGAGCTGGCGCATACGGGTGCCGTCGTACTTGGTCAGTGCCGTCATGAGCACGGTGCGGATCGGCACGTTGATGCCGACGCCCAGGGTGTCGGTGCCGCAGATGACACGCAGCAGCCCCCGCTGCGCGAGGGTCTCGACGAGCCGGCGATACCTCGGCAGCATGCCGGCGTGGTGCACGCCGATGCCGGCGCGCACGTAGCGCGAGAGCGTCTTGCCGAAGCCGGTGGTGAAGCGGAAGCCGCCGATCGCCTCGGCGATCTCGTCGCGCTGCTCGCGGCCGATGATGCGGATCGACGACAGCGCCTGCGCGCGCTCCATGGCCGCGGCCTGCGAGAAGTGCACGACGTAGATCGGCGCCTGCTTCGTGTCGAGCAGCTCCTGCACGGTCTCGTGCACGGGCGTGCGGGCGTACTCGAAGTGCAGCGGCACCGGGCGCTCGACGCCGGTGACTCTCGCCGTGGGCCGACCGGTGCGGCGCGAGAGGTCGTCGGCGATCTCCTCGACGTCACCGAGAGTGGCCGACATGAGGATGAACTGCGCGCGATTCAGCAGCAGCAACGGCACCTGCCACGCCCAGCCGCGGTCGGCCTCGCCGTAGTAGTGGAACTCGTCCATCACGACCTGGTCGACGTCCGCGTCGGCGCCCTGGCGGAGGGCCAGGTTCGCGAGGATCTCCGCGGTGCAGCAGATGATCGGGGCGTCGGAGTTCACCGACGAGTCGCCCGTGACCATCCCGACGTTCTCCGCCCCGAAGATGTCGACGAGCGCGAAGAACTTCTCGCTCACGAGCGCCTTGATGGGCGCCGTGTAATAGGTGCGGCCGCCTCGGGAGAGGGATGCCGCGTGCGCGGCGACCGCGACCAGGGACTTCCCCGTGCCGGTCGGGGTCGACAGGATCACGTTCGCCCCCGACACGATCTCGATGATCGCTTCGTCCTGCGCCGGGTACAGCGTCAGCCCGCGCGAGGCCGCCCACTCGACGAAGCCGAGGTACACGGCATCCGGATCGCTGCCGGTCGGCACGTGCTCGAGGAGGGTGGTCACTCCCCCACCCTCTCATCCACCGGGCGGGCGGACCCTTCGACAGGCTCGGGGCCGCCAGGGCGGAGCCCGAGCCGAGGCGCCCGGACCCGACCAGGGCGGCTGCGCGCGACCGAGGCGGCTGCGCCGAACCGAGGCGGCTGAGCCCGCACCCGAGGTGGCTGAGCCCGTCGAAGCCACCGGCTCCACCGCTCGCGCCTGGCGCCCCCGTGCCTCACCCCGCGTCGCTGAAGACGCCCACGTTCTCGCCGTCGTACACGAACTGCACGCTCGTGCCGACCGGGAAGCGCTCGATGAAGGCGTCCGGCATGCCGTCGGCGACGACGAACTGCACGGTGGCCGGGAAGATCCCCGCCCCGCATCCGCCGTAGACGAAGTTGCCGCGGAAGCCGGTGGTGCCGTCCTGCCCGACCTCGTCGGTGTCGAGCAAATACAGGCACGAGCTGCGATTCTCGCTCGCATCGACCTGGGCCGTGCCGACGAAGGCGCTCACTCCGTAGAAGTCCGCGAAACCCCGTTCGTCCCCCGTGCGCTGTCCGAAGATGGTGGGGCTCTGCGCGCCCGGATCCTCGACGAGGGTCGCCACCTGCGGCGCTCCCACGGACGCGGCGACCGGCACGAACCCGACTCCCACGGTGGTCGCCGCGCTCGCGAGCGCCGCGACGAGCGCGAGGGACAGTGCCCACGCCCACACGGTGCGCTTGGAGCGCAGGAGCGGGGCGCGCTCGCGCTCGACCTCCTCCTCGGGCTCGGGTTCTTCGTCGCCGTCGACGGGCGCCGCGGCGCCGACCGCCGGGGCCGAGGGAGGCGGGACCGTCGGAGCCGAGGCTGACGGAACCGGGGCCGTCGCGGCTGCCGGAGCTGCCCGCTCGGACCGCTCGAGGTCTTCCAGCGCGAGCAGCCGCTCGTACGCGGCCGGGTCGGCGGAGATGTCGGCGCTCGGTCCGTACGCCCGCGCGCGCAGTCGCCGCAGCTCCTCCCGCACGCCATCGTCCATTCTCGAAATGCTTCCACACCTCGCGGGCGTCCGGGCCATCTCGCGTTACATGCGTGGGAATAGATCAGGATGCCGTGCGTTGCACCGCGTATGCGCTCCTTCGGCACACTCTCCTTCGGCCACTACGGCCCCCTCGGCGGGGGACACCATCTCTCCGCGGGCGACTCGATGCTCCAGGCGATCGACCTCGCCCAGGGCATGGACGACCTCGGCGTGAACGGCATCTCGTTCCGGGTGCACCACTTCGCCCGTCAGCAGGCGGCGCCCATGCCGCTGCTCGCGGCGATCGCCGCGCGCACCTCCCGCATCGAGGTCGGCACCGGCGTCATCGACATGCGGTACGAGAACCCGCTCATGCTCGCGGAGGAAGCGGCATCCCTCGACCTCATCAGCGGCAACCGCCTGGCCCTCGGCGTGAGCCGCGGGTCACCCGAGACCGTGCAGCGCGGCTACGAGGCGTTCGGGTACACGGGGTCGCAGGACCCGCGCGGCGCCGACATCGCCCGCGACCACTTCGACCTCTTCCTGCGCGCGATCGAGGGCGAGGGTCTCGCCGAGCGCGACCCGATGAGCCCCTTCGGCGGCGGAACGGGTCTGCAGCGCATCGAGCCCCACTCCCCCGGCCTGAAGAAGCGCATCTGGTGGGGCGCCGGCACCACCGCAACCGCGGAGTGGGCGGGGCGCACGGGGGTGAACCTCATGTCGTCGACGCTGCTCACCGAGGCCGACGGCACGCCGTTCGACATCCTGCAAGCCCAGCAGCTCGACGCCTTCCGCGCCGCGTGGCGCGAGGCGGGGCACGCCGGTGAGCCGCGCACCTCGGTCAGCCGCAGCATCTTCCCGATCGTCACCGCCGAAGACGAGATGTACTTCGGCGGGTCCGCGGGCAGCGACCAGATCGGCGTGATCGACGGCATGCGCTCGACGTTCGGCAAGACCTACGCCGCGCCGCCCGAGGTGCTCGTGGAGCAGCTGCAGAACGACGCGGCCGTGATGAGCGCCGACACCCTCATGCTGACCATCCCGAGCCAGATGGGCGTGGAGTTCAACCTCCGCCTCGTCGAGAACTTCGCGAAGCACGTCGCGCCCGCCCTCGGCTGGCAGCCGACGCTCGCGACGGTCTGACCACCCCGGATGGACCCGGATGCCGCCCCCTCGGCATCCGGGTCCATTCGTCGTCTCGGAAGCAGTCGTACGGTGGAGGAATGACCGTCGTTCGGACCGCCGTCTTCCCCCGAGACGCCGCCGCGGTCTCGGGACTGCTCGGCGATTACCTGCGCCGGACGGAGTCGGAGAAGGCCGAGCGCGGGCTCGCGACGCCGGGGGCGGCGCTGGCCGCTCGCTACGCCCGTGAGATCGACGACCCCGCGGCGGCCTTCGCGGGGAATCGCGTGCTCGTCGCCACGGTCGACGACGTCGACTGCGGCATCGTCGTCGTGCGCATCTCGCCCGTCGTCGTGGAGCTCTCGCGATTGTGGACCACGCCGCCGGCACGGGGTCGAGGAGTCGGGTCCGCCCTGCTCGACACGGCCCTCGCGGATGCCGTCACACCCGTGCGCCTCTCGGTCTGGCGCTGGCGGGATGACGCCGTCCGCCTCTACCGACGGCGGGGCTTCACGGTCGTCGCCTCGTGGGACGACCGCCCCGACCTCATCTGTCTGGAGCGGCCGGCGCCGGTCAGCGCCAGGCCGTGACGCCGCGCGAGCGGGCGACCGTCTGCGACAGCAGGTATTCGCCCCAGGCCACCGCGTACGCGCCCAGCGCCGCCCACGCCCATCCCGTCGGCAGCACACCGGCGATGCCGAGGAGACCCGCCACGGTGAGAGCACTGACGACGACCAGCACGGGGATGACGGCGCGAGGGGCGGCGAGCGCGCTGTCGGACTTCCAGATCACCAGGACGGCGCCGGCCGTGGCGAGGAGCAGGATGAGCGGCGCCCACCACGACCCCAGGACCGCCATCGCGATCGACGCTCCGACACCCGCGACGGCGAGCGATGCGGTGCGGAGGATGCGGATGCGCCGGGCGCGCTCGTCGGATGACACGGTGACTCCTCAAGTGACGGGTCTTCCAGCGTAACCGGCGTGATCCGGGCGCCGTCCGCCCGGGAGAAGACCCAGAATCGTTGCGGATTCCGGCGCTGAGGCGTCGCGCCGCCCGCCGCGCGCCCTAGCCTGGGACGGCGGGCCCCGAGGCCCTCACCGGTCGACGTCGACACCGCGCATCACACGGCATCGCGCATCTCACGGCATCGCATCGGGAAGGGGCCGACATGGACGTCTCACGACGCGGCCTTCTCCTGGGCGGTCTCGGAGTGGTGGCCCTGGGCGCCGCCAGCGCCGCGGCGGCAACGGTCATCACCAACGGCGCTCCGGCAGAGCCCGTCATGTCTGCGTCGAACAGCGCCTCCGGCGCATCCCCCTCTCCGAGCGCGAGCACGCCCGCCGACCTCGACCTCCACGTGTGGGACACCGTCCGCCGCCCGCTGTCGAAAGCCGACGACGCGACGCTGGCGCTCGTCGACGGTGAACTCCCCGCGGGCCTCGCGATCGTCGGTGCGACCCTCGCCGGACGACCGACGACCCAGGGCCCGTACGCCTTCACGATCGAGGTGCGCCGGGACGACGACCGTCGGCGGCGCCGATTCGCCGGCACGGTCGGCGACATCAGGCGCGACCTGAGCATCTCGCTCAGCCTCGACGAGAAGACCCCCCTCTCCGCGACGGCGCGCGAACTCGACCGCATCGCCCTCCTCGGCGCGCACGCGACCCTCGTCGTGCTCTGCTACATCCCGGATGCCACCTCGACGACGTTCACCCGCGTGTCCGACGATCGCATCCGCAAGGTGTTCGCCCTCGCGAAGGATCGCGGCGTCCGCATCACTCTGCTGAAGCCCCACATCGCCACCGAGAAGGACGGCGACGGCTTCTATCGCGCGAACTACGCCCCGGCATCCGTCGACGGCTTCTTCTCGCGGTGGACCGAGCAGATGGTGCATTTCGCGGGCCTCTGCGCCGACAACGGGATCGAGTACCTCTCCCTCGCGTGCGAGCAGCCGGGCCAGACGGACGCGGCGCAGTACGCGAAATGGGTCGATCTCGTGAAGACGGTGCGAACGGCCGAGCCCGGGGTGAAGCTCACCGCCGCCTTCACCACGCTGGAGCTGTATCTGCTGCACACGTACTGGCTGCCGCAGGGCACCCCGCACATGGCCCAGCTGCTCGACGTGTTCGGCATCAACTCGTGGATCCGCCTGACCGACAAGGTCTACACCCCGTCCGCGCCGAATATCACCGTCGACGAGCTCGCCGGCGGCTGGCGCGGAGCCGACGGTCGCACCGACGACCACCTCGGAAAGCTCGAGGACGTGTGCGCGCAGCTGCGCATCCCCTTCCTCATCACCGAGGTCGGCGTGCAGCCGCGGGTCGACGGTCTCGCCCAGCAGGAGGGCAGTACCCCGCCCACGGGCGCCCCGAACCACGACGTGCAAGCGCTGCTCTACCGCTCGGTCCTGAAGGCCCCGCTGCGGTCGTCGTGGTGCACGGGCGTCTCGATCTGGCACATGCGCGCCCCCTTCGCCTTCGGCGACGTGTACCACGACGCCCTCTTCCCGGGCGAGAAGGTGCTGAGGGATGCCATCGCGAAGACCCCGTCGCTGGCATCCCCCGCCACCTGACCCCGTAGCGTGAGCGGATGACGTCTGCCTCGACTCCCCACCGCGGCCGCGAGGTCACGCTGTCGGGCTCGCTCCGCTGCGCCGACGAGACCGAAGCCGCGCGGGTGCGCGCACACCTCCCTGCGCACCTCGCCCTCACCCGGGCCGAACCGGGCTGCGTCTCCTTCGACGTCGACCCCACCGACGACCCCCTCGTGTGGCGCGTCGAGGAGCGTTTCGTCGATGAGGCCGCGTTCGACGCCCATCAGCGCCGCGTCGCGGCGAGCGCGTGGGGCGCAGCGACCGTCGGCATCGAGCGCCGGTATGAGATCCGCGGACGAGACCGGGATGCCGCGACCCTCGTCGCCGCGGCGTGGGCGGCCGAGGAGCGTCTGCTGGACCCGCGGGTGCGCCACGACCCCGCCCGGGTCGAGCCACTGCTGGACGACGACTTCGTGGAGATCGGGCAATCGGGGCGCCGCTTCACGCGGGAGGCCATCGTCGCCGCCCTGCGGGCCGAGCCCGGCACGTCGACGGCCGAGATCGCTGAGCGGTCGAGCCGCGTCATCGCCCCCGGCACGGTGCTCCTGGACTACCTGCTCACGGTCGAGGAGCGCGTCAGTCGCCGTTCGTCGGTGTGGCAGGGCTCGCCCCCGCGCCTGACGTTTCACCAGGGGACGCCCGCGCCGTCGGACAGCGCGAACTGAGCCGACTCAGCCGCCGACGGCCGGTGGCTCCCGCGAGGGGTTGCGTCCGCCGAGCGCGAACCCGCTCGCCGCACGGGCCGGCGGCTGCTTGGCTGGCCGCATGCGACGCATCCTCATCCTCGGCGGAACCGCCTGGCTCGGCCGGGCCATCGCCACGGCGGCGCTGGCCACCGGCGCCGATGTCACCTGTCTCGCCCGGGGAGAGTCGGGAGCCGTCCCCGCCGGAGCACGGCTGGTGCGCGCCGACCGGAACGACCCCGACGCCTACGCCGACCTCGACGGCGAGTGGGACGAGGTCGTCGAGCTCTCGTGGGACCCCGGCTTCGTGGCATCCGGTCTCGACGCCCTCGCCCACCGGGCGGCGCACTGGACGCTCGTGTCGAGCGTGTCGGTGTACGCGGACTCCGCCGCGCCGTTCGCCGACGAGTCCGCGGACCTCGTCGAGCCCGTCGACCTCGAGCAGTACGCGGATGCCAAGGTGCACGCCGAGCGACTGACCACCGCGCGCGTGGGCGAGCGGGCGCTGCGGGCTCGCGCCGGGCTCATCGTGGGACCGGGCGACCCGACCGATCGCTTCGGCTACTGGCCGGCCCGTTTCGCGCGGGGAGGCCGGGCGGTCGTGCCCGAGCCGAGCGGCCGGCACGCGCAGGGCATCGACGTCGACGATCTCGCGGAATGGATCGTGCGCGCGGGGTCGGCAGGGGTGACCGGTCCGGTCAACGCCGTCGGTGAGGAGTTCCCGCTCGCCGCGGTCTTCGCGGCCGCCCGTGAGGCCGCCGGTGCGAGCGTCGAGACCGTCCCGCTCGACGACGAGACCCTCCTGTCCCGCGGTGTGCAGTACTGGGCGGGCCCGCGGTCGCTCCCGCTCTGGTTGCCCGCCGAGGCGCGGGGCTTCTCCCGTCGCAGCGACGCCGCGTTCCTGTCATCCGATGGTCGGCGCCGCCCTCTGGCCGAGACGATGCGACGCGTCCTCGACGACGAACGGGCGCGCGGGATCGACCGGCCCCGTCGCGCCGGACTCGCCCCGGCGGAGGAGGCCGAGGTGCTGGCCGGCTGACCGGGCGGTCTCAGCGGCCGTTGCGGTCCGCCGCGGAACGGGGCGGTGCCTTCTGCACCTCGAGGCGATCGAGACCGCGCAGCGAGGTCCAGATGAGTTCCTCGCCCTTCGCCGCATGCTGCGAGGCGCGCACCGCGCGTTCGTCGGCCCACGAGTTCAGCACGTGGCCGGAGTGTCCGCGCACGTGCTCGAGCACGACGTCGGGGAGCCCCGCCTCGCGTCGCGCATCGCGAGCGGCGATGAGCGCCTCGAGGATCCCGCGGTTGGCCACCGGCTTCTTGGCGCTCGTCACCCACCCGCGACGGCGGTGGCCGTCCATCCACGACGAATACGTGTCGATCGCGTACTTCGAGTCGGCCTGCACGACGAGCTCGCGCACGTCGGCGTGGTCGGTGATCGCGTGCAGGAGCCCGAGCAGCTCTCCGATGTTGTTCGTCCCCGAGGGGATCGAGCCCGCGGCCCAGTGGCCGTCTTCGCCGACCCACGCCCAGCCCGCGGGGCCGGGGTTGCCCTTGCAGGCGCCGTCGGTGGCGACGACGTAACGGTCGGAGGGGGTGGATGCCGAACTGCTCATCCCCCTAGTCTCCCCCGCCCGCCCGGGGCGATCCGACGCGGGGACCCGGGCGGGCGAGCACGCGGGTGAACCTTCGACGCTTCCCCGCGGGAGGGACGGTGAGCGCGCGCGGAGACCGACACCGCGGATGCGAGTCTGGCGCGATCCGTCATCGCGTCGCCCGCGTCCCGCCCCCTCGAGAAAGCCCGCCATGTCGTCCACGTCTCGCGCCCGCCTCCACCCCGCCGCTCTCACCGCCCTCATCGTCGGCGGGGTCGTCATCCTCGGGGCTCTCGGATTCCTCGCCTGGCTGCTCACCTCGACGCAGTCCACCCCGAATCAGCAGGCCACCCAGAAGCTCGTGCAGTGGCAGGAGATCTTCGAGAAGTACCGCAGCGCTCACGGCACGCTCCCCGACATGCCCGCGGGCGGCTACTGCCTGGGCACGGGCTTCCCTCTCGGATCAGGGGGGACGGCCAACTGCCGCGACTACGCCGCGGCGACGTACTACACCGAGGAGGCCGGTGCTCCGCTGCGCGAGGCGCTCGCCTCGGTGGGCGAGCTCCCGCAGGGCGTCTCGGCCGCCGTCCGCGGCACCGTGGGCCCCTACGCGCTCTACGACGACGCTGGAGTCCGACTGCTCACCGCCGAGGACGGCGCATGCGAAACCCCCGCCGTCGAGGTGTGGAACGACGGCGGGGGCCTCTTCATCTGTCAGATCCTGCTGACGCGCTGAACGCGCGCGCGGGCCGTCAGCTCCGGCCGCTCTCGGCCTTCTTCTGACCGGCTTCCAGCACGTCGCCGGCGGGCAGCTCCTGGTGACCGCCGAACTGCAGACGCATCGCCGACAGCACCTGGTTGGCGAAGTGGTCCTCGCCCCGCGAGGCGAAGCGCTCGAACAGCGAGGCGGCCAGCACCGGCACGGGCACCCCGGTGTCCACGGCGGCCTTGACGGTCCAGCGCCCCTCGCCTGAGTCCGAGACGCGACCGGCGAGTCCGTCGAGCGTGGGGTTCTGCGCGAGAGCCGCCGCGGTCAGGTCGAGCAGCCATGACGAGATGACCGATCCCCGGCGCCACAGCTCCGTCACCCGCGCCGTGTCGATGTCGAACTGGTAGTACTCGGGCTCCTCCAGCGGGGCGACCTCGGCCGAGTGCTCGCCCTGGTGCAGGCCCGCGTCGGCGTTGTTCAAGACGTTGAGCCCCTCGGCGAGCGCGGCCATGATGCCGTACTCGATGCCGTTGTGCACCATCTTCACGAAGTGCCCGGCCCCCGAGGGACCGCAGTGCAGGTACCCGCGCTCCTCGGTCGTGTAGTCGCCCGTGCGTCCGGGCGTGCGCTCGACCTCTCCCGGTCCCGGCGCGATCGTGCGCAGCACGGGCTCGAGGTGCGCGACGGCTTCGTCGTGACCGCCGACCATCAGGCAGTAACCGCGCTCGAGGCCGAACACGCCGCCGCTGGTCCCCACGTCGACGTAGTGGATGCCGCTGTCGTCGAGCTTCTTCGCGCGACGCACGTCGTCACGGTAGTTCGAGTTGCCGCCGTCGATGATGATGTCGCCCGGCTCGAGCACCTCGGCGACCTGGTCGACCACCGACCCGGTGAGTCCGGCGGGGATCATGAGCCACACGGCGCGGGGCTTCTGCAGCTTCGAAGCGAGGTCGGCGATGCTCGTCGCCCCGGTCGCCCCCTCCTCGACGAGGGACGCCACGGCATCCTGATTCACGTCGAAGACGACGCAATCGTGACCGTCCCTCATGAGTCGGCGCACGATGTTGGCGCCCATCCGTCCGAGTCCGACCATGGCGAGTTGCATTCGTACCCCGTTCGTCGTGATGAGGCCGCGGCGCGCGGCCCCTCCGCGAGTCTAGGAGCGTCGAGGGGGCGGCGGACCGTCAGCCCTGGAAGTCCTCGGGGTCGACGTCGTCGAGGAACCGGCGGAACTCCTCCACCCGCTCCTCCTCGGGCGACGGGTCGAGCTCGACCGCGTCGTCGGGCACTCCCGCCTCGGCGAAGACGCTGTCGGCGACCCAGATCGGCGCATCGACACGGGCTCCCAGGGCGATCGCGTCGGAGGGGCGGGCGTCGAAGGAGCGCTGTCCCCGCGGGGTGTCGACCACGAGGCGGGCGTAGAACGTGCCGTCCTCGAGATGGGTGATCTCGACCCGGTCGACGGTCGCCGACAACTCCCCCAACATCGCCGTCATGAGGTCGTGCGCGAGCGGGCGGGGCGAGGCGGTGCCCTCGATCGCGACGAGGATCGACATCGCCTCCTGCGGACCGATCCACACCGGGAGCACGCGCTCACCGTCGGCCTCGGCGTCGAACGGCGAGAGCAGGATGACGTGCTGCTGGGCCGGGTCGAGGGCCACGCCGACCACTCGCACCCGGATCATGACGCCCATCGTACGTCGTCGCCTGCGCCGTCGGCCTCGGCGTCCGAACCGTCAGCGCAGGATGCCGAGGGCCCGCGCCGCGGAGACGGCGCCGGTGCGCGAGGTGACGCCGAGCTTCGAGAAGACGTGTGCGAGGTGCGACTTCACCGTCGCGTCGGTGATGTGCAGGAGCGCCGCGACGTCGGCGTTCGACGCGCCGCGGGCGACGAGATGCAGCACCTCGATCTCGCGCGCCGACAGGGTGACGCGGGGTTCGCGCATCCGCGCGAGCAGTCGACCCGCGATCGCCGGTGCGAGCGCGCTCTGCCCCGCCGCAGCGGCGCGGACACCGGCCAGCAGCTCGTGGGGAGGCGCATCCTTCAGCAGGTACCCGCTGGCCCCCGCCTCGACGGCACCGAGGATGTCGCCGTCGGTGTCGTAGTTCGTGAGCACGAGAACGTAGGGCGGGGCGGCGAGCGCGCGGACGCGCCTGGTCGCCTCGGCACCGGCGGCACGGTCGCCGAACTGCAGGTCCATCAGCACGAGCTCCGGCGCGAGACGCTCGGACAGGGCGACCGCCTCGTCGGGGGTCGCGGCCTCGCCCGCCACCTCGATGTCGGCCTCCGCATCGAGCAGGGCGCGCACCCCCGCGCGGACGACGGGGTGGTCGTCGGCGATGACGACGCGGATCACGACGCACCCCCCGGGAGCGTCACCGTGATGGCGGTGCCCCGCCCCGGCGCGCTGTCGACCTCGAGGGCGCCGTCGAGCTGGCCGACCCGCTCCCGCATGGCCCGCAATCCGAACGAATCGGTCTCGGCGGCGACCGCCTCCGCCCGCTCGGGATCGAACCCGACGCCGT
This sequence comes from Microbacterium sp. NPDC089186, assembly GCF_040685115.1. Taxonomy (NCBI): domain Bacteria; kingdom Bacillati; phylum Actinomycetota; class Actinomycetes; order Micrococcales; family Microbacteriaceae; genus Microbacterium; species Microbacterium sp. NPDC089186. The sequence continues at coordinate 386,170 of NZ_JBFBHJ010000002.1, forward strand.
CGTCGGCGATCCGCAGCCGCACCGCGTCGTCGAGCCGGGCGAGACGGATGCCGACGCGCGCCGCGCCGGCGTGCTGGGCGACGTTGGCGAGGGCTCCCTGGGCGATGCGCAGCAGCGCCGTCTGCGCGTCCATCGGCAGCGACGCGTCGTCGTCCACCTCGACGTCGATCGCGACCTTCTCGCGTGCTCCCCAGTCGCGCGCGAGGCGCTCGAGTGCGGGGCCGAGACCGCTGTCGAGGCGGGGCGGGGACAGTTCCCGGATGAAGCGCCGGGTCTCGGCGAGTCCGTCGGCGGCGGTCTCCCGGGCCAGACGCACGTGCGCGAGGCCCGGGCTCGTGGCATCCGCCCGCTCGGCCGCGTGCAGCAGCATCTGGATGCTCGAGAGCCCCTGCGCGACGGTGTCGTGGATCTCGCGCGCGAGCCGCGCCCGCTCGGCGAGGATGCCCTGCTCGCGCTCGGCGGCCGCGAGACGGTCGCGCGTGGCCAGCAGCTCGGCCATGAGCGCCTCGCGCTCGGCGGCCCGCCGGTCGAGCGCGGCATAGCCGAGGCCGATGAGCAGTGCGACGCCCGCGCCGACGAGGGGGCCTACGACGCCGCCCACCGTCAGGCCCCCGTGCACCGCGAAGGCGGCGATCGTGAGCGCTGTCGTCCCGAGCACGACGAGGGGCCCGGCGGCCCCGGGCAGCACGTGCAGGTAGAGGAAGAACAGCGGGAAGACGAGGTAGGCGGCCTCCGGCACCAGCCAGACCAGCGCCGCCCAGACGAGGGTCAGCACCGCCACCCACACCACGGCCGCCGCCCGGCGGCGTGCGCGGGCGACCGCCAGCCCGCCGAGGTAGACCCCGCCGAGCAGCCCCGCCAGCACGAGAGCCGTCACGGAGCCGTCGGTCACCAGCACGCGCACCACGACGAGCGCGAGGAGGGCCCCGAACAGGACGTGGAGCCCGGCGCGCAGGCCCGCGAAGACGGGAGCGAGGGTGCGGTGCGGCATGACGATCTCCAGGCTACGGATGCGGGGCCCGCGGCGGATCATCCGAAAGGTGGAGAGCAGGAACGCCCCTTGCGCCGATGACCGCGGAGGGCCGGGTGACGACGCTGGAGGGGTGCCGGTGAGATCCGCCGGCGGAAGGAGGCGACGTGTACGTCGCATGGCGCGATCTGCGGTTCGCCCGCGGGCGATTCGCCCTCATCGGGGCGGTCGTCGCCCTCATCACCCTGCTCGTGGGTTTCCTCGCGGGCCTGACCGGCGGCCTCGCCGCCCAGAACGTCTCGGCCGTGCTGGCCCTCCCCGGCGACCGGCTCGTGCTGCAGCCGGTCGGAGACGCGGCGGCGACCTTCGGAGAGTCGGCGATCGGCGACGCCACCGTCGCCGCGTGGCGCGACGCTGCGGGTGTCACCGGCGTCGTGCCGATCGGCATCCTGCAGTCCCGCGCCGAGGGCCCCTCCGCGTCGGGGGCTGTGGCCCTCTTCGGTCTCGACTCCCCCGCCTTCGCGCTGAACGTCTCGTCCGACACCGACGCCGCGCTGTCCGCGGGCGCGGCGAAGACCCTGGGCGCGTCCGTGGGGAGCGAGGTGACGATCGCTGGCGAGGGCTTCCGCGTCGCCTCCGTCGGCGACGACCTCTCCTACAGCCACACCCCCGTCGTCGCCCTCACCTCGACGGCGTGGAAGACGCTCGCCCAACGCCTGGGCGGGACGGGCGCGGCGACCGTGCTCGCCGTCTCCGGCGACCCCGCGTGGGACGCGGTGGCCACCGACACCGGGACCACGGCATCCACTCCCCTGGCGAGCCTGCCGGCGCTGCCGACGTTCCGCTCCGAGATCGGATCGCTCGGTCTCATGATCGCGATGCTGTTCGGTGTCTCGGCGCTGGTCGTCGGCGCGTTCTTCACCGTGTGGACCATGCAACGAGCCGGAGACGTCGCCGTGCTCAAGGCCCTCGGCGCCAGCACCCCCGCCCTCGTGCGCGACGCCCTGGGCCAGGCCCTCGTCGTGCTCATCGTCGGAGTGGGGGTCGGCATCGCCTTGACGGCCGCCCTGGGCGCGCTCGCCGGCGGCGCCCTGCCGTTCGTGCTGAGCCCCCTCACGACCCTCGCCCCGGCGCTCGTCATGATCGCCCTGGGCGTGCTGGGAGCCGCCGTGTCACTGCGCACCGTCACGAAGTCCGACCCTCTCACCGCCCTGGGGAGCACCCGATGATCCTTCTCGACGACGTCACCCTCACCTACCCCGACGGCGACGCCCGCGTCACCGCCGTCGACCGCGTCACGCTCGAGGGCCGCCCCGGCCTCGTCACGGGCATCACCGGACCGTCGGGGTCGGGCAAATCGAGCCTGCTGGCTCTGGCGGCCACCCTCGTCCGTCCCGACTCCGGTCGCGTCGTCGTCGACGGGGTGGATGCCACTCGGCTCGACGCCGCGGGTCGCACCGCGCTCCGGCGGGAGCGGATCGGCATCGTGTTCCAGCAGCCGCAGCTTCTGCCCGCCCTCACCGCGCGCGAGCAGCTGCGCGTGATGGCCGAGCTCGGAGGACGGGGCCGCCGGGAGCGGCGCGCCGCCGTGCGGGGTCGCGTCGACGGGCTGCTGGATGCCGTGGGCCTCGGCGACCACGCCGATCGCCGCCCCGCTCAGTTGTCGGGCGGTCAGCGCCAGAGGGTCGCGATCGCCCGCGCGCTCGTGCACGAGCCCCGCGTGCTGCTGGTGGACGAGCCGACGAGCGCGCTCGACAGCGCCCGCGGCGCGGAGATCATGGCGCTGCTCTCACGGCTCACGCACGACCGCGGTACCGCCACCCTCCTCGTGACGCACGACCTCGCGCACGCGGGTGCCCTGGATGAGACGGTCGAGGTCGTCGACGGCCGAGCGACCCGCGTCGTCGCGGTGTGACCCCCGGCCCGCGCGGGAACGTCGGGCGCGGCGGGCCCACCGCATCGCGCGCGCCGCGACCACGAGCCAGCCCACCGCCGCCGGGGCGAGGACGGCGAGCCACCAGGGCGGAGGCAGGGTGGTCCGCTCCGGAGCCCCCGTCTCCGGAGCGTCCTCGTCGGCGATGCGCTCCGCGTGCACGACGAGGCGATGGGTGTTGATGCCGATGGGCGTGCAGGTCACGAGGGAGACGAGGTCGCGACCGTCTTGTACCGCGAGGCGCGAGATGTCGGTCGGCAGCACCACGTCGGAATCTGTCACCCGATACCGCAGGGTGCGCCCGAGGACGTCGACGTCGACCTCGTCACTCGGGTGGAGCTTGTCGAGGTCGGAGAGGAGCGTGGCGTCGGGGAGGCCCGAGTGGCCGGTCAGGACCGCGTGCGTCCCCGGCCCGCCGACCGGCAACGACGAGCCGTAGAGGTGACCGAGCCCGCGGTCGAGGACGTCGGGAGTCGATCCGTGGAAGACGGGCAGATCCACGGCGATGGCGGGGATGCGCACGCGGGCGATCACGCCGTTCGGGTCGAGGGAGAGCTGCGAGAGGTAGCGCGCGGCGGCGGCGTCGACGCCCGGCTTCCCGGCGTCGTCGCCGAAGGGGTCGATGAGCAGGCCCGTGGCCTCGCGGAGGTTGTACTCCCGCGCCGCGGAGAGCGACTGGTCCACGACCTGTCGATCGGCGGCATCGACCACCTGGGCGTATCCCTCGACGACCGTGTTGGTGCGGATGAGGTCGAACCAGCTCGCGGTGGGGGGATACATCATCACCGCCACCCCGATGAGGGCGGCTGTGGCGAGCAGCAGATCGTGGCGGGCGCGTCGCGCGCGGGTGCGCAGGGTGCGCGCCGTCCGAGACGGCACCGAGGAGGGCCCCGGCCGCCGACCGGCGTCCGAGACCCTCCCGGTCTTCATGCGAGGGCCGCTCAGGCCCGGCGACGCGCCCGGCGCACCAGCACGACACCGAGGGCGAGCACCACCAGTGCGCCTCCAGCCGCGGTAAACGCCGCGCCCGTCGATCCACCGGTGAGCGGGAGGGTGAACGGCGGGATGGGCGAGTCCGCGATGTCGGCGACGTTCGGCGACGTGGTCGATCCGACGGCCACGGTGATCTTCACCGGCTGAGCGAGCTTCTGATACCCGGTGGGGGCCGTGGTCTCGACGAGCCAGTAGTCTCCCGTGCGCAGCCCGGCGACCTGGACGGAACCGTTCGCGCCGGTGGTCGCGCCCGTCACGACGGCCGTCGCGCCCGCGGTGCTCGGGTCGACGGCGTAGACGTCGAAGACGGCGCCGGCCAGCGTCTTGGTGCTGTCGCCGGTCACGTGCTTGACGACGCGCAGGGCACCCCACGTGGAGGGAGTCGGCGTGGAGCTGGTCCCGTGCGTGTGCTGAGGATCGTTGATGTACGCGGTGGCCGTGTTGCTGATGGTGCCGTCACCGATCGAGAGCACGGTGGTGTCGATCTCGACGATCACTTTCGCCGTGCTCGCCACGCCGTTGAGCGTGGCGAGCCCCGAGGCGGTGAGCGAGACGACGACATCGCCGGAGGTTCCGACGGTGGGCGCCGTCAGCGTGTAGTCGCGCGGCGTCGCGAGCGTCGAGGTCGTCGACCCGTCGACGAGCGAGACGGTGGTGCTCGAATAGCCGAGACGACTCTCGAGCGTGTCGCTGATCTCGTAGGACGAGATCGAGGTGCCCGCCGGCGCCTTGGAGACGTCGTTGGTGATGGTCCACGGGAGCGTGTCGCCGATCACGTGCGCTTTGCTCTCGTCGACGGTCTTCGTGAGGCGCGAGACCGCGTTCTTCGGGTAGACGTGCACGTCGTAGTTCCACGCGCCGTTGGCCGGCTGCGGGAGCGCGACCAGGAAGGGGACGGCGGGCGAGACCACCGACGACGTTCCGGGGGCGGTCTCGCGCACGAGGTACAGGCCGATCCCCACGGCGGGGGACGTCAGCGTGATCTCACCCGCGCTGTCGGTGGTGCGGACGATACCCGTGCCGAGCGTGTGCGTGGCCGTCGAGCCGTACACGTCGGCGACGGTCAGCGCGCTCGCGGTCGCCCAGCCCGTGTCGGTCGTGAGGTCGACGTCGGTGACCTTCTGCACGGTGAACTCGACATCCGCGAGCGGGGTACCACCGGGGTTGGCGATCTTCGTTCCGTCGTTCGTGCCGAGGGTGCCGGTCGCGGGCTGCTCGAACTTGTGGATCGTCAGCGAGACCGAGGCGGAGGTGTCGATATCGGCCGACGAGGCATGAGCCGGTGCGGCCGCGGCCAGGAGTGCGGCCGCCACCCCCGCCGAGGCGAGGAGTCGGAGCCGGCGCGAGAACCGGGTGGTGGTCATAGTCCTTCTGCTTTCTGAGTATCGATGGATGTCGGTGTCGGAGGAGAGGATTCGGAAGCGGATGCCGCCCCGCGGCGACGCCGCGCGCGCACCCACAAGAGGGCGGCCGACGCCATCAGGACGGCCCCGGCGCTCGTGAAGGCGATCGTGCCCGGGCCTCCCGCCGACGGCAGTGCCACGACGCGGGCGTCCCAGATGCGCAGCGTGCGCGAGGCGGTGTCGTAGGAGACGAGCGGGTCGCTGGTGGAGCCGAGGTCGATCGCGCCGTCGGGGTGGGCGGCATCGTGACGCACGGCGAAGGCGATGGGGGCGACGAGAGGCGCGTACCCGCTCGGTGCCGCCGTCTCGACGAGCCAGTACGACCCCGGCGCGATGTCGACGAGGGAGAACCGGCCGGGCTGAGCCCCCGCCCGCAGCACTCCCGCGACGGCGGCTCCGGGATGCCCGTGATCGTCCGCGCGGAGGTCGAACGCCGCGCCGTCGAGCAGTGCCGGCGCCGCCTGTGCGCGGTCGCTGTAGGAGTGCTTCTCGATGTCGAACGTCAGGATGCGCTCGTCGGTGACGTCGGCCATTGTGACGTCGAGGCGGGAGGCACCGATCGTGAACGAGGTCGACGCGGTGGCGAGGTGGTACCCGTCGGGAGGCGACTTCTCGGTCAGCGTGTACGTGCCCCAGGACAGACCCGTGACGCGGAACACGCCGGGACGCGCGTCGGTGTCGGCACCGGAGTACCCGGTCTGACCCCGGTTGTCGTCGATGACGGTGGTGACCCCACCGGGGGCCGTGAGAGTGAAAGCCGCACCCCCGATCAGCGCTGCGCTCACGCTGTCGGTCTTGCGCCAGGTCACCGATCCCGCTTGGTCGGCGTTCGTGAGGGTGCACGTCATGCGCTGGCCGTCGGCGAGCGCCACCGTGCGTCCGGATCCCAGCGCCACGCTGGTGCCCGCGGCATCCTTGCAGAAGGTGGCCGTCAGCGTGTACCCGGGTCGGCCGACCTCTCCGAGCGTGTAGGTACCGGGCTCGAGCGGTTTCGCCTGGCCGGAGGTGAACGTCGTGGCGCTGGATCCGCGAGTGGCCGTGAGCTGCCACGCGGAGGCGTCGGCCGGCGCACCGTGCTGGATGTCGAACACCTTGACCATCGTGAGCTTGGGCTTCAACACGTTCGTGAAGCGGCAGGTCACCTTGGACCCGCGGTCGTCAGTCGAGCCGGAGGTGGACGGGATGGTCGCGGTGGCCGTCGTCCCCGCCCCGGAGGACAGTGGCACCGTGCCAGATGACCCGGGAATGCTGGAGGTACACGCCCAGCTGGTGCGGTAGTCGGTCAGGTCGGTAGTACCCGCGGCCGTTTCGACGACCGTGTAGGTCTCGTTCGCGAGGACCGGGAGCGGGCCCACCTGCTCCTGCTGCACGCCGGAGGCGGATCCCGTTGTCGTCGTCTGCAGCACCGTCGACGCCCCGCTCGAGAGCGTCAGGCCGAACTGGTCACCGGGCGCATTGCGGGCATCCACACTCGTCGTGGTGGTCAGGGTGGGCGGCGCGAGACAGCTCGCGAGGTCGACGCTGTTGGACAGGCTGGTCGTCACGGTCGACTTCTTCGCCCAGGTGGTGGGGTCGAACTTCGCGATCGTGGTCAGATTCCCGAGATAGGCATAGCCGGCGCTGTCGAAATCGAGACCGTTCGTCCCCGCCAAGCCGCTCTGAAAGGTCGTGGCTCGCTGGGAGGGGATCTCGCCCGCCGAACCCGATGCGGCGGCGGTAGCGAGGGCAGAGGCGGTGACGACGACCAGGTTCGTCTCGTTGGTTCCACCGCGGACGATGAAGAGATCTCCGTCGTTGTCGAAACTGAGGTCGCCGTTCGCCGTCCCCGTCGAGGACGAGACGCCGGTCCACACGTATCCGAGAGCGGCGAAACCGTTCGTCGCCGCTCGATAGACATAGAGCTGGAAGCGAAACTCGTCCACTCCCGCATGCGGCGCCGCCTCGAAGCCCCCGAAATAGAGGTCGCCGGTCGGGAGATCGATCGAGGCGCCGAGGACGTTGCCGTTGAGGCTCGCTTTGTACCTGTAGGCGGTGCGTGCGAAGCGGCCGGACGGCGGGTCGTAGGTGAGGACGGTGACGTCGTTCAGCGACCCGTTTCCCCCTGCGCGGTCGAGTGCCAGCACCCGCGTGCCGCCCACCGTGACGCCCAGCCCGTTGACCGAGTTGCTCTGAGGCCACGTGCCGAGGGAGCGGGTCGAACCGTCGGGCGCCACCTCGACGAGCTCGCCCCCGAGGGTCACCGCGTACTCGTAGCCCGGGGTGCAATGCAGCGACGATGATGCCGCCGTCGCCGGACTCGCGGATGCCCCTGCCGCGGCGGCCCCGAGCACCAGCAGCAGGGCCAGCAGGCACGCGATCGCCCTCCACAGGCGTCGTTCGGGCGTGACGGACGGGATGGACATGGTCTCCTCGGGCGATGGAGGGTCCGATGGATGCCGGAGCAGCCGCCCGACGGAGCGCTACGGCGCGGGACCCCGTGGGGAGTCTGCCCAATGCATGCGTGCTCTCCGCCTCATCGAGACTTTTTCTCGCCTCCTCCCCGCCCGATTAGGGAGGTCGACATCACCCGGCGTCAGCTACCACCCGTACGTGTTGAACCACTGACGCCGCCGATCCGCCTCGGCCCGCGTCTCATCGCCCCGCCAGCTGTCGTGCCGAGCGAGTCGACCGTCGATCGAGGCGACGAACGCCCAGCACACGGGACACAGTGCCCGCCCGCCCGGAAAGCCGTCGGGCAGGGCGGGCGCGGGTTCGGCCGGTGAGCCCGCACCGGGGCACTCGGGCGGATCGGCCTGCAGGTCGCTCCAGAGCAGACGCCCACCGGTGCGGTGGTGAAGGCCCCGGTGCCCGTCCTCACGAGTGCAGATCTCGCCGTTTCGTCGGCTGAGGCACAGCCTCCGGGCGGCGCCCGGGAGCGCTGCCAGTGTTCGCGTCATCCTTCGATTCTCGCCGCTGCGAGCGCAGCGGGGGCAGGTGCGGGATGCGCACGGGGCGGTGGGGTCCGGTGGGGAAAGGTTCGGTGGTCATCGCCGACCACCACCGGTCTGACGAAAAAGCATGTCGACCTCCTGATGCTTCGACTGTCCGCCAATGGGAGCCGTGCGCCGAGGGGGTTGACACCGCACGAGACGGTGCTAGGCATACCCCACGGGGGTATCATCGAGGCATGCACGGATACGAGGGCAACAAGGACGACCTCCTCAAGCGCCTGCGTCGGGCGGAGGGGCAGGTGCGCGGCATCGCCCGCATGGTCGACGATGACCAGTACTGCATCGACATCCTCACGCAGGTGTCGGCGGTCACGAAGGCCCTCGAGAACGTCGCCCTCTCACTCCTCGACGATCATCTCTCGCACTGCGTCGCCGAGGCGGCCGCGCAGGGCGGGCCGGTCGCCGAAGAGAAGTTGAAAGAAGCAAACCAGGCCATCGCGCGCCTGGTCCGTTCCTGAGGAGGACACCATGTCGGAACAGCGCATCGAGCTCGGCCTCACGGCCGCCGCCCCCGCCGGTGGGGGCTGCGGCGACGCCTGCGGCTGCGGCCACGCGGCAGCGGCATCCGCTCCCGCCGCCGCGGCGGCGACGGACGAGTTGCGCGTCGAGGGCATGACCTGCGAGCACTGCGTGCGCGCCGTCACCGAGGAGCTCTCCTCGCTCGTGGGCGTCGGCGTCGTCGACATCGCCCTGCAAGCGGGCGGTACGTCGGTGGTGCGCATCACGCGCACGGAAGACGTCACCGACGACGACCTCGCCGCCGCGATCGACGAAGCGGGTTACTCGCTAGCCCCCTGACGCCGCGAGCGCGAGAGACCGCCGAGGCTCAGAGCACGCGACGCACGAGGGCGTCGACGGCGGAGTGGAACGTGAGGTGCTGCGACACCTCGACCGCGCGGTCGTACCGTGCGCCGCCGAGGGCCACGAACACCGCACCGACGACCTCGACGTATCCGACGATGTAGCCGCCACGGGCGACCTCGTAGAGGTCGAGGTCGATTCGCGTCCAGGGGATCTCGGTAGGCGCCGGTGGGGCGACGACGGTGTCGATGGGGGCCGCCGCGCGCGCCGCGCCGATGAGCGGACCCCGGCGGCTGAGCGGTGCTTCCATGACCATGTGAGAACTCCTTGGCTCATCTGGGGTGCTCTCAGCGTGCACGCTCTCCCGATGCCTCGTGCCTCCCTTGACGAAACCCTCCGCCGGGGCTACGCGAGCCTTACACCGTAGAGCGGGCGGGCCGACCGCGACGCGGGCGCTCCTCGGACAGACCGAAGGGCACGGCTGCGGCGGTGAGGCGGGCGACCTCGTCGAGCCATCGCAGGTCGGCCTCGAGCCGCGCCTTCCGGGCCGCTCGAACGATCGCCGCGGGAACGGCATCCGCGTCGGCGACCTCTGCGTCGCTCGCGTCCAACGCCGCTCGGACCGCGGCACGCTGCACCGAGAGGATGGCATCGACGTCGGCACCCGGGAGGGTCACGGCGAGCGCGATCTTGAGGGCGACGTCGTCGCGGCCCTCTGCGAGGGAGGCGGTGGTCAGCCAGGCGCGCGCCTCGGCGCGGCCCGCGGCGGTGGGCCGCCACAGCACCCGCGCCTCGTCGTCGACGCCCGCCCCCTCGACGAGCCCGTCGCGCTCGAGTCGCTCGAGGGTCGTGTACACCTGGCCGACGTTCACGCTCGCCCCGGTGCGCCTCTCGTACTCGGCGCGCAGCTGGGAGCCGTAGCAGACGCCGCGATCGAGGATCGCGAGCAGGCTCTGACGCACCGACATGCGGCCTCCGGACCGGTTCGCAGGGAAAAGACTTTCCCGGTAAGTCTCAGCGTAGACCGACGAGGTGGTTCGACGCCGAATCATCGCCGGGCGGCGCGGGAGGGCCCGGCGTAGCATGTGGTCTGACCACATAATCCGGTTTGATCGGAGGCTCCCGATGGAGTGGCTCGACCCCCTGGCTCTCGCCCGCTGGCAGTTCGGGTTGACGACCCTGTACCACTTCCTCTTCGTTCCGCTTACGCTGGGGATGTCGCTGATCGTGGCGGTCTTCCAGACCGTCTGGTACCGCACCGGTGACGTGCGATGGCTGCACCTCACCCGCTTCTTCGGGAAGATCTTCCTCATCAACTTCGCCATGGGCGTGGTGACCGGCATCGTGCAGGAATTCCAGTTCGGCATGAACTGGTCGGCCTACTCCCGCTTCGTCGGCGACGTCTTCGGCGCCCCGCTCGCGTTCGAGGGCCTTCTCGCCTTCTTCCTCGAGGCGACGTTCATCGGCCTGTGGATCTTCGGGTGGGACAAGCTCCCCCGTCTCGCCCACCTCGCGAGCATCTGGATGGCCTCCATCGGCGCGACACTGTCGGCCTACTTCATCATCGCGGCGAATGCGTTCATGCAGAATCCCGTCGGGTATCAGATGTCGGCCGAGGGTCACCGCGCCGAGCTCGTCGACTTCTGGGCGCTGCTGACCAACCCCGTCGCCCTCGCCGCCTTCCCGCACACGATCTTCGCCGGCTGGATGTTCGCCGCCATGGTCGTGGTCGCGGTGTCGGCCTGGCACATGGCCCGCGGCCGCAACACCGACATGATGCGCAAGACCCTGCGGTTCGGCCTGTGGGCGACCGTGGTGTCGTTCGTGCTCGTCGCGATCGTCGGCGACCAGCTGAGCCTGGTCATGGTCGCGACCCAGCCGATGAAGATGGCCGCCGCCGAGGCGACGTTCAACACGGTCTGCGGACAGGACGCGTCGTTCTCGATCTTCACCCTCGGCACCCCCGACGGGACGAGCGAACTGTTCTCGATCCGCGTTCCGTTCCTGCTCAGCATCCTGTCGACGCACTCGCTCGACGGCTGCGTCGAGGGGATCAACGATCTGAACACGCTGTACAGCCAGGAGATGTTCCCGCAGTTCGCCGACCAGGTCGACGGCAACTTCGCCCCCGTGCTGTGGGTCACGTACTGGGCCTTCCGCTGGATGATCGCGCTCGGCGGCATCGCGGCGCTCGTCAGCGTCGTCGGCCTGTGGGTCACGCGCAAGAACGCGAAGCGCCCCGTCGCCGGCTGGATGTGGCGGATCGCGATCTGGACGGCTCCGCTGCCCATGCTCGCGAGCCTCGTGGGCTGGGTGTTCACCGAGATGGGCCGCCAGCCGTGGATCGTCTTCGGTCTCATGCTCACGCAGGACGGCGTCTCGCCCAGCGTCCCGGGGTGGAGCGTGCTCGTCTCGCTCGTCGCCTTCACGCTCGTCTACCTGAGCCTTGCGATCGTCGAGTTCGGTCTCATCGTGAAGTTCGCGCAGAAGGGCCCCGACCCCCTGCCCGACCCGGATGCCGAGCGCGACGACTCCGTCGAGAACACGCCGACCACGGTCTACTGAGAACGCAGGAGAACATCATGGACCTCGCACACCTCTGGTTCTGGATCGTCGCCTTCCTCTTCGTCGGCTACTTCGTGCTCGACGGGTTCGATTTCGGCGTCGGCATGTCGATCCCCTTCCTCGGCAAGGACGACATCGCCCGCCGCCAGATCATCAACACCATCGGGCCCGTGTGGGACCTCAACGAGACGTGGGTGATCGTCGCCGGCGCGGCGCTGTTCGCCTCGTTCCCCGAGTGGTACGCCACGCTCTTCAGCGGGTTCTACCTCCCGCTGCTGGTGATCCTGCTCGCGCTCATCGCTCGCGGGGTGTCGTTCGAGTACCGCCATCAGCGCGACTCGCTGCGGTGGAAGCGCTCGTTCGACCGCATGATCGTGGCAGGGTCCGCCCTCCCCGCGTTCCTGTGGGGCGTCGCCTTCGCGAACATCGTGCAGGGCGTGCCACTGGATGCCGACCACGAATACGCCGGCACCGTGCTGACGCTGCTGAACCCCTACGGCATCCTGGGCGGGCTCACGACCCTGCTGCTGTTCTTCACGCACGGCGTGTACTTCGTCGCTCTCAAGACCGACGGCCAGGTGCGCGCCGACGCCCGGCGCCTGGCGGGTCGGGCCGGTCTGGTCACGATCGCCCTCGCGGCCGTCTTCCTGGGGTGGACCGTCGCCCGGTCCACGCAGGCGCCCCTGTTCCTCGGCGTCGTGGCGCTGTCGGGTGTCGCCGCACTCGCCCTCATCGGCTCGTGGGTCGCCAACTCCCGCGACCGCGAGGGAACCGCGTTCGCCCTCGGGGCCGTGACGATCGTGTCGGCCGTGGCCGCGCTGTTCTTCGCGCTGTTCCCCAACGTGATGCCCTCGACCCTCGACGGGGGCGCGAGCCTCACGATCGACAACGCCTCGAGCACCGACTACACGCTCACCATCATGAGCTGGGCGGCGCTCATCTTCTTGCCGCTGATCCTGGCCTACCAGGGCTGGACGTACTGGGTGTTCCGCAAGCGCGTCACCCGCGCCCGGATCGAGAAGGCCGCGCTCGTCGCGCACTGATCCCCGGACCCACCCATGAAACCCGTCGACCCCCGCCTCCTGCGGTACGCGAGCGCCTCGCGCGGCTACTTCGTCGTCACCGCGGCGATCGTGCTCGCGCAGGCGGGCGTGATCGTCGGCTTCGCCGGGGCGCTCACGCACGCGCTGGTGGGGGCGATCGAGGGGCGGCCGCTCGCCGAGCTCTGGGGATACGTGGGCATCGCGGCATCCCTCGCCGCGCTCCGGGGGCTGCTGATCGCCGCCTCCGAGCGCACCTCGGCCCGCGGGGCGGCGGCGGCGTCGGCGCAGCTGCGCGAGGCGCTCATCGCCGCGGTGACGCGGCTCGGACCGCGCTGGCTCGGTGCGCGCAACACCGCCGCCCTCGCGGTGACGGCCGGACACGGTCTCGAGGCGCTCGACGCGTACTTCGGCCGCTACCTGCCTCAGCTGGTCGCCACCGCGATCACGATGCCGATCCTGATCGGTGCGATGACCCTCGCCGACCCGCTCTCCGGTCTGACCGTGGTGCTGACGATCCCGCTCATCCCGCTGTTCATGGTGCTGATCGGCCTGGCCACGCGCGGGGTGCAGCAGAAGCAGTACCGCACGCTGGGCCGGCTCGCGGCGCGCTTCGCCGACACCGTCGACGGACTCGGGACTCTGAAGGCCTTCGGTCGCCAGCACCGTGCCGCCGACTCCATCGAAGCGATGACGCGCGACTACAAGCGCGAGACGATGACCGTCCTGCGTGTGTCGTTCCTCTCGGGCTTCGCGCTGGAGTTCCTGGCATCCATCTCGGTCGCCATCATCGCCGTGACGATCGGGTTCCGCCTGCTCGCCGGCGACCTCTCGCTGCTGGTGGGGCTGTTCGTTCTCCTGCTCGCGCCGGAGGCGTACCTGCCGCTGCGGCAGGTGGGGGTGCAGTTCCACGCCGCGAGCGAGGGAGTCGCCGCGACGGAGGAGATCTTCGACGCCCTGGACGCTGCCCGCACGACCCCCGACGCGGATGCCGAGACCCCGGCGCGCGGATCCGTCCTCACGCTCGACCGCGTGCGCGTGCGGCGGGAGGGGCACGTGCTGCCGGAGGTGTCGCTGTCGGTCGAGCCGGGCGAGATCGTGCTGGTGACCGGCCCGAGCGGTGTCGGCAAGTCGTCGCTGATCGCGGCGGTGCTGGGTTTCGCGGAGTACGACGGCTCGGTGCGCATCGACGGCGCCCCAGTTTCGCACGCGCGCGGCGCGGTCGCCTGGGCGGGCCAGCGACCGGGGCTCGTGACCGGCTCGGTCGCCGACAACGTCGCTCTCGGCTGCGCGCCCGATCCCCGGCGCGTCACCGCGGCGCTGGCCGACGCGGGGGCGGCGGATCTCGACCCCGGAACGGTGCTCGGGGCCGCTGGCGCCGGGCTCTCGGGCGGCGAGGCCCAGCGCGTCGCCGTCGCCCGCGCCCTGTACCGGGTCCGCGTCACGGGGGCGCCGCTCCTCCTGCTCGACGAGCCGTCGAGCGCCCTGGATGCCACGACCGAGGCGCACCTGTGGACGACCCTCCGCCGCGAGGCCGACGCCGGCCGCGGCGTGCTGCTGGTGTCGCACCGTCTTTCCGCGCGGGCGATCGCGGACCGCGTGGTCGAGCTGCGGCGCGGGTCCGGAGGCTTCGACAGGCTCAGCCTCCTCCGTCCCGACCCCGCAACCGAGGTCCCTGAGCCTGTCGAAGGGACCGGGAGCTTCGTTCCCGAGAGGAGTCACCCGTGAACGGGCGCGTGCGCGGCATCCTGCGCTCGGCGATGCCGTCGCGGCGGCGGTTCGCCCCGGCGCTGCTCGCCGGCTTCGGTACGGCGGCCAGTGCCGTGGCTCTGCTCGCGGCGAGCGCGTGGCTCATCGCCCGCGCGGCGGAGCAGCCGCTGGTGATGTACCTGTCGGTCGCCGTGGTCGGGGTGCGAGCGTTCGCGCTGTCGCGCGGGGTGTTCCGTTACCTCGAACGTCTCAGCGGCCACGATGCGGCGCTGCATCAGCTCGCGGGGGTCCGCGCCGACCTGGTGCGCGACCTCGTGCCGCTGGCCCCCGACGGCCTCGCGCGCTCTCGCCGCGGCGGGCTGCTCTCAAGCGTCGTCGACGACGTCGAGGAGCTTCAGAACCTCCCGCTGCGCGTGGTGCTCCCGCTCGTGACGGCGGCGACCACCGCGCTGGCCGCCGTCGTGTTCACGGCGTTCGTCTCGTGGCCCGCCGCGCTCGCGATGCTGGTCTGCATGCTCGCGGCGTTCGCCGTATCGGTGGCGGTCGGCTGGGCCGCGGGCGCTCGCGCGGAGCGTTCGATCGCGCCGCTGCGCACCGCCGTCGCCGACGCCGTGCACGACCTGCTCACGAATCTCGACGTGCTGACCGCGTACGCAGCGGTGGATGCCGCCCGCGCTCGCGTCCGCTCCGCCGATGCCGCCCTGCGCCGGGCGCTGGTGCGCCGCGGAGGCGCCCAGGGACTGACCTCGGGCGCCGTCTCGGTGCTCGCCGGCGTCGCCTCTCTCGCGGCGCTGCTGGGCGCCGCCCCGGCCGTGACCGGGAACGACCTGACGGGTCCGGGGCTCGCCGTCGTCGTGCTGCTGCCGATGGCCGTGTTCGAGGTGTTCGGACCTGTCCCCCTCGCGCTCGCGTCCTGGCGGCAGGTGCGCGCCGCCGCAGAGCGGATCGCGGATGCCGTGCCCGAGCGCATTCCCGACGGCCTCCCCCGCGACGAGCCCGCACCGACGGGCCGGGCGCCCGCGCTCGGCGAGGGGATCGAGCTCCACGGTGTCGGGGCGCGGTGGCCGGCACGATCGGACTCCGACGCAGACGCCGGACGGCTGGAAGACGTCGACCTGCGGGTCGGCCCCGGCGAGCGCGTGCTCGTCACCGGCCCGAGCGGAGCGGGCAAGACGACGCTGGCGCACGTGCTGGTGCGCTTCCTCGACTACGAGGGATCGTTCCGCATCGGCGGCGTCGACGCGCGCGGACTCTCGGGAGACGACCTGCGCCGCACGATCGGTCTGATCGAGCAGTCGCCGTACCTGTTCGACGAATCGATCCGGCAGAACCTCCTCTTCGCCCGCGACACCGCCACCGACGCCGACCTGTGGGTGGTGCTGTCGCGCGTGGGCCTGGCCGATTGGGCCCGGGAGCGCGGTGGTCTCGACGCCCGCGTGGGCGATCGCGGCGGGCTCGTCTCCGGCGGGCAGGCCCAGCGCCTCGCCCTCGCCCGGGCGTTGCTGCGCGGCTTCCCCGTGCTCGTGCTCGACGAGCCCACGGCGGGCGTCGACCCCGCGGCATCCGATGCCCTGCTCGCCGATCTGCTGGGGGCCGTCCATCGCGATCAGGCGGTGGTGCTCGTGTCGCACGTCGACGTCCCCGCGGGGCTGGTCGATCGCGAGGTGCGGCTGGAGGGCGGGCGCGTCGTCGCGGACTGAGCCACCGCAGGCCCCCGCCTCGCGCCGCGATCGACCCGGCCGAGTGTCCCGGACACGCCGGGAAACGCGAAGTCCAGCGGCGCGTCCTGGACACTCGACGGAGAGAAACCCGCTCAGGATGCCGCGACGAAGCGCACGCGGTCCGGAGGAACGCTCCATCGCACCGTGTCGCCGGGGCGGAGCGCCGCGGCCTCGGCCGCCGGCACCTCGGCGACGCCGGAGTCCATCACGACGCGCACCCCCGTCGGCGTGGGCTCGAGGTGCGACACCGTCGCCGTGGCCCCCTCGCCGAGCCGCGCGTCGGCTGCGCGGAAGACCGCGGCCAGCGCACGCCCCTCGGTCGACGCGAGGGCGAGGGAGGCGGCATCCGTCGAGGTCAGCCGCAGCCCCTCCCGCACGAAGTCCCCGCGCTGCGCCGCGCCCACGAGCCGCTCCACACCCGCGATCTTCGCCGCGACCTCGGTCGCCGGGGCCGCGAGCACCTCGGGCACCGGCCCGTCCTGCGTCACCCGGCCCCGCTCGACGATGAGCAGCCGGTCGGCGAGGGCCGCGGCATCCACCGCGTCGTGCGTCACGGCGATCGTGGTCACCCCGGCCAGCCGATCGCGCAGCATCGAGCGGATCTCGGACGCCGTCACGGCGTCGAGCGCGACGAGCGGCTCGTCGAGCAGCACCACCCGCGGTTGCGCGGCGAGAGCCCGCGCCACGGCGACGCGCTGCTGCTCCCCGCCCGACAGCTGGGCGGGCCGACGCTCCCCCGTGTCGGGCAGCCCCACGCGGCGGAGCCAGTCGTCGGCATCCGCACGGGCCATGGATGCCGGCACCCCGGCGGAGCGCGGACCGAAGGCGACGTTCTCGCGCGCCGTGAGGTGCGGGAACAGTCGCGCGTCCTGACTCAGGAGCACGATGCCGCGGTGCATGGGGGCGGTGCGCAGACGCGGCGCACGATCGAGCACGCGCGCGTCGACGGCGATCTCACCCTCGTCCAGAGGAGTGAGTCCCGCGAGGGCGGTGAGCAGCGTCGACTTGCCCGCGCCGCTGCGGCCCATCACGGCGATGGTCTCCCCCGGGGTCGCATCGAGGGCGACGTCGACGGTGAAGTCGCGACGGCGCACGACGACGCGGGCGCGCAGGGCGGCGGCATCCGGCAGCGGCATGCGGCCGTCGCGCGACGCGGTGGTGCCGGCATCGCGCGGTCCGGGGCTCCCTCGGCGCCCACCCGCTTCGTCGGCGTCGCGCCGATCACGTCCGGGCTTGCCGGCATCCGGAGTCGTCATCGCCCCACCCCCGGGCGCCAGCCCCGCACCAGCAGCAGCACCGCGACGGCGGTCACCAGCAGCAGCAGCGACAGCGCGACAGCGGTGCCCTGCGAGACGCCCGCCCCGTTGAAGGCGGTGTAGATCGCGAGCGGCATGGTCTGCGTGACGCCGGGGCGGTTGCCCGCGAAGAGCGCCGTCGCTCCGAACTCCCCGATCGCGCGCGCGAAGCACAGCACGACTCCCGCGACGATGCCCGGCGCCGCCAGCGGCAGCGTGACGCGCCGCAGGATCGTCGCGCGCGACGCGCCCAGCGAGGCGGCCGTGCGCTCGAACTCCACGCCGGTGCTGCGCAGGGCGCCCTCGACCGCGAGCACGAGGAACGGCAGCGCCACGAACACCTGCGCCAGCACGACCGCCGCGGTGGTGAACGGCAGACCGAGGACGCCGAGCGCCCCGTTGCGCCCGAACAGGTAGAGCAGGGCCACGCCCCCCACCATCGGCGGGAGCACGAGGGGAACGGTCACGAGCGCGCGCAGCACCGCCGCGAGCCGCGCGGGGCTGCGGGCGATCACGAGGGCGAGGGGGATACCGACGACCGCGCACACCACGGTCGCCAGAGCGCCGGTGCTCAGCGACAGGCCGAGAGCCGACAGGGCCGCGGGAGACGTGACATCGCTCCAGAGCGTCCCCCACTCCACCCGGGCGACGAGCGCCGTCAGCGGAACGAGGAGGAAGAGGAGCCCCGCGACGGCCGGCACGACGAGCCAACGCGGGACGAAACCGCCCGTCACGGCGCTCGGAAACCCGCGTCGCCGAGGATCCTCTGCCCCTCGTCCGAGAGCACGAACGCGACGAAAGCGGCGGCGGCGTCAGGGTTCGGGGCCTCGGACAGTGCGGCGATCGGGTAGCGGTTGACCACGGCATCCGCCCCCGCGGGCACGATCGCCTCGACGTCGTCGCGACCGACCACGTCGGTGGCGTAGACCAGGCCCGCGTCGGCCTCGCCGGCGGCGACCTTCGTGAGCACGGCGGTGACGTTCTGCTCGGCGCTCGCGGGGGTCACGGCGACCCCGGCGTTCGACAGCAGCGTCTGCGAAGCAGCTCCGCACGGCACCTCGGGGGCGCAGAGCACCGTCGTGACCCGCGCGAGGTCGGCGAGGCCCTGCACGCTCCCGGGGTTGCCCGTCGGCACGGCGATGACGAGGGTGTTGCCCGCGAAGATCCGCGGATCGGGCGCCTGCGCGGCGACCTTCGCCATGTTCTTCTCGTCCGCCGAGGCGAAGACGTCGGCGGGCGCCCCCTCGCCGATCTGCGTGGCGAGCGTGCTCGAGCCGTCGTAGACCGGGGTGACCGTGATGCCGGGGTTCTGCTCCTCGAACGCCCGCGCGATCTCGTCGAATGACCGCTGCAGCGAGGCCGCGGCGTAGACCTCCACGGTTCCGGACGGGCCGTCGGCGGATGCCGCGGGGGCGGGCGACGTGCCCGCGCACCCGGCCAGGAGGGCGGCGACGGCGACGACGGTGAGCAGACGGAGGGGGCGGGACATGGCATCCTTTCGGCGACGCCGGCGGGCCGCCGCTCCAGTATTCCGTATAAGCGGACTCATGGCCGCGTGAATACCGAATGTGCGGATAAAGCGAGGGGTGGATCAGCGGGTCCTGGCATGGCGACCGCCCACCGGGTAGGAACGGGGGGTGCGAGGAACGACGTGAGCGACCTGACCAGCCTGGGCGATTTCCTGCAGCGCCGACGCGAAGCCCTTCAGCCGGAGGACGTGGGGCTCGCACGAGGCGTGCGCCGTCGTACGGCGGGGCTGCGCCGGGAGGAAGTCGCGCTGCTGAGCCACATGTCGACCGACTACTACGCGCGCCTCGAACGGGGCACCGGCCCCACCCCGTCGGAGCAGATGCTGACCGCTCTCGCCCAGGGGCTGCACCTGAGCCTCGCCGAACGCGATCACCTGTTCCACCTCGCGGGCCACCGGCCTCCCCTGCGCCACGCGGGCACCGAGCACATCAGTCCCGGCATGCTGCGCGTCCTCGACCGCCTCGACGACACCCCCGCCGAGATCGTCACGGAGCTGGGCGAGACCCTTCGCCAGAGCCGCCTGGGTGTCGCGCTGCTGGGGGATGCCACGCTGCGATCGGGGCCCGCCCGCAGCATCGGATACCGCTGGTTCACCGATTCGTCGGCGCGTGCCGCCTACCCGCCCGAGGAACAGGCGACGCTGTCGCGCGTCTACGCGGCGGGTCTCCGCGAGCTCGTCGCCGCTCGCGGACCCGACTCGCAGGTCGCCGCCCTGGCCGACGACCTGCGCGTGCGCAGCGACGAGTTCGCCGCTCTCTGGCTCGCTCACGAAGTCGGCGCGCGACCGCCCGCGATCAAGCGCTTCCTCCACCCCGAGGTCGGCCGCCTCGAGCTGTCATGCCAGACCCTGGTCGACCCCGACCATGCGCACCGCCTGCTCGTGTACACGGCGCAGCCGGGGAGCGAGAGCGCCGAGAAACTGCGGCTGCTCGCGGTGATCGGAGCCCCCGGCGGCCGCTGAGGGGTGGATCCCCGGCGGGCGAGCACCGCGGGCGGGCCGCGCAGACGGTGAGCCCGCTGCGCCCGGGCACCGCCGGTCGCCGAGGGGTGGATCGTCGATCAGCGGCTGAGCGGGCACTGGCCGCCCGGCACCCGGGGGCGCGAGCATCGAGGCACTCCACGAAAGGACCGCCCATGTCTCCCGATTCCCCCCGCCCCCTCCGCGGTCGGCTGGCCGTCGTCACCGGCGCCAGCGACGGCATCGGCACCGTCATCGCGACGCGGCTCGCCTCGCTCGGCGCCGAGGTGGTGCTGCCCGTCCGCTCCCCCGACAAGGGCCGCCGTGCGCTCGACGCCCTGCGCAGGGAGGTCCCGGATGCCGTCGCCTCGACGCGCGCGCTGGACCTCGCCAGCCTCGACTCGGTGGACGCTCTGGCCGCAGGCCTCCGCGAGGAAGGTCGCCCGATCCACCTGCTCGTCAACAATGCTGGCGTCATGACCCCTCCCCGCAGGCGGGAGACCGCCGAGGGGTTCGAGCTGCAGTGGGGCACGAACCACCTGGGTCACGCGGCGCTCACCCTCGCCCTGCTCCCGGTGCTGCGCGCGGGCACAGCGCGCGTGGTGCACCAGACGAGCATCGCCGCACGGCGCGGACGCTTCGACCCCGACGTCATCTCCGCCACCCCCTACGACGCCATGGCGTCGTACGTGCAGTCGAAGATCGCGATCGGACTCTTCGCCCGCGAGCTCCACGCGCGCAGCCGGGCCGAGGGCTGGGGGCTCACCAGCACGCTCGCTCACCCGGGCGTCTCGCCGACCAACCTCCTCGCGGCGCAGCCCGGCGTGGGCCGCGAGCGCGAACTCGGAGCGCGCCGTGTCATCCGGCTGTTGACCCACCTGCGCATCACCGGCACCGTGGCATCCGCCGCCGAACCCGCCGTGCTCGCGGCGACGGCGCCGCTTTCGGACGGCACGTTCTTCGGCCCGTCGCGCCTCATCGGCGGCCCCGCGCGGGCGAGCGAACCGTGGGAGCCCTTCCGCTCCGCCGACGACGCCCGGCGGGTGTGGGCACTGACGCACGAGGCCATCGGGCCGCGCTTCACACCGTGATGACCGGGGCGCCCGGTCTCAGCCCCGGGGCGCCTCCACCGTCACGACCGTCGCCTTGACCGAGGCGACCGCGAGCGAGCCGGGCTCCACCGCGAGGTCGCGCGCGGCCTCGGCCGACATGAGCGAGACCACCCGGTGCGGGCCGCACTGCAGATCGACCTGCGCCATGAGGCCGTCGATCTGCACGCGCGTGACGATGCCGGTGAAACGGTTCCGTGCGCTCGAGGAGACCCCCGTGGGGTCGTCCGGCTCGTCGGCGAGCGCGACCGCGCGTTCGGCGAGGGCGGCGCCGGGGATCTCGACCGGCGACGCCCCCGTCGTGGGCAGCGTCCCCTGATCGATCCAGCGCCGCACCGTGTCGTCGCTGACCCCGAGCAGACGGGCGGCGGTGGCGATACGGAAGGTGTTCGGCATGCGACGACCGTACCCGTCGGCGCCGAGCGCCGAGACAGCATCCTGCTGACAAGTCGGCGACACCCTGCAACCGAGTCGTCAGCAGCATGCCGTCTCACGGCGGCAGGCGTCACCGGCTCCGCACCGCCGGTGACGCCGGAACAGCGCTACGCGCCACCCGCGCCCGCGGCGGCACCCCGATGCAGGTCGCGGTCCCGGCGGCGTCCGCCCGCGGTGAGATCCGCACCCACGCGCCGGACCGCCCTCACCCCTCCGCGCTCGCCTAGGCTCGACCCATGGATGCCGAGGACGCGAGCACGACGCGACGACCGGTCGCCGTGCCCCTCGGCGCGACCGTGACCGCCTCGGGCGCGACGGCGCTGCCCGCCACCGGCGCCCCCGCAGGCCCGAGCGCGGGGCGCACGTCTCACGCGACCGCGCTCCCCGCCACCGGCACCCCGCGCGGAAAAGCCTCGCACGAAGGCGCCCCGCGCGAGGGCGGCCTGCTCGACCGCTTCGGCCGCGTCGCGACCGACCTGCGCGTCTCGGTCATCGACAAGTGCAACCTGCGCTGCACGTACTGCATGCCGGCCGACGGGATGCCGTGGCTCCCTCAGACGCAGCTCATGAGCGCCGACGAGATCCGCCGCATCGTGCGGGTCGCCGTCCGCTCGCTCGGCGCCGAGGAGCTGCGCATCACCGGCGGCGAGCCCCTCGTGCGCAAGGATCTCGAGCACATCATCGCCGGCATCCGCGCCGACGCCCCCGATCTGCCCATCTCGATGACCACGAACGCCGTCGGCCTCGACCGGCGCGCCCAGGCGCTCAAGGATGCGGGCCTGACCCGCCTGAACGTCTCGCTCGACACCCTCCACCCCGAGACGTTCGCCGAGCTCACCCGGCGCCCGCACCTCGACAAGGTGCTCGCGGGTCTGCAGGCCGCTCGCGCAGCAGGCCTCGGGCCGATCAAGATCAACGCGGTCCTGCTCGCGGGCGTCAACGACACCGAGATCGTGCCCCTCGTCGACTGGGCCGTGTCGAACGGCTTCGAGATGCGCTTCATCGAAGACATGCCCCTCGACGGCGACCGCTCGTGGAGCGCCACGAACGTCATCCCCGCTCGCGACATCCGCGCCGCCATCGAAGAGGCCTTCACGCTCACCGCCGACCCGCGCGGCCGCGGAGCCGCTCCCGCCGAGCGCTGGGAGGTCCGCCGCCCCGGCGAGACCGCCGTGGCCGGGCACGTCGGCATCATCTCCTCGGTCACCGAACCCTTCTGCGCCGCCTGCACGCGCACGCGCGTGACAGCCGACGGCAAGGTGCGCTCGTGCCTGTTCTCGCACGAGGAGACAGATCTGCTCACGGCCGTCCGCGACGGCGCCGACGACGAGGGCATCGCCCAGATCTGGCGGGATGCCATGTGGGCCAAGCCCCGTGCGCACGGCTCCGACCGCGTCGGTCTCGCGCGTGCCGACTTCGTCCAGCCCGAGCGCACCATGAGCGCGATCGGCGGATGAGGCCGCTCGTCGAGCCGGTGGCATCCCTCGCCCCGGAAGAGCTGATCCGCACCGCTCGCCATGCCGTCCTCGCGGCCATCGGCGAAGAGGGACAGCGGAGGATCGCGGCCGCCCGCATCGCCGTGATCGGCGCCGGCGGGCTCGGGTCCCCCGTGCTGCTCGCCCTCGCCGCCGCCGGGGTGGGCGAACTCGTGATCATCGACGACGACACGGTCGAGCGCACCAACCTGCAGCGGCAGCTCGCGCACCGCGTCGACGACATCGGCACCGCGAAGACCGCCTCCGCCGCGCGCGCCGTGCGTGATCTCTCGCCGCTGACCGTCGTCCATGAGCGAACGGTACGGCTGACCTCCGACAACGCCGTCGCGCTGCTCGACGGCGCTCACCTCGTGATCGACGGCAGCGACACCTTCGAAACGCGCGAGGCCGTCGCCGCCGCCGCCGAGCACCTCGGCATCCCCCTCGTCTGGGGTGCGGTACAGGAGTGGGCCGCGCAGGTGACGGTGTTCTGGTCGGCCCCGCCCGAGGGGCACTCCCCCGTCGTGCTCGGCGATCTGTTCCCGACGGGGTCCGCCGGCGAACCGCCGACGTGCGCCCAGGTGGGCGTGCTGGGATCGCTGTGCGTGCAGGTCGGCGGCCTGCTCGCCACCGAGGCGATCAAGCTCGTGACCGGCGCCGGAGAACCGCTGCTGGGCCGCCTCGTCGTGATCGACGCGCTGCGCGCCCGCCACGACGTGATCCCGCTCACCCCGGCCGCCCGCCCCGCGGCCGGATCCTGACCACGGAGGCCCCGATGACCGAGCTGCGCACCGTCGAACAGCACCGCGACCGCGTGCTCGCCGCCGTGTCGCTCCTGCCCGCCGAGAGGGTCGCCCTCGCCGACGCGGCCGGACGCACGCTCGCCGAACCCGTTCTCGCGGCGCACGATCTGCCCGGCTTCGACAACTCGTCGATGGACGGTTTCGCCGTGCGTTTCTCCGACGTCGCGGGAGCGGATGCCGACAACCCGGCGACCCTTCGAGTGGTCGCCGATCTGCCCGCCGGCACGACCGACGACCCCGCGCTCGCGCCCGGTGAGGCCGCCCGCATCATGACGGGAGCGCCGGTCCCCGCCATGTCCGACGCGATCGTGCCGTTCGAAGACACCGCGGGCGGCCTCGCCGACTCGCTGGGCACCGTGACCGTGCGTCGCTCCCCCGCCGGAGAGGGGGCGTTCATCCGCCGCCGGGGCGGCGACAGGCGCGCCGGTGACACGGTGCTCTCAGCCGGGGAGCGTCTCGGCCCCTTCGCCCTCGCCGCCGCGGCCGCCGCCGGGGTGGATGCCGTGAGCGTCACCCGCCGCCCGCGCGTCGCCGTGGTGTCGACCGGCAGCGAGCTCGTGGCGCCGGGCACCGCGCCCGGCAGAGGGCAGACCCCCGACTCCAACGCCACTCTGCTCGCGGCGCTCGTCGACGGCGCCGACGCCGACCTCGAATTCGTCGACCGCGTCGGCGACGATCCCGCCGGCATCGAGACCGTGCTCGACCGAGCGTCGCGCGCCGACGTCGTCGTGTTCACCGGCGGGGTCAGCGCCGGCGCCTACGAACCGGTACGCCTCGCCCTCAGCGACCGCATCGCGTTCGAGAAGGTGTCGATGCAGCCCGGCAAGCCGCAGGCGTTCGGGGCACTCCCCGACGGACGGCTGGTGTTCGGGCTGCCCGGCAACCCCGTGAGCGTCGCCGTCTCGTTCGAGGTCTTCGTCCGCCCGGCGCTGCTGGCGCTGCAGGGCCGCGCGGTCATCGATCGACGCCTCGCCCGGCTCACGGCATCCGAGACCTGGACGACACCGCCCGGCCGACGGCAGTACCTCCCCGCGGCGGTCGACCTCGTCGCGGGCACCGTCCGCCCGGCCACCGCCGGCGGCTCCGGCTCGCACCTCGCGGCCTCTCTCGCCCGTGCCGAGGCGTTCGCGATCGTCCCGGCCGAGGTGTCCACCGTGTCGGTGGGCGACGTCGTCGATGTCATGCTGATCCCATGACCTTCACCCACCTGGATGCCGCGGGCCACGCCCGCATGGTCGATGTCACGCAGAAACAGCCCACCGTCCGCACCGCCACCGCACGCGGGTTCGTGCGCTGCGCGCCCGAGGTCGTCGCGGCGCTCCGCGACGGCACCACCCCCAAGGGCGACGTGCTCGCCGTGGCGCGGATCTCCGGCATCCAGGCCGCCAAATCCACCCCCGCACTGCTCCCCCTCGCTCACGTCATCGGGGTGCACCGCGCCTCGGTCGACCTCCGGATCACCGACGCCGGCGTCGAGATCGAGGCCACCGTCGGCACGGCCGACCGCACCGGCGTCGAGATGGAGGCGCTCACGAGCGTCTCGGTGGCAGCCCTCGCGGTGGTCGACATGGTGAAGGGTCTGGACAAGGGCACCTCGATCGAGAACGTGCGCATCGTGTCGAAGACCGGCGGCAAATCGGGCGACTGGCATCGTCCCGGCGAGCCCGGCACGGCGGTGACCGCATGAGCGTGCGGGTGCGCTACTTCGCCGCGGCCGCCGACGCCGCGGGGACCGACGCCGAGGACCGCGCCGAGCCGACCCTCGCGGCACTGCGCTCCGGGGTCGTCGCGGATCACCCCGCTCTCGGCGGGATCCTCGACCGCTGCGCCGTGCTCGTCGACGGCACCCGTCATGACGACGACGCCGCGCTCGACGGCGTCACGCACGTCGACGTTCTGCCGCCCTTCGCCGGGGGCTGAGCCCGCCTCGCCTCACCTCGGCTCGAGGCGCGCAACCGGCCCCGGCGCCCGGCCGTCTCTAGCCGCCCAGGCCCTTCCACTCCGTCGTGCCGTCGGCCTCGACCTGCCGCTTCCACACGGGCAAGTCGGTCTTGATCGTCTCGATGACCGTGCGGCACACCTCGAACGCGGCAGCCCGGTGACCGGATGCCACGGCGATGACGACCGCGGCCTCGCCCACCTCGAGTCGCCCGACACGGTGACTGACGGCGACGATGGCGTCGGTGCCGGCGGCGGCGTCGGCGGCGATGCGGTGCAGGGTCTGCTCGGCGTCGGGGTGCGCGCTGTACTCCAGGGCGACGACGGCATCGGAGGCGTCGGGATCGGTGTCGCGCACGCGACCGACGAAGGTGGTCACGGCCCCCGACGAGGAGTCCTCGACGGCGTCGAGGTGCAGGTCGAGGTCGAGGGGCTGCTCCGACAGGCGGGCGATGCGGACGGCGCTCATGAGTGGTCTCCTCCGGCGAGCTGGTCGAGGATGTGCGGGGCGAGCTCCGAGACGACGGCTATCCCGGATGCCACGGCACGCGTCGATCCGGGGAGATTGACGACGAGGACACCGGGGTCGACGATCCCGGCCAGCCCGCGCGAGATCACCGACAGAGGGGTGTCGGCGAGTCCTCGACGGCGCAGCTCCTCGGCGATCCCGGGAAGCTCGCGGTCCAGGACGCGGCCGGTGCCCTCGGGCGTGCGGTCGGTCGGGGCGATCCCGGTGCCGCCGGTGGTGACGATGAGCCCCGGCCCCTGGTCGACGAGGTCGCGAAGAGCGGACTCGACGCTGTCGGCCCCGTCGGGCACGACGAGGGGCTCGTCGCAGGAGAAGCCGGCCTCCTGCAGCAACGACACCGCGAGCGGACCCCCGCGGTCTTCGCGCAGTCCCGCGGCGGAGCGATCGGAGACGGTCAGGACGCGGGCGTGATGAGGCACGTGGTTCAGCCTAGGCCGCCGTCGTGGGGATGGGCTCTCCGGCCGCGCCGCCCCGGCGGCTGCATCGCGCCCCCGTCGCGGCCTGACCGTCGTCCGCGCTCACGGGCCCCGCCTCACGCCGAGGGGGCCGCGGTGGTCTCGACCTCGGCGATCTCCGGGGCGATGCGTCCCGCTTTCGCCTTCGGCGCGAGGTCCTCCCGCTGCACGTGCTCGGCGGCCGCGGTGATGCGCCGCGCCATGCCGCTGAAGATCAGGCCGTGGAACGGCAGCACCGAGAGCCAGTAGAGGCGACCGGCGAGGCCCGTGGGGAAGAACAGTGCGCGCTGGTCGAAGCGAGCCCCCTCACCCTCCGGCGTGGCGCGCAGTTCGAGCCACGCTCCCCCGGGCACCTTCATCTCCGCCCGCAGACGCAGCAGGTGGCCCGGCTCGATGGCCTCGACCCGCCAGAAATCGAGCGCATCGCCGACGGTGACGACCGAGCGACTGCGCCGACCGCGGGCGAGGCCGACCCCGCCGACCAGCCGGTCCATCCAGCCGCGGATCGCCCACAGCAGTGGCGACGAGTACCACCCGTTCTCGCCGCCGATGCCCTCGATCACCGACCAGAGCTGCGCGGCGCTGGCCTTCGTGGTCATCGTGCGGACATCGGTGTAGACGAGCCGCCCCGCCCACTCGGGGTCGCTCGGCAGCGGGTCGCTCGGAGCGCCCGACACCTCGGCATCCTGCCAGCTGGTCTCGATGGCGTCGTCGTTCACGCGGCCGAGCGCCCGACGCACGGCCTCGCGATACGGCAGCAGGCCGCCCTCGGGGCGCGGGACGAGATCGTCGATCGCGCGGTCCTTCACGACGCAGTCGTTCTGCAGCGACTCCACCAGCGGGCGCGCGATCGACTTCGGAATCGGGGTGACGAGGTTGACCCAGTGCGAGGCCAGGCGCGGGGTGAGCACGGGAAGAGAGGCGATGGCCCGCTGCGGGAGACCGGCCTCCATGGCGTAGCCGTTCATCATCTGCCCGTACCGCAGAACGTCGGGCCCGCCGATGTCGACGGCGCGGTTGACGTTCGGCGCGACGCGGGCGGCTCCGAGCAGGTAGTGCAGCACGTCGCGCACCGCGATCGGCTGGATATGGTTGCGCACCCATTTGGGCGCCGGCATGTACGGCAGCACGTCGGTGAGGTGGCGCACCATCTCGAACGACGCCGAGCCCGACCCGATCACCACGCCGGCCTGCAGCACGAGGGTCGGCACCCCGCTGTGCAGCAGGATGTCGCCCACCTCCACCCGCGAACGCAGGTGCGCCGACAGGGTGGCGTCGTCGGGGTGCAGGCCGCCCAGGTAGATGATGCGCGACACGGATGCCGCGGCGGCGGCGGCGGCGACGGTCTGCGCGGCGACGCGGTCGGTCGCCTCGAAGTCGCGCGCGCTGCCCATCGAGTGGATGAGGTAGTAGAGCACATCGACGCCCTCTACGGCGGCGCGCACGGCCTCGCGGTCGGTGGCGTCACCGGCCGCGATCTCGACCTCATCGCCCCACGGGAACGCTTCGACACGGCGCGGATCCCGCGCGAGGACGCGCACGCGGTAGCCCGCCGACAGCAGTCGGGGAACGAGCCGTCCGCCCAAGTAGCCGGTCGCCCCCAGGACGAGGGCGCGGGGGGCCGACCCGTCGGGTCGGGGCTGCGCGACGAGGGCGGGTTCGCGGCCGGTGGGGGCGGAGAGCTCGGTCATGCCCGACACGGTACGCCGGGCCTCCGACATCTCCGGGGGCTTGACGAGAGGCACCGTGCGGTCGGCGGCCACGGCCGGTAGCACCACCCCTCGCGCAGCGCGCGGACTGGAAACGCGGACGCGATGGGGGTAACGGTAGAGGGATGAACGAGAAATCCCCCTCGGCATCCGGAGCACCCCGGCTCGAGGTCGACGACGTCATCGTCGTCGACAAGAAGCGTGTGCGCACCGCGATCGGCGGCACCGTCGTCGGCAACTTCATGGAGTGGTTCGACTTCGGCATCTACGGCTACCTGGCCGTGACGCTCACCGCTGTCTTCGCCTCCGACGTCCCCGCCCCGTGGGGTCTGCTGGTCACGCTCCTCGGCTTCGCGATCTCCTTCCTCGTCCGCCCCTTCGGCGGCTTCGTGCTCGGGCCCCTGGGCGACCGCATCGGCCGGCAGAAGGTGCTGTTCCTCACGATGGCGATGATGGCCACGGCCACCGCGCTCATCGGCATCCTGCCCACCTCCGCGCAGATCGGGCTGTGGGCGATCATCCCGCTGTACCTGTTGAAGATGGTGCAGGGCTTCTCCACCGGCGGAGAGTACGCCGGCGCCACGACGTACGTGTCGGAGTTCTCCCCCGACAAGCGCCGCGGCTTCTGGTCGTCGTGGCTCGACGTCGGCTCGTACGTCGGCTTCGCCGCGGGCGCGTCGGCGGTGGCGATCACGACCGCGATCACCACCTCCGTCTCGGGCGAGAACGCCATGACCGAGTACGGATGGCGCATCCCGTTCCTCCTCGCCGTCCCGCTCGGCATCGTCGCCATCTACTTCCGCCTCCGCATCCCCGAGACGCCCGCTTTCGAGCAGGCCGGGGCGGTCGAGGCCGACGCCGACGACCCGATGGCCCGGCAGGGGCTCGTGGGCATCGTGCGCCACCATTGGAAGGCGCTGCTCATCGGCATCGCCCTGGTGGCCGCGACGAACACCGCCGGCTACGCCCTCACGAGCTACATGCCGACCTACCTCGAGAAGGAGGTGGGCGTCTCCAACCTCTCCGCCGCGATCGCGACCGTGCCGGTCCTGCTGATCATGTCGGCCACACTCCCGCTCATCGGTCGCCTCAGCGACCGCATCGGCCGCAAGCCCGTGTACGCGATCGCCGCGGGGTCGGCCCTGGTCCTGCTCGTCCCGGCCTTCCTCATCATGCAGATCGGCGAGCTGTGGGCGGTCATCATCGCGCTGTTCATGGCGGCGGTCCCGGTGGCGTTCTACGTCGCCATCTCGGCATCCGCCCTGCCCGCCCTGTTCCCCACGGCGTCGCGCTTCGGCGCCATGGCCGTCGCCTACAACGTCGCCGTGTCGCTCTTCGGCGGGACCACCCCGCTGTTCAGCCAGGCGCTCATCGATCTCACCGGCAACACACTCATGCCCGCGTTCTACATCATGTTCTTCGCCGCTCTCGGACTCGTCGCGCTGCTGTCGATGCGCGAGACGGCGAAGCGCCCGCTCCTGGGTTCCGTGCCCACGGTCGAGACCCCCGCCGAGGCCGAGGCCCTGGTGGAGCGCCAGGACGACGACCCGCTCATCGACACCTCGACGATGCCGCTGGCGATCCGCCGCTCGTGACGTGACGCGGAGGGGGCGGATGCCGGGACCACCGGCCTCCGCCCCCTCCGCGTATCCCCTCGCCGTACTCCTCGCGCGCTTCTGCGCTCGGCGATCCGCCCACCCTCGGCCCGAGAGCCGCGAACCCCCCGGCCCTGCGCACCTCACCAGCTGAGCGTGCGCCGCAGCCACCGGGCCGACAGCCGACCCCGTCCCGCTCAGCGCCGACGGCTGTTGCCGAACAATCCGCGGATGACACCGTTCACGATGCTCTTCGTGGCCCCGCGCCCGAGCAGCCCGTCGAGGCCCGGGGTCGGCGCGCTCGAGCGGCTGCGAGGGGCGGCGGTGCTCTTGAGGATCCGCTCGTACTCGCGCTGCGCCTTCTTCTGCGCCTCGGCGTTGGCCTTGTCGATCGCCGCCTTCTGCTTCGCGTACTCGGCCTGGTCGGCCGCGGCCTTCTTCGCCCGCTCCTCGGCCTCGCGGGCGTCGGCGGCCGCCTGCATGCGGGCACCGAGGATCTCGCGCGCCGACTCCCGGTCGATCGGCGTCGCGTACATCGGGAACAGGGCGGATGCCGACACGGCCGAGGCCATGGCGTCCGCGGTGATCGGCGACATCGACGCCCGCGGCGCGAACAGGCGCGTCCACGCGACCGGGGTGGGGGCGCCGCGCTCACTCATCACGGTGATAACCGCCTCACCCGTGCCGAGCTCCTGCAGCACGCGCTCGAGGTCGTAGCCCGAGTCGGGGTAGGTGCGCACCGACGCGCGCAATGCCGTGGCGTCGTCGGGGGTGAAGGCCCGCAGGGCGTGCTGCACGCGCGAGCCGAGCTGGGCGAGCACGTCGCCGGGCACGTCCTTCGGCGTCTGAGTCACGAAGAACACCCCGACGCCCTTCGACCGGATGAGGCGCACGGTCTGCGTGATCGCCTCGAGGAAGGCCTTCGAGGCATCGCGGAAGAGCAGGTGCGCCTCGTCGAAGAAGAACACGAGCTTGGGCTTGTCGAGGTCACCCACCTCCGGGAGCACCTCGTACAGCTCGGCGAGCAGGTACATGAGGAACGTGGAGTACAGCTCCGGGCGCGCGGCGACGTTCGGCACCTCGAGCAGGCTCACGATGCCGGCGCCCTCCGCGCCCGTTCGCAGGAAGACCGACACGTCGAGCTCGGGCTCGCCGAAGAAGGTGTCGGCACCCGCGGCCGAGAACGCCACGAGTTCGCGCAGGATCACCCCCGCCGTCGCCGCAGACAGCCCGCCGATGCCCTTCAGCTCGGCCTTGCTCTCGTCCCCCGTGAGGTACGTCAGCACCGCTCGCAGGTCGGCAAGGTCGACCAGCGCCAGGCCCTTCTCGTCGGCGTAGTGGAACACCAGTCCCAGGCTCGACTCCTGCGTGGCGTTCAAGCCCAGCACGCGGCTGAGCAGGAGCGGCCCGAAGCCCGACACGGTGGCCCGCACCGGGATGCCGGAACCCACGTCGTCGCCGAGCGCGTAGAACTCGGTCGGGAAGGCCCGCGCCGACCACTGCTGTCCGAGCGCGGCGGTGCGGGCAGAGAGCTTGTCGCTCGGCGTGCCCGCGGCCGCCAGCCCGGAGAGGTCGCCCTTGATGTCGGCGGCGAACACCGGGACGCCGTTCTGCGAGAGCTGCTCGGCCAGCAGTTGCAGCGTGCGCGTCTTGCCCGTACCCGTCGCGCCCGCCACGAGCCCGTGCCGGTTCATCATCGCGAGGGGGATGCGCACCGGAACGGATGCCACCGGCCCGCCGTTCATGAGCACGCCCAGGTCCAGCGCCGCGCCGTCGGCCGCGTAGCCGGCGGCGATCTTCGCGACCTGCGCGTCGGTCAGCGGCGCGTCGGGTGTCGACGGTGCGGGCCCCGCCGGTGCGGGGACGGATGCCGACGCCCCGGGCGTCTCCGCAGCCGGTTCCGACGGCGCACCTCCCGCGGCCGTCGTCTCACCGCCTCCCGCGGCGCGGACCCGTGCCGCCGCGGCAGCGGCCTCCGCCGCGGCGAGGTCGGCGCGGGCACGGGCGAGTCGGAGCTCCGCTTCGGCCGCCTCGGCCTCCGCTCTGAGCCGCGCGACCTCGGCCTCGGCCGCGGCGGGGACGGAGGGCGCGTCGTCGGGCTCGCTCATGCGCGTCAGCCTACGACGACACCGCCGGTCCGGCATCCGTCTTGCGCAGGCGTCGGATCGTCAAGCGGTCCTCGTCGCGGGCACGCAGACGCGAGAACGCGGCGGCGAGGACGAAGGCGGCCCCCGCGCCCACGAGGGCCCCGCCGGCGGTGTCGGAGAGCCAATGGGCGTGGAGGTAGGTGCGGCTGAACGCCATCAGCACGACCCACGCCACACCGACGATGCGCACCCAGGCGCGCGGGAACAGCACGGCGGCCACGACGGCGATCGTCGCGGCGTTGGCGGTGTGACCGGAGGGGAAGGAGCCGTAGTCGCTCAGGATGAGGATGTCCTCGGGGCGCGCCCGCCCGAACGTGTGCTTGAGCACCTGCACGAGCAGCGCGCTGCCGACGGAGGCGCTCAGGAAGTACAGCGCCGACCACCGCCGTCGCGACAGGAACAAGGCGAGAGCGCCCAGCACCGGCACGATCAGCACCGCCGTCAGGTGTCCCCCGACGGTGTCCATGACCAGGGCGAAGACGTATACCGGCTGCGAGGGCGCGGCGGCGAACAGCTGGTTCCACCACACGTCGATCGCGAAGGGACTCGGCCCCCGGAAGAACACCCACGCCCCCAGCCCGCAGGCCAGGGCGATCAGCACCACCCCGACGACGGCGCGGAAACGCTGCGGACGCGTGTCGAGCACGTCCTCGATCGCGGTGGCATCCATCGACTCATGATGCCGCGTCGCGGGCGCGGGCGGAACGGTCGATGCGCAGACCGTCCGCCCTGCTACTGTTCGCGACTGCGCGCGGGTGTCACGGCGCGAGGCGCTCCACCGTCTTCGGGCGCACCAGCAGCCACAGAGCCAGCACCCCGATCACCGCGCACCCGACCATGACCGCGGCCATCGTCGTGGCGGTGATGCCCGAGCCCGTCGCGAGCAGGCCCACGACGGGGGAGATGATCCCCGCGACACCGAAGTTCGCCGCGCCGATGATCGACTGCGCGGTCCCGGCGGCCTTGCCGTGCCGGTCGAGCGCGAGCACCTGCGCGCAGGGGAAGGTGAACCCGCACGCGGTCATGAAGAAGAACAGCGGGATGACGGTCCCCCACAGCCCCAGGCCCAACTGATCGGTGAGCACGATGGCGCCGCCCGCGATCACCAGCACCGCCGTCGACACCGCCAGGACCCACTGCGGGCCGAAGCGCGCGGCGAGACGCGAGGCGATCTGCACGCCCACGACGACGCCCACGGAGTTGACCGCGAAGAGGACGCCGTACTGCTGCGGGTTGAAGCCGTAGGTCACCTGGAAGAGGAAGGAGGATGCCGACAGGTAGGAGAACAGTCCGCTGAACGCCATCGCGCCGATGATGAGCACGCCGATGAAGACGCGGTCGCGGAAGACGCTGCCGTAGCGCTGCCACACCGTGCTCGAGCCCGGTCCCCCGCGACGTGCCGGGGGCAGCGTCTCGGGGACGAAGAGAATCGCCGAGACGAGCATGACCGCGCCGTAGACGGCCAGCACGACGAAGATGCCGCGCCAGTTCATCACCAGCAGAAGGGCGGATCCGGCGAGAGGGGCGAGCACGGGCGCGACCCCCGAGACCATCGCCATGCGCGAGAGCATCACGACGAGCCGCTTGCCGCCGAACAGGTCGCGGATGATCGCGGCCGCCACCACGCCGCCCGCGGCCGCGCCGGCCCCCATGAGCACGCGCGCGATCGAGAGGGTGCCGAGGGTCGGGGCCAGGGCGGCGAAGATGCTCGCCGCCACGTGCAGCGCCGTCACCGACAGCAGCGGGATACGACGACCGACCTTGTCGCTGAGCGGTCCGACGATCAACTGCCCCAGGGCGAATCCGATCATCGTGCCGGTGAGGGTGAGCTGGATCGCAGCGGCGGTGGTCTGGAAGTCGGCCTCGAGCACCGGGAAGGCGGGCAGGTAGAGGTCGATCGTGAACGGGCCGAGAGCGGTCAGCGCGCCGAGGACGATGATGTACAGCACCCGGCGCGAGGCCGGGATCGAGTCGCCGGGGTGCAGCACGATGGGCGCGGTCGCGGGGTTCTTGCCCAGCGAGCGGATCGCGCCGGTGGTCGTCGGCACCGGGTGGGACGACGTCGGGATGACGGGGTGGGAGGCAGTATCGAGCACGCGTCTGGTTTCGTTTCGCAACACGGACAGCCCGGCGCGAGCCGGGCTGAGAAAAAGGGGGGATCGTCGAACCTCGAATCGATTCGACATCGTCATACTACCGTGACTCCCCCGTCGGCCACCATCCCGGCTCGGGGTTTCCTCCCAGGCCAACGGCCCATTCATCCGAATAGTCTGGACAGGTCGGCGGATGCCGATGTGTCCCGCCCCGAAGAGAGACTGAACACAGCGCATGACCTCCCCCTCCGACAAGCGAGCGAGCGGCAACCCCGCGAAGCAGGCCCAGATCGACCTCACCGTCAAGCAGCAGCGCGAGCAGAAGCGCCAGGAGAAGCTCGCCGAATACCAGAAGCAGGTCGCGAAGCGTAAGCGCGGCAAGCTCGTGTGGTGGGTCGTGGGCTCCACGGCGGCTCTCGCGGTGATCGGTCTGGTCGTGGCATCCTTCGCCTTCGCCCCGGCACCCCCCACCAGCTACCAGGCGGGCAACAGCACCGGGCGCGAGATCGACGGCGTGCAGACGTTCGAGAACCGCTCCGACCACGTGCAGGGCGCGGTCACCTACGAGCAGACGCCCCCCGCGGGCGGGCCCCACAACCCGTACTGGCTGAACTGCGGCGTCTACACCGAGCCTCAGCAGAACGAGAACGCCGTGCACTCCCTCGAGCACGGCGCCATCTGGATCACCTACAACCCGGACGAGATCGACGAGGCCGGCATCGACGCGCTGAAGGCCGTCATGCCCTCCAGCTACGCGCTGCTCTCGCCCTACCCCGGCCTCGACACGCCCGTCGCCGTGAGCGCGTGGAACCACCAGCTCAAGGTCGACGACCCCAGCGACCCGCGCATCTCCGAGTTCTTCACCGAGTACTGGCGCAGCCAGAACGCCCCCGAGCCGAACGCGTCGTGCTCCGGCGCGATCGACGGACCGGGCAAGGCCTGAACGTGAGCGACGACACCCCGGTCGCGCGTCCCGCGGTCCGGTGGGCCGTCGTCGCGCTGGTCGCCGTCGCCGTCATGGCCGTCGCCTTCGCGATCGGACGCTTCACGGCGTTCGGCGCGACGGCGGCGCCGGCCCACCCCTCCGACACCTCGGCCGAGGCCGGCTTCGCGCGCGACATGCAGGTGCATCACACGCAGGCGGTCCTCATGGCGATGGAGATCTACCGCAAGACCGCGGATGACGAGCTGCGCACCCTCTCGTACGACATCGCCACGACGCAGTCGGGCCAGCGCGGCGAGATGTTCGGCTGGCTCGTGGAGTGGGGACTCCCCCAGGCGTCGAGCCAGCCGCTCATGACGTGGATGGAGAAGTCCGACGCGCACAGCCACGGCGACACCGCCGCCAAGACGCAGGAGGAGCTGCTGTCCGAGATGGGAATGGCCACCGATGCCCAGCTCGACGAGCTGCGCAGCGCCCAGGGCCAGCCCGCGGACTGCCTCTTCCTCGAGCTGATGACCCGCCATCACGAGGGCGCGATCCCGATGGCCCAGGCCGTCATCGAGCTCGGCGACGATGCGCGCGTGAAAGAGGTCGCGGGCGCGATCGTCACCGGGCAGTCGGCCGAGCTCGACGCCATGCGCGACATCCAGTCCCGTCTGTCCTGCGCCGGCTGACCCGCGCCCGACCCGGTCCGCGCCCGCCCGCCTCCGCGCCTGTCCGGCCCTCGCCCGCCCGGTCCGCGCCCGCCCGGTCCGCGCCCGCCCGGTCCGCACTCGGCCCGCTCAGCCTCGCTCCGCGCCCGCCCGCCTCCCGCGTTGCGCCTTGCCGGTCCCTCCCCACGCATAAACGCCGTTCGTGCGCGAAAACGCGCCCTCGCACCGTTTCTCCGCAGGAATGCCGTTTACGCGCGTCCCGCCCCGCGCGCCCCGCCCGCGCCGCCGCGCGTCCCGCCCCGCGCCGCCGCGCGTCCCCGCCCGCGCCGCCCGCGTCGAGCAGCCGACGGCGTGCCGCGGACACGCAGAAGGGCACGGCATCCCGGATGCCGTGCCCTTCGCGTCGGGGCGGATCTCAGCCCTTCGTGGCACCTGCCAGCAGGCCGCGCACGAAGAAGCGCTGCAGCAGGAAGAACACGATCAGCGGCACGAGGATCGAGATGAACGTTCCCGCAGACTGCAGGAACCACTGGTCGCCCCACGTGCCCGACAGGGAGTTCAACGATTGCGTCAACGGCAACGATGACGACGGCGCGAAGATCGTCGCCACCAGCAGGTCGTTCCACACCCAGATGAACTCCAGCACCGCGAAGGATGCCAGGGCGGGAGCGGCGAGCGGAAGGATCAGGCGGAAGAAGATCTGCCCGTGTCCCGCGCCGTCGACGCGCGCCGCCTCGATGACCTCGGCGGGGATCTCGGCGATGAAGTTGTGCAGCAGGAAGATCGCCAGCGGCATCGCGAAGATCACGTGCGCGATCCACACGGTGGCGAAGCTGTGCTCCACCCCGCGCAGGTCGAAGCCCGGGAAGATCGTCACCTCGTTGATCGTCAGTCCGCGCGAGAACAGGCTCAGCAGGGGCACCAGGGCCATCTGCAGCGGCACGATCTGCAGCGCGAAGATGAAGATGAAGAAGAAGTTGCGACCCTTGAAGTCGATCCACGCGAACGCGTAGGCGATGAGCGAGGCGATCGCCAGCGCGAACAGCACCACCGGGATGGTGATGGCGAGCGAGTTGAGGAACGACTGCGCGAGCGTCAGGGCGGTGCCGCCCGACGTCAGGGCCAGACGGTAGTTCTCCAGCGTGAACGACGGGTCGGTGAAGACGGTCCACCACCCGGTCGACTGGGTGTCCGACCCCGGTCGGAACGAGGTGATGAACAGACCGAAGGTCGGGATCGTCCAGAAGAACGCGATGACGATCGCCGCGATCGTCGCCCCCTTCGAGGTCAGGCGCTTGCGCGCCATCGCCTCGTGCTTGCGGGTGTCGCGGGCGACCTGACGGGCCGAGCGGGTGTCGGTGGTGGGCTCGAGCACCACGGTGGAGGTGGTCATCGCACTTCCCTCTGCTTCCGGATCTGGCGCACGTTGAAGATGATCAGCGGCAGCACGAAGAGGAACAGCACC
The DNA here is from genome assembly GCF_040685115.1 of Microbacterium sp. NPDC089186. NCBI lineage: Bacteria > Bacillati > Actinomycetota > Actinomycetes > Micrococcales > Microbacteriaceae > Microbacterium > Microbacterium sp. NPDC089186. Next base: position 423,428 of record NZ_JBFBHJ010000002.1, read on the forward strand.
ACGGCCAGCGCGGCGGAGTGGCCGTAGCTCTGGAAGCGCTGCTGCTGGTTGACCATCTCGAAGGCGAGGACGGTCGAGTCGTTCCGGCCACCGGTCATGACGGCGACGATGTCGTAGATCTTCAGGGCGCCGATCGCGATCGTGGTCAGCACCACGATGAGCGAGGAGCGGATGCCGGGCACGGTCACGTTGATGAACCGCTCCCACGCGCTCGCCCCGTCGAGCTCCGCCGCCTCGTTCTGCTCCGGCGGGACCGCCTTGATCGCGGCCGAGAGGATGACCATGGCCAGACCGGTCTGGCTCCAGATGAACACGACGACGAGCAGGAGGGTGTTGATCAGCGGAGAGGCCGACAGCCACGAGATCGGCTGACCGCCGAAAGCGGTCACGATCGCATTCAGGATGCCGAGCTGGTCGCCCTGGCGGAAGTCGTAGACGAACTTCCAGATGATGCCCGCACCCACGAACGAGATGGCGAACGGCATGAAGATGAGCACCTTGAGGTACTTCTCCCCCGCCGCGCGGTCGATGAAGACGGCGTAGGCGAGACCGATCGCGGTCGCGATCGTCGGGGCGAGCAGCACCCAGATGAGGGTGTTGATGACCGACCAGAAGCCCTCGGGGTTCGTGAAGGTCCAGATGTAGTTCTCGAACCCGACGAAGTTGTCGCCGGTCTTGTCGAAGAACGACTGGAAGAAGGTCGTGATGGCCGGGTAGACGAGGCCGATCAGCAGCAGGATCGCGGCGGGCGCGGCGAAGAGGATGAGCTGAAACAGGTACCCCGCGCCCTGGCGGGAGCGGTAATCGGCGTAGAAGAGGATCGCGCCGAGGAGCACCGCGATGCCGAGCACGTAGATGACCGCGTTCTGGTACGGACGCAGCAGCATGAAGGCGAGGATCGGCACGGCGAAGCACGCCGCGAGCCGCAGCCAGAAGTAGCCCTTGCCCGAGCGGGGCGCGTATTCGATGAGGAGCAGGAGCAGGCCCACGACCGCTCCGAAGACCACGAGGACGAGCGGGATCTGCACGATCGGGCTGAGCCCGCCGAGCCAGATGAAGAAGCTGTTGAGGGAGAAGCCGAGTGTGGTCGGCTTGGTGTCGGCGGGGGCGCGCGTCACCATGAAAAGGAAGAGCGCCACCACGAGGATGAGCCCCACGACGACCACGAGCAGCGTGGTGCGATTCGCGGCCGCGGAGCCGCGTGACGCGGCCTTGCCCCGGCCGGTCGGCGGGGGCGACGCCGCCGGCGTCGTCTCCGCGTTCTTGATATCGGTCATGACGTCCCTCCCGAACACGCCTTCGTGCTCATCGATGAGTGCCCGTGTGGTGCTTGGGGCGGAATATGAGTATGGACCGGATGGGCCGCCCGCGTCGCGGGCGGCCCATCCTTTTCGATCGGTTCGATCAGTTGTCGTAACCGGCCTGGATGTTGCTGAGCACCTCGTCGGTCGGGGTGCCGTCGATCCAGCTGACCATGCCCTTCCAGAACGACCCGGCGCCGACGGTGGCCGGCATGAGGTCGGAGGCGTCGAAGCGCAGGGTGGTGTTCGGGTCCTGCAGCGTCTTCATCGCCTCGGTGAGGAACTCGCTGGACGCGAGCGAGGGGTCGGCGCCCTTGTTGGCGGAGATCACACCGCCGAGCTTGACGCGGGCGTCGGCGAACTCGGGCGTCGACATGAACTCGACGACCTTCTGCACGCTCTCGTCCTCGGAGAAGGCGGCGACGAATTCGCCGCCACCCTCGACCGCCAGCTCGCCTTCCTTGACGCCCGGGAGCAGGAACGCGTACACGTCGCCGTCGGGGGCGATCGTGGGCGTCTGGCCCGCTGCGTTCGTCACGGTGAGGAAGTTCGCCGAGAGGAACGACGCCTGGTGCGTCATCGGGCAGCTGCCGTCGGCGACCTTGGCCGCGACATCGGCGAAGGCGGTGGAGTTGATGCTCTTGACGTCACCGAAGCCGGCGTTGACGTACGAGGGGTTGAGGAGGATCTCCCCCACGGAGTCGAAGGCCTGCTTGATCTGCGGGTCGGTGAACTTGACCTCGTTGGCGACCCACTGGTCGTACACGTCGGGGCCCGACTGGCGGAGGACCATGTCCTCGATCCAGTCCGTTCCCGGCCACCCGGATGCCGCGTCGGAGGCGAAGCCGGCGCACCACGGGGCCGCGCCGGTCTTCTGCTGGATGGTCTGGGTGAGCGTCATCAGCTCGTCGAAGGTCTTGGGGACCTCGACGCCCCACTCCTTGAACTTCGCCGGCGAGTACCAGACGTAGCCCTTGAGGTTGGCCAGCATCGGGGCGGCGTAGAAGGTGCCGTCGTCGGTGCCGTAGGACTTCCAGTCCTCGCCCCAGTACTCGTCGACGTTCGACGAGACGGCGTCGGACGCCTTCTGCACCTCGCCGGTGCCGATGAGCGTCTTGAGCAGACCCGGCTGCGGCACGATCGCGATGTCGGGGGCGTCGCCACCGGACACCTTCGTCACGATGTTGCCCTCGAAGCTCTTGTCGCCGGTGTACACGACCTTGATGCCGGTGTCCTGAGTGAACTGATCGAAGCTCTGGTTCAGCGCGTCGGCCTCGGTACCGGTGATGCCGCCGGCGATGCGCACGGTGGTCTCTCCGCTGCCCGATCCGCCCGATCCGCTGCTGTCACCCTCGGCGCAGCCCGCGAGAGCGATCGCTCCGACCGCCAGCAGCCCGACGGGAGCCAGCAGGCGATACCGCTGTGACATACCCATGTGGTCTCTCCTCTTTGAGTTCGGTGGTGCATCGGACCCTGTCGGGAACCGATTCCAGGCAACCGTAGAGGCAATCCACAAGACTTGCAACACGAGTCAGGTTACGAACCGATAACACGCGAAATGACGCGGAAGGATGGCATTTCACCCTGCCGGAACCGGTTCCAGATTCGTCGAATATCGGATACTCTTCTTCGACGTCGACACAGACGTCGACACGTCACGAGGAAGACCCTGCGCATGAGCGGAATCGCCGATGTGGCACGCCTGGCCGGCGTGTCGAAGTCGACGGCGAGCCGCGCTCTCACGGGCGGCGGCTACGTCTCCGACGGCACACGGCGGCGCGTCGCCGACGCCGCGGCATCCCTGGGGTACGTCCCCTCCACGAGCGCCGTGAGCCTGGCCACCGGGCGCACGCGGACCATCGCGCTCATCGTCCCGAAGGTCAACCGCTGGTACTTCGGCTCGATCGTCGAGGGCGTCGAGCGCACGCTCATCCCGCTCGGCTACGACGTCACGCTCTACGTCGCCGAGCCCGGCTCGCGCGACCGCGAGAGCCTGTACTCCACGTACCTCGCGCGAAAGCGCTTCGACGGCATCATCGCGGTCGCGCTCGAGCCCGACGACGCCGATCTCGAACGCCTCGCCAACATCGGCAAGCCCGTCGTCAGCATCGGCAACGCCCTCTCCGGCGTCCCGACCCTGGGCCTCGACAACATCGCCATCACCCGCATCATCACGCAGCACCTGATCGCCCTCGGGCACACCGACATCGCCTTCGTCGGCAGTACTCCCCCCACCGACGCCCCGGCCAAAGACGTCGACGAGCGCTCGATCGGCTACCGCAACGCGATGAACGACAACGGTCTCGCCGTGCGCATCCGCAACGTGCCGTCGACCCTCACCATCACCGATGCCTACGCTGCCGCCGCGTCGTTCCTCGCCGACGCCGCCTCGCGCCCCACCGGCGTCGTGGCCGCCTGCGACGAGGTCGCCATCGGCGTCATCATCGCCGCGCGGCGCATGGGCATCTCGGTACCGACCGAGCTCAGCGTCGTCGGCATCGACGGTCACGATTACGCCGAGATGTTCTCGCTCACCACGATCGAGCAGTTCCCCCAGGCCCAGGGCATCGAGGCCACCCGCATGCTCGTGCGCATGATCGAGGGCGCCGGCGAGGTGCCGCGGCGCACCGAGGCCGACACCCGTCTGGTCGTGCGCTCCACGACCGCTCCCCCGCGCTCCGCGTGAATGACGCGGACCCCGGATGCCAGGCGGTGGCATCCGGGGTCCGCGTCGTCGGTGCGGGTCAGTCGCTCTGGCGGGCCGCCCGTCGACGCGCGACGACACCGAGTCCGAGCAGCGCGAGAGCCGCGAGCACTCCGGCACCCATCCACCCCGTGTCGGCTCCCGTGACGGGGAGCGCCCCGCCCCGGCCGTCGCCCTCGCCCTGGTCGGTGCCACCGCCCGAACCAGAACCCGAACCGTCGTCGCCCGCGGCGGCACCGACCTGGAACGGAACCGTGACGTCGGTCCCGCTCGGCTCCGCGACCAGCTGCAGAGCGATCGCGCCCGTCGCGTCGGCCGGGACCGCGAGGCTCACCGCGGCTGAACCGTCCGCGACCGGGAACGCGGTCGGCTGAGCTCCGGCCTGCGCGCTCCACGACGCCGACACCGAGGTGTTCGCCGGAGCGCCGAGCGAGGTGAGGTCGAGGTCCGAGACGATCACGGTGATGTCGTCTCCGGCGGCGACGTCCGCGGGTGCCCCGACGAGCTGGACCGCACGGGCGGTGAAGTCCGGCACGAGACCCGGGTGCGCCTGCAGGTAGGCGATCCACCCGTCTCGGTCGATCAGGCCCGAGTCGCGCGTGTCCGCCCCCTCGCCGAGAGCGTCGAAGGCGTCGCCGCCCTGGAGGAGGAAGCTGAACGAGCCGACACGGTACGACGCCGCGGGGTCGACGGCGGCACCGTCGATCCAGATGCCGGTGATGCGCTGCCCCGGTCCCCGAGACGCGTCATAGGTGACGCGCACGTTGTCCGAGAGACCCAGCGCCAGATCCCGGTCGCGGCCGGCCGTGTCGCCCCACTGCTGCTCGAGAGCGACCCGCAGCTGCTCACCGGTCAGCGTGGTGGTCCAGAGATTGTTCACGAACGGCAGCACCGCGTTGGCCTCGGCCAGCGTGATGACGCCGTCGTCGCCGAAGAGCAGGTCGGCGCGCAGACCACCGGCGTTCACCACCGCGATCTCGGCTCCCCCGCGAGCGGGGTCGGCGAGGGTCTCGCGCAGCGCGTCGGCGACGAGGCCACCCAGGGCGGACTGCTTCGACCGGTCGTCGCGCTGACCCCCGGTGTAGACGCCGTCGACGTACGACCCGCCCCGGAAGGCGGTGGTGATGTCGGCCGTCACCGATCCGACCGGCTGGGCGCCGACGCGATCGGCTTCGGCGCGCGCGAGCGTCACGATCCGGTCGACCTCGGCGACGCGCGGGTAGGTCGCGATCAGCTCGGCATCCAACGCGGCACTGTTCTCCGCGGTCTCGTCCGGCTTGTCCGGAACCGTCTCCGCCGCGAGGCGGGCGACGTTGCGCGCGGAGGAGGCGAGCACATCCCCGCTCTCACGATCGACCGTCAGCACGATCTCGCCGATGTTCTCGCCGTAGCTCCCGGTCTGGACGATCGGGCGCGTACCCTCCTCGCCGGGGATCGGTGCATTCCACGCGTACTTCTGGTGGGTGTGACCGGTGAAGATCGCGTCCACCGCGGCATCCGTCTCGTTCACGATCTTCGCGAACGCACCGCCCGCCGCGACGGCCTCCTCGAGGGTCTCGCCCGTCGCATCCCCCTCCGCCGCGCCCTCGTGGTACTGGGCGACGATCACGTCGACCTGGTCCTCGATCTCGCCGACGACCCGGTTCACCTCGGCGACGGGCTCGCGGAACTCGATGCCCTCGATTCCGCCGGGCGAGACGAGCTGCGCCGTCTCCTGCGTCACGGCGCCGATGACACCCACGCGCAGCCCGTCGACCTCGAAGACCGCGTATTCGTCGAGCAGCGGCTGCCCGTCCTTGTACACGTTGGCCGCCAGGTACGGGAAGTCGGCCGCATCCGACACGCGGCCGGTCAGGTCGTCCGCGCCCTTGTCGAACTCGTGGTTGCCCGTGGCGGATGCCGCGAGCTCGAGCGCGTTCAGGACCTCGATGGTCGGCTCGTCGTCGAAGTACGCCGACGCGAACAACGAGGCGCCGATGTTGTCGCCGTTGGAGAGGAAGAGCGTGCCGTCCTCGCCGGCTTCCGCCCGCAGCTGCTCGATGGTGCCCGCGAACTTCACCGTGTTCGCGTCGATACGACCATGGAAGTCGTTGATGCCGAGCAGGGTGAGATCGGTCGTCTGCGCGCCGAGGGCGAGTCCGACGACCACCGGGTCGTGATCACTCGAACGGTAGGGAGACTCGTCGTAGAAGTTCAGCGCGTTGTAGTTGTAGCGGCTGTACTCGAGGGCGAGGGCCTCGACGGCGTTGATGTTCCAGATGTCGACGCCCGTCACCAGCTCTCGCGCCGAGGGGGAGGCGAGCACGTGGTCGAGTGAACCCGACTGCCCGCTGAACGAGTACGAGTATTTGCCCGTGCCCCCCTCGAGCGGCTCGAAGCCGAAGGAGCGCAGCGTCTGGATCGGGTCCTCCTGCGTGTAGGCGTTGAAGTCGCCGAGCAGGAAGACGTCATCCGTTCCCACCGCGGCCGACCGCTCCTCCGCGAAGGCACCGAGGGCCTGCGCCTGACGCACGCGGTCGCCGTTGAAGGCGCCCTGGATGCCGTTGGCGTTGTCGCCCGTCGCCGCGGGGCGGCTGTCGCCCTTGGACTTGAAGTGGTTCACGATCGCGAGGATCTTGGCATCCGCGTCGTCGACGGGGGCGAACGCCTGAGCGAGAGGCTGCCGGGCGTTCGCGAACGCCGGGTCGTCCAGGATGACGCTGTCGCCGACCGGGGCCACGACGGCCTTCTTGTAGATGAACGCGGTGCGGATGACGTCTTCCGACGCCGGAAGGTCCGCCGGCGAGGGCACGAAGGTCCAGGCGTCCGACCCGAGCGCGTCGTTCAGGGCGTCGACGAGGGTCGAGAGGGCGTCGTCGCGGTCCTTGCCGAAGACGGCCGAGTTCTCGATCTCCTCGAGCGAGACGACGTCGGCGCCGAGGCCGTTCACGGCGGCGACGATCTTGGCCTGCTGACGTTCGAGGTTCGCCGCGTCGGCCGCGCCGCGGGGGCCGGGGGCGGGGCAGGTGTCCGCCGTGATCGGGTTGCCGTCGCGGTCGTCGTAGGTCGAGGTGCACCCGACGCTCTCCGCCGTGGTGGTGAAGTAGTTGAGCACGTTGAAGCTCGAGATTTTCACCGAGCCGCCGACCGCCTCCGGGGCGGTCGTGCGGGTGTTCGCGAAGGTCGCGGGCTGCACGGTGTCGGCGTTGTCGACGGTCAGCTGCTGCGTCGGCTGGAATTTCCAGGCGTTGTTGCGGTAGTCCAGGATCACCGGTCGCGTGAAGGTGACGGGGGCGCCGACGCGGACCGGGTCGGTGAGCGAGACGTACGGAAGCGGCACGTCCTGCGCCGTCCGGAGGAAGTCCAGCGATGCCCCGTCGTCGAGCACGACCGCCCGGGCCTTGTTGTCGGCGACGGCCGCGACGTACTCCGGGGTGTCGGGACGCGCGACGTCGGTGGGCGTGCGCAGCGGCGTCGTACCGGCGGCGAGCCCGACCTCGGCGTACTGGTTGGTGGAGTAGGTGTTCGTGACGGTGAAGTCGCCCTGCGGTGCGAGGAGCATGCCCTCGAAACGCTCGCGCTCCTCGTCGGTCTTGGGCCACGCGATCTCCGCGGGCGCGACGTCGTCGGCGGGCTCGGTGAGGATGCGCACGCTCGCCGCGTCCGTGGTGAGCTGCGTCTGTCCGTAGTACTCGTCCGCGGTCCCGGTCACCTCGACGTGGTCGCCGAGGGAGACGGATGCCGCGGCGGCGGTGCCGTAGACGAAGATCGCGTCCGAGGCGGTGTGGGAGGCCTGGTCGATGGCGCCCCCGGTTCCCTCCGTCTGCAGGAAGAAGCCGTTGTATCCGCCGGTGGGGTAGGCGGCGGTCACGACGCCGCGGGTGGTAACGACGGTGCCGGCGAGGGGCGTGGTCGCTCCGGTCCCCTGGATGTCGCGGATGGGCGTGACCTCACCGGGGACGGGCGTGCTCGGCTCGGGCGACGGCTCCTCGGTCGGCTGCGGCTCGGGGGCTGCTCCCCCGGATCCCTGCGGCGTCACCGTGGCGGTGTTGGCGAAGTCGGCGGAGTTGTCGTCGGTGTCGACGAAGTCGGTGCGCACGAGCGCATTCGGCGTGCCGTTCGGGCCGTCGACGACGGCGGGGGCCGTTTCGAAGCTGACGCCGGCGCCGTACCCGAGGAAGTCGACCACGCGGTCGTCGTCGACCGACCCGGCGGGCAGGGCGAGCGGCTCCGCGACGTTCGCGAGGAAGAGCTGGCCGGTCGTCCCCGACGGGTTCAGCCCCGTACTGGTGGCGTCGGCGGCCGGCAGCGGTGCTCCGACGTCGCCGTTGCCGTTGCCGGGGAGCGCGATGAGGTAGTAGCCGCCCGCGGAGATGGATCCGCTCAGGGCCTGCGTGTTCGCACCGGTGGGGGCGTCGATGCTGGCGGCGGAACGGTACTGCAGTGACCAGCCGCTCAGGTCCTGCGCGGTGTCGCCGGCGTTGTACAGCTCGACGAACTTCTGCGCATAAGGGGCGCCGGCGCTCCCGCCCTTGAGATAGGCCTCGTTGATCACCACCCTCGCACCGTCGGCCGCGAAGGCGGGCAGGGGGACGAGGGCGGAACCGAGCAGAGCGGCACCGAGGGCGGCGCTGAGAGCGGTCGTGAAGCGGCGTGCGGGCACGCCGGATGCAGCGATGGGCATGGGTCTCCAGGTACCGACGCACGAACGAACGTGTGAACGAGAACGACGTCGGATGGGGGGATCGACGGGGGGTGTTCTCAACGACCGTAAACGATGCCCATACGGTTTTCCCAGACTCCTTTCGTTTCGATCCGGTGAACTCCGGTTCCCCGACCACCGGAACCCCGTCTCATCCCGTGCACGGTGGAGCCTGTCACGCCGCTCGTGCACGGAAGGTGCGCACCCGATCAGGACGCGGAAACGACAGGACCCCGGATGCCGATCGGCATCCGGGGTCCTGTCTGTCGCGAAAGCGACGGTGTGTCTGAAATTACTTCAGGGTCACCGTGGCGCCGGCGCCCTCGAGGGCCTCCTTGGCCTTCTCGGCGGTCTCCTTGTTCGCGCCCTCGAGCACGGCCTTGGGAGCACCGTCGACGACGGCCTTGGCCTCGCCGAGGCCGAGCGAGGTGAGCTCGCGGACGACCTTGATGACCTGGATCTTCTTGTCGCCGGCGGCCTCGAGGACGACGTCGAACGAGTCCTTCTCCTCGACCTCTTCGGCGGGGGCGGCGCCACCGGCGGCGGGGCCGGCCACGGCCACGGGGGCGGCGGCGGTGACGTCGAAGGTCTCCTCGAACGCCTTGACGAACTCGGACAGCTCGATGAGCGTGAGCTCCTTGAACGCGTCGAGCAGCTCTTCGGTGCTGAGCTTAGCCATGTTGTATCTCCTTGATCGGGTTAATCAGCCGGGCCGGGTCAGGCCGCGGTGTCCTGCTTCTCGCGCAGCGCGTCGACCGTGCGAACGGCCTTCGACGGAAGCGCCTGGAAGACGTATGCCGCCTTGGTCATCGTCGCCTTCATCGCGCCGGCGAGCTTCGCCAGCAGGACTTCACGGCTTTCGAGATCGGCGAGCTTGTTGACCTCAGCAGCGGTCAGGGGGGCGCCATCGAAGTAGCCGCCCTTCACCACGAGCTGAGGGTTAGCCTTGGCGAAGGCACGCAGGCTCTTCGCGACGGCGACGGGGTCGCCGTGCACGAACGCGATGGCAGACGGGCCCTTGAGCTCGTCGTCCAGTCCCGTGACCCCCGCGTTGGACGCGGCGATCTTGGTCAGCGTGTTCTTCACCACGGCGTAATCCGCGTCCTGACGGATGTCGTTGCGCAGCTGCTTGAGCTGGGCAACCGTCAGACCGCGGTACTCGGTCAGCAGAACGGCGGTCGAGTTCTCGAAGTTCTTCGTGAGCTCGGCGACCGATGCATCCTTCTGCGCCATGGCCACTCCTTGTGTGTACGAGGCGCTCCGCGGAGGCGGGGCGCCGGCCGAAGACACCGGGGTCCAGACAAAAAAGAAGAGCTCCGGCGCAGGCGCACGGAGCTCGAGGAGAGTTTCGTTTACCTGCGTAGGTCCTCTGCTTCTCAGCAGACGCTTCGATCGGAATGCGAGCACTCCGATGACCGACGGTCTTTGGCTTGACCCCTACTGTACCCGATCCCTCCCCGCCCCGCGAATCCGCCCGCCCCGCCCCCCACGCGCCCCGCGCCTCACCCCCACGCCCCGCGCTTCGCCCCCGCGCCCCTCTGCCCGGCCGCCTGCCGACCCACCGAAACACTCCGCTTTCCCCGAGATGACCCGCGATTCGCGCGAAAGTCGCGTCATCTCGCGTTGTCGCGTCATTTCGCGGCTTCGCTCACGCCCGCCCAGCGAGCCGGGGTGGAACTCAGCGGGGAGGGTGCACACCGAACGCGGCGAGGCGCGCGGCGAGCACCTCGGGGGTGCGGATGTCGCCGAATCCGCTCCGGCACAGTCGCCACTGCGTCGTCCCGCGGATCCAGTCCTCGCGGCGCTTCTCGTCGAGCACCACCGACTCGGCGGAGCGACCGCCGCGCAGAGCGGCATCTCGGTACTTCACCTCGCCATCGAACTCGAAGAAGGTCTTCACCTCGGCCAGCGCGATGTCGACGAAGAAGTCCGTACCGCGCGGTCCGGCGACGGGGACCTGAAGACTGATGTCGCGGAACCCGATGCGGTGCAACTGCAGCCGACTCACGCTCTCGCCGGGGAGTTCCGCGCGACCGTCGGCGAATTCGACGACCCACCGCGCCTGACGGATGCCGCGCCGACCGGCAGCGCGATCGATGCGCTCTCGCAGGCGCTGACGCCACCGCTCCTGCGCTCCGGCGTCGAAGCGTCGAGAAGACATCACCTCCCGTCGCAAAGCCGCATCGGCGCACGCAACAGCCATCTCCAGGGGCGCGGTTCGCGCGACGTCGAAGACGGTGCGATCGAGACTCGTGCACGAGATGCCGTCGACCACCACGACGTCCGTCGCCGGCAGCGCGTCGAGGTGACGGCGAAGGCCGGGGCGGCTGGATCCTCCACTCTCGCCTGCCAGCGTCACCTCGACCTCGCGGTCGCGGAAGCGGTACTGCGGGAGTCCGTGGACCACCGCCGCCGACAGGTGCGAGACGACCGCAGACCCTCCGCGTGCGGACCACATGGCCGCATCGACGGCGACCCGATGCCGCTCAGCGGGACGCCGCCCGAGATACGCCACGCGATCGACGTAGACACCCGACTGAAGACGCAGCCAGCGACCTTCTCGTGATGCCGACGCAAGCTCGCGGGCGGTGACCCCGCGTAAGAGAAGATGCTCGCGGGTGTACATCGCGACTCCGTTGCTCCACCTCAGTTGCCCCGACCGCACGCAGCGATCCTCGGCCACTCGTTTGCGGCCCCGCTCCCCCGCCGCTCCCGTCCGTGGACAGCTCCCCTCGCATGCCGCCTGTGGAGGACGCGTCACCTCCCCCGCTTCTCACCGATCGACATGACCCCCGTCCGCCGAGATGACCCTGGATTGCGGCAAAATCCGCGTCATCTCGCGCGATGCCGGTCGTCTCGCCGCCCGCTGCGCCGCGTCGCCGCCCGGCCGCCCGGCCACCGCGACCGCCCGCCCTACGACACCCGCGGCTCGGGCAGCAGTGCCTGCGTCATCCGCACGATGCGCGACGGGGTGCGCGCGCCGAGCCAGACCGTGCACACCGCATCGTCGCCGCACGCCCACTCGGCGCACCAGGCGTGGATGGCCTGCGCCAGACGCTCGCCGCGCGGGCGCAGCTCCCCCTCGAGCGAGCGGTCGAGCCAGCTCACGCGCCCCTCCCCCGCGTCGATGACGCCGACCTGCTCCGAGCCGCACACCTCGACCACCACGGTGACGTGAGCGGCGGGCGAGAGGGCGGCGGCGATCCGGCGCATCTCGGGGATGTTCTGCGCGTCTCCGCCGAGCAGCACCGCACCCCCGAGGTCGCTCCAGAGGCCGCCGTCGGGACGTCGCAGCGTCTCGGGCTTCGCGTTCATGCGATCAACTTAGGTCACCCTTACCTTGCAGGCAAGACCCGGATGCCGACGCGCCGGGGCTCGCATGCACTCCACGGCCGCGCGGGGTTAGGGTCGAACGCATGTCCCCCGAGCTCGTCGCCTCCCGGAGCGCCGACCTCGACGCCCGGATCGTCGCCGACTCGCGCGATCGGGTCTCGTGGATCCGAGCCCGCTCCCGCGGCATCACCGCCACCGACGTCGCGGCCCTCACGAGCGCCAACGCGATCTCGCGAGCGGCGGATGCCAAGCTCATGGGCTCGAGCTTCTCGGGCAACGCCTTCACGGCGCACGGCCGCCGCCGCGAACCCGAGATCGCCGCCTGGGTGGCCGCGACGCACGGCATCCGCCCCTCCTCGGCGCTCTATCACGCGGTCGTCGAGAAGCGGCATCTCGCGACCCCCGACGGCGTGGTCGTCGACGGTGAAGGACGCGTGATCCTCGCCGAGATCAAGACCACGAACAAGGCGTGGCGCTCGATCCCCAAGACCTACATGCGCCAGATCTGGTGGCAGCAGCACGTACTCGGCGCCGAGCGCACGCTCGTGGCTTGGGAGCAGCACGACGGCTTCGTACCCCTGCACGATGAGCCGCGCTGCCAGTGGATCGAGCGCGATGAGCGCGAGATCGCCAAGCTCGTGGGGCTGGCCACCTCGCTCATCGACGAGCTGTACCGCCGCACCATGCAGGCGCGCCAACCGCGCCCCGAGCCCGTGCGACCGGAACCCACGGACAGGTACCGCGCCCTCGCGCTCCTCGATTAATAGTTGACGCAAGTCAAGCAATAGGCGTATCGTTGACATCAGTCAACTAATCGCGCCATCGTCGTCGCGGCATCCGTCCCCTTTCCGTGGAGCTCCGCATGACAGCCACTTCCTCGGACGCGCCCGCACAGCGGCGCGTCCTGCCGGCCCTGATCGGCCTGCTGCTCGGCACCTTCGTGTCGATGCTCGCCTCGACCGTCGTCTCGACGTCGCTGCCCGTCATCGTGCACGACCTGTCGGGCGACCAGAACGCCTACACCTGGGTCATCACCGCAACCCTGCTCACCACCGCGATCTCGACCCCCGTCTGGGGCAAGCTCGCCGACCTGTTCAACCGCAAGGTGCTGATCCAGGTCGCCATCGCGATCTTCGTGCTCGCCACCGCGGCCGCCGGCTTCTCGCAGAACACCGAGATGCTCATCGCCTTCCGCGCGGTCCAGGGCCTCGGCGCCGGCGGTCTCGCCGCCCTCAGCCAGGTGATCATGGCCGACATCATCAGCCCGCGCGAACGCGGCCGGTACATGGGCCTCTTCGGCGCCGTGATGGCCGTCGCCACCGTCGGCGGTCCGCTTCTCGGCGGCGTCATCACCGACGCCTTCGGATGGCGCTGGAACTTCTTCGTCGCCCTCCCCTTCGCCGTCGCCGCTCTGCTCATCCAGCAGCGCACGCTGCACCTCCCGGCGCGCGCCAAGCGGAAGGTGAAGATCGACTACGTCGGCATCGTGCTGCTGTCGACCGCCGTCTCCCTGCTGCTGATCTGGGTCACCAATGCGGGGAACTCCTTCGAGTGGGCCAGCACCGAGACGATGCTCATGGTCGGCGGCGCCGTCGTCGCCGCGATCCTCTTCGTGGTCGTCGAGCTGCGCTCCTCCGAGCCCCTCGTGCCGCTCACCCTCTTCCGTGACGCCACCTTCACCCTGGCCACCATCGCCTCCATCGCGACGGGCCTGGCGATGTTCGGCACCTCGGTCTTCCTCAGCCAGTACATGCAGATGGCCCGCGGCGCCACCCCGACCGAGGCCGGCGTCATGACGATCCCCATGATCGGCGGGTTGCTGGTGTCCTCCATCGTGGTCGGTGCCCTCATCTCCCGCTTCGGGCACTGGAAGCCGTTCCTCATCGCCGGTGGCGTGCTGCTCATCGCGGGTTCGTTCCTGCTGTCGACCATCCACTACGACACCAACTTCGCCCTCGTCTCGCTGTACATGGCGCTGCTCGGGGCCGGCGTCGGCATGACGATGCAGAACCTCGTGCTGGTCGTACAGAACACCGCCAACCCCACCCAGATGGGCGCTGCGAGTTCGGGCGTGACGTTCTTCCGCAGCCTCGGCGGCACGATCGGCGTCTCGGTGATGGGTGCGGCGCTGGCGAGCATGGCCACGAGCCTGTTCACCGACCGCGCCGACGACCTGAAGGCCGCGATCATGGGACTGGGCGCGAACGGCGCGTCGGTCGCCCAGTCGCTGCAGTCGGGGACGATCCCCCAGGTGTCCACCCTGCCCGAGAGCGTGCGCGTGATCGTCGAGGACATCTACGCCCAGTCGATCGCCCACTCGTTCCTCATCGCGGTGCCCGTCGCCGTGGTCAGCCTCATCGCCATCCTGTTCCTGCCGAACCGTCCGCTCACCCGCATGACGACCACGGAGCGGGTCGCCGCAAGCGAAGCCGACTTCGCCACCGTGTCGGTCCCCGAGGGCATGGCGACCCTCGCCGCGACCGGAACCGTGCCGACCCAGGATGCCGCGTCCTCGCGCCGCGCGCGGCGAGACGCCGGGATGGGAGAGGATGTCTGACGTGATGAGCGACGTGGACGATGACCGCCGAGAGGCCGTGCAGGCCCTGGAATCGTCGTTCTCGGAGCTCATGACCGTGTTCCGCCGCTTCGTCTCCGAGGCGGCGGAACGGGTCAGCCCCGGGATGCTGCCGGCCACGTTCAAGGCGCTGTCGGTGGTGAGCCGCTTCGGCCCACTGACGCTGTCTGCCCTGGCGGAGCGCCTCGCGGCCGACAAGGGCTTCCTCAGCCGCTCGATCACCGAGCTCGAGGAGCTCGGGCTCGTCACCCGCACGCCCGACCCGAACGACCGTCGCTCGCGCCTCATCGCGGTGACCGAGCTCGGGCACAGCCGTCTCGCCGACGCGCGGGCTCCCCATGAGAGCCGTCTGTTCGAGGCCATCGCGGACTGGTCGATCGGCGACATCCGCCACCTCTCGACGCTGCTGCACGCCCTCGCCGTCGGCGAGGTCCCCGCGCGGGACTGATCGCCCCGCGACCGGCCAGGTGCGCGACCGCGGGAGACCCGCGGCTTCGCGACACGGTGACCGAGGTGTAACACCGTCGAGACAATGGCGCGCTTGACTGTGGTGACCGCGGCGGAGCCGCTGCGGACACCGCCGCACGCGAGAGAGAGCGCCCGATGAGATTCAGATCGACGCGTCCCGAGGCCGCCCTCCAGCCCGTTCCCGCGGTGCCCGAGACGATGGATGCCGTCGTCCTCGACGAACCGGGATCGGCGCAGACCCTGCGCGTCGATCAGGTCGCCGTACCCACGCCCGTGTTGAGCGAGGTGCTGATCCGTGTGGTCGCGGCCGGGGTGAACCCGATCGATGCGAAGACCCGAGCCGGGCGAGGGATGTCGTCGGCGATCTCGTCGTGGCCGGCCGTGCTCGGTTTCGACGTGAGCGGGGTCGTCGTGCGCACGCCCTTCGATGCCCACCCGTTCCCCGTCGGGACCGAGGTCTACGGGATGGCGGCGGTGCCGCGCACCCCGGGCACCTATGCGGAGTACGTCGTCGTCCCCACGCTCTCGCTCGCCCGCAAGCCCGTGTCCCTCTCCCACGTCGAGGCCGCGGGCGTGCCGCTCGCCGCCCTCACCGCCTGGGGGCTGGTCGTCGAGACCGCGCTCGCGCATCAGGGCCAGCGCATCCTCATCCATGCCGGCAGCGGGGGCGTGGGGCACTTCGCCGTGCAGTTCGCCGCCTACTTCGGCGCCCATGTCATCGCCACCGGGTCGCCGCGCAACCTCCCCTGGCTGCGGGAGCTGGGGGCGGCGGAGGTGGTCGACTACACCTCGACCCGTTTCGAAGACGTCGTCGACACCGTCGACGTGGTCATCGACCTGATCGGGAACGTGTCGGACGACACCGGAACCCGATCGCTCGAGGTGCTGCGTCCCGGCGGGCTGCTGATCGAGGTGCCGACCGGCGCGTGGCCCGAGTTCCGTGAAGCGGCGGCGGCGCGCGGCATCCGTTCCACCGACTTCAAGACCATCCCCGACGGGGGTGCTCTCGCCACGATCGGCCGACTGCTCGATTCCGGAGCCGTCCGCGTCTACATCGAGCGCGTGTTCGACCTCGCCGAGGCGGGCGAAGCGCACGAGACGGTCGAGCGCGGCCACACGCGGGGCAAGGTCGTGCTGCGCGTCAGCGACGACTGAGTCAGGGGCTCGCGAGACGGCGGCGGCCCTCCGCCACGATCTCGTCGGCGACGAGGTCGAGCAGCGACGAGGTCAGGTTCCACTGCTGCCAGAACAGCGGCACGTCGATCGCGTCGGCGGCGAGGCGCACGAGGGAGCCGTCCTCCAGCCCTGCGGCGGACTGGAACCCCGGCAGCAGTCCCCACCCCAGCCCGAGCTCGATGGCGGTCGCGAAGTCCTGCGACGCCGGAACGCGGTGCCGCGGCGGGTCTGCGGCGGCCACGCCCCGCCGCGCGAGCCACTGCGTCTGCAGATCGTCGCGGCGGTCGAAGTCGACCAGCGGTGCCTGCGCCAGGGCGTCGGCGTCCGCACCTCGCGGGAACCAGCGCGCGGCGAACGCGGTCGTCGCCACGGGTTCGTAGCGCAGGATGCCGAGGGGGCGCACGCGGCAGCCCGCCACCGGCGCCTCGCGCGACGTCACGGCCGCCATGACCGTGCCCGATTCGAGCAGCCCCGCGGTGAAGTCCTGATCGTCGCGATGCAGGTCGAACACGACCGCGTGCTGCGCCGCGACGCGGGCCAGGGGCGGGAGGAACCACGTCGCGAGCGAGTCCGCGTTGACCGCGAGCGGCAGGGAGGCGGTGGCTCCGTCGTCGGCCCCGATCGCGGCGAGGGCGTCGTGTTCGAGCAGGGCCAGCTGGCGCGCCAGCCGCACGATCGCGTCGCCCGCTTCCGTCGTGCGGACGGGCTTGGAGCGCACGAGCACGACCCGTCCCACGCGGTCTTCGAGCGCCCGCACGCGCTGACTCACGGCGGACGGGGTGATGTGCAGACGACGGGCGGCGGCATCCAAGGTGCCCTCCTCGACGACGACGGCCAGCGTCCGGGCGAGATCGAGCGGAATCGACATGAAGAGATGCTAATGCTCCTCCAGAATCCTGAGCTGGTCTTGTCAGTTCACCGGGCCTAGCGTCGGAACGTGCTCACCTCCCTCCTCGCCGGCCTCGGTCTCGGCTTCTCGCTCATCGTCGCCATTGGAGCGCAGAACCTCTTCGTGCTGCGCCAGGGCGTGCGGCGGGAGCACCTGCCGGCGGTGGTCGCCGTGTGCGCCGCTTCCGACGCCGTGCTGATCCTGCTGGGCGTGTCGGGCATCGGCCTCGTGCTGCAGGCGGCGCCCTGGCTGCTCGCCGTCGTGCGATGGGCGGGCGCGGCCTTCCTACTCGGATACGCCGCGCTCGCCGCGCGCCGAGCGCTGAGCCCGAGCGGCGAGACGCTGCGCGTCGACACCGCGGCATCCCCGGCGATCCCGGATGCCGGCGGCACAGCGCTGCGGACGCGGACGACCCTCACAGCGACGCTGCTGACGTGCCTCGCGCTCACATGGCTCAACCCCCACGTCTACCTGGACACCGTGTTCCTGCTCGGCTCGGTCGCGTCCACGCACGGGGACGGCCGCTGGGCGTTCGCCGCCGGCGCGTGCCTGGCGAGCCTCGCGTGGTTCACCGCGCTGGGATTCGGTGCGCGCTACCTCGGCCGCTGGCTCGACACACCGCGGGCCTGGCGCATCCTCGACGCGCTGATCGCGGTGGTCATGATCGCCATCGCGATCTCGCTCGTGCTGACGCACTGACCGGTGGCGGCGCCGCCGCGGGGTCGATGCGCGGCATCCCGGGCTTCACGACCGGGCGATCCTCGGTCTCGGAGCGCGTACGCGCGTTCGGGGCGGGTACGCGCCCTGAAGCCGGAGCGGCGCCTCGGACCTCCCGCATCCCCACCTCCGACGCGAGGACAATGGGTGGATGCGAACAGTGACCATCACCGTGACCGGCCTCGTCCAGGGTGTCGGCTTCCGCTACGCCCTGCGCGCCGAGGCGGAGCGGCTCGGGACGCGCGGATGGGTGCGCAATCGCCGTGACGGCGCGGTCGAGGCGCTCGTCGCGGGCGACCCCGACGCGGTCGAGGGTGTCATCGCGTGGGCGCACGACGGCCCGCCCTCCGCCCGGGTCGCCGATGTCGACGTGCTCGAGACCGGCGGCGCGGATGAGATCCCCGCCGCGTTCGAGATCCGCGACACCGTCTAGGCGGGGAGCCCTGCCCGCAGCTCGGCGAGCACGTCACGGGCGTCCCCGCCGCTCAGTCGGGGAGCCCTGCCCGCAGCTCAGCGAGCACGTCACGGGCGTCGTCGAAGCGGCTGAGGGCCGCGGCCTGACCGGCCCACAACGACACCAGTTCCGCATCACCGGACGCGGTCGCCGCCGCCCGGAAGACCCCCGTGAGCCAGTTCTGCGCCGGGAAGGGGGCGATCATCCCCGCCGTCTCGATCTCGCGCATCGCACGGTTCGGGATCCCACGCGCCAGGCGTCCGCTCATCGCCCGGGTCAGTCGCGTGTCGGTGTCGGCCGCCGTGGAGATCGCGGCGCGGTGACCGGCGGTCGCGGCGGATTGCCGCGTGCGCAGGAAGCTCGTCCCGACCTGCACGCCCTCGGCGCCGAGCGCGAACGCGGCCGCGACGCCGCGGCGATCGGCGATCCCGCCGGCCGCGACGACCGGGACCGACACGGCATCGACGACCTGGGGCACGAGGGCGAAGGTCCCCACGAGGGACTCCGACGGGTCGGCGAGGAACGAGACCCGGTGCCCTCCCGCCTCGGCGCCCGTCGCCACGATCGCCGCGACCCCCGCCTCCTCGAGCGCGCGGGCCTCGGCGACGGAGGTGGCCGTGCCGATCACGACGATGCCCCGCTCGCGGGCACGGTCGAGGGTGTTCGCATCCGGCACCCCGAAGACGACGCTCACGACATCCGGCCGCGCGTCGAGGACCGCGTCGATCTGCGCGTCGATCGGCGGGAGGAAGGAGTCGGGCGGGGTGGGCACGGCTACTCCCGCCGCGTCGAACAGGGGCCGGGCGGCATCCAGGAAGGGCTGCACGTCCACGTCGAGCGGAGTCACCTCGTCGCCCCGTGGCATCCACAGGTTCACCGCGACGGGTCGCGCGGTCGCTGCGCGCAGTGCCGAGACCGTCTCCCGGATGCGGGCGGGCGGGTAGCCGTAGAGCCCGAACGAACCGAGGCCTCCCCCGTCGCTCACCGCCGCCGTCAGTTCGACCGACGAGAGTCCTCCGAAGGGACCGAGGACGATCGGCACGTCGATGCCGAGCAGGCGCTGCAGGCGGTTCATCCTCTCAGCGTGCCATGCCTCATGATCACGCGCAGCGGACGGATGCCGCCGGCTCAGGCGGGGTCGGGCCCGTCGAGCGGCCGGAGCAGACGGTCGAGGAACCGCCGCGTGCGCTCCTTATCCGGCCGTGTGAAGAGCGTCGCGGGCGCCCCGCGCTCCACGATGACGCCGTCGTCGAAGAACAGCACCTCGTCGGCCACCTCGCGGGCGAAGCCCAGCTCGTGCGTGACGATCACCATCGTCCACCCCTCGTTCGCGAGCTCCCGCAGCACCGTGAGCACCTCGCCGACCAGCTCGGGGTCGAGGGCGCTGGTGGGCTCGTCGAACAGCAGCAGGTCGGGCTGCAGCGCGAGCGCGCGGACGATCCCGACGCGCTGCTGCTGGCCGCCCGACAGCTCCGCGGGGTACGCGTCGCGCTTCTCGGCGAGGCCGACGCGCGCGAGCAGGCGCTCCGCGTTCGCGACGGCCTCCGCCTTCGGCACCCCGTGCGCCTGCACGGGGCCCTCGATGACGTTCTGGACGACGGTCAGGTGAGGGAAGAGGTTGTGGTGCTGGAAGACCATCGCCGAGCGGTCGCGAAGCGCGGCCCGGTCGCTTTTCGCCACCTTCCGGGCGAAGTCGACCGACGGCCCGCCGTCGAACGCCACGACACCGGCATCGGGGGTCTCGAGGCCGTTGAGGCAGCGCAGCACGGTCGTCTTGCCGGAGCCGGACGGGCCGATCAGCACGAGGACGTCGCCGCGGCGCACCTCGAGGTCGACGCCGTCGAGCACGCGGTTCGCGCCGAAGCTCTTCTGCAGTCCCGTCGCACTCAACAGCGGGGTGTCAGTGGGCGACATGGCGGTCCAACCTCTTCTCGAGGGCGTTCTGCCCGAACGACAGCACGAGGCAGAACAGCCAGTAGATGAGCGCCGCCTCGAGGTAGACGGCCATGAATTCGTACGAGAACGCCGCGATGTTCTGCGCCTGACGGAACAGCTCCGTGACGAGGATCAGGGATGCCAGCGAGCTGTCCTTCACGAGCGAGATGAAGGTGTTCGACAGCGGCGGCACCGACACGCGGGCGGCCTGCGGCAGGATGATGCGCGTCAGCGTCTTGCGCGGCGACAGCCCGACGGTGTGAGCAGCCTCCCACTGCCCGCGCGGCACGGAGAGGATCGCGGCGCGGATCACCTCGGCCGCGTAGCCGCCGACGTTCAGCGAGAACGCGATCACGGCGGCCGGGAACGGATCGATCACCACGCCGACCGCGGGCAGACCGTAGAAGATCACGAACAGCTGCACCAGCAACGGCGTGCCGCGGATGATCGAGATGTAGAAGCGGGCCACACCCGACATCACGACGTTCGGCGACAGGCGCAGCAGGGCCATCAGGAGCGCGATCACGAGACCGATCGCGAAGGAGGCCAACGACAGCGGGATCGTGCCCGTGATCCCGGCCAGCAGCATCGGCCAGAACGAGTCGAGCAGCAACGTCCACAGGTCGTTCATGAGCCTCCTTCTTCTCTCGGACCCGCGTCGCACGCGGGAACGGATCATCCGCTTCTCACGCTAGAGGGTGAGAAGCGGATGATCCGCGGGGTTTACAGCGCGCGCACGCGCCGTGCGCTCACTGGGTGACGTCGGCGCCGAAGTACTTCTCGCTGATCTGCGTCAGCGTGCCGTCGGCGCGCAGCTCCTCGAGCGCCGTGTCGACGGCCTCCGCGAGCGCGTCCTGGCCCTTCTTGAAGGCGAACGCGCTCTCCGAGGTGTCCTCGGTCTCGGCCGCGATCTTCAGGCCCGTCGGGCTGTTCGTCTTCTCGTAGTCGAGGTAGGTGAGCTGGTCGTTGACCGTGGCATCCACGCGGCCCTGCTTGAGGAGGGCGACCGCCTGGGCCCAGCCTTCGACGGCCTCGACCTGGGCGCCGCTGGAGGTGGCGAGCTCGTACCAGTTGCTCGTGAGCGACTGCGCGGTGGTCTTCCCCGACAGGTCGGCGAAGCTCGAGATGGCGTTGTCGTCCTCGGTGGTCACCACGACGCCGCGCGAGACGGTGTAGGGCGCGCTGAAGGTGTACTTCTCCTGACGCTCCGGGTTGATCGTCACCTGGTTCGCGATGACGTCGAAACGTCCGGCATCCAGGCCCGCGAAAATGGCATCCCACTGGGTCTCCTGGAACTTCACCTGGAGGCCGAGCTTGTCGGCGACGGCCGTGGCGATCTCGACGTCGAAGCCGGTGAGCTCCCCCGCCCCCTCGTGGTACGAGAAGGGACGGTAGGTGCCCTCGGTGGCGACGGTCAGCGTGCCGCCCGAGACGAGGTCGTACTCGGAGCCCGCGTCGGACGACGCGCTCGAGGTGGCTCCCCCGCTGCAGGCGGTCAGCGCGAGGGCGCTCAGGCCCAGGGTGGCGGCGAGGACGGTCAGACGACGACGGGGCATAGCTGTTCCAGACATGTGTGGTGTGGGAATGACGTTCGTGTGGCGCGGTGCAGGACGGCCGCGACCCTCCAGCACAACACGTCGAGGCGCGAACCTCTTCCCGGATGACGCCGTGTTGCACGTCCGTGCACGGCTCGCACGCAGAAGCCCCGCCGGCACGGGGCGCGGCGGGGCTTCTGTGAGACGAACGTCAGACGATGGCGTTGACGTCCAGCGGGATGCCGGGACCGAAGGTGGTCGAGACGGCGCCCTTCTGGATGTAACGGCCCTTCGAGCTGGACGGCTTGAGGCGGACGATCTCCTCGAGCGCGGCCTTCAGGTTCTCGTCGAGCTGCTCGGCCGAGAACGACGCCTTGCCCACCACGAAGTGGATGTTGGCGTGCTTGTCGACGCGGAACTCGATCTTTCCGCCCTTGATCTCCTCGACGGCCTTGGCCGGGTTGGGGGTCACGGTGCCGGTCTTGGGGTTCGGCATGAGGCCGCGGGGTCCGAGGACCTTACCGAGGCGACCGACCTGGCCCATGAGCTCGGGCGTGGCGACGGCCGCGTCGAACGCGGTGTAACCGCCGGCGACCTTCTCGATGAGCTCGGTGCCACCGACCTCGTCGGCGCCGGCGGCGAGGGCCGCCTCGGCCGCGGGGCCGTTGGCGAAGACGATGACGCGCGCGGTCTTACCCGTGCCGTGGGGCAGGATGACCGTGCCGCGGACCATCTGGTCGGCCTTACGGGGGTCGACCGAGAGCTTCAGCGCGACCTCGACGGTCGAGTCGAACTTCTTCGAGCCGGTCTCCTTCGCGAGGGCGACGGCCTCGGTCGGGGTGTAGAACGTGTCGGCCGCGATCTTCTCAGCAGCGGCGCGGAATGCCTTGGACTTGGTAGCCATTGTTATCTCCCTCAGTCCTCGACCGTGATGCCCATGGAACGGGCGGTGCCGGCGATGATCTTCGAGGCGGCCTCGATGTCGTTCGCGTTCAGGTCGGGCTGCTTCGTGGTGGCGATCTCGCGGACCTGGTCCTTGGTGAGCTTGCCCACCTTGACCGTGTGGGGCGTCGACGAGCCCTTCGCGAGGCCGGCGGCCTTCTTGATGAGCTCTGCTGCCGGGGGCGTCTTCAGGATGAACGTGAAGCTGCGGTCCTCGTAGACGGTGATCTCAACGGGGATGACGTTGCCGCGCTGGGCCTCGGTCGCCGCGTTGTACGCCTTGCAGAACTCCATGATGTTGACGCCGTGCTGACCGAGCGCCGGACCGATCGGCGGCGCGGGGTTGGCCGCGCCCGCCTTGATCTGGAGCTTGATCAGGCCGGTCACCTTTTTCTTGGGTGCCATATCCTTTTCCTCTCTCGAGCGGGACCCTCGCGGTTCCCTCTCTCCCGCCCGCCCGGCGGTTCCGGGCAGCGGTCGTCGCACGCTGACGCACGCAACCTTGCCATTGTACGCGACGCCCGGCGTTTCGGCATCCCGCGCCCTGCTCCCCGCCGCCCCTCCTCGATAAACGCCGTTCGTGTCGAGACACGGTGTGGCGACGCGTGTCTCGACATGGACGGCGTTTATCGGCGAAGGGCGCCCGGGTTATGCACACCCGGTCACCGCGGGCGGCCCGTTTGCGCCACCCTCGGCGAATGGATGCCGATCCTCCCGCCTTCCGTGGCGCGCCCCTCCCTCTGTTCGCCGCGGCCGCGACGCCCTCCCCCGGGTCGCACCCGTCGCGCGACCCCCACATGCACCGCATCCGGCCGGGGGTGTACACGGAACGGGCCGGATGGGGGGAGCTGCCGCCGTGGAACAGATATCTCCTGCGCGTGCACGCTTTCCGCCTCGTCAACCCCGAGGCGGTGTTCTCGCACGAGTCGGCGGCCGCTCTGCACGGCCTGCCCACCTTCGGTCACCCCCGGCACATCCACCTCTTCGACGGGCGGCGCGAACGCTCGCTGGCCTACGGCGACGTGCGCGTGCACACGAGCGCCGACCGTCGCCGCACCGTCGAGCAAGACGGCCTCCGATGCTCTCTCCTCGCCGACGTCGTGGTGGACCTCGCGCGCGTCCTGCCGCCCGCGTTCGCACTGGCGGTCGCGGATGCCGCCCTCCGGACCGGGACGGTCACCTCGAGCGAGCTGCTCGACCTCGCCGCAGCCCAGCGCAACCCGCGCGGTCGAAGGAGGCTCGATTGGGTCCTGGCCCGCGGCGATCAACGGTCGGAGTCCGTGGGTGAGTCGCTGAGCCGAGCGGTCATCGAGTGGTGCGGGTTCCCCGCCGCCGACCTGCAAACCGAGCATCGTGTCGGGGGCCGCGCCTACCGGTCGGATTTCTGCTGGCCGGAGCACCGCGTCATCGGCGAGTTCGACGGCTGGGTGAAGTACGACCGTCACGACCCGGATGCCGCCGCCACAGCCGTCCGGGCTGAGAAGACCCGCGAGGACGCACTGCGGCGGGCGGGGTGGCGGATCGCGCGCTGGGACTACGGCGGTGCGCTGAGGGTCGACGGCCTTCGCGAGGCGTTGAAGGCGACGGGCTTGCCCGTGGTCGCGCGGGTCGACGGGCGCAACGTGCGCGGCGTCGGACTGAACCCGCGCTCCGAGTGACCATGCTCGGGCGATAAACGGCGAGCGTGCCGATACACGGTGGGGCGCCGCGTCTCTGAGCACGGACGGCGTTTATCGAGCCGTCTCGTCCCGGATGCGGCGACCGGGCACGCCGTGCGACGGCGCGGGCGTGCGGAGATGCGGGCGTGCGGAGGCGCGGGCGTGCGACGGCGCGCGGTGATAAACGCCGTTCATGCTGAGACACGGTGCGACGCAGCGTGTCTCGGCACCGACGGCGTTTATCGGGAAGGAAGCGGCGGCGCGGGCGCCGGAACGGCGAACGCCCCGCCGGACGGAACCGGGCGGGGCGTTCGCGAGACGCGCAGGGCGCGCGTCAGACCATCTTGGTGACCTGGTCGAACGACAGCTCGACGGGGGTCTCGCGCTCGAAGAGGGAGACGAGCACGGTGAGCTTGCCGCTCTCGGGCTTGATCTCGCTGATCGTTCCGGGCAGACCCGCGAACGAGCCCTCCTTGATCGTGATCGTCTCTCCGGCCTCGAAGTCGACCTCGGCGGGGATGACGCGCTGGGCGGTCGGGGCGCCCTTGGCGGCACCGGCCTTGGCCGGAGCGGACTCCTTGACCTCGACGAGGCTCTTCAGCATGTTGAAGGCCTCCTCGAAGCGCAGCGGCGTCGGGTTGTGGGCGTTGCCCACGAAGCCGGTGACACCGGGGGTGTGACGCACGACCGACCAGGTGTCTTCGTTGAGGTCCATGCGCACCAGCACGTAGCCGGGGATGCGCACGCGGTTGACCATCTTGCGCTGGCCGTTCTTGATCTCGACGACGTCCTCCATCGGGACCTCGACCTGGTAGATGTCGTCCTCGACCTCGAGCGTCGACTTGCGCTGCTCGATGTTGGCCTTCACCTTGCGCTCGAAGCCCGCGTACGAGTGGATGACGTACCACTTGCCCGGGAGCATGCGCAGCTCGGTGCGGAACGCCTCGTACGGGTCGACGTCCTCGTCATCGGCGGCGTCCAGGTCTTCCGGCGCCTCGGCGGCGTCGGCCGGCGACTCCTCCGCCTCGACCTCGTCGACGACGGATGCCGCGGCGGAGACCTCGTCGACGAAGTCCTCGTCGAGGACGGGAGCGTCGGGCTCGCCATTGACGTCGGGGCCGTCGTACGGCGCGACCTCGTCGGCGGCTTCGGCGGCCTCTTCGGCCTGCTCTTCCGCGAGGGAGTCGGTCAGCACCTCGGCGGCGGCCTCGGCCTCGCTGGTCTCGTCGATCTCGAGAGCGTCGTTCACGATCGCGTCCGCCTCCGGGTCGGTGATGTCGATGTCGCCCAGGTCGGCATCGTCGGTGTCGGTCTCGTCGTCGACGATGTGGACGGCGGTGTGCTCGGCGGAGTCGGAGGCGCGCTCCTGGGACGCGAGCACGTTGCCCTCCTGGGCTTCGTCGTCCTCGCTCGACTGCTCGGCGGCCGTCGCCCAATCGGCGTCGTCGACATATCTTTCAGACACTGTGATCTCTTCCGTTCAGTGGCGGCCGCTCTCGGCGCCGCGCGTCCGCCCAGACGCCGGTCAGGCGCCGGCGCTACCGGGGACGCCGAAGACGGCGGTGGTGATCCACACGAACAACACGTCGAGGCCGTAGACGATCGCCATCATGACGACGACGAACCCGAGGACGACGGCGGTGAACTTGAACAGTTCCTGCCGCGTCGGAGTGACGACCTTGCGGAGTTCCGCGAAGACCTGACGAATGAAGAGAGCGATCCGCGCGAAGAAGTTGAGCTTCTTCTCGCGGGGCGCGCCGCGGTCTGCGACGACCTCGCCCTTCGCCTCGTCTTGCGTCATCGAACCACCCAGGTCTCTGTCTGTGCCAGCGTGCGCTGTGCGCAGGGCGGACAGGAATCGAACCTGCAACCTGCGGTTTTGGAGACCGCTGCTCTGCCAATTGAGCTACCGCCCTAAGATCCCGAAGGATCCAGGATGCGAAACCGGCGCGCTTCCGCCTGGTATCTCTCGGGGAGGGATGCCGCGTACCCGAGGGCACGGCGAAAGATTGCAGATTTCGACTGCACTCCCCAGTCTATGTCATGTCCCCCGGTGAGGCGAACCGGGCCGGTGCCGGCGGGGCGGAGTCGTCCTGCGGTCCGCCCTGGCCCGCGACGCCCGTCGCCCCGGTTCCCCGACTCCGCCCCCGCTGTCGAACGCCCGGAAACGCGGAATCCCCCGGACCCCGTCGAGCGGGTCCGGGGGATTCGCGAGCGGCCGGATCAGACCGTGCGGATCAGCTTCTTGTTCACGAACTCGTCGGCCGCGAGCAGGCCCATCTCGCGCGAGGTGCCGCTGCGCTTGACACCGCCGAACGGCAGCTCGGGAGAGTCGGCCAGCACGACGTTGATGTAGACCATCCCGGCCTCGATCTTGTCGGCGATGCGCTCGGCCTGCGCGGCATCCGTCGTGAAGACGTAGGAGCCGAGACCGTACCCGGTGTCGTTGGCCAGGGTGACCGCCTCGTCCTCGCTCGAGACGCGGTAGACGACACCGACGGGGCCGAAGAACTCCTCGCCGTACGCGTCCATGTCCTTCGTGACGCCCGTGAGGACGGTGCCGGGGTAGAAGGCGCCGTCGCGCGTGCCGCCCACCTCGACGGTGGCACCCTGCGCCACGGCGCGCTGCACCTGCTCGTCGAGGCGTTCGGCCGCGGTGAGCGATGACAGCGGACCCAGCACCGTGTCGTCGGCGAACGGGTCGCCGACCTTGGCCTCACCCAGGGCGGCGGTGAACTTCGACACGAACCCGTCGTAGAGGTCGTCGGCGACGATGAAGCGCTTCGCGGCGTTGCACGACTGCCCGTTGTTGTCGAGGCGGGCGTCGACGGCGGCCTGGACGGCGGCATCGAGGTCATCGGTGGAGAGCAGGATGAAGGGGTCGGACCCGCCCAGCTCGAGTGCGACCTTCTTGAGGTTGCGGCCGGCGATCTCGGCGACGGCGGCGCCGGCGCGCTCCGATCCGGTCACCGAGACGCCCTGCACGCGGCGGTCGGCGATGATGGTCGCCGCCTGGTCGTTGGTCGCGCGGATGTTGACGTAGGCACCCTCGGGCAGACCCGCGTCGCGGTAGATCGCCTGCAGCGCCTCGGCGGACTCGGGGCACTGGGGAGCGTGCTTGAGCAGGATGGTGTTGCCCACCGCGAGGTTGGGCGCCGCGAACCGGGCCACCTGGTAGTACGGGAAGTTCCAGGGCATGATGCCCAGCAGCACGCCCAGCGGCGAGCGGCGGATGACCGCGGTGCCCTCGCCCAGGATGTCGAGCGGGGTGTCGCCGGTGATCTTGTCGATGTTGTCGGCGTAGTACTCGGTGATGTCGGCGGCGAAGTCGACCTCACCCTCGGCGGCGGCCAGGGGCTTGCCCATCTCGCGCACGATGATCGCGGCGAGCTCGTCGCGGCGCTCGCGGTGGAGCTCCGCCACGCGGCGGATCGCAGCGGCGCGTTCGGACGGAGCGGTGCGCGACCACACGCCGTACCCGTCGTGGGCGGAGGCGATGGCGGCCTCCACCGCGTCGTCGGTCAGGATGTCGTACTCGGCGAGGGTCTCGCCGGTGGCGGGATTGACGACGGCGTAGTCGCTCATCGGGCTGCTCCTTTTCGTTTCGTTGTCAGATGGTGCGGTCGGATGCCGGGGTCAGATCGCGCGCCGGCGGCGGGCGCTGGCGGGCGCTTCCCGTCCCAGGGTCTCACCGCGGAAGAAGGCGGGGCTCGCGATGCGCTGGGCGATCATCAGCACCACCCCCACGACGATGATCACGACGGTGATGACGAACACGAGGCCGACGCCGCCGATCTGCGAGCCCGAGCCGTAATCGGGGCTCGCGCTGTCGATGAGGGTCGTGACGAACAGCACGGCCAGGATGACGCCGCCCACGAGCGGCGCGAGGAGGGTGAGGAAGACGTTGCGCACCGAGTCGAACCACTGCTTGCGGAAGTACCAGACGCACGCGAACGCGGTCAGGCCGTAATAGAAGCAGATCATCGCGCCGAGGGCGGTGATGGTGTCGGTCAACACGTTCTCGCTCAGCACGCGCATGATCGCGTAGAACGCCGAGGCGACGATCGCCGACACGATCGTGGCGTAGCCCGGGGTGAAGAACCGCGGGCTGACCTTGGCGAACTTGCGCGGCAGCGCGTCATAGTGCGCCATCGCGAGGAGCGTTCGGGCGGGGCCGACGAAGGTCGCCTGGAGGGAGGATGCCGAGCTGGTCAGCACCGCGAGCGACACGAGGAAGGCGAGGGGGCCGAGGATGGGCCCCGAGAGGTGGAAGAAGACGTTCTCCTGAATGTCCTCGTTGCCCAGGCCCAGCTCGCCCGTGCCGTTGCCGGCGAACATCAGCAGAGCGACCGCGATGAGCAGGTACAGCGCCACGATGAGGAACACCGTCACGGTGGCCGCGCGGCCCGGCGTCTTGTCGGGGTCCTTGGTCTCCTCGTTCATGGTGAGGATGACGTCCCACCCCCAGAAGATGAAGATCGACAGCGAGAGCCCGGCGGCGAACGCGCTGAACGAGTCGACCTCGAACGGATTGAACCACGACGCCTGAACGGGGCTGGCGTCGAAGGCGTTGCCGTTCATCATCTCGACCACGGCCGCTCCGGCGAAGACGAGCAGCACGAGGATCTGGAACCCCACCAGGCCGTACTGCAGGCGCTGGGTGGTCTGCAGATCGCGGTACGACACGATCGTGGCGAGCAGCATGAACAGCAGGCACACCGCCACGTTGACGGGCACGATGCGCGTGATCTCGGCGATCTCCGGATTGCCGCTGATCTGCGCGATGAGCAGGAAGAGGAAGTCGACCGCGATACCCGCGAGGTTCGACAGCACGATGACCGTGGCCGCGACCAGCCCCCACCCGGCCATCCAGCCGACCCAGGGTCCGAAGGCGCGGGCCGCCCAGGTGAACGAGGTGCCGGCATCCGGCATCCGGGAATTCAGCTCCCGATAGCCGAGCGCCACCAGGAGCATCGGGATGAAGCCGACGAGGATGATCGCGGGAACCTGGAAGCCCACGGCCGAGACCGTCGGGCCGAGGGCGCCGGTGAGGGTGTAGGCGGGGGCGATGGTCGAGATGCCGATGACGACGGCGCCGATCATGCCGATGGATCCGACGCGCAGGCCCTTGTTCGAGATGCCGGTGGTGACGGCGCTGTCGGGTGCGGGGCTCGCTCCGTTGCGAGAGGTGGTCATCAGGAGGCCTCCGAGGTGCGGGGCACCACGATCATGGGGACGGGCAGGGCGCGGAGGATGCGTCCTGCGGTGGAGCCGAGGAACAGGCGTCGCGGCTGAGCGAGGCGGCTCGAGCCGACGAGCGCGATCTCGCCCGGCTGCCACTCGATGCGCGACACCGCGTCTTCGATGTCGCTGCCGGTGCCGACGACCGCCTCGGCGGCGATCCCGGCGGGCAGATCCGCGCGGACGGCCTCGAGCACGCTCTCGGCGTGGGCGTGTCCCGTCAGACGAGTCAGCGACGCGTCGACGCGATCGGGGAGATCGACACCGGCGAGCGAGAGGAGCCGCACGGGCGCTTTCGCCCGGCGGGAGACGCCCACCGCGGTGTCGAGCAGCAGGTCAGCGCCGGGGCGGGTGCCGATGGCGGCGGTGACGCGCGGCAGACCCACCGACGGGTCGACGTCGCGCGCGCCCTCGGGAGCGAGCGCCACCGGGACGGGCGCCGAGTGCACCAGCTCCTCGGCGGTCGTACCGAGACGGTGCCGTCCGCGCGGACCGCCCCCGCCGGTGCCGACGACGATCAGGCCCGCACCGAACTCCTCCGCGGCCGCGACCAGACCGTCGGAGACGTCGTGCGCGTAGCGCACGTGTCCCCGGATGCCGGCCGGGTCGCCGATGCGCGCGAGGGCGTCGCGCAGCCACCCGCGCGCCGTGTCCTCGACCAGACGGTCGTAGGACGCGGCCGTCGGGATGGAGACGTTGCCCTGCGGGGACGGCAGCACGACGACGACGTGGACGGAGGTGCCGAGGGCTGCGCCGAGGCGGGCGCCCAGCGCGAGGGCGTCGGCACCCGCGTCGGTCGCCGTGTAGCCGACGACGACGCGGTCGCCGCTCATCCGCGCGTCCGCTCGAGGATCTCGTCGGCGGCGCGGTGACCCTGGCGGATCGCCCCGTCGACGTGCTGGTAGCCGGCGCCCGCCATGTCGCTGCACGCGAGGTGGATCGCCCCGACGGGCCGGCGCAGGTCGGCGCCGTAGCGCTGCAGGCCGCCGAGGTCGAAGCTCGCCGCGTACGCGCCGCGGGTCCACTCCTCGGTACCCCAGTCGCTCTCGTAGTAGACCTCGGGGTTCTTGGCCTCGGGGCCGTAATAGCGCGCGAGCGAGTCGAGGATGCGCTCCTTGCGTTCCTCGGGGCTCAGACGGAAGAGGTCGTCGGCGTTCTGGTCCGACACGAACCCGACCAGGGTGCCGCGCTCGTCGCCGTGGTTGGTGTTGTCGTACGCCTCGTGGCACAGCTCGTACGGGCTGAACGCGGTGCCCGACAGGCCCTGCTCGCGCCAGAACGGGCGGTCGTAGACGGCGTGCACCTTGATGACGAAGCCCATCGAGATGTGCTGGTGCATCTGGTGCTGCAGACGCGGCAGGGGCGGCTCGAACGAGATGCGCGAGTACAGCACCGGCGCGAGGGCGAGCACGGCGAAGCGGGCTCGGACGGTGACGCCGTCGGCGATCACCGTGACCCCCGAGGAGGACGAGGCCGCGGCCTCGACGCGCGCGGTGAGGGCGCGCAGATCGTCGACCCGTCGACCCGTGTCCGCGGCGGCGGGGCGGTCGGACGGCGCCGAGTCGTCGCCCCAGATGATGCGGCGGACCGGCTGGTTGAGGAGCACGTCGTCGCCCAGGCGCTCGGCGAGCAGCTCGGGAACCTGCTGGAGACCGCCGGTCACGCGCTTGTCGAGGATGAAGTCGGCGTCGACGAGGTGCGAGTACGAACCGGCGGATGCCGCCATGAGCAGCGACTGCAGCAGGGAGAACGTGTGCGTCGGCTTGGTGAGCATCGCCGATCCCGTCGCGAAGGCGAGGTTGCGCACGGCTTCGTCGTCGTCGGTCTGCTCGCGCAGCCACGCGTCCCACGAGATCTTGTCCCACTCGGCGGCCTGCGGGTGCTCCCACGGCTTGTCGGGATCGATCTCGGCGACCATGGCATCCAGGCGCGCGGTGATCTCGTCGATGACCTTCTCGGTCTCGGGTGCCACGGGGAACATCTCGCCCGTGAAGCGCTTCGCCTCGCCGTCGGCACCGACGTAGACGCTGTCGCCCTCGCGGTAGCGGCTGTATGTCGACAGGCCGAGGTCGGCCACGGTGTCGATCAGCGCGGTCTGGTCGGGCGAGACCCACTGGCCGCCGAGCTCGAGCATCGCGCCGTCGATGACGTCGGTCCACAGGCGTCCGCCCACACGATCGCGCGCCTCGAGCACGACGACCGACAGGCCGGCCTTGCGCAGGTCGTTGGCCGCGGTGAGACCGGCGGCGCCGGCCCCGATCACGACCACGTCGCGGGTGATGTCATCCATGGGAGCTTCCTTCGTTGTGTCGTTCACGTCTTCGTGGATGGCCCCGACGGCGGCGGGCTCTCGGGTCGACCGCCGCCGCCGGGACGGGTGTCAGCTACGGGCGAGGGCGGCCGCGACCACGTCGAGGCCCTCGTTCAGCAGGTCGTCGCCGATCGACAGCGGCGGGAGGAAACGGATGACGTTGCCGTACGTTCCGCACGTGAGCACGATCACACCCTCGGCGATCGCCGCTTTCGCCACCGCGGACGTCAGCGCGGCGTCGGGTGCGCCGGTGGGGGGATCGACGAACTCGACGGCGATCATCGCGCCGTGTCCGCGGACGTCGCCGATGCGCGGGTCGTTCTGCTGCAGCGCGTGCAGGCGGTCTTTCAGCAGGACGCCGATCTCGCGGGCGCGCTCGACGAAGCCCTCGTTCTCGAAGGCGTCGATGGATGCCAGAGCCGCGGCGCACGCGATCGGGTTGCCTCCGTAGGTTCCGCCGAGCCCGCCCGCGTGGGTGGCATCCATGATCTCGGCACGGCCCGTGACGGCCGCGAGCGGCAGTCCGCCAGCGATGCCCTTGGCGGTGGTGACGAGGTCGGGGACGATGCCGAAGTGCTCGCTCGCGAACATCGCGCCGGTGCGCGCGAAGCCCGACTGCACTTCGTCGGCGATGAAGACGACGCCGTTGTCTCGGCACCAGTCGACGATCGCGTTGAGAAACCCGTCGGCGGGGACGATGAAGCCGCCCTCGCCCTGGATGGGCTCGATGATGACGGCGGCGAGGTTCTCGGCTCCGACCTGCTTCTCGATGACCGAGATCGCCTTCGCCGCGGCCTCGGGGCCGGTCAGTCCGTCGCGGAAGGGGTACGACAGCGGGGCGCGGTAGACCTCCGCGGCGAAGGGTCCGAACCCGCTCTTGTAGGGCATGTTCTTCGCCGTGAGCGCCATGGTCAGGTTGGTGCGACCGTGGTAGCCGTGGTCGAACGCGACGACCGCCTGACGCTTGGTGTACTTGCGGGCGATCTTGACGGCGTTCTCGACGGCCTCGGCACCCGAGTTGAAGAGCGCGCTCTTCTTGGCGTGGTCGCCGGGGGTGAGACGGTTGAGCGCCTCGGCCACCGACACGTACGAGTCGTACGGCGAGATCATGAAGCACGTGTGGGTGAAGGCGGCGACCTGCTCCTGCACGGCCTTCACGACCGCCGGGTGGGCGTTGCCGACGCTCGTGACGGCGATGCCCGAGCCGAGGTCGATGAGCGAGTTGCCGTCGGCGTCGACGACGACTCCGCCGCCGGCGGCGACCGCCTGGATCGGGACGGTGTGGCCGACACCGGATGCCACGGCGGCGGCCTTTCGCTCCAGCAGTTCCTGCGAACGCGGGCCGGGGATGGCGGTGATGATGCGGCGCTCCTGGGCGAGGGACGGACCGCCGACGAGAGGAAGGGTGTCGAGGCTCATGGCGGCGATGCTACGGACGCCGTGCGGCGCCCCGCACTCTCCTGCCTGTACAGTCACAGGCGCCGTCGTATACGAGTCGTACAGGAGTTGTCATGGCCGACACCGCCCCCGCCCCACCCAGCCTGCGGGCGCTCCTGTCCCGCCGCGACCTGCACCTTCGGCTCGTCGCCGACGACGAGCTGTCCCCCGGCATCCTGGATCGCCCCGTGCGATGGGTGCACTCGAGCGACCTCGCCGACCCGACGCCCTTCCTCAGCGAGGGCCTCGTGCTGCTGACCACCGGCACCCAGTTCGCCGACGCGACCGCCGCCGATTACGAGGCGTACATCGGTCGCCTGCTCGCGCGCGGCGTGCAGGGGCTCGGTTTCGGCACGGAGGTCGTGCGCGACGGCATCCCCGCTCCCCTCGTCGACGCGTGCCGGCGGGCGGGGATGCCGCTGTTCGAGGTGCCGTACCGCACCCCCTTCATCGCCGTCGCGCGCGCGGGCGCCGAGGCGATCGCGGCCGACGCCTATGCGCGTCGCAGTTGGTCGCTCGCGGCGCAGCGCGCGGTGTCGCTCGCCGCGCTGCGGCCCGACGGTCTGTCGGCGACGCTCGCCGAACTCTCGCGGCAGCTCGACTGCTGGGTGGGGTTGTACGACGCGGCCGGCGCGCTGCGCACCGCCTTCCCGTCCGGCGCCCTGCCCGCTGCGACCGCCGACGCCCTCACCCTCGAGGTCACGACGATGCTGCGCCGTGGCACACGCGCGGCGGGAACGCTGACCGCCGGCGACCGCGCGGTGAGCGTGCAGACGCTCGGACGCGGAGGGCACCTGCGTGGAGCCCTCGCGATCGCCGCGGACGACCTGGACCACGAGGCCCGCAGCGTCGTGACCGCCGTCGTCGCCATGGCGGCCCTCGCCCTCGAGCAGCAGGACGGACTGGGCCGGGCGATCGGCACCTTCCGCGCGGGCCTGGTGCAGACGCTGGCGACCGACGATCCGACCCTCGCACGGCGCGCCGGCCGCGATCTGTTCGGTCCCCTGCCCGCGGCGCCGGTCATCGTCGCACTCACCCCCGCCGCCGCAGCGAAGTCGACGGCACTGGCGGAGTGGCTCGAGGTGCGTGCGCAGGAGGGACGGGGCGAGCTGTTCTTCGGTCGTGGCGACGACGGCCTCGTGCTCGTGGTCCCCGTGTCCGCCCGAGAGAGCCTGGCCGAGATCGCCGACCGCTTAGAGCTGACGGTGGGGTGCTCGGCCCCCTCGGGATACGACGCGTTCTCGCGCGCCCTGACCCAGGCCCGCACCGCGCGCGACCGTTCGGACGACGCCGGCCTCGCCGACTTCACCGACACGGCGCGAGCCGGGCTGCTCTCGGCGCTGGAGTCGGAGGCCGCGCGCACGGTCGCGGCGGGCGCGCTGGCTCCCCTGCGCCGGCACGACGAGACCGAGGGCTCGGCGCTGGTCGACACCCTCGACGCGTGGCTGGCCAACGACTGCTCGCACGAGGCGACCGCGGCGGCGCTCGGCATCCATCGACACACCGTGCGGGCGCGCATCGCCCTCGCGCAGCGCGTGCTGGGGCGCGACCTGTCGTCGTTCGCCGCGCGTGCGGAGCTGTGGACGGCGCTGCGGCTGGCAGGGTAGGCGCGGTGACGGGGGCGCGGCGACGGCGACGGGGAGTCGGTGGCCCGCATGACGCGCCCGCCCACCGCACGGCGGCCGGGGCGCGTCTCACTCCCCCGGCGCGTGCGCCTCCAGGAACTCGTACATCTCGGTGGTGTCGACCCCGGGGAACGACCCCGTCGGCAGGGTCGCGAGCAAGGTCCGCGGTGTGCGCACGTTCGGCCATGCCTGCCCGCGCCAGGCGTTCTCGAGCGAGGCCGGCGGCCGGCGGCAGCACGTCTCGACCGCGTGCCGCGAGACGCCGCGGTTGGGGGTGTCGCGCCCGCGGAACCACTTCGTGTCATCGAACCGCACCCCCACGCTCACCGAATGCGCCCCCTCGCTCGACTGCTCCACGCGCGCGGTGCACCAGTACGTCCCATTGCCGGTGTCGGTGTACTGGTAATACGGATTGAAGAGGTCGTCCTCCTCGAACACGACGCGGCTCGTCCAGCGACGGCAGCACAACTGCCCCTCGATCGACCCCAGCCGATCGGTGGGGAAGTTCACGTCGTCGTTCTCGTACGCCTTCGTGATCGTCCCCGACTCGTGCACCTTGAGGAAGTGCACCGGGATGCCGAGGTGCACGGTCGCGAGGTTCGTGAAACGGTGCGCGGCCGTCTCGTACGACACCGAGTAGGCGTCGCGGAGGTCTTCGATGCTGATCGTGCGCCGCTGCTTCGCCTCGCGCAGCGCCGGGACGACATGCGCCTCGGGCATGAGCAGC
Organism: Microbacterium sp. NPDC089186; assembly: GCF_040685115.1. NCBI lineage: Bacteria > Bacillati > Actinomycetota > Actinomycetes > Micrococcales > Microbacteriaceae > Microbacterium > Microbacterium sp. NPDC089186. Next base: position 459,137 of record NZ_JBFBHJ010000002.1, read on the forward strand.
GCGCCCGTCAGGTAGTTGGTCTCGACGCGCTGGCGGAGGAACTCGTCGTAGCTCGTCGGCTCGCCGTGGCTCAGGATCCGGCTCGACAGCGCCTGCAGCACCGCCGCGCGAGGGTCGCCCTTCGCGACCTTCGTCGACAGGTACAGCCGCCCGTTCTTCACGTCGGCGATGCTCCGCGTCGACGAGGGCAGGTCGGGCACGTAGTGCAGCGAGAAGCCCAGGTGGGCGGCGATGTCACTCGCCCCGCGCTGGGTGAGCGGTCCGCCGGGGTGCGCGATCGCGTCGAGCATCTCGGATGCCACACGCTCGAGCTCCGGAAAGTGGTTGTCCTGCGTGCGCATGAGTCGGCGGAGGGCGACATTGGCGCGGCGCGCCTCCTCCGGGGTCGCGGAGCGCTCTTCGCGCAACCGTTCGATCTCGGCCTGGAGAGCGAGCATCGCGGCGAGCGCCTCGTCGGGCACCGCACGCCCCACACGGAAAGGGGCGATCCCGAGCGCCTGGAAGGTCTGCCCGCGCATCGCCCGTTCCACGGACAGCTCGAGGGTGGCGCGGGGATCGAGGGGCTCGGCATCCAGCAGCTGATCGAGCGTGCACTGCAGCGCTCGGGCGATCGCCTGCAGCAGCGTCAGCTTCGCCTCGCGGCGGCCGTTCTCGATCATCGACATCTGGCTGGGCGCACGACCGACCGCTCCAGCGAGGTCGTCGAGGGTCATACCGCGCGCGGTGCGCAGCTGTCGGATGCGCCGACCGATGGTGAGGGTGTCCACCTCTTCATGGTCGGGCGGGAGGGATGCCGCGGGAATCGAGACGCCGGTGTCCATACCGGCAGGTTCTCACAGCAGCGGAAGATCGCGCGATCTTCACACATCGAATCTTCTTGCAGAGGGTTGTTCTTCGCGGACAGTGGTCTCCACGGGGCACCGACGCCCCGGCACCCGAAGGAGGACGACATGACGATCCAGGCCACCCCCGCCCCGCAGCCCCTGCGCCCCGGCGACCAGACCGAGACCGCCGATGAGATCCGCACCTCGTGGGAGGACGACCCCCGCTGGGACGGCATCGAGCGCACGTACACCGCCGAAGACGTCGTCCGTCTCCGTGGCAGCGTCCGCGAGGAGTGCACGCTCGCCCGCCGCGGGGCCGAGAACCTCTGGAACCTCCTCCACACCGAGGACTACGTCCGGGCCCTCGGCGCCTACACCGGCGGCCAGGCCGTGCAGCAGGTGCGCGCGGGGCTCAAGGCCATCTACCTCAGCGGGTGGCAGGTCGCAGCCGACGGCAACCTCGCGGGCCAGACCTACCCCGACCAGAGCCTCTACCCCGCCAACAGCGTGCCCGCGGTCGTCCGCCGCATCAACAACGCGCTGCTGCGTCAGGACCAGATCGAGCGGGCCGAGGGCGAGATCACGCAGGACTGGCTCGCCCCGATCGTCGCCGACGCCGAAGCGGGCTTCGGCGGTCCCCTCAACGCGTACGAGCTCGCGCTGTCGCTGATCGCGGCGGGGGCGGCCGGCCTCCACTGGGAGGACCAGCTCGCGAGCGAGAAGAAGTGCGGCCACCTCGGCGGCAAGGTGCTCGTGCCGATCCAGCAGCACATCCGCACCCTCAACGCCGCGCGTCTCGCGGCCGACGTCGCGGGCGTGCCGACGGTGATCATCGCCCGCACCGATGCCCTCGCCGCCGACCTGCTCACCAGCGACGTCGATCCGCGGGATGCCGAGTTCCTCACCGGCGAGCGAACGACCGAGGGCTTCTACCGCGTGCGGCCGGGACTGGACTCGGTCATCGCGCGCGGCCTCGCCTTCGCCCCCTACGCCGATCTGCTGTGGGTGGAGACCGGCGAGCCCGACATCGAGCTCGCCCGCGCCTTCGCCGAGGCGATCCACGCTCGCTACCCGGGCAAGAAGCTCGCCTACAACTGCTCGCCGAGCTTCAACTGGAAGCGCCACCTCGACGACGAGCAGATCGCCACGTTCCAGGCCGACCTGGCCGCTCTCGGCTACGCCTTCCAGTTCATCACGCTGGCCGGATTCCACGCCGTGAACCACTCGATGTTCGACCTCGCCCGCGGCTACGCCGAGCGCGCCATGAGCGCGTACGTCGAGCTGCAGGAGGCCGAGTTCGCCGCCGAAGCCAACGGGTACACCGCCACGCGCCACCAGCGCGAAGCGGGCACCGGCTACTTCGACGTCGTCTCGACCGCGCTCAACCCCGACAGCGCGACCCTCGCCCTGGCCGGCTCCACCGAGACGGCCCAGTTCCACTGACCCTCCCCCTCCCCGTCCCCGCTCGCCCTCTCTGCTCCTCCCCCTGTCCCGCCCCTGCCCCCAACCCCCACTTGAGTGTCCGAAACACCCGGACCCGGCGAAAATCCGTCCGGGTGTCTTGGACACTCAGCAGGACACACACGTCCCGCATCCTGCGTCGGGCGGCGGACGGCGGGAGGGAGGGAGCGAGCGAGCGAGCGACATAGACAGAAAGCCACGACCATGACCCTCATCGACACCTCACCCCCGCCCACCACCGCGACCTCGCCGACCACGACGACCGGTGCCCGCACGACCACCGAAGGATCCCGGATGCCGAGCCCGCCGGCATCCATCCCTCACCTGCGTCTCGAGCGCTCCCTCGAAGGACGGGACGCCGAGATCCTCACCCCCGCCGCCCTCGCCTTCGTCACCGAGCTGCACGACCGCTTCGCCCGGCGCCGGCACGACCGGCTGGCCGCGCGCCTGCGTCGGCGTTTCGAGATCGGCACGGGTGACGACCCGCACTTCCGCGCCGACACCGCGCACATCCGCGACGACCCGTCGTGGCGCGTGGCGGGCGCGGGACCGGGCCTCGAAGACCGCCGCGTCGAGATCACCGGGCCCACCGACCCGAAGATGACCATCAACGCGCTCAACTCCGGGGCACGCGTATGGCTGGCCGACCAGGAGGATGCCACGAGCCCCACCTGGCGCAACGTCATCGGCGGTCAGCTCTCGCTGTTCGACGCGATCCGGGGGCAGCTCTCGTTCACGAGCCCCGAGGGCAAGCGCTACGAGGTCACCGCCGAGCGCACCCCGACGATCGTGATGCGCCCCCGCGGCTGGCACCTGCCCGAGAAGCACGTGACGTTCATCGATCGTGCCGGCCGCGAGCTGCCGGCATCCGGTTCGCTCGTGGACTACGGACTGTACGTGTTCCACAACGCGCACGCGCTGATCGCCGCGGGCCGCGGGCCCTACTTCTACCTGCCGAAGATCGAGTCGGCCGAAGAGGCGCGGCTGTGGGACGACGTGTTCTCGTTCACCGAGGAGCGTCTGGGCCTCGCGCACGGCACGATCCGGGCGACGGTGCTCATCGAGACGCTGCCCGCGGCGTTCGAGATGGAGGAGATCCTCTTCGCTCTGCGCGACCACTGCGCGGGCCTGAATGCGGGTCGCTGGGACTACATCTTCTCGATCATCAAGACCTACCGGGGCCGCGGAGCGCGTTTCGTGCTCCCCGACCGCAGCGAGGTCACGATGACGGTGCCGTTCATGCGGGCCTACACCGAGCTGCTCGTGCAGACCTGCCATAAGCGGGGCGCGTACGCGATCGGCGGCATGAGCGCCTTCATCCCCAACCGCCGCAAGCCCGAGGTGACCCAGGCGGCGTTCGACAAGGTCACCGCCGACAAGCGCCGCGAGGCCGGAGACGGCTTCGACGGCACGTGGGTGGCCCACCCCGACCTCATCCCGGTGGCGCGGGCCGAGTTCGACGCCGTGCTGGGTGACGCGCCGAACCAGCTCGGGCGCACCCGCGACGAGGTGTCGGTCGCACCGGCCGATCTGCTCGACGTGCGCATCGGACGACCCGTGACCGCCGCGGGCGTGCGGGGCAATGTGTCGGTGACGATCCGGTACATCGAGGCCTGGCTGCGGGGCCTGGGCGCGGTCGCGATCGACGACCTCATGGAGGACGCCGCCACCGCCGAGATCTCGCGCTCGCAGATCTGGCAGTGGATCCACCAGGACCACGCCACCGCCGAGGGCACGCCGATCACCCGCGACTACGTCGAGTCGCTCGTGCGGGACGTGCTCGCCGAGGCGCCGCGCTCGACCGCCGACCGGTTCGACGACGCCGCCGCGGTGTTCCAGGAGGTCGCCCTGCGCGAGGAGTTCCCGGCCTTCCTGACCCTGCCGGCGTACGCGAGATACCTGGACTGACCGGATGCCGAGGGGCCGGGGCCGGAAGCCTCGGCCCCTCGGTCACGCCTCCGGCAGCTTTCGTGCGGTGCGGGGGGCGTCAGGGACGCGCCGGGTCGATCGGAGCGAAGGGCCTCAAACTCTCGCGCGAGGTGAGCTTCGACGCCGCGAGCGACCCGGCGACGGCGAGGAAGATCGGCAGCAGCAGGTCGAAGCCGGTGTTGGTGAACTCGATGATGAGGGCGATCGCGGTGAACGGAGCCCGCATGTTGGATGCCAGGAACGCCGACGCCGCGACGATCGCGAGAGCCGTTCCGTCGGCACCGGGCCAGACGAACGCCCACCCGGCCGCCGCCGCGGCTCCGAGAGCGGCACCGATGGCGACCGAGGGCTGCAGCGTTCCCCCGATCGCGCCCGACCCCAGCGACATCGCGGTCGCGACGTACTTCAGCACGGCGAGCGCGATGAGCAGCAGGGCGGGCTGCGAGAGGTCGAAACCCGCGGTCGCCAGCGCGCGGCCATTGCCGAGGATGAGCGGGAAGGCCGCTCCGACGGCGCCGACGGCCGTGAACGTCAGCGGCAGAGCCACCAGCAGCTTCCACCCCTCGGGACGGAAACGAGCGAGCTTCTTCGTCACCATGGCGAAGCTCGTCGCTCCCCACCCCATGAGCGGGCCGATGAGGACCGCGGCGACGATGAGCGACGCGTTCACCTCGACCGAGCCGATCGAATAGAGCGAACCGTCCCCCACGAGCGGACGCGCGACGAGGGTGGCGATGGTGCTGACGGTCAGCGCCACCACCGCTGCACCCACGCTGAATTGCGCGAGCAGGATCTCCACGGCGAAGAGGGCGCCGGCGAGGGGCACGTTGTAGACGGCGGCGAGACCCGCCCCCGCGGCCGAGGCGATGAGGATGCGACACCACCGCGCGTCGAGGCCGAACCACTTCACGACCTTCGAGCCCGCCATCGCCGACAGCTCGCGCGGAGCGACCTCCTTGCCGATGGACGCGCCCATCGCCACCGACCCCACCTGGATGACGGTGTCGGCGAGCGTCTCCCACCACGGCATCCGGGCTCCGTCGACGCCCTGCTCGACGGTGGCGATCCGGCGACCGAAGCGGCGCAGCAGGTACCAGCCGAGGGCGGCCACGACTCCCGCCCCGCCCACTGTGACGATCGGAAGCCACCAGGTCTCGGGATACGCGAGGCCGTCGAGGAACGGCCCCTCCTCGTGACCCCACACGAGATGCTCGAGGCTGTGCACGATCCACACGAGCAGCAGCACGGCGAGACCGGTGGTCACGCCCACGATGAGAGTCGCGATCCCCAGCCGCATGAGGGAGGCGAATCCCCGTCGACGGGAGCGCAGGGGCGTGGCGGTCTGAGCTGTCACCCCGCCACGCTAATCGACCCATGTTTCGTGTTCCGACCGACGGTAGCCTGACCGCATGACGCCCCCGCCCGTCACGACCCGCCGACCCTTCGACGTGCTCGGACTCGTCGCGGTGATCCTCTCCGCCGTCCTCCTCGTCCCGACGCTCTTCGTCTTCGTCGTGGGCCTCATCCCCGAGATGAACGCGATCTGGTGGATGGGAATCATCCTGCTGCCGCTGCTCTTCGTCGGTGGGATCGTCGTCGTCCTCCTGGCGGTCGTCGGTCTCGTCGTCGCCGCGCGTCGATCCGGTCGCCGGGCGTGGTCCGTCGTGGCGCTGGGGCTCGGCATCCTGATGCTCGTTCCGGCGCTGCTGATCCTCGCGCCCTGGCCGTCATGACCCTCGGCGCGAAAGCGCGGGAACACTAGGCTCGGAACCGTGACTTCCCGCGCCCCGCTCTCCCGCAAGCTGTCCGCCATCGCCGAGTCCGCGACCCTCAAGGTCGACGCCAAGGCCAAGGCCCTCCAGGCCGCCGGTCGCCCCGTCATCTCGTACGCGGCCGGCGAGCCCGACTTCGCCACGCCGTCGTTCATCGTGGATGCCGCGGCGAAGGCGCTGCAGGACCCGAAGAACTACCGCTACACCCCCGCCGCCGGCCTCCCCTTGCTGCGCGAGGCCATCGCCGCGAAGACGCTGCGCGACTCGGGCCTCGAGGTCTCACCGTCGCAGGTCATCGTCACCAACGGCGGCAAGCAGTCGGTGTACCAGGCGTTCCAGACCGTGGTGAACCCCGGCGACGAGGTGCTGCTGCCCGCGCCGTACTGGACGACGTACCCGGAGGCCATCGCGCTCGCCGACGGCACGCCCGTCGAGGTGTTCGCCGGTGCCGACCAGGACTACAAGGTCACCGTCGCCCAGCTCGAGGCCGCGCGCACCGACAAGACCACCGTGCTGGTGTTCGTCTCGCCGTCGAACCCGACCGGCTCGGTCTACACCGCCGAGGAGACGGCCGAGATCGGCCGCTGGGCCCTCGAGCACGGCATCTGGGTCATCACCGACGAGATCTACCAGAACCTCACCTACGAGGGCGTCCGTGCCGTCTCGATCGTCGAGGCCGTGCCCGAGCTCGCCGAGCAGACGATCCTCGTCAACGGTGTCGCGAAGACCTACGCCATGACCGGGTGGCGCGTGGGCTGGATGGTGGGACCCGCGGATGCCATGAAGCTCGCCGGCAACCTGCAGTCGCACCTGTCGAGCAACGTCAACAACATCGCCCAGATCGCCGCCGCCGAGGCCCTCAACGGCCCGCAGGACGAGGCCGAGCAGTTCCGTCTCGCCTTCGACCGTCGCCGTCAGCTGATCGTGTCGGAACTGTCGAAGATCGACGGCGTGCAGGTGCCCAACCCGCTCGGCGCGTTCTACGTGTACCCCGACGTCCAGGGCCTGCTGAACCGCTCGTGGGGCGGCGTGACCCCGACGACCTCGCTCGAGCTCGCCGACCTCATCCTCGAGCAGGCCGAGGTCGCCGTGGTGCCGGGCGAGGCGTTCGGTCCGAGCGGCTACCTGCGCCTGTCGTACGCCCTCGGCGACGACCAGCTTCTCGAGGGCGTCCAGCGCCTCCAGCGCCTGTTCGCCTGAGCCCTCCTCGCGCGACCCGCGCCCCCGCGCCCCACGTGAGGGGTCACTTTTTGTCGCCCAGCGGCCGGCTCGGCGACAGAATTTGACCCCTCACGCGGGAGGGGTGGGGGCTGTGGAGAGGGCTGAGAGAGACGGGGGCGGACGGGAGAGGATGGCGGATGCCGATTCCACGTTCACCGGCCTCGCTTGCTCCCTCGTCGGCGTTCACCGTCGCCGAGGCACGGCAGGCAGGGCTTTCCTCCAGCACCGTGCGATCCCAGGCATGGGATATGCGATATCACGGCGTCCGGCTCCTCCCGGACCACGCTGATCGTCAACGAATCGGGGCGCTCCTGCGTGCGCTTCCCCGCGCGGCATTCTGCTGCGGCGCGACGGCGGCCTTCCTGCACGGTCTTCCTCTGCCCCTCCCTCTCGAACATCAGGCCCGCGAGGTGCCGACGGTCGGGGTTCCGCGCGACCACACCAGAATCCGTCGAGCCGGCGTCGTGGGGCGGCGACTTAACGTCGACGCCGTCGACATCGTGGAGGTGCGTGGCATCCGGTGCACGTCGCCCGTACGCACGTGGGCCGAGCTGGCGGAATCGCTGTCCGTCGCCCAGCTCACCGCGGTGGCAGACGCTCTGCTGGCGCGTCGGAGGCCTCTCGCCACGAAAGCGGAACTCGAGGCCATGCACCTCCGCCTGCTCGGCGGGCGGGGCTCCGTGAACCGACGGCGGGCTCTCGAGCTCGCCAGCGACCGCGCGGAGTCTCCCCGCGAGTCGCTCTTGCGCGTGCTCCTCGTGACGGCGGGCCTGCCGGAGCCCGAGTGCAATGTGGAGATCTTCGACGACGGACGCTTCGTGGCGCGGGTCGACCTGTTCTACCGACAGGCGCGGCTCATCGTCGAGTACGACGGCGATCACCACCGCGATGCGCGGCAGTGGAGCAAAGACCAGCGACGCCGGTCGGAACTCGAATCGCTGGGTTATCGATTCACGGTCGTCACAGCGCGTGATTTCGACGATCCCGCCGCGCTCATCGCGCGCGTCCGCCGCCTCATCTCCACCGGCGCGACCACGTGAGGGGTCAGAAAGTGTCGCCGAGCGCGTTCCTGGGCGACACTTTCTGACCCCTCACCGCAGGGCGCGGGACGGCGCGGAACGAGAGCCGGGCCGGGGGCTACAGCTCGACGTTCACCAGGACGGGTTCGGGCTGCAAGACGAGACCGAACTCGGCGGCGACGCGGCTCTGCACGAAGCGCGCGAGCTGGGCGATCTCGGCCGCGGTCGCCTCGCCGCGGTTGGTGAGGGCCAGCGTGTGCTTCGTCGAGAGGCCGGCGCGCGAGCGCGGGAACCGGAACCCGCGCGAAAGCCCCGCGTTCTCGATCAACCACGCGGCGCTCACCTTCACCTGGCGGTTCTCGACCGGCGGCGGAGGCAGGATGCCGTCGAACGCGGCGAGCGGGATCACCGTCACTGGGTCGAGGGCGGGGCCCATCGGCCACTTCGGGCACGCGTCCGGAAGGGTGCGCGCGAACGCCTCCGAGACGATCGCGTTCTGGAAGAACGAGCCGGCGCTCCAGGTGTCGGGGTCTTCGGCGTCGAGGACCATTCCCTTGCGCGCACGCGTGGCGAGGACGTGGTCGCGGATCCACCGCAACGACACGGCCTGGTCGGCCTCGAGTCCGAGGGCGCCGCGCAGCTGATCGCCCGCGATCGGCCGCTCGTCGGTGCCGACGCGCTCGAGCTCGAGCGTGACCGACAGGATGACGGCGGGCCGCTCGGGCACCGAGCCGTAGTGGTGCTTGAGCACCGAGGTACGGAAGCCCAGACCGAGCTCGGATGCCGGGACCGTCGACACGTCACCCGTGGACTCGTCGATCAGCTCGACCTCGACGAGCGTCTGCACGATCTCCTGCCCGTAGGCGCCGACGTTCTGCACGGGAGCGGCGCCGACGGTGCCCGGGATGCCGGACATCGCCTCGACACCGGCGTACCCGCGCTCGACCGTCTCGGCGACGAGGGCGTCCCAATCGTGTCCGGCCTGCACCCGCAAGCGGACGGTGTCGGGCCGGGAGCCGGGGAGTTCGTCGATACCGGAGGTGCGCACGCGGATCACGGTGCCCTCGAACGGTTCGTCGCCGACGAAGAGGTTGGATCCTCCGCCGAGCACGAACCACGGCTCGCCGGCGGCCCACGCCTCGCGGAGGGCGGCGACGAGTTCGTCGACCGTCGTCGCCTCGATGAGACGAGCGGGTTCACCGCCGGTGCGCAGCGTGGTGAGCTGCGCCAACGGGACCGGAGCGACCTGGGGCATCAGCGCAGCCGCACCCGCACCTGGGCCTTGCCGAGCACGGTCGTCTCGGCGAACGTCACGGTCAGGTCGATGCGGGCGATGTCGTCGTCGACCGCGCCCACCTTCGCGCTCACGTGCAGATCGGCCCCGGTCTCGGGGTCGACGACGACGGGGCGCGTGAAGCGCACGCCGTACTCCGCGATGCGTCCGCTGTCGCCCAGGGCCTCGGCCAGCGTGCCGACGGCGATGCCCATCGTGAGCATCCCGTGCGCGAGGACGCCCGGGAGCCCCACGGCCGCCGCGACGTCGTCGCGGTAGTGGATCGGGTTGAAGTCTCCCGACGCCCCCGCGTAGCGCACGAGCGACTCACGGGTCAGGTGCACGGAGCGTTCGGCGACGACCTCGCCCACGGTGAATGCGCTCATGCGCCGGCCTCCCCCGCGAGCAGGACGCTCGTCGTCGTGACGACGTGGGCGCCGGTGGCATCCACGATCTCCGCTTCGCTCGTGATCATCGCGTTGCCGCCCATCGACCGGATGCCGGTGACCGACAGCGTCGCGACGAGCTCGTCGCCGGCGACGATCGGGCGCGTGTAGCGGAAGCGCTGCTCCGCGTGGACGAGGCGCGAGAGCTCGATGCCGGAATCGGGGTCGCCCAGCAGCTGCTGCAGCGTGAGGTCCTGCACCACCATCGCGAAGGTCGGCGGGGCCACGACGTCGTCGTAGCCGAGGGCGCGCGCGGCGTCCGGGTCGGAATGCTGCGGGGCGTCGGCGAAGACGGCGCGGGCGAACTCGCGCACCTTCTCGCGACCGACGAGGTACGGCACGGTCGGCGGGAAGACTCGGCCGACCAATTCGGGGTTCACGGGCACCGAGTCAGTCTACCGAGAGGGCCCGACGGAGCCGTGCCGCCGGCATCCGCCGGTCCGGCCCGGCCTCGAGGAGTTCCGCGCCGACCGCGACGCCGTGGGCGCTTCAGCGCTGGTGGCGACCGCGCACGGCCTTGACGGCGATCTGCGAGGCGATGAAGACGAGGAAGATCGAGAACAGCACGTTCGCCACGAAGGGATCGACGGCCTTCGCGATCTGCGCACCGACAGCGGTCGTGGCGCACGCGGCGACGCCGACGCAGAGCGCGGCGGGCAGATCCACGTTGGAACGGCGGAGGTTGCCGACCGTGCCCGACACCGCCGTCGGGATCATCATCAGCAGCGAGGTGCCCTTGGCGACGAGGTCGCTCGTCCCGAACAGCAGCAGGAGTGCGGGGACGACGATGATGCCGCCGCCGACGCCGAGCAGTCCCGCCAGGATGCCCGTGATCACGCCGAGCACGGCCAGGCCGGGTCCGGTGACCCACGTGAGCACGAGATCGGCGTCGCGGGAGGGGATGACGAAGTACAGGCTGACGATCACCGCGACGAGGAAGGCGACGAACGCCCACCGCAGCGCCGTCTGCGAGAGCTTGGGCAACAGCCACGTGCCGATCTGCGCCCCGCCGACGGCCCCCGCCGCGAGGATGAGCGCCGGCAGCCACGCGACGTGCCCGTCGACGGCATAGGTGATGACCCCGACGGATGCCGTGGGGACGATCGCCGCGAGCGAGGTACCTGCCGCGAGGCGCTGGTCGAATCCGAGCAGCAGGACGAGCAGCGGGACGATGACGGTGCCGCCGCCGACGCCGAACAGACCCGACATCAACCCGGCGAGCAGACCGACCGCCACGCAGACGACGTAGAGGCGGGCGGTACGGGGCGGGCGGGGAGCGGTCGTCACGGAGATCCTCGGAATCAGGGGGCGAGCGCGTCTCGCCGTTGCCCCAGTCTTCCACTCCTGCGCACGGACGCCGGTGGGACGGATATCGGTCGGCACCATCGAGGGACGCAGGAACGAAAGCGGCCCCCGGTGATCCGAAGCCGCGTCCACCGGGGGCCGTCGCCCTCACAGGTCAGGCAGGACGGTGACCCGAACACCGGACTGCGACCACTCGCGTGAGGGTGCGACAAAGATGACGATAGACACCCCGTTCGTCCGGATCGCACCGGTTGACACTGATATCTAGAGGTGCTAATTATTCAGGCCACTGAATTCTTGGTAGCGCTCCCGGGAATGCCCTCGCCGCTGGTGCCGTTGGAGACGTGCATGACAACCGTAGGAATCATCGGCGCAGGAAACATCGGTTCGGCTCTCGCTCAGGGGTTCGCGGATCACGGCTACGACGTGGTCATCGCCAACTCGCGCGGTCCGGAGACCCTGGGCGACCTGGTCTCCTCCGTCGGAGAGCGCGCTCGCGCCGCCACCGCGCAGGAAGCCGCCGAGGCCGGCGACATCGTCGTGGTGACCGTGCCGCTGAAGGCGATCGACGACATCCCCGTCGCCCCTCTCGCCGGTAAGACCGTGCTCGACACGAACAACTACTACTTCGAGCGCGACGGGCACATCGCCGCCCTCGACGACAAGAAGACCACCACCTCGCAGATGCTGCAGGAGCACCTTCCCGAGTCGGTCGTCGTCAAGGCGTTCAATCACATCCCCGCGGCCGACATCCTCACCGGCGGCGCGCCGGCGGGCACCGACGACCGTCGCGCTCTGGCCACCTCGAGCGACTCCGACGAGGCCGTCGCCCTCGTCACCCGCATCTACGACGAGTTCGGCTTCGACACCGTGAACGTCGGTCCCCTGAGCGAGAGCTGGCGCGTCGAGCGCGACCAGCCCGCCTACGTCGTGCGTCAGAACCGGGGCGAGCTCGAGCAGAACCTGGCCCGCGCCGAGCGCTGAGCCGCTCCCCGCGTGAGTCGCCAATTCTCGTCGCTTCGGGAGACACGCAAGCGACGGAGATCGGCCACTCACGCGAAAAGACGAACCCGGCGCCCGCACGTGCGGGCGCCGGGTTCGTCGTATCGGCGGCGCAGCCTCAGAGCGACGCGAGCGCCTGGTCGACGTCGGCGATGAGGTCGTCGACCGACTCGATGCCCACCGACAGGCGCACGATCGTCTCGGGCACCGCGAGCTCGGTGCCGCGGACGGAGGCGTGGGTCATGGCATCCGGGTAGTTGACCAGCGACTCGACGCCGCCGAGGGACTCGGCGAGGGTGAACAGGCGGGTCGACTCCGCGAAGCGGCGCGCGGCTGCCCCGTCGGCGAGCTCGAGCGAGACGATGCCGCCGAAGCTGCTCATCTGCCGGGCCGCCAACTCGTGGCCGGGGTGGGAGGGGAGGCCGGGGTAGTAGACCTTCGCCACGCGGTCGTGCGCGAGCAGATGCTCGGCGACGGCCTGGGCGTTGGAGCTGTGGCGCTGCATGCGCACGGCCAGGGTCTTGATGCCGCGCGTCGTCAGGTAGGCGTCGAAGGGGCCCGACACGGCCCCCGCGGCGAACTGCAGGAACTGCACCTTCTCGGCCAACGCGGCGTCGGCGAACGCGAGGGCGCCGCCCACCACGTCGCTGTGTCCGCCGAGGTACTTCGTCGCGGAGTGCACGACGACGTCGGCGCCGAGCGAGAGCGGGCGCTGCAGGGCGGGCGAGGCGAAGGTGTTGTCGACGACGACCAGTGCGCCGGCGTCGTGCCCGAGACGCGAGAGACCCGCGATGTCGGTGATGCGGAGCATGGGGTTGCTGGGCGTCTCGACCCAGACCATCTTCGGCGCGCGCTCCGCGATGGCGGCGTCCACGGCATCCAGGTCGCTCATGTCGACGACGCGGAGCTTCACGCCCCAGGGGCCGAGCACGCGCGCCAGCAGGCGGTACGTGCCGCCGTAGACGTCGTTGCCGAGCAGCACCTCGTCGCCGGGTGCCAGGGCGGCCCGCAGAAGAGCGTCTTCGCCGGCGAGACCCGAGGCGAACGACAGCGCGCGGGCGCCGCCCTCGAGCGCGGCGATCTGCGTCTCGAGCGCGGTGCGGGTGGGGTTGCCGCTGCGGCCGTACTCGTAGCCTCCGCGCAGACCGCCGATGCCGTCCTGCGCGTAGGTCGTCGAGACGTGGATGGGCGGGATGACCGCGCCGGTGGTCTCATCGGGCGCCTGACCGGCGTGGACGGCGAGGCTGTCGAAACCGAGGGCGGCGTCGTGGGTGCTCATGCGGAGTGCTCCTGAGTGCTCGGGGGGATGACGGATGCCACGGGTGCAACGTCGTAGCCCCGCTGCGTCATCCAGTCGTCGTCGAAGATCTTGCTCAAGTAGCCGCGACCGTGGTCGGGCAGCACCACGACGACGACCGCGTCGGCGGGGAGCTCCCGGGCCACGCGCAACGCGCCCACGACGGCCATGCCGCTGGAGCCGCCGACGAGGAGGCCCTCCTCGCGGGCGAGGCGACGGGTCATCGCGAACGACTCGGCGTCGGAGACGCGCTCATAGGCGTCGACGAGGGTGGGGTCGAACGCCGGCGGCCAGAAGTCCTCGCCGACACCCTCGACGTCGTAGCCGTGGATGTCGTCTCCCGAGTAGATCGAGCCCTCGGGATCGACGCCGACGATGCGCACCGCAGAGCCGGCGACCTCGCGGAGGTACCGGCCGGTGCCGGTGATCGTGCCGCCCGTGCCGACACCCGCGACGAGGTGCGTCAGCTGCCCGTCGGTGTCGCGCCAGATCTCGGGGCCGGTGGTCTCGTAGTGGCTGCGCGGACCGTTCGGGTTGGCGTACTGGTTGGGCTTGAAGGCACCCGGGATCTCGCGGACGAGCCGGTCGGACACGCTGTAGTAGGAGTTCGGGTCGTCGGGTTCGACGTTCGTGGGGGTGACCACGACCTCGGCCCCGTAGGCGCGCAGCACCGCGCGCTTGTCCTCCGCGACCTTGTCGGGCACGACGAAGACGCAGCGGTATCCGCGCTGCTGCGCCACCAGGGCGAGACCGACGCCGGTGTTGCCGCTGGTGGGCTCGACGATGACTCCACCGGGTCGCAGCAGGCCGTCGCGCTCGGCGGCATCCACGATGTTCGCGGCGATGCGGTCCTTGGCCGATCCGCCGGGGTTGAAGTACTCGATCTTCGCGAGCACCGTGGCGGCGATGCCGTCGGTGACGCGGGTGAGACGGACGAGGGGGGTGTTGCCGACGAGGTCGGCGACGCTCTGGGCGTAACGCACGATGGCATCCTGGAAGGTTGGGTGCACCCGGCTGGGCGCGGCTGACGGGGTCGTCGAAAGGAACGCGGGGGCGTTCAGCGACAACAGCGACAGGTCAGCACGCGGTCAGCATACCCGAGTCGGGAGGGCGACGTCACGCGAGACCGATCCGTCTCCGGCTCGGCGTCTGTGGCTCCGGCCTCAGGACACCGCGCCCAGGAACTCCTCGAAGCTCTGCGCGGGACGACCCGTGACGCGCTCGACATCGGCGGACACCGCGGCGAGGTCACCGCTGGCGATGGAGGTGTACGTGCTCACCCACGCATCGACCTGCCAGCGCGGGGCGCCGAATGCGGCCCGCGACGCGTACGCCTCGTCCACCGTCTCATCGAGGAAGCGCACGGGGTGACCCCGCACCGCCGAGATCTTCTCGGCGACCTCGGTCATCGTCAACGCCTCGGGACCGGTGAGGTCGTAGGAGACGTCGGCGTGGGCGGACGGATCACGCAGCACCGCGACAGCCGTGGCGGCGACATCGGAGCGCGACACGAGCGAGCAACGCCCCTCGCCCGCGGGGCCGCGGATCACCCCGTCGTCGCCGGCGAAGAGCTCCATCATGTCCATGTAGAAGTTGTCGCGCAGGAAGGTGTAGCTCATCCCCGAGGCCCGGATGATGTCCTCGGTCGCCGCGTGGTCGCGACCGAGGGTGAACACCGCGTCGGGCGCGGCGGCGAGGAACGACGTGTAGACGATCGAGCGCACCCCGGCCCGGGCAGCGGCCTCGACGAACGTGCGGTGGTGCTCCACGCGGTCGGCGGTCTCCGACGCGGAGACCATCAGCAGCGTCTCGACTCCCTGCAGCGCCGCGTGAGCGGCATCCGCGTCGGAGTACCGGGCCACGTGGACCTCGGCACCGTCGAGACGCGGAGCGCGTGACGCATCGCGCACGAGAAGACGCTGCGGGATGCCGCGGGCGGCGAGGTCGCGCGCGACGCGGCCTCCCACGGCACCGGTGGATCCGGTGACGGCGATGACGGGCGGCGTGGACATACGGCCTCCGGGGGTGAGCGGTGCATCCAGCGTATTGCCCCGGGCACGGCACCGGCCGGGAATTGCCTCAGCGATGGAGCTTCGGCGCGCGAGAGCTCGGCCTCAGGTCGCGGGGGCGACCAGGCGGGCCACGCGCACGCGGACCGTCGCTGGCTCGTCGTCCCCGCCCGCACCCCGAGCCGCCGTCGCGACCGCCGCGGCGACGGCGGCGCTGTCGTCCTGCGTCGAGACCCCGATGCACACCGTGATGGCCCGGGCGCCCGGAACGTCGTCGACGGCGGACAGCGAGCCCTCGACGTCGGCGACGTGCTCGAACGCCCGTGCGACGACGGGCCGAGCGGAATAGCACTCCCGCACGCCCTCGACCGCGGTGACGGCCAGGTCGATGCGCGGAGCCAGTTCGGCTGCGGTGATGCGGGTCATGCGTCTTCCCCCTCGTCCAGATGCACGTCGCCGACGGTCACGTCGACGCGGCCCACCTTCAGATCGCCGTGCCTTTCGATCGCCAGACGGATGCCGTCGCGCATCTCGTCGACGGCGGCGGTGATCGCGCGCCCGAAGCGCACGCTGACCGTCACGCGCACGTCGAGCGGCGCATCGGGCTCGAGCTGGTTCAGCCGCACCCGGCCGACGAGCAGACCCTCGATCCCGTCGCCCACCGTACGGATCAGCTCGTACAGCGCGCCCTCGGTGACGACGATCTCGGTCCCGTCCTCGGTGCGCGCCAGAGGGATGTCACGGCCGGAGCGGAACTCCCGCATCACCTCCCGCATGATGCTGTCGTACCAGGAGTCGGCGAGGGGCTCGGCCGCCTGCTCCTCCACGATCTCGCGCGACAGCCGGCCCATGCGCTCCATCGAGGCGAGGATCGCCTGGCACTCGGCGTTGCGTTCGATCGCGGAGATGCGGGGGGTGCGCCCACGATCGAGGTAGGCGGAGAGGTCCTCCAGCGAATAGCCGGAGCCGCCGACGTCGTCGTTGAACTCGCTCATTCCGGTCACCTCCACTCCTGCATGCGTTCCAACACGGTCTTGCGAGCCCGGGCGAGGCGGCCTCGCACGGTGGCGGCCGACTCCCCCACCTCGACGGCGATCTCGTCGTAGCTGTGGCCGCCGACCTCGCGCAGCACCCACACCACGCGCAGTTCCTCGGGCAGCTCCGCCAACACCTTCTTCAGGGCGTCCATCTGCGACGACGCCACGGCTGAGCGCTCCGGGTCATCGGCCGCCGAGACCATCTCCTCGTCGATCTGATCGGAGATCTTGCGGGAACGGAGGCGATCCGTCGCCTTCCGCGACACGATGGTCGTGAGCCAGCTTCGCACCTTCTCGGGATCGGTGAGATCAGGCAGGCGACGCCACGCCGTGATGAGCGCCTCCTGGACGCAGTCGTCGGCGTCCGCCCGCGAACCGGTGAGGCGCGTGGCGAACGCGACGAGGAACGGCGCGTGTCGACGCACCAGGACCCCGAACGCCAGCTGGTCGCCGTCGGCCGCGCGCGACGCGAGGAAGGCGTCGGTGGCGGTGGACAAAGAGGGCATCGTGGTTCCTGTCAGCGAATTTCCAGCCTCGAGTCGTGACGTTTCACGAACCGGGTCCGTCCACATAGCGAAACACCCCGCACCCTTCGGGGACGGGGATCTTGACGAAAGGACGCTCCTCATGGCACAGAACTCCTCCCTCTCCGCCGACGCCCGCACCAGCGGCGGCAAGACCGTCATCGTCGACCCCGTGGTCGCCAAGGTCGCCGGCATCGCCGCGGCCGAGGTTCCCGGGGTTCACGCCCTCGGCGGCGGAGCCGCTCGCGTGATCGGCAACATCCGCCAGGCCGTCGGCGCCAAGGACTACGCGCAGGGCGTGAGTGTCGAGGTCGGCGAGACCGAGGTCGCCGCCGACATCGCGATCCAGGTCGACTACCCCGAGCGCATCCAGCGCGTGGCGGACGACGTCCGGTCGTCCGTGCGCCAGGCGATCACCGAGATCGTCGGCATGAAGGCGGTCGAGATCAACGTCACCGTGGTCGACGTCTTCATCCCCGGCGACGACGACGAGCAGGAGGAGGCGCGCGTCCACTGACGTGTCGTCCGGGCCCGCGAGCACGCCGCTCGCGGGCCTTTCCTCTGCCCGGCGCGGCGGACCGATCGGCGGGTCGCGTCAATGGACGCACCGGTGTCGGAGCCGACCGCTATCGTCGGCGACACCCCTCCCCCACACCCCAGGAGTCCTATGCGCATCGCCCTCACCGGCTCGTCCGGCAAACTCGGCACCGTCGTCGCCCGCGAACTGCGCGCGGCCGGCCATGACGTGATCGGCCTCGACGTCCGCGGCGAGCGCGGCCCCGGGTTCGTCCAGGTCGACCTCACCGACTACGGCCAGGTCATCGACGCCCTCGCCGGCGTGAACGACCAGCACAGCGGCGTCGACGCCCTGGTGCACCTCGGCGCGATCCCGGCCCCCGGCATCCGTTCCGACGTCGCGACCTTCCACAACAACATGACCAGCACGTTCAACGTGTTCTGGGCCGCGGTGCGGCTCGGCATCGAGAAGATCGTCTACGCCTCCAGCGAGACCGTGCTGGGGCTCCCCTTCGATGTTCCGCCGCCCTACATCCCCGTCGACGAGGAGTACGCGCCGCGGCCGGAGTCGGTCTACTCGCTCGTCAAGACGCTCGAAGAACGCATGGCGACCGAGCTGGTGCGGTGGAACCCCGACCTGTCGGTCACGGCGCTGCGCTTCTCGAACGTGATGGTCCCGGAGGACTACGCGGAGTTCCCCTTCGACGCCGACGCCCGCACCCGCAAGTGGAACCTCTGGGGCTACATCGACGCACGCGACGGCGCCCAGGCGATCGAGCGCGCCCTCGAGGTGGCCCCGGCGGGCTTCGAAACGTTCATCATCGCCGCGGCCGACACGGTCATGACCCGGCCGAATGACGAGCTCGTGGCCGAGGTGTTCCCGGGCGTCGAGACGCGCGAACTGGGCGAGAACACGACCCTGCTGTCCATCGACAAGGCGCGGCGCCTGCTGGGTTACGACCCGCAGCACTCCTGGCGCGACGGGCGCTGACCCGCGGCCCGTGGGGGCGTGACAGACTCGCCGGATGGATGCCGATGAGTCGCCGAACACGCCCCCACCGGCGCCGCCCACGCCCGCGTCGGACGAGCCGGTGATCCCGCTGCCCACGGCGCACGAGAAGGAGACGAAGTTCCTCGCGCGCAGCGGAGCGGTGGTGACCCTGCGTCTCATCGACACCGGGCGGTTCGAGGTCAAGCTCGACACCCGCGGCGACTACACCGCAACCCTCCTGCACGAGAGAGACACGTTCGCCCTGCACCCGGCTCCGGGCGTGCACGCGATCGGAGGAACGGACCTGACCGCGACCGACCTGTACGAGCGGTTCTGACCGCGAGCACAAGCCCCGGCGCCGAGGTGCGGGCGGCGGATTGACTGGTCTCCTCGACCTCCGGGAGGACCACCGTGAACGCCACCGCTCAGCCCGCCACCACGCCCGGCGACGCCGGTGACGCGACCGACCGCTACGACGTCGCCGTCATCGGCGCAGGGCCCGCCGGCACCGCCGCAGCCCTCCGCGCCGCGGAGCTGGGTGCGCGCGTCGTCGTGCTCGAGGCCGGTCGCGTCGGGGGGACATGCGTGAACACGGGGTGCGTCCCCACCCGTGTCCTCGCGAAGGCCGCGCGCCTCATGCGCGAGACCCGCTCGGCCGACGACTACGGCATCGTCGTCGATGAGCCGCGCGTGGACTGGTCGGCGGTCGTCTCGCGCGTGCACGAGCGGGTGGATGCCGTGCGGTCGATCAAGCGGGAGGCCGAACGGTTCGCGGAGGCCGGCGTCGACCTCGTGCACGAGGGCCGCGCCCGCTTCGCCGACGAGCACACCCTCGTGCTCGACAGCGGCCGACGCATCCGGGCGGAGTCGATCCTCGTGTGCGTGGGCGGGCACTCGCGCCGTCTTCCCATCCCCGGCGCGGAACTCGCCACCGTCCCCGAGGACGTCCTGTCGCTGCCCGATCTGCCGGGTCGGGTCGCCGTGATCGGCGCGGGCAACACCGGCGCGCAACTGGTGACGGTGTTCCGCTCCTTCGGATCGGAGGTGACGCTGCTCGACGTCGCGCCGCGCGTGCTCATGGCGTCGGACGCCGCGATCTCGCGGGTGATCGCCGACTCGCTCACCCGGAACGGCGTCGACGTGCGCACCGGAATCGACACCGTCGAACGACTCGATCGTCGCGACGATGGGGCGATCAACCTGACCTGGCGGGAGGACGACGACAGCCGGAGCATCGACGTCGACGTCGTCGTGATGGCCACCGGGTGGCCCGCCGACGTCGAGGACCTCGGTCTGTCGAAGGCGGGGGTGGAGGTGGAGCGTTCGGCGATCCCCGTCGACCGCTACTTCCGCACGATCGTTCCGCACATCCTCGCGGTCGGCGACGCGAACGGTCGCGACATGCTCGTACAGGCGGCGCAGTTCGAGGGTGAGGCCGCGGCCGAGAACGCCGTCCTGGGGGCGAACCGCCGCACGCCGCACCACCTGCTGCCCGCGGGCGGATTCACCGACCCCGACTACGCCGGCGTCGGCCTGACCGAGGAGCAGGCGCGCGATCGCGACCCGTCGTGCGTCGTGGCCACCGTGCGTTTCGCCGACCTCGATCGGGCCGTCATCGACGACCGGGAGAACGGGTTCCTGATGCTCATCGCGGACCGTCGCCGCGAACTCGTGCTGGGCGCTCACGCGGTCGGCGAGAACGCGGTCGAGGTCATCCAATCGGTCACCACCGCCATGGCGGCCGGCATCGACGTCGCGACGCTGGCGGGGGTGCGCTTCGCCTACCCCACCTACAGCGCGGTGATCGGTAATGCGGCGCGCGCTCTTCTGCACGCCGACGCCCCGGCGCTGCTGGAGTGACACACTGACAACGTGACCGCCGCGAACTCCGCCCCGACCGCTGCCGACGTGCCCGCCCGGCGGGGCCGGCCCGGGTACGACCGCGACGGCATCCTGGCCGTCGCGGTGCAGCTGTTCAACGAGCAGGGCTACGACGCCACGAGCGTGTCCGACCTCGCGCGCCGCCTGGGGCTGGCCAAATCCGCGCTGTACCACCACTTCTCCTCGAAGGAGGAGCTGCTCTCGGTCGCCCTCGAGGCGGCCCTCGGCGGGCTCGAAGCGGTGCTCGACGACCCGCGCGCCGTCGAGGGCGCGGCATCCGACCGCCTGCGGCACGTGCTCACCGGGGCGACCGACGTACTCGTGGCGCAGCTGCCCGCGGTGACGTTGCTACTGCGCGTACGCGGCAACAGCCCCGTCGAGCAGGCGGCCCTCGAACGCCGGCGCGTCTTCGACCACCGCGTGACCGCGCTCGTCGCCGACGCCCAGGCCGAGGGCGACGTGCGCGACGACGTCGACGCCGCCGTGGCGGCGCGCCTGCTGTTCGGCATGATCAACTCCGTCGTGGAGTGGTACCGCCCTGGGGGCGGCGTCGACGGCGATCGCCTCGGGGCCGACATCGTGCGCATCGCACTGGAGGGCCTGCGCACGTCCTGACCGGCGCGGGCGTTCCGGCCCGGGGGCGCGCGATGACCGAAACGGGGCCCCGCGCCGTCGCGCAGGGCCCCGTCGTGGCATCCGGGATCAGGCCCTCAGGTCGATGCCCTTGGGCTCCTTGATGAACGAGACCGCGACCAGCGACACCAGGGCGGCGACGGCGATGTACGCGCCGATCGTCCAGGACGCACCGGTCGAGCGCAGCAGCGCCTCGGCGATCATGGGGGCGAAGGCGCCGCCCAGGATCGCGCCGAGGGCGTAGCCGATCGAGACGCCGGAGTAGCGCACGTTCGCCGGGAACATCTCCGCGTACAGCGCCGCCTGGGGACCGTATGACAGGCCGAGGCCGAGGGTCATGACGAACAGGGCGACGAAGTACCAGACGATGTTCCCCGTGTCGATGAGGAACCACATCGGCACGGCCCAGATCGCCAGCAGGAGATACCCGAGCTGGAAGGTGCGCACGCGACCCAGCGTGTCGGAGAGTCGACCGCCCCAGAGGGTGAATCCGAGCCACCCGAAGGATGCCAGGGTCGTGGCCAGCAGCACGGTGGGGCGCTCGAGCCCGAGGACGGTGACCGTGTAGGTGGCGAAGAAGGCGATGAGCAGATAGCCCGCGGCGTTGTTGCCGATGAACACCAGCGCGGTCAGCACGACCTGCCGCCAATTCTTGCGGAACAGCTGACCGAGCGGCGCGGAGGACTCCTTGCGCCGACGCAGGAGGTCCTCGAAGACGGGGCTCTCCTCCACCGCGCGGCGGATGACGTAGCCGACGACGATGAGCACGATCGAGAAGAGGAAGGGCACGCGCCAGCCCCACGCGAGGAAGGCTTCGGCCGACATCGACGAGGTGAGGATCCACAGCGTCGCGGTGGCGAGGATCATGCCGACCGGCACGCCGATCTGCGGGTACGCCCCGAAGTACCCGCGACGGTTCGCGGGAGCGTGCTCGACCGAGAGCAGCGCCGCCCCTCCCCACTCGCCGCCGGCCGAGAAGCCCTGCAGCACGCGCAGCAGGATGAGCAGGACGGGGGCCGCCACACCGATCGCCGCGTAGGTCGGCAGCACGCCGATCAGGGCCGTCGAGACCCCCATCATGATCAGCGTGAGGACGAGCATCTTCTTGCGGCCGAGGCGGTCGCCGAGGTAGCCGGCCACGATCGCGCCGAGCGGGCGGAAGAGGAACGAGATGCCGATCGTCGCGAACGACAGCACCTGGGCGATGGCCGGGTCGGTCTGGGCGAGTGGGGCGAGGAACAGCGGCGCGAGCACGAGGCCGGCCGCCTGGGCGTAGATGAAGAAGTCGTACCACTCGATCGAGGTGCCCACGAGCGTGCCCGCGAGGACGCGCCGCTCCTCTCGGGTCACGCCGGTGGTGGCGGGGGCGGATGCCGCTGTCTGCGAGGCCATGAGAACTCCGTCGTTCTGTGGGCGGGGAATCTCGGGGGCACTGTTACCGACCGAGCGTTCAGTAATAGTGTCAGAGGCGCGACCGTCCGACAAGAGGACGGCGGAAGGAGCCGCCATGACACCGTGGACCATCGTTCCCGGCGCCCTCGACGAGCGTCTCGGCATCGTCGTCACGGCGCAGTCGACCGACGGCGTCAGCGCGTCGATGCCCGTCGACGGCAACACGCAGTCGCTCGGTCGGCTGCACGGCGGCGCCACCGCCGCCCTCGCCGAAGCGGTGGGGTCGTGGGCGGCGATGATCCACGCCTCGACCCTCGGGAAGGTCTGCGTCGGCGTCGACCTCAACATCACGCACCACCGCGGTGCCCGCGACGGGCGCATCCACGCCGTCGCGACCCCGGCCCACCGCGGGCGCCGTGTCGCGACCTACGACGTGCGCGTGACCGACGACGACGACCGGCTCATCGCGACGGCGCGCATCACGAATCTGCTCGTCGAGCCGGACTGAGAGCGTCCGTCTCACCGCGCGCAGACCGGGTTCGATGACGCACGCCCCGGGGAAGCACAGCGATGGCATCCGGAGGCGGTCACCGCCGTGTTCGACGGCCGCCCCGGCGAGCGCGCAAGGGATGCCGTGCGCCGCGCTCTGGCATCCTGGGTGACATGACGAGGATCCGAGGGAGTGCACCGCCCCCATGCAGTGCACTCCCTCGCCCGTCGACCTCAGTCCCGAACATCTGTCGACGGGCGTATGGGCGTCGTCTCGAAGCCGGAGACGACACCCACCCCCATCTGTGTGGTGTCAGTGGGGGCGCATTCCTTACAAGGGGACGAAATCTTTTTCCTGCGCGTCGCCGCGTAAGGATTCCCGGCATTCCGACACAGCCCTCTCGAACGCACGGAGACGCGCGCCGGTGATCGACGAGACGGAATTCGTGGCGCTCTTCCGCGAGCACCACAACGCCGTTCGGCGGTTCATCGAACGGCGCGTGTCGGATCGCGAGGCCGCCGCCGACCTCACGATGGATTGCTTCGAGATCGCGTGGCGCAAACGCGATCCGCGTGATCCGTTCGGATTGCCGTGGTTGTACCGCACCGCGCGCAACCTCATCGCGAATGAATATCGGCGACGCGACAGGGAGGGGGCATTGTGGACGCACATCGAAGACCACGTGCGCGCTCTGGCGAGCGAGGCCGAACCCGCGATGGCGCAACGCCTCGTCGATGCCATCCGCGGTCTTCCCGAGCGCGAACGCGAGATCCTCTGGCTCACGTATTGGGAGGAGCTCTCGGCCGCCGAGGTGGCCCTTGTCATGGAGATGAACGCCGGCGCGGTGTGGACGCGACTGAATCGAGCGAGGGCACGGTTGCGACCTCTCCTGGACGGCGCCGTCGTCCCCGCGAAGGGGGTGGGCGATGACCGACGATGACCTCGCGCGCGCGCTGCGCCGCCTCGACCCCGCCGAGACCCCGCTCGACGCCCCCCTCCCCCTCGACGCCGAGCGGCGTCTGCGGCAGATCCTCGACCGCCCGCCCGTGCGTCGCCGTCGCCCCGCACTGGCGTGGACGTCGGCGGCCGCCGCCGTCGTGCTGATCCTGACCATCGTGACGGGGGTGCTGTGGATGCCGGGGTCCTCGGCATCCGCTCTCACCCCCAAGCCCCTCGTCTACACGGCCGTGCCCAGCGGAACCGGCGCCGCGGAGGTGGTCGCGGACGCGCAGGCCCGGCTGGCCGCCGGGGACGACGGCGCCGCCGCGGAGCGCCGCTCCCTGTCGCTCGGCTGGTACTTCAGCGCCTCCCCCGACGGGGCCGAGGCGACGGTGTTCCGACGCGAGTGGGTGGATCTGCGGTGGAACGAGGACTTCTCCGGGTCGGTGGTGACCACGGCGGCCGAGGCCACGAACGCCGACGGCGACACCGTGCCGAACGTCGACCCCGCTCCCGGGACCGTCGTCGGTGACGTGCGTTACGTGCGCAACCAGTTCCGCCCCCTGTCGCCGACGCCGCCGGAGGCGTCGCCCGAGGCGATGCGCACGCTGCTGACGACGGCGACGGGGGCCACCGACACCTTGGACGCTGGCGATGCCATCGTGGGGGTGCGGAGCATCCAGGGCGAGTGGACCCTGGACGACGCCCAGCAGTCCGCGCTGCTGGACGTCGTCGCCGCGTCGCCCGGTCTTCGGGCGCTCGGGACGACCCAGGACCGCCTCGGGCGCGAGGTCGTGGGCCTGGCCGGCATCCCCTCATCGACCGCGAACACCGAGGTGACGCTGCTGCTGTCGACCGAGACCGGACGCATCGTCGGATTCGAGTCGGCGCTGACCGCCGCGAACACCGACCTCGACCTGCCCGCCGGGTCGCTCACCGAATACGCCCTGTGGGACGCGCAGGACAGAGAGGACGCTCCCCGATGAGCCGCACCGACGATCAGCCCGCCGACCTCCACCCCGACATCGCCGCGGCCCTCGCCGGGATCCCCGGCGGGGTCGTGGTCGACGCCCGCCACGCGGTGTGGCCGGAGCTCGGCATGAGGGTCGACGTGCCCGCCGACGACGACAAGGCGGTCGGCAGCTGCGCCACCGGCAACGTGTGCGCCTTCAGCGGCACCGGCCTGTCGGGCACGCGCGTGTCCTGGTCGACGTGCGGCACGTACGCGCCGGGCATCACCGTGCGCTCGATCGCCAACGCCCGGTCGGCGGGCTACGCTCAGGCGCGCACCTCGGCGGGATCGGTGCTGGCCACGGCGATCGCGGGCTCGTCGGCGAACGTCTCGGGCTCGGTCGCCGACGTGCGCTGCGTGTCCTGAATCCGCGGCGTCAGCGCCACGGACGTTCCGAGCGTTCCCGCCAGTAGACCACCGGGTCCACAGCGAGGGCGTCGAGCTCGGACCGCTCGATCGACCGTGCCGGAGCGACCGCGCCACGGCGCAGGTGCGCGCGCGTGGTCGCGCCGAGAAGCACGACGTCGGCGAAGGACTGCGCCCGCGCGACGCCGATCGCGAAGACGTCGGGATCGGTCCCGGATGCCGTCCGGGCGAGGGTGTCGCCCGGTTCGGCCTCGGCCAGCGCGCCGTTGGCGAGCACCTCCTTGAGCACCACCGTCCAGCCGGCGTCGTGCGCCGCGGCGAGCGCCTCACCGGCAGACGCCTCGCGCAGGTTCCACGTCGACTGCACCGCGCGGAACGGCGTGTCGGCGAGGGCCAGGGCCGCGCGCAGCACCTCGCCCTGGCGCGGCCCGCTCGTCGACAGCCCCACGCGCACCCCCTCGTCCCGCAACCGACGCATCCGCTCGAGCACCGCGGCATCCATGAGGACCGGACTCTCGGGGGTGACGGAATGGATCAGGTAGAGATCGGGGGCCGTCCCGAGCGCCTCGAGCGTCTCGGGCCACTGCCGGTCGAACATCGCGGCCGAGTGCTCCTTGCGCTCGTGGACCGCGGCATCCATCTTCCAGTCGCCGACGTACGCATAGCCCCACTTCGAGCCGATCGTGAGCGAGGCGCGGCGCTCGGGATGGACAGCCAGCCACGACCCGAGGAACTCCTCGGCGAACCCGTACGACCGTGCCGCATCCACATACCGGATGCCGAGTGCCCACGCTTCGTCTAGCAGCTCGTGCGCCCGCGCGCGCAGGGCGTCGATCGACCGTTCGGCGGGGTCGCCCAGGTCGGCGTCGCGTGCCGTGGTGATGTAGGCCGGGCGGCCGACGGCGGCGAGACCGAGGCCGAGGGGGACGGGGACGCTCATGCTCCGACGCTATCGGGCGCGCGCGGCATCGGACGGGCGGGAACACGACGGGTGCCGGCGCGGTTCTTCCTGCTGTCCGCCGTCGGCGGTGCCTCCAGGAGCCCTCTGCCATGACCTACCCCGACATGCCCGTCGATGACCGGCAGCCTATCTGCCCGGCGTGCGGCATCACGATGCACCCTCTCGTGGACGAGGGGGAGGATGCCGACGAGTGCCGCGAGTGCGGGTTCCAGCTGGAGTGGCCGGCCGCACGCGGCGCCGCGCGCGACGAGGACGACGACCGCCCGCTCTCGCGCTGGGACGACGAAGGCTGAGCGCTACCGCGCCCGCGACCGCCGCACCTCGACGCCGCTGAGGACGGCGGCGGCCGCCGAGAAGACGACCGACACGGCGAGGGCGACCGTGAGGGCGTCGGCGAAGACGCTCGGATCGGGCGCCGGGGAGCCCGGCCCCGACGCGCGCGTCGCCCCTGCCAGCACGAGGACGAAACTCGTACCGAGCACCGTCTGGCCGATCGAGGCGCCCACGCGCTGAGCGGTCTGCACCACCCCTCCGGCGACGCCGCCGCGCGCGGGGTCGACCTCGGCCAGGGTGAGCGTCTGGTTCGGCGTCACGATCGCCCCGCCTGCGACGCCGAGGACGAAGAGCGGCACGCACAGGCGCAGGATGACGCCGGTCGCATCGGTCGCCTCGGGCGCGGCTCGGACGACGAGGCCGAGCACGACCGTCACGAGCGTGAAGAGCGACACGGCCCCGAGCAGGAGGGGTCTGCCGACGCGTGACACGAAGCGGCCGGCGACGGGCGCCCCGAAGACCGTGCCGACGGCGTAGGCCGTGACACCCAGGGCCGACTGCAGGGCGGTGAAACCCAGACCGTCCTGGTAGTACAACGCGAGTACGAGCGGGATCCCGGTGTTGCTGCAGAAGAACACCACCGCGAACACGACCCCGATCACGAACGACCGCGTGCGGAACAGGCGGAGATCCACCAGAGGGGCGGCGTCCGTCCGCGTCAGACGAGCCTCGTGGCGGACGAAGGCGACGAGCAGTCCGGCCGCCGGGACGAGCAGGAGGAGCGAGATGGTCCCCCCCGCCTGGCCCGTCTCGACGATCGGGAAGAGCAGGCAGAGAAGTCCCGCCCCCAGCAGCACGACGCCGAGCAGGTCGAGCCGTCGTCCCGCGTCCGGCGCCACCGGCGCGTCCGCGGCCACCCAGCGCCGCGCGAGCAGCACCGCCGCGACGCCGATCGGCACGTTGATGAAGAACACGAGACGCCAGCCGTCGGCTTCGCCGCCCACGGCGATCAGCAGGCCCGCCACCACCGGCCCCAGCGCGGTACCCGCGCCCACTGTGAGGCCGAGCCGCCCGAAGGCCCTGCCCCTCTCGAGCGGGGGGAACGCGTTCTGGATGTAGCCCGACACCTGCGGCCCGATCATGCCGCCGAAGATCCCCTGCACCACACGCGCGGCGATGAGCACCTCGGGCGTCGGGGCGAGCCCCACCAGGGCGCTCGCGACCACGAAGCCCAGCATGGACGCCACGAACATGCGCCGGCGCCCGCGACCGTCGCCGAGCCGGCCGCCGATCACCGGGACGAGACCGAAGGCCAGGACGTAGCCCGTGATGACCCACTGCAGCTCGCTCGCCCCGGCGCCCGTCGACCGCCCGATCGAGGGGAGCGCGACGTTGGTGACGCTGAGGTCGAGGAGCGACGCGAACTGCCCCATCAGCAGCACGGCCAGCGCGCGCCACCGCCGCGGGTCTGCGGATGCCGTCATCGCTCGAGGACGCGACGGACCGACGTCGTCGACCCGCTGGTCGCACCCTGCGTCATCCGCGCCTCCCCGGTTCCCAGGTCCAGGCTACGTCCGACCAGGGTGGCCGAGCCTCTGCGACGTCGGCAAAGCGACCGGAGTGAGCACGATGAGCGCGACACGGGCGGGGACTGATGTGCCGCCGCCCGGCGACGGCTCAGCAACGCGCCGACCACGGCGACGGCTCAACGCTGGGCCGCACCGGGGACGAGCCCGAACTCCTCGTCGAGGGAGGCGATCTCGGCGGTGAACGACTCCACGAGCCGCGCGTGCTCCTCGCCCGGCAACCACGACGCCTCTGCAGAGGCGAGCGCCATGCGCCGCACCTCGGCATGCGAGGCGCCGATCTGCTCGGACACGATCGCGTACTCCTGAGCGAGGGTGGTCGGGAACATCCCGGGGTCGTCGGAGCACGGGATGACGTTGAGCCCCGCGTCGATCATCGCCGCGATGGACGCGCGGCGCCACGGCCGCCACGATCGTCGCGACGTCGTGGAGGCGACGGTGAACGCCACCTGCTGCTCGCGCAGGCGGGCGACGACCGCGTCGTCCTCGAGCACGTAGTACCCGTGGTCGATGCGGTCGCAGCCCAGCACGTCGAGGCACGTGAGGGTGTTGACGGCGGTGGGCGCGTGCTCCGAGGAGTGCGCCGTCCGGCGCAGCCCCGCCTCGCCGGCCAGCCGGTAGGCATCGACGAAACGCTCGGGGGGACCGGCCGTCTCGAGGTTGTCGAGTCCGATGCCCGCGACGTACTCGTGCGGGTTGTCGACGACGCGGCGGACGACCTCGAGGGCCTCCGCACCGCTGCGACTGCGGTCGATGCCCTGGATCATCCGTCCCGACATTCCGAAGTCGCGCTCGGCGCGGCGGATCCCCTCGGCGTAGGCCTCGACCGCCCCGGTGTACCCGAGTGACGACAGGTGCGGCGGGAGGGCGTCGAAGAACAACTCGAGGTGGCGCGTACCGCTTCGCCGGTGGGCGTCTTCGAACGCCTCGTAGACGATGCGCGTGAGGTCGTCGGCGTCGCGCAGCACCTCGACCACCCAGTTGGACACCTGGAAGAGCGAGTACGACACCTCGGGCTCGTCGACCCCGCGTCCCTGCGGTACCGGGATGCGGGTGTTCTCGTACAGCGCCGGGTCGGGCGGGAGGGAGTTGATGTCGGCGAAGATGCGCTCCGGGTCGTCCGGCAGCGCCAGCCGCTCCCGCCGCGCGAGTTCCGCGAAGGTCGCGGGACGCACGGTGCCGATGAGGTGGCAGTGCAGATCGGCCTTGGGCAGGCGGCGGAGGTAGTCGGCGGGGAGGGGCGATGCGGAGGTCATGGAGCCGTTCGAGCGTCGAGGAGCAAAGGGGTCCCGCCCATCGCGGTGGGGCCGCGATGGGCGGGCGGCCGCCGGGGTGGGGGGAACTCCGGCGGCCGGTCGGGGGGGTCAGCGCGAGGAGACCTCGCGGGCGAAGCGCTCCACCCACTGGGCGCGGTTGGGCAGCACCTCGGCGGGGTCCAGGGTGGCGTAGCCGGCGGCCACCGGGTCGGCTGCGATGTCGCCCACGACCGCGGTGATCTCCTCGGGGATCTCCGCGTCGAGGGCGACCGGCAGGTCGCCGACGATCTTCGCCGAGGCGCTCTGCGCCTCGACCGAGAGCAGGTAGTCGATGAAAGCGTGGGCGCCGTCGAGGTTGGGGGCGCCGGAGGGGATCATGGCGCGGTTGGTCGCCATGTAGCGCCCCTCGGTCGGCGCCGTCCAGGCGACCGGCTCGCCCGAGGCGATCAGGGTGGTCGCGAACCCGCTCAGCGAGTCGGCGGCGACGATCTCGCCCTGGGTCAGCAGGTTCGTCACCTCGGTCGACGAGGTGTAGAACTGCAGGATGCCGGGGGCCCAGCCGCCGAGCGTGGTGTACGCCGAGTCGACGTCGTACGGTCCGGAGCCGTACACCGAGGCGACGCCCGAGACCGCGAGCTGTCCTGCGGTGACCGAGATGTCGGGGAAGGCCAGACGACCGGCGAGAGCGGGGTCGGCGTAGAGGGACCAGTCCGCGGCCTGCGCGGCGGTGACCTGATCGGTGTTGTAGATCGTTCCGTTCAGCTGGTAGCTGTAGGCCGGGCCGTCGAAGCCCTCCTCGGTGGCGAAGTCGGCGATGTTCGCCAGGTTCGGCACATCGGACTCGTCGAAGCTCTGGAAGAGGTCCTGTTCCTGGCCCTGCGCGGCGAAGGTGTCGGAGATCAGCATCACGTCGATGCCGGGATCACCGGCGGCGAGCTGCAGCTGCGAGAGACGGTCGGCGTTGCTGCCGGTCTCGACCTCGACGGCGATGCCGGTCTTCTCCGTGAAGGGGTCGATGATCGCCTGCTGGAACTGCTCGACACCGAAGGGGAACGTGCTGACGACGATGGTGTCGCTCGAGGCGGCGTCGTCGCTCGAGCCGGAGCAACCGGTGGCGACGAGAGCGGTGGCGACGAAGACGGACGAGGCCGCGAGCAGGCGGCGGGTGGGGCGGGTCATGCGGGTTCCTCTCGTGCGGCGGCGGAGCCGCGGCTGCGGTGCAGGTGTGTACGGGTGGGGCAGGACGGGGTGGTGCTGTTGCGGGTGGTGCTGTCAGGCGGCGAGGCGGATCAGGCGCGATGCGGCCGCCGAGACGGTCACACGGTCGCCCGGGCGGGCTGTGACCGCTTCGTCGCGGACGTCGGCCATCAGACGGACGGCTTCACCCTGCGCGTCGACGGTGTCGACCGTCACGAGCCGGTCCACGCCGCGGTAGGCGACATCGACGACGGTGCCGTCGAGGGTGAGAGCCCCGGCGGTCGCGAGACCGTCGATCTCGAGGTGCTCGGGACGGATCGTCGCGGTCGCGCCGTCGGACAGGACGAGGAAGTTCTCGTACCCGAGGAACTCGGCCACGAAGCGGTTCGCCGGGGCGGTGAACACCTCGGTCGGTGCCCCTTCCTGCATGATGCGTCCCTCGCGCATGAGGACCATGCGGTCCGACATCTCCAGCGCCTCGTCCTGGTCATGCGTGACCAGCACGACCGTGAGGCCGGTCTCCGCCTGGATGCGACGGATCTCGGCGCGCATCTGCACACGAAGCCGCGCGTCGAGGTTCGACAGCGGCTCGTCGAGGAGGAGGAGCGTCGGGCGGATGGCGATCGCGCGGGCGAGGGCGACGCGCTGCTGCTGCCCGCCCGAGAGCTTCTTGGGCCGGCTGGCGGCGAGATGCCCCAGCCCGACCAGATCGAGGGCTTCAGCGACGCGGCGCGTCCGCTCCGGCCCGGCGACCTTGCGCAGCTTCAGGCCGTAGCCGACGTTCTCCGCGACGCTCATGTGGGGGAAGAGCGCGTACGACTGGAACACCATGCCCAGGCCCCGTCGCTCGGGCGGGGTGCGCGTGGCATCCGTCCCCGCGATCATGATGCGCCCCGAGGTGGGCTGCGTGTACCCCGCGAGCATGCGCAGCGATGTGGTCTTGCCGCAGCCGCTCGGCCCGAGCAGAGTCGTGAGCTGACCGGTCGGGATGGAGAGGTCGATCGCATCGACGGCCGTGAAGTCGCCGAAGCGCTGGGTGACCCCGACGAATTCTGCTGCAGTGGTCATCGGTTGATCCCTCCGAAGATGCGGGCGAAGCCGACGGTGCGTTCGGCGATGACGGCCACGACGACGGTGCCCGCCAGGATGATGGTGCTGGTCGCCGCGACCATGGGGTCGTAGCTCTGCTGCACGTAGTCGAGCATCGTGACGGGCAGTGTGCGGAAGTCCCGGCTCTGAAGCAGCAGCGACAGCGGAACGTTGTTGAACGACGTGACGAAACTCAGCAGCCCCGCCGAGAAGATGCCGGGCCGAAGGAGGGGCAGTGTCACCGTGAAGAACGCCCGCAGGGGCGACGCCCCGAGACCGCGAGCGGCCTCTTCGACGCTGGGATCGGCCAGCGCGAGAGAGGCTCCGGTCACCCGCACGGCGTACGGGAGCATCAGCACGGTGTGGCCGATCAGGAGCACCGGGAAGTTGTCGAGGCGCAGCCCGATGATGAGCTGCTGGTAGAGCGCCAGCCCGACGACGAGCTCGGGGACGATGAGCGGCGAGAGGAAGAGACCCTCGACGATGCCCTTGCCGGGCAGGCGCCCGCGGTGGATCGCCAGGGTGACCGGCACGCCGATCGCGAGGGCGAGGATCGTCGCCAGCAGTGCGAGCTCGAGGCTGGACACCAGCGCCGAGGTGAACGGCTTGTAGGCGAAGGCCGCGCCGAACCAGCGCAACGAGAAGCCCTCGGGAGGGAAGCGCAGCGTTCGCCCGCCGGTGAAGGCGGTCGCCACGACGAACAGGATCGGCACGATCATGACGATGTAGCCGGCGACGGCGAGGGATGCCGCGACGGGACGCGAGGTCTTCACGAGGTCGCCCCCCGTCGTCCGGCGATGGCCGACAGGCCCGACACGGCGAAGACGAGGACCGTCATGATGATGGCCGTAGCGCTGGCCGCGGCCCAGTCGATCGTGACGCTGGAGTACGAGTAGAGCTGTGTCGACAGCATCCGCTGGCTGGATCCTCCGAGCAGGTACGGCGTCGTGTACGCGGTGACGCTGCCGGCGAAGACGAGCGTGGCCGCGACCACCATGCCGGGGGCCGACAGGGGCACCACGATCCCCCAGAAGGTGCGGGTACGCCCGGCGCCCAGACCGCGCGCCGCGTCATCGAGACCGGGGTCGACCTGCGCGACGGCCGAGTAGCAGGAGATGATCGCCAGAGGCAGGAACAGCTGAGTGAGACCGAGCACGATCGCGAGTTCCGTGTACAGCAGCTGCGGCGCCCTCTCGACGAGGCCGAGGCCCACGAGGAGCTGCCCGATGGCCCCGTTCGAGCCGAGCAGGACCAGCCAACCGAAGGTGCGGACGACGTTGCTGAGCAGCAGGGGGAAGATCGCGAGGGCGAGCAGGACGCCGGCCCACCGCGAGGTGGACCGCGCCAACAGGTAGGCGATCGGGAAGCCGAGCACGATGCAGACCACGGTGACGATGAGGCCGAGACCGACCGTGCGACCGATGATCGCGAGGTCGTAGGGGTCAGTCAGCATGCGGCTGAGCCGGTCGAGGATGTCGAGCGGGCTGACCCCCGGCGGGGCGAAGAGCATCGCCACCGAGGGGATCAGGAAGCCCACCAGCAGCAGCGCCAGCCCGGGGAGGGCGAGCAGTCCGGTGCGGCGTGAGAGCACGGGCCGACTCCGATCATGAGGGGTTGCAACCGGTTGCGCAACCGGTTGTTACCACCGTAGGGGGCGGCGAGTCGCTCACGCGACCTCCCGTGTAAACAGCGTGTAAAACGCGGACGCAACCGGTTGTGGCCGCTCAGTAGGATGAACGGACTGCGCGCGGTGCTCGCGTCTGTCGGAAGGGGGCGCAGTGACCACGCTGGCCGATGTCGCCGCTCTTGCCGGGGTGGCCAAGTCGACCGCTTCGCGTGCGCTCGGCCGCCCCGACCTCGTCGCCCCCGACACCGTGGCACGGGTGCGTGCCGCCGCCCTACAGCTGGGCTTCGTCCCCAATCGCACCGCGAGCCACCTCGCCCGCGGCAGCAGCGGGATCGTCGCCCTCGTCGTCCCGACGCTCGACAACGCGTTCTTCACCCCCATCGTCGCGGGGGCGCAGTCTCGCGCGCGTGAATCCGACCTTCAGCTCACCGTGGCGGTGCACCGCCTCGACGACGCCGACGACCTCGTCGAGTTCGAGCGCCTCGCGCGACAGGTCGACGGCTGCGTCCTCGTCGCGCCGCGCGGGCCTGACGAGATCGTGCAGGCGGCCGCCGTCTTCGGCCCCACCGTGCTCGTGGACCGCGAGATCCAGGGCATGACCTCCATCGTCGCCGACACGGCGAGCGCCTTCGCCGATCTCGCCGCCCGCTTCGCCGACACCGGTCATCGCGCCATCGCCTACCTCGGCGGCCCGGAGGGCTCGTGGCAGGACGCGCAGCGCAGCGCCGCGATCGCTCGCGCCGTCGCGGACCGCGCGCAACTGACGACGCTCGGTCCCTTCCCCGCGACCTTCGCCGCGGGGGTCGCCGCCACCGATGCGGTCGTGGCCTCCGGTGCGACCGCGGTGGTCCCCTACGCGACCTCGATCGGGCTCGGCCTCGTCTTCGCCCTGCGCGCCCGGGGTGTGTCCTCACCCGGGGAGATCGTGGTGAGCGCGGAACGCCTGGTGGCCGAGGCGATCGGCGCCGACGAGGTGCCCGCGATCGACGTCGACGGCGAGCAGCTCGGCCGCGAGGCCATGACCGCCCTCGTCGATCTCCTCACCTCGGGAGTGGATGCCGGCGAAACGCTCCGACTGCCCGTGTCGGTGCACTGGCCGGAGTCGTCCCCGGTCTGAGCCGACGGCCGCAGCCCACCCCCGACGGCCACCTCGATGGTCCGCGCGGGGCGCGTCAGGCGCGCGCGGCCGCCGAGGTCATCGGGCACTCGAAGGGATCGCGCGCGGCCAGGCCCACGCGGTTGAGGTACCGGATGACGATTCCGTACGACTGCAGCAGCGTGGTCTCCACGTAGGGCACGTCGAGCGTCTTGCTGTGCTCCTTGACGATCGCCCGGGCGCGGCTGAGGTGCGGGCGCGGCATGTTCGGGAACAGGTGGTGCTCGATCTGGTAGTTGAGTCCGCCCATCAGCCACGTCGCCCACCAGCCGCCGGTGATGTTGCGCGAGGTGCGCACCTGCTTGCTGAAGAAGTCGAGTTTGGCGTTCGGCGCGATCACGGCCATGCCCTTGTGGTTCGGAGCGAAAGACGCCCCCATGTAGACCCCGAAGACGGCGAGCTGCACGCCGAGGAACGCGAACGCCATGCCGATCGGGAGGAAGACGAAGACGGGCGCGACGAACACGGCGAAGCGCAGCGCAATGATGCCCAGCTCGCTCCACCGCCCCTTCACCTCTCCGCGCGAGAAGAGGTGGCGGAAGGCGTGCGCGTGCAGGTTCGCGCCCTCGAGCGTGAGCAGCGGGAAGAACAGCCACCCCTGGCGACGCGTGATCCAGCGGCGCAGGCCGCGCGCGGTCGCGGCATCCTCGTCGACGAAGGAGATCGTGTCGACCTCGATGTCGGGGTCCTTGCCCACGCGGTTCGGGTTGGCGTGGTGGCGGGTGTGCTTCGACGTCCACCACGACAGGCTGATGCCCACGACGCCGGCAGCGAGCCACAGGGCCAGGCGGTCGTTGGCGCGTCCCGACGCGAAGATCTGCTTGTGCGCCGCCTCGTGGGCGAGGAAGGCGACCTGGGTGAAGAGGATGCCGAGAGCGGCGGCGATCAGCAGCTGGAACCAGCTGTCCCCGAGAAGGACGAAACCGGTGATCGCCCCGCCGAAGCCGAGGGCGAGCACCGTGCCGACCAGCGCATAGAAGCGGCGGGCACGCGTGAGCAGTCCCGTCTCGCGGACGACCTGCGACAATTCCGTGTACGCCTTGGCCATCGGGGGGAAGTCGGCCGTTCCCTTGTAGGTCTGGCGGATCGGTCCCATCCGGGATTCGATGACGGGTGCAGCCATGGCATGCTCCTCGGTTCTGGGTGACCGCTAAGGCCGGAAGCCATGGGCGGATGCCGAGGACTGAGGTCGACGCTACGTCGTGCATATGCGCATGGCTGCATACACGCTCCTCGCGAGTCCCGGAAAGACGCGGTTCGGCGACCGGGCGCACCGGAGAAGGTCAGACGATTGCCAGCTACGGCCGGCGAGGCGTGGTCAGCGCGCGTGCGTGACCCAGGCCCAGATGGGCGGGCGCCGCCGCCGCGTGTTCGCCTCGCGCGATTGCGTCACGGCGCGCAAGGCCGGCACCGGCTCCGACTCCGGCACCGGCTTCGACTCTGGGTCGACTTCGGACGAGGAGACATCGGGGACGGGGATCGCTCCGCCGCCATCGGCGCCCTGCCGGAGCTCGACCGCGACGGCGACGACGTCTGCCGCCGACGGACGTCGAGCCGGATCGGGGTCCGTCATCGCGGTGAGGAGCACCTCCCACCCGTAGCCGAACCGCGAGGGGATGACGGGATCGAAATCGAGAGGCGCGAGAAGGACGTGCTGCGCCGCTCCCCCGAGCACCGGGCTCTCACCGGTCAACGCCTCCACGGCCAGGAGGCCGAGGGCGTAGATGTCGGCGGCGGCGCCGGGCGCCTCCCCGCGCAGTTGCTCCGGCGGCAGGTAGTCCTCGTCGTCGGTGGAAGCGTCGTCGACCGCGGCGCCGGCACCACCGGACAGGAGGTGGGCGACGCCGAAGTCGGCGAGCACCGCGACGAACGGCCGGTGGGCGTTTCGGACGGGACGCAGCAGGATGTGCGATGACGTGAGGTGGTGGTGGACGATGCCCACCTCGTGAACGGCGTCGAGTCCGCGTGCGAGATCCTCGATCAGCCCGGCGACCAGGAGCGGCGCGAGCGGTCCGCCGTCGTCGAGGCGTTCGCGCAGGGATGGACCGTTGATGAACTCGGTCACGAGATAGCCGCGGCCGTCGCGTCCGAGATGGGCGTCGTAGAGCGTGATGAGCGCCGGGTGATCGAGGGCGGCCAGGACGCGGGCCCCCTCCAGCCGACGCGGGGCCTCGGTCGCGGTCGCGGGGTCGAGGGGGAAGACCTTCACGACGACGTCGCGCGCGAGGATGTCGTCGCGCGCGCGGAAGACGTGGCCGTCGACCCCCCGGCGGCCGAGGGGCCCCGCGACCCGATAGCGCCCCGCGAAGACCGTGGCGAGGCCCGCAGGCAGTGACGCCGCGGCATCCTGTTCGCGTTGCGCCCGGAGCGCTCGCCGACCGCCGTCGCCCTGCGCAGCCATGGTCATCGGCTTCTTTCGACACGCGGCGTGATCCGCCGCCCGACGCGCCGCTGCCGCATGAGAAACTCCTCTTGCCCCGAGGGTGTGAGAGACCGCAACGGGCGCACTATTGGGGGGCGCCCGCCCGTTGCGGTCGCTCAAAGGCTACTGAGTAAAAGTGATTTCCGCTGACGGATGACAGACCGGGCGGACGGGGGCATAATGGACGATCTTCGACGGCGCGCTGAGGCCTTCGCCGCTCTCGGAGACCCGGGACGTCTGCGCATCGTCGATCTGCTCGCGATGGGCGACATGTCGTCGAGCGAGATCGCGTCCGTGCTGGGGATGAAGTCGAACCTCGTCGCCTTCCACGCCAACGTGCTCGAAGACCGCGGGATCGCGCGGCGCGTGCCATCCGAGTCGGACGGGCGTCGCAGCTATCTGCAGCTCGTTCCCGAAGCGTTCTCCGACCTCACCCTCGCCCCACGGAAGGTCCAGGGCCGGGTGCTCTTCGTCTGCACGGCGAATTCCGCCCGTTCTCAACTGGCCCGCGCCATCTGGGAGGCCCACAGCGCGATTCCGGCGGAGTCGGCGGGGACGAACCCCGGCGAACGCGTGCACGCCGGCGCCGTCGCCGCGGCGGTCCGGCACGATCTGCGCCTCGACGACCGCGTCCGCCCCCGGTCCCTCAGCGACGTCGCCCGGCCCGGAGACTTCGTCATCAGCGTCTGCGACCACGCGCACGAGGCCCTCGGCGGTCGCGACGACGTGCACTGGTCGATCCGCGACCCCGCCCGGACCGGCAGCGACGAGGATTTCGACCGGACGGTCGGCGAGTTGCGCTCGCGCATCGCGCGGGTCGCCCCGCAGCTCACCGCGGCGTGAGGCCTCTTCGCGAGGCCCGTCCCGCACGCGCCGTCGGGAAGCCCGCCTCACCGGCGTCCGGCATCCCGATCCCCGCCCACCACTCGTGCGGCTCCTCGTTCCTGCGATGACGACGGCGAATTAAGCTGACTCCCACGAGCCGATCGCCACCCGCCCCGCGCTCTCACACCCCTGTCGACGCCGACGCCGCCTCCCGTCGCGGCCGCGATCGGCATCCTGATCCGGGGGTTTCGATGACCCACTCCCCCGCCGCGCGCATGCACGAGGTCAGCGACGAGACTCGCGCCATCGTCGACATGGTGCTCGAGTACTCCCGGGGTCGGCTCACGTCCGAGGACACGCCGCTCGACAAGCCGCTGCCGGCCGCCGAACTGCGGCGCCTCGCGGGCCGCACCATCGATGAGAAGGGCATCGGTGCGCGCAAGGCGCTCGGGATCTTCGAGCACGTCCTCGCCCCCGCGTGCATCACGACCGACGACCCGCGCTACCTCTCGTTCATCCCGAGCGCGCCCACCAAGGCCGCGGCCGCATTCGACCTCGTCGTCTCGGCCAGCGCGCTCTACGGCGGCTCGTGGCTCGAAGGAGCCGGCGCCGTGCACGCCGAGAACGAGGTGCTGCGGTGGCTCGCCGCCGAGTTCGGACTCCCCGAGGGCGCGGGAGGCGTCTTCGTCCAGGGCGGGACGCTGGGCAACCTGTCCGCCCTCGTCGCCGCTCGCGAGGCGGCGCGTGATCGGCTCGCGGATGCCGGCAGCCCCCGCCCCGACGCCTGGCGCGTGGTCTGCAGCGTCGAGGCGCACTCCTCGATCGCCTCCGCGGCGCGCGTGATGGACGTCGAGGTCGTCGGCGTGCCCGTGGGTGCCGACGGCGTGCTGCGCGGAGACGCCGTGCGCGCCGCCCTCGACGAGCACGGAGACAGCGTCTTCGCCGTGGTCGCGACCGCCGGCTCCACCAACTTCGGCATCGTCGATGACATCGCCGACATCGCCCGCGCGGTCGAGGGCACCGACGTGTGGCTGCACGTCGACGGTGCGTACGGACTCACCGGCATGCTCTCCCCGCGGGCTCGGCACCGGTTCGCCGGCGTCGAGCACGCCGACTCCCTCGTGGTCGACCCGCACAAGTGGCTGTTCGCCCCCTTCGACGCGTGCGCGCTCATCTACCGCGACCCCGAGCTCGGCCGCCGTGCCCACACGCAGCACGCCGAGTACCTCGACACCCTCACCGAGACGAGCGACTGGAGCCCGTCGGACTTCGCCGCCCACCTCACGCGCCGCGCCCGCGGGCTGCCCCTGTGGTTCTCGCTCGCCACTTACGGCGCGGCGGTCTACCGCGAGGCCATCACCACCGCGATCGACCTCGCCGAGCGCATCGCCGACGAGATCGACGGACGCGCCGAGCTCACGCTGGTCCGCCGCCCCCAGCTCGGGGTCGTGGTCTTCGAGCGCGTCGGGTGGGCGAAGGCCGACTACGACCGCTGGTCGGCGCAGCTGCTCGATGGGCAGCACGCCTTCGTGACCCCCTCGAGCCACGCCGGACGCGTCAACGCGCGCTTCGCGATCCTGAATCCGCGGACGACGTTCGACGATCTGGTGGGGATCCTCGACACGATGATGTGACGATGCCGCGGCTCGACCCGTGCACGACGGCGGGGATCACGCTCGACACGCCGATGCGCCCGGCCGCCCCTGCGGCGTGTCCGGGGCGGATCCCGCCGCTGTGCTTGCCGTGCATGCGCGGCTCCGCGTCGGCGTCGACGCCCAGCGACGGTCGCGCGGACCGGGAATGAGAAAAGCCCCGGCGAACCGGGGCTTTCTCGACATCTGTAGGCCCAGTACACCGCAACTCGAATAAATCGGCTCTTCTGCCGCCACCCCTGGCGGAACTACAGAAACTGGCTGGTCTATCGCCAGATTCGATAGCCGAACACTCGCCCTCAGAGCATCCGCCTCGGCTCCTGCGCCGTCGGCTCAATCCTGCACTCGTCGCTGAGATCGTGGAGAAGTATCAGTCCGGCGCGACGACACCAGCTCTCTGTACCGAGTACAGCCTCTCGAAGGGCGGAGTACTAGAACTACTCCGCGACGAAGGTGCTCAGCTTCGCTGCCAGCCACTCACCGACGAGCAGGTCCGCGAAGCCACTGCACTTTATGGCGACGGCAAGTCGCTCGCAGCAATCGCCAAGCACTTCGACGTCAGCTACAACGGCGTACGCCAAGCCTTCGTTCGGGCAGGTATTCAGCGCCGGCCTCGCGGAGGGAGTCGAACCTAGGCAACTCGAATAAATCAGACCTGCTTCCGCCAGCTCTCCGCGACCTCGAGAAGTTGGCCGCACTGGCCGTCTTGGCGCCCGCCACGCTGGCGGCAGATGGCGCGCCAGCGTGGCGTCTGGGTTGAAGACTCGGCGCGGATACTCGCTCGGAGACTGCTGCCAAATACTGCGGGGACGCCACGACTCCAGCCCTGTGCTCGGAGTACAGCTTGTCGAAGTCTGGCGTTCTGAAACTCCTCCGGGATGAAGGGGTCGAGCTTCGACGTCGGCCTTGACGGACAGTCAAGTCCGACGTGCCATCCAGCCCGAAGCGGCTTCCAGCGATTGTAGGCGTCTTACGCCGGGGGGGCTTACCCGGATGGGGGACCGGAGCTCCGCCGTCCGCTCACCTCGGCGAGTCGGTTCGCGTGATACGAATCGCCGAGGTGAGCTGGCCGTGAGCTGTTATTTCACCTTTACCACCATGGTCTCGGATGAAGTCTCCCCCACAGCATTCACCAAGATCAGCGTATAGCGATAACTTCCTGCTGCCCGACCGGTGACGAATGTGGTCGTCTTCTGGGCGGCCGGCGTAGCGGATGTGAGTGACTTCTCGTCGATGAGGACATCATTCTCAAGAAGACGATACGAGGTAGCGTTCGTCCCCCACCACATATCACCCGTGACAGTGTAGGCACCGTCTCCATCCCAGTTGTCGTTACTCAGGACGGCTTTGCCTGGGGCGGCATTAGTCACCTGGACGACCAAAGACTTCGTTGCCGTTGAGCCTCTGGCATTAATCAGCTCACCAGTGTACGTGTAGGTACCGTTTGCTTTACCTTCGACCAATACACTCACCTTCTGCGCCTTCGGCGTCTCTGGGCTGGGGTAATCGGTCGCGATAAGTTTGCCGTTCTCATACAGCCGGAACATGCCGCCATTTGAGCCCCACCACATATCCATCACGACGCTATAGGTACCGCCACGCAGACCTGTTGTGTGGCCTTGGTCGGTCGAAAGCACGCCGACTCCGGGTGCGGATTTGCTGCCTTCTTCAGGGAAGACGGTCACAGTGGTGGTGACCTCGGTGCTGAGCCCAGCATTGTCGACGGCGCGCGCGGTGATGACAACATCCCCTCGACGACCCTTGAGATCGATCGATTGGGTGGCGTCGACCACTTGGTCGTCGACGGTCGCGGTGAACGAGCGCACACCATACCCGTCATCCGTGGCGAGTATCTTCAGCGGCTGGTTGTCCGGGATCAGAGATCCGGTGTCGGGCAGGCCGGTGACGATCGGAGCAGTCTCGTCCATTGGTGAGGTCGGGCCTCCGTCCGGGCACGCATCAAGCAGACGCTCGTCGGTCCGCGGGCCGGTGCCGGGCTCAAGGCTCAGCACGTGGCAACCGGCGGGCACATCGTCCACCCGCAGATACCCGCGTTCCCATGTCGCCGGGGTCGCACGACCGTCCAGGTAGACAATCGGTTCGCGATCTTCGGCTGCTCCAGGAACGAAGGCGCGCGCAACGGTGTTTCCAGGGACGTGGACAGCGATGTCGGTTCGCCCGTCGTGAGTGTGGTGGGCGACGCCAATCGAACCCTTCAGGGTGGGTAGTCGAACTGATGCCCATTCGACAGCGGCTGGTTGGGGACGGACGTCGAAGGCCGCATAGCCCGGAACTGTGGGGCGAATTCCAAACATGCCTTGCGGAATGTTGTACGCCGGCGATGCAGCCCAAGGGTGAGAGTACGTCAGATTACCTTTGAGAGTAGAGTCCCAGGCTTCAGCGGTCGCCCCCGCGCCTTTGTTTATCATGTTCATCCAGCTTCGCAGTCCGGTACTCGTAAGCATCGCGTGCGCAACATCGGCTCGGTCCCCGTCGTAGAGCGCCTCAAGGACGAAGGCCGCGCAGTACACGCTGCATGCCATTCCCCGCGACTCGATGTATGACGCAGCCTGCGCCGCGCGCTGTTCGTCGGCAAGACCAAAGGCCGTTGCGAATACCGTTGCCTGGATCGCGAAATGATCGATCGATGAGCCGTCGGCATTGAGCCCGTCGCGCCATGCCCCCTTCGTTGTGTCGAAAAGACGCTCATTGGCCGCCGAACGCAGACGTTGGGCAATCGCGGTGAACTCTGCGGCATCGTCATTTTTACCCAGCGCGGTCGCGATAGCAGCCATGTCGACGTAGCTCTGATGGCCTATGGCGTTGATGACCGTGTTGTACGGCCGGAAGACGTAGCCGTCCCGCTCGCTGCCGGGCCAGTCGACGATGTCACAATCCGTGCAGCTGTTGGCTCCGTTCGATCCGGAGTTCTTGCGAATCAGACCTGTACTTGGTTCAACCCAGCGAGTAGGAAGCTTTGCCTTGAGACTGTTGTAATTCCGGGCCAACGCAGTGGTATCACCAGTTTGCGTGTAACTGTCGTGGAACGCGAGGATGGTATACATGGGCCATTCCGTGGGCCACGTTCGACCGGTCAGAAGGTACTCCAACGAGTAGTTGCCGAGTGTGGGATCGTCTGAAACGTAGAAGTTCGCCATCATTTGCAGATACGAGTCGGCTTCGTAGGCGTCGCGTTCTCGCGTCCAGGAGTCGACATATAGGTTGTGGTTCGTCGCGTCTACCGTGTGACGTGACAGCTCCCACACCTTGACCAAGTTGTCATCGGACGAGGAGAACGCTGCACCCTCGGGGTCAAACGGATAAACTTGTGCCAGCGCAGGGAAGTCGTTTGCGGTCAGACCTGTCGGGGCCCCTTGGACCTCCGCGTAGCGAAATACTCGCATTCCCCACGTCTCGAGCTGCTGACGTCCGTCGCGAAGAGTCCACTTGTCCTGGTAGGTGTTGCCGGTGTTCATCGCAAATCGCACGGTTTCCGGAGCGGACAGCACTTCACCGAAACGCAGGTCAAGGATCTGACCATTGACTCCTTCGAGGTCGAGGCTCAGCCCGCCGATCCAGGTACGTCCGTAATCGAGGAAGTAGTTGCCCGGCGATTTCTCGACGATCCGCTCGGGCAGCTGCAACTGTTGCGTCACTTTGGCGGTCGGAGTTGCTTCGAGATCGGAGAAAACGTTCTTGGCTTCAGCCCGCGTCCACCGCGAGTCGTCGAAGCCAGGCTCCGAGAACCCAGTGGGGTATGACGCGGCATTGATGTTTTCTTTCGGAGCTGTGAAGTATTGGGTGCCGATACTGCCGGCCGCGGGGAATACCCGACTGCCATTGAGCGTTTTCCAATCCGTCGTCGTACCGAACGTTTCGCGGGAACCATCGGAATACTCGACCACAAGGTGAGACTGAAAGCGCTTGTCAGTCGTCGTGTAGGCGAGAGCACCGAGGCTGTTGGTTGTCCCGCGTCGCAGGAGGCCGGTCACGTCGAAGCCGTCGTACCTCGTCTCACGCGCAATCGGCTGCGTCGGCCCCAGGCCGACGAACTCCCCGTTCAACCACATCTTGTACACGAACTGACGGGTGGGTGCAGTAGAAGCTGCGGTGGCGTAAACAGTAGCCCAAGCAATATCTTTATCGGCGATGTCTACATCACCGCGGAAGAAAGCCCAGTCGGTGGACCCCGCCGAGTAAATGCAGTTCTGACCGGACCCTACGGCAAGGCGGCCGTCCACCGTCAACGCACACGGAAAATCCGCGGACGCAGCGTCGAAGTTGTCTGAGTACAGAGAGCCACCATCCGCTGAAGTCACCCGAAGATTATCCCAGGAATTTCTTTCTGAGCCTCCGGTGCGGAATCCTAAGTAACCTGTCGCGTAAGAGTCAGGCACGGCCGTTTCGTCGATCTTTCGGTCGTTGAGGAACGTGCTGATGCGGTTTCCGGACGCAATGATCTTGAACCTGTAAGTGGTGCCATTGATCAAAGACTCGCCCAACGGGACAGACTTCAGCTGCGTGAACGAGTTTCCCGCGCGGGTGTGTGGCGCAAGAGTATTGGCTCCGTTCCCACGAAACTGCCACATTAGATAGTTGCTTGAATCCCGAGCTCGCAGAACGATCGTTGCGTTCTGCGCTTCCACCCGGAAATCGCCCTCCACGGTGTAATCCGACCATGTGGCTGCGTTCGGGGCCCAAATAGGTGTCGTTCCCGTCCATTCATCCGTTGCCGTCCCGAAGCGAGAC
This sequence comes from Microbacterium sp. NPDC089186, assembly GCF_040685115.1. Classification (NCBI taxonomy): domain Bacteria; kingdom Bacillati; phylum Actinomycetota; class Actinomycetes; order Micrococcales; family Microbacteriaceae; genus Microbacterium; species Microbacterium sp. NPDC089186. The sequence goes on from NZ_JBFBHJ010000002.1 coordinate 503,269, forward strand.
GGAGCGGACCACGGGGACACAACATCGCCATCCCAGGTGCGGACCCGCCATACGTATCCTTCCGCAGGCGTGAGAGCGGGACCGGCGTAGGCGACGTTGGTACTGGCTGAAGATTCGACTCGCGCGGAATCCCAAACTGGGGCGCGAGACAGATCAGACTCGTTCAACGCGAGCTGTACCTGGTAGGCGCTCTGACGTGCAGAGCCCACGCGCCATCCGAGTAGGGGTGCCGACAGATCGGCGACATCGCGGGGTGAGGGCAATTGATTGACAGTCAGCGATTCTGGCGCCTCCGAGGACTCCATCGCCACAGCCACATCGCCACCCGACAGCGGGGACACGCCAGGAACGGTCACTGACGCGAGCAGGACGGCCATAGTCAACACACCGATTCGGCGCAGGCTTAGTTTCATCAACGGGCTCCTTCGTCCGGTGAAACGTTTCAGGTTGCGTCGAATGTACACTGGACTGCGCATGAGGGCAACGAACCTGAAGAACATCGCCATCGTTCAGGAATTTTCGCGTCGAACTCAAGCAAGCCGACTACTGGTGCGGGCGTCCGCTGCCGGGATCACCGATGATCAAGACGGAAGCTTGAGAGACACGTGGCAGCCACCAACGACGCACTTCACGACGCCGACGACCGGCGGCATTCGATGAGCATGAGGACGGTCTACGGTTGTGGCGCGTCACCGCATCGGTAGCACCGCGAGGCGCGGCTCCTCACCTTGGCCCAGCACCAGACCGCGGCCGTGCGGCAGCATCTTCCCGACCGATTCCTGCGACTTCGACCCGGGTTTTACACTTGACCGCACCGCTTGAGTCACCCCAGCTGCTCAGCCATTCCGTCGCTGGCGCGAATGCGCAACGTGAAGGCGACGCCCGACGGCGTGTTTGCGACGGTGATGGCACCGCCGCTCGCCTTCATTATCGACCGACTGACCGCGAGTCCAATCCCCGTACCCGGAGTACTGTTCTTGACATTCGTTCCGCGGTAGAAGCGGTCGAAGATCCGTTCCATGTCGAGTGGCTCGATGGACGGCCCATCATTTCCCACCGAGACCTCGACGAAAGAGTGCGCAACCACGGCGGAAACTCTGATGGTACTGCCCCCAGGTGAATACTTCACGGCATTACCTAGCACATTCCCTAGCGCCTCGACAAACCCGTCTCTATCCATGAGACCTGTAAGGCTTGCGGGCACGTCGACGATCCACTTTCGTGCGACACCGTCTTGCGTTCCTCGGGCGACGTCGACGCCAGACTCGATCAAGTCACTCAAATCCAACCGCTCTATCCGCGCCTCCGTGAGGTCCCGCATGCCGTTCAGCATCGATGAGCTGAGCGCTATCAAGTGTTCGGCGTTGCGCGCGATAACTCGGAGGGGACCGCGCACTTCCGGGGCAGCCTCGCGGTCGACAATCATGTCGACATAGCCGACGATCGAGGTCAACGGCGTGCGCAGCTGATGAGACAGCGTCGCCATCGCATCTTCTCGTTCGCGCGCCGCTCTCACAATCTCCGTCACATCCTGAGCGATGAGTGCTGAACCCATGTCGGAAGCGTCTTCGCGACGCAACTGACGGCCAGATACGAGAATCGCAGACTGATCCCCCGGCGGACCTACCCAGATGAGTTCCGAGTCGATCTCGCGTCCATCGAGGAAGCGATTTAGAGGTTGCGCGTCCTCGGGCAATAACGTGGATTGGTCCTTGCCATATATCTGACTGTCCGTACGCTCTGATGCGCCTCCCGAGTAGCCACCCAGAACGCTGAGGCGCTGATTCTTGAGGAGTGGCTTTCTGTCGACGTCGAGGATGAGTATCCCTGCATTGACTGTGTCAGCAAATGAACGAAGGATGAGCGAAAGCCGTTCGACATCATCCAAAGCGGCGCTCCGTTTAGCAATAGCGCTGTCACGTTCAGCGCTAGCGCGAAGATAGCGACGAGCGATTACATAGCCAAGGACGGCGGAGAGCGGTATGACGACCGCAAAGGCCATCGCTGAGGCCAATTCTCCTTCATTCCCTCCGACGAGAACGAGAGGGGCGAACGCAATTGCGTATGACCCCAAGATCGCTACCACGAGACCCAGTCGCCCGCCAACCATTGCCAGCCAAACGGCCGGCACGCTTGCCAGCGCGGCAGAGGCCTGCAGCTCCGGGTAAAGCGCCGCCGATAGATAGCCAACCCCAGTCAGATTCAACGTTGCCATGACTGACTGCCAACGAACATGGATTCGTTCCCACGGCATCGAAACACTAGCGACGGTCGCCAAGAGAATGAGGCCAGCCCCCGCACAAAGCGGCAGTCGGTCGATCACTAAACCGCAACTCAAGGCGACCGCCACAATGAGCGCAGAACAGACGGTGACCGGTAACTGAGTCCTGACCAGAAGACCGAGACGCGGCCATCGGTCGGATGAAATGGCTAGCGTGTGCGGCACCCCAATGTGTCCCCTCTAGCGTGTACGGCCTGCGTGCGCACACGCAGTTGGAGAACTATATAGGAGTCGCCCCCTATGGTGGGGCCCCGCACGCGCGGCCGCTGCTGGCCTAGACGGAACCTCGGTCACGCGCCAGCGGTGAGATGACACCAGAGCCCTCCCCCAGAAGTAGGTCCAGCCCACCGCAACTCGAACGGATCGGTACTTCTGCCGCCACCCCCGGTCGAACTGCTCAAATTAGCTTGCCTAGTACCGCATAAGGCTCTCTCAATCTCACCCCCAGAGCGGTCGCCTGCGCTCCTGCCGCGGCGACTCGATCCTGCGCTCGTCGCTGAGATCGTCAAGAAGGATCAGTCCGACGCGACGACCCCGTCACTCTGCTTACCGAGTACACCCTCTCTAACGGCGGCCTGCTGAAACTGCTCCGAGACGAAGACGCCCAGCTGCGCTGTCAGCCGCTCGCAGACGACCAGGTCCGTCAAGTCACCGCGCTATAGACCAACAGCGCGTACCTCGCAGCTTTCGCCACCTAGTTCGACGTCAGCTGCAACGGCGTCCGCCAAAGTGGGATCCGAGCCGGTATCGAGCAGCATTCGCGTGACGGCAGATCCCGCTAAGAGGCCCGCGACCTTCTGCGCAAGAAACCGGTTAAGCACCAGTTGATGGTGCGACGGATGTCAGGAGCAAACCGGGAAACTTAGCGGTCACCCAGCAGGCCCGATTTGGGAGGTCACCGCTCAACGCACCGCTTCGCCGCAGGCGAACGTCCGAGCTGTGTCCTGGTCGATGGGTGGTGTGATAGCCATCAGATGGTCTCGCCGGCGTCGGCGAGCAGAGTGCTTCCCGTCATGATCAACGAGAGGTCGCTCACGCAGAAGAGGACCACGCGGGCGATGTCGTCCGGTGTTCCGAGTCGCCCGATCAGACTCTGCGTCATCGCTTGAGGCACGGTGGACGGGTCGCCGGCCTCCCCCGCGCGATCGGCCATCGCGGCCGCCGCCGCCGCGATGTTCCCCTCCGTCGGCACGTACGAGGGGGCAACGCCGAGCACGCGGATTCCCCGCGGGGCCAATTCCAGTGCGAGCTGCTTGGTGAGACCCCGGACGGCGTGCTTGGAAGAGACATATGCCGACATCCCCGCCGCCACGCCGCGGAAGCCCGCTGTCGAGACGATGTTCACGACGACCCCTCCGTCGGCCATCGTCCGCACTGCCGCTCGAGCCCCGTTGCGCACCCCTCGGGTGTTCACGGCGAACACCTGGTCCCAGTGTTCGTCGCTCATCTCGCCGAGGGCTGCGCTCGGGAAGACGCCCGCGTTGTTGACCCACACGTCGATGCCTCCGAGGCGTTCGACGACGGCGGCGGCGGAGGAGTCGACGGATGCCGAGGACGCGACGTCCATCGCGACCCCGATGGCGTCGATGCCGAAGTCGGCGGTTAGCTGCGTCGCCGCTGCGCGCGCCCGATCCTCTTGCAGGTCGGCGACGGCGACGGCGGCCCCTGCCTCCGCGAGCCGGCGAGCGATCGCGAAGCCCAGTCCTTGCGCACCGCCGGTCACCACGACGCGACGCCCGGTCAACGACAGGAGAGCCGTGAGAGGAGAGGCCGAGACATCGGCGAACGGGAACGTCACGCTGTCACCGCCTGGGCGAGCGCGTTGCGCTGGGCGACGGATCCCAGCCAGGCGAGGCTCGGCTTGGGGTGACGCGTGAAGTCATCGCGATCGACGGCGATCAGACCGAATGTCGGTTCCCAATGGCCCCATTCGAAGTTGTCGAGCAACGACCAGTGCAGGTACCCGCGCACGTCGATCCCCTCGTCGATCACCTGCGCGAGGCCCCGCAGCGCCTCGTAGGTGTATCGGATCCGCTCCGTGTCGTCGGCCGTCGCGATGCCGTTCTCCGTGACCATGATCGGGGTGTGCTCGCTGACCTTCCAGGCATGCCGCACCGCCATTGCGAGGGCATCCGGGCGGAAGGCGGTGCCGACGAGGGTGTTGTCGGGCGCGGAGGGGTGCGGAACGAGGCCGTTCGCGTCGACCTGCTGCGACGAGTAGGCCTGGACGCCCACGAAGTCGTCTCCACGACTCCCCTCCCAGTAGACGTCCTCCTTGCCGTACCGGATCTCCTCGAGCTTCCGCTCGCCGCCCGGTGCCGCCGTGAGGGCTCCCGCTGCGATCGTCCATCCGACCTTCGCCGACGTGCGCCGACGGACGATATCGCGCGCCGCGTGATGGATGCGCGTGAACGTGCGGCCGATCTCCGGGTCGGCGTACGTCAAGAAGTCGCTGTGCGTCTGCTTCTCTTCCCGGTCGCCCTCGGCCTCCACGGTGGGACTCGTCCACGATCCACCGCCGCTCTGCAAGCGCCGCATCGCGGTCATGATGGCGGCCTGCATGTTGGGCTCGTTGATGGTCACGACCCATTCGACGCCATCGAGGATGTCGCACGCCCGTTCGACGAAGGCGCTGAAGAGGTCGAGGGCTTCCGGGGCGTCCCAGCCGCCGGCCTGCGCGAACCAGTTGGGTGTCGTGAAGTGCTGCAGGGTGACGACCGGCGTCACACCGTTCTCGAAGCAGAACTCGATGACCCGCCGGTAGTGGGCCAGCTCGGCTCGCGAGAACGAACCGCGCACGGGTTCGATCCGGGCCCATTCGAGGCTGAAGCGGTAGGAGTCGAGGCCGGAGCCGGCGAGAAGGCTGATGTCCTCGCGGTACCGGTGGTAGCTGTCCACCGCGTCTCCGGAGAGCTCCATTCCGGGCATCATCTGCTCGCGGGCCCACCAGTCGCTATTGACGTTGTTGCCCTCGATCTGGTGGCCTGCGGTCGCGGCTCCCCACAAGAAGCCGTCGGGGAATTCAGTCATGTCGTCTCTTTCGTCGGGGAGGTCAGCGCGCGCTGAGCTGGAGTTCGGAAGCGGGCACCGTGCTGGCGAAGTCATGCCGACCCGCCTGGCACACGTGGGTGCGGCCGTCGGGCAAGATCACCCGGGCGATCGTTGCGGGCGGGACTTGGACGTGCAGGTGAAAGTCGGACTCGTCGCGCCGCCACTCCACCTCAATGGGACCGCGCGGACCCAGATGGCTGCCCCGCGCCCACGTGACGGTCGGACCGGGCACCGGCTGGACGACCAGGCGTTCCCACGCAGTGCTGTCGTCGTCCTGACGCAAACCGAGGGTGTGCGTGTGCAGAAACCGCACCACCGCGCCCTTGCTGTAATGGTTGAGAGAGTCGTGCGCGTCGCCGTTCTCGTCGATCCCCTCCCAGTCCTCCCAGATCGTCGTGGCGCCCTTGTCGACCATGTACAGCCAGGACGGGGCGGTGCGCTGTGCGAGAAGGGCGTAGGCGACGTCGGCACGGCCCGCATCCGCAAGCACGGGAAGCAGATCGCCCGTCGAGAGGAACCCCGTCCCGAGGTGGGTGCCGGCTTCTTCGATGAGCTCCACGAGTCGCTCGACCGCGGCATCCCGCATCTCCTCGGGGATGAGACCGAACGCCAGCGCTCGCACGTACGCGGCCTGGGTGTCTGCCACCGTCGTCGAGTCGGGACGCAGGTACGCGCGGCGCCACGCGTCGCGCACGCTGTCCGCGATCGACGCGTATCTCATCGCCTCGTCGTGACGACCGAGAATGTCGGCGACGCGCGCAAGAGTGGCCGTCGAGCGGAAGAGGTAGGCCGTTCCCACCTCGCCCTTGTCTGCCATGAACCACGCCCGGGGGTCGTGGCCGAGCGGGTCGATGAGCCGCCCCTCGGCGTCGCGCTGCTTCGGCTCCGTCCATTCCCCCCAGTGGAATGAACCGTCCCACAGGAACTGATCGAAGGGTCTGGCCTCACCCTGGGCGCGCGAGTGGTGGCGAGCGGACCGGGCGGTCTCGAGCGCCCACTCGACCCAGCGGGTCATCGCCTCGAAGTTGTCTGCGAGGAGCTTGGTGTCGCCGTACGCCGCGTACATCTCCCATGGGACGGAGACGATGGCATCGCCCCATCCCGCAGAACCCGTCATCATCGCGAACTGGTCATCGAGATGGCGCTTAATCTGACGCCCGTCCGGAGAGAAGTTGGCGATGCGTCCGTCGTCGAGCTGGTCGTCTCGCACCGATCGGAGCCACTTGGCGGTGAAGCCGCGCACGTCGTACAGGCGTGTCGCCGTCGGCGCGAAGACACCGTAATCGCCGGTCCACGCGAGTCGCTCCCGGGTGGGGCAGTCCGTCGGGACGTCGACGGCGTTACCCAGGAAGCTCCAGCGGGCGATCTCGTGGAGTCGGTTGAGATCGGGGTCGCTGCAGGCGAAGTCGCCGACCCGCACAAGGTCGGTGTGCACCACCTGCATGGTGACGGTGGTCGGGTCGAAGGCGCCGCCTGCTCGCGTGACTCTGGCGAATTGGAACCCGTGGACGGTGTGCCGTGGCTCGAAGACCTCATCGCCCCCGCCCGCGATGACCTCGTCTCGCTGAAGGAAGGGGATCGGCGCTTCCCCGGGCCGAGCGGAGTCGAGGTGCGACGTCGACAGGTCGCCGTCCGCGCCGAGGTACTCGCCGTAGTCGATGACCGTGCGGGTCCCCGGGCTCCCGAGATCGCTCATCCTGAGCCACCCCGACGCGTTCTGGCCGAAGTCGAGCACCCACGTATGATCCGCGATACGTCGCGAAGCGACGACCTCGCGCTGCGCGACGACCCGCACCGGCGGGGCGGGCGACCACTCGATGGGCGGCGCCTCGACCCGTCCCACAGCCACCAGTCGGGAGGCTGACGGCTGCTGCGTCAGATCTTCCGACTGTCCCGCCATGAGGTCCGCTCGCGTGATGCGCGACCGGACCCAGGACCACGTCCCATCGGTCACGACCACCGTCGACGCGCCGTCGGAGGCCTCCACGTGCATTTCGGCGCGCACGCCGGTGACGGTCCCCCACTGCGCGGGAAGTCGGAACGCCCCGACCTGTCCACGGAACCAGCCGTCGGAGAGTTCGACCTCGATGCGGTTCGACCCCGGTCGCAACAGGGCCGAGATGTCGTGCGCCTGCGCGTAGAGCGTGCGGTCGTACGACGTCGAGCCGGGCGCGAGCTCGTCCGAGCCCACCCGTCGACCGTTCACGGTGACGGTGTAGACCCCGAGTGCCGTGGCATATAGGCGCGCGCGCGTCACCGACTGGTCCAGTTCGAAGACCCGGGAGAGGAGGAAGGCGGGACGCGTGCCGTACTCCTCGACGGCGTCCCCCTCGGGAGAGATCCAGGATGCCGTCCAGTCGGCATTCAAGAGCCCGACCTCGAACGACGACTGCTCGGACCACTGCGAAGCCCCCACCGACCGGACCCTCCACGCGACGCGCGCACGACTGGGAAGGGACGCGAAGGGCCAGGGCACGAACCGCTGCCCCGTGACCTCGGCGGACATGGAGTCGCCGTCGTCGACCCGCGCTTCCACCTCGTATCGCGCGCCGGCGGGGCCGTCGTGCATCCACGACAAGCGCGGTTCGCCGTCGGTGACGACGATGTCATCGCTGCCGGCATCGACGGACAGCGCGTGGGGAACGGAGTCGACGGTCATCGGACCGACTTCACTTTGAGCAGGATGATCAGCCCACCGATCAGGGCGAAGGCTGCTCCGACGAGGTAGAGCAGCGTGTAGTTCTTCTCCGCACCCACCGCGCCGATGGTGATGACGACGCCCGCGATCAACGGCGCCACGGCGCTGGGGATCTTCTGGGCGAACTGCGTCACCGCCATGTACCGCCCGGCCTGATCGCGCTCGGGGAGGATGGCGTAGATGATCGCCTGATCCACCGTGGCGAAGACGGCGATCGCGAGCTGCATGAGCACGGCACCGGCGATGATTTGCGGCAGCGACCATGCCGTCGCCTCGGCCACCGCGCCACCCACGAAGAGCAGCGCCGCGAGCATCACGAACAATCGACGGCGCTGCAACTTGTCGGAGAGGAATCCGCCGACGATCGCACCGGCTGCAGCCGCGACGACACCGATCATTCCGACGGTGGCGACGATACCGGCAACCTCCCTCACCGGCAGATCGAGACGCTGCGAGTAAAAGAACGTCCCGAACGTCGTGTTGAAGTACAAGCCGACGAAGAAGACGAAGCGGCCGACCCAGTTCCATCCGAAGTCGGGGTACTTACGCGCGTTGAAGCCGTAGCTGGAGACCACCGACTTCACCGTCATCTCCCCCGAGCGGGCGAGCGAAACCGAGCTGCCCTCCGGCTTGATGAGGGGGAAGATGGCCAGCAGCAACGCACCGATGACACCGGGCACGAGGAAGATCAGAAGCGTGCTCGACGACACCGCGTAGGCGATGCCGATACCGAGAACCGGGGCCACCTGCGTCATCAGACCAGTGAGAGCGGCGACCTTCCCGCGTTGCTTCTCGGGGAGCTTGTCGGCCTGCAGTGTCTGCAGTGCGGCGCCGGCGATCGACCACCCGCTCATTCCGAGCACCCATCCGGCACCGACGATGAGCAGGTTGGGGGCGAGCCCGATGACCACGGCTCCGACCACGCCGATGGCAAGTCCGAGATAGATGAAGGGCGAACGGCGCCCGAAGCGCGACCGCGTGCGGTCGCTCCAGATGCCGACCAGTGGGCTAATGACGAGATAGGCGGCTTGCGCCGTCCCCGTGATGTATCCGAGCACCTCTTCATGCCCCGGCGCCAGTTCGGTGATCCGCACAGCGATGCCGTAGGACAGCGGCACCATCATTGCGATGGATGCTCCGAAGCTCGCCAACATGAGCCAGAAGATGTATGACCGGCTCATCGGCGTCGTCGGCTCCCCAGGTGCCGTCGCGAGGGGCAGACCGTCTCCCTCGAGCGCTGTCTCGTTGCCGGGGAGCGGTTCGGCTGCCGCCAAGCCATCGGCCAGGGCGCGAGCCTTCGGATCGTTGTTCGGCACTATGACTCCTTCATCAAGGTGACGTCCCTCGCGGCTTCGCAAGGGCGAGCAGCGGATGAACCACCGCAAAAGTGACCACCGTGGTAACTCTTCGCAGAATGTAACCGATCTGGTTACACTTAGCAAGTACACCGATCGAGCCCGAGGAGCGACCATGAGCGCAACGCAGGAGCGGCCAGCGACAGCGCCCACTCGCGCCAAGCGGGGACCCTACGCGACGACGCCCGCACGGAGGATCGCCATCGTCGAGGCGGCCTCCGCAAGCTTCGCCGAGCACGGATATGAACGCTCCTCACTTCGCGACATCGCGGCCCGCGCCAACGTGACGCACGCAGCACTCCTGCGCCACTTCGCGAGCAAGGATGAACTTCTCCTGGCTGCGCTCGCGCGGCGCGACGAGCAGGACGAGGAACTTGCTCGACGGATCATGGAGTCGAAAGTCTCAGCCGAGCGCGTACTGACCTCGGTGCTGCGCGAGGAGTTCGAACATCCGGAGATGCAGCGCAACTGGCTGGCCATCACCGTGGCAGCAACCAATCCGGACCACCCGGCCCACGCATTCTTCCTGGCTCGACGCGACAAGATGCGCGCTAATTTCGCCTCAGGCCGACTCGAAACCGCTCTCGATCACGACGAGCTATCCGCGGACGACAAGGTCACCATGGTTCTGGCGATGATCGACGGCCTCCGCATCCAAGCGCTTCTCGACCCCGACCGGACCATCCTGCCCTTGCTCGAACGCTTCATGCGCTTGATCGCGACGACTCAGCCCGCTGAAGCGAATGCCACGCAAGCCGCGGGCGGCATCTGAGACCGCAGTCGTCGCGGCCCGATTGGCTCCAGGTGCCCGACTCTGTCCCGCCCCTCTTCAGCATTAATACGAACACGCACGAGCAAGATTCAGCCCAGCTCGCGCATCATCAGACGTCAGCTGACATGGTTCGCCCTTCTACAAGACAACGCCACTATTCGGCGGCGCTGTGAGGACTTACCCGGTCAAGAATTAGCCGCCATGGCGCGGATGACCCTGCAGATCCGGCCCCAAGGGCGAGGGAGGCAGCCGACGAGGGGGCGGAAGCGCTCTTCCGAAGCGAAGTCCGCGGTCGCGCGCCTACCTGCTCATGTCCGCTGACGACGCTGGCAAACGATCCCGACGGTACGTGATGTCCGTGTATCCGTGCGCCTCAGGCTTGCCCACCGTGTCCAGGCTGACGAACACGATCCGTTCTATTCGAAGGATTCGTGCCCGGGTAACCATATTGCGCACCTCCGCACGCATTGTGATAGAGGTTCGACCGAAGTGGATTGCACGGATACCGAGTTCAATAAGATCTCCCTGCACGGCAGAACTCACGAAATCAATCTCTGACATGAATTTCGTGACTGCCCGCGGGTTCCCTATCTGCAGTATCGCGTAGATCGCTGCTTCTTCATCGATCCAACGAAGAAGGCTCCCTCCAAACAGTGTGCCGTGAGCGTTGAGGTCCTCGGGACGTACCCAACGGCGCGACCGGAAGGTGACATCTTCCTCAGCGGCCGCCACGTCAACCTCGGGCGGGCGGAACGATGACGTCACGCACGAGCGCATCGAGCTGAGCGCTCGCTTCCAGAAACTGTCGGAGCGTGTTCCGGGCTGCGCCGAAATGACCGAAGTCCTCAGCTTTCAATCCGTCCGGCTCGTAGGCCCGGACGAACTCCGAGAAAGACAACAATTCCGATAGAACCCCGGCAGGCACGGGCTCGGAGATGCGCTCTCGCACAGCGAAGCCGTTTTCGTTGATCCGGGCCTGCCAATCGAAAGGCGGCGAAACGACCAGATCTCCGCCAATAAGCTCGGACCAGTGCAGGTGGTTTCGGAAGGCCGCAGACAGAATCCGACTGCGGAACCCCCGCTCGCGGAAAATCTCGTATGCGCGCTTCAGTGCGGCGACGCCAGCCCACTCGAGTGCGCCTGGTTCGACGAGAATTCGGTTCTCGGATGCCCACAGCTTGAGCCAGTCGTCGAGGCGGCCGCCCATGATTGTGACGACGTGACCAAATTCTTGGTCGGGAAGTCCTTGAGCGGCACGCCGGTCCATCGCGCGCTCTAGGGCTTCTCCCACCGCTACCGCCTGCGCGACAGTGAAAGAGAGAGTCGCGTTGATGCTCACACCTCGGTAGGCAGCCTCTTCTATCGCCTGGATTCCGACGGCCGTGGCCGGAATCTTGACGATGATGTTCGGAGCCAGCTCTGAGAACTCCACAGCCTGTCGGACGAGAGCCGCTGCGTCCCGATGTAGACGCGGATCTGTCTGGATTGAGAGCCGACCGTTTCGTCCACCTGACTCATGAAACTTCATGAGCAGTTGCTGCGAGGCCTGGACCGAAAGTTCGCGCACTGCGGCCCAGCCGAGTTCAGATTCAGACCAAGTCGGTTGTGCGGCGGCAAGTGCGCGCAGCCACGGCTCCCACTGGGCCGGATTTCTTTTGATCGCGGCGTAGGCAATGACCGGATTGCAGGTTGCGCCCACCGCTCCCAGCCGAATGGACTCCCGGAGCTCCTCCGGATCGGCGGAATCATTCCAGAGAGCCGTCGGGTATCTCCGAGTCATTTGCATGAAGGGCGCTGGCGCCTCGTCAGTAGTTGCCATCAGCGGGCGTCTTCCTTCGAACTGGGGACGGCGAGCTCACCTGTCACGTACTGTGCGCGCCCGAAGCCGAACGACCAATCCTGCGGACCGTTCTCGACATATCCAATGAAGACGTCTTCGCCCGCAACCCCCACCGACTCCAAGCGTCGAGCGATCTCCTTGAACAGGGCCTGCTTCGTCTCGTCCGAACGGCCCCGTTGGGTGAAAATCTGAATGATCACGGGGTCGGTTCGCTCGAAGCCGAGCCCAGCGTCCTCAGCCACGATGGTCTCCGCATCGCGACTGGTCACGACCTGGAAACGATCGCGCTCCGGTATGCCATACACGGCGACAATTGCGCGGTGGATGGCGTCCGAGATGGCGGCCGAGTTGGTTCGCGCACGGCTGTGGTCAATTCGCACAAGGGGCATCACGAGCTCCGATCTTTGTCCTGACATAATTACATGAACGTCTGGCGCGTGCAAACAGTTGCTCAGCGAGAGTCACTATGGCAGAATGTCCTTACATTTGACCGTAGCGCGCCCCACTTTGAGGATGGCGGGCTGCCCCCTACGCAAAGGAGCGTCCGAGTGTCGCACCCCCGCACACCCGTCACCAGCGACTCACGTCCCCCCGGTTTCAAGGGCTTCCTGACACGGCTGACCGTCATCTCGACCCTGGGCGGATTGCTGTTCGGCTACGACACGGGAGTGATTTCCGGCGCGCTTCTGTACATGCGTGATGATCTAGCGATGTCGACGTCGGAGGAGGCATGGGTCGTCAGCTCGCTGCTATTCCCCGGGGCCGCTTTCGGAGCACTCCTGGGTGGTCGCATCGCGGATGCTTTGGGACGCAAGCGGAGCTTGCTCGTGTGCGCAGCAATCTTTCTGATCGGCGCACTGGGTTGCGCGGTGGCCCCGAACGTCGCCCTGATGGTCGTAGCGCGCATCTTCCTTGGGTTTGGTGTTGGGGCAGCTGCGGTAGCGTGCCCCCTGTACCTAGCTGAGATGGCGCCGGCAGACCGCCGCGGTCGAATGGTCACGATCAACGAGCTCATGATTGTCACGGGCCAGCTCCTGGCCTTCGCCATCAACGCCCTTCTGGCGGTCGTCATCTCGGACACGCACGTGTGGCGCATCATGCTCGGCGTCGCCAGCATCCCAGCAGTCATTCTTTTCGTCGGCATGCTGGTCCTCCCGGAATCCCCTCGGTGGTTCGCCGCGCGCGGTCGTCTCGACGAAGCTCGGCGAGTACTGGCCCGCAGCCGCAGCAACGCCGAGCTGGAGTCAGAGATGTCTGAGATCGCTCAAACCGCCGCGATTGAAGGCAACGCACGTCGGCACGCGTGGAAGGCCCTACGCGACAACCGATGGATGCGCCGTCTGCTGTACATCGGCTTCGGCTTAGCCGCTATCCAACAGGCAACCGGTATCAACACAGTCAACTACTACGCTCCAACCATCCTGACCCAGACGGGGCTGGGCGACGAAGCTGCCCTCATCGCCACCATCGGTGTCGGTCTGACAAGTGTCACCATGACAATCGTCGGCATCTGGCTGCTCGGTTTTGTTGGACGTCGCACCATGCTGCTCATCGGCTTCAGCGGCGTAGTGGGCGCCCAGGTCATCTTGTCCCTTGTGTTCTTGCTTCCTCATTCGGACGCCGTGAGCTACATCATCCTCGGAGCGATGATGCTGTTCGTTGCCTTCGTGCAAGGGTTCATCGGAACGGTTGTATGGCTGCTGCTGAGCGAGATTTTTCCGTTGGCGATTCGCGGCTTGGCAATGGGTCTGGCCGTCTTCGTCCTGTGGACGGTGAATGCGACAATCTCGTTCGTCTTCCCGATCATCGTTGAGGGCATCGGCTCGACCTTGACGTTCGCACTCTTCGCTGCAGTGAACGTCGTATCGCTCATCTTCGTCCTCCGAGCCGTCCCTGAAACCAAGGGCCGAAGCCTCGAGACTCTTGAGAGCGATTTCCGCACTCAGTCCATTCGCACATTGACCCGACGCGAGAGACTGACCGGCGCACGCTAAGCGGTTCTTGCGGCCCGCTCCTCCGGGGCGGGCCGCAACTTTGCTCGAAGCCGAGGTGTCACCTACGGCATCGATGAAAACGCATTCGATCACCTCCGGGACCGCGGCTGCCGCGTTAGCAGCACTAGGGCGCCACTCGTCCCACGAACCCACTTCATTGCGAGAAACTTCCGAGCCGCGCGGTTTGGCGCGCGCCCATCGAGCTCGCTCTCCGTGCGGTTCAGTGTGGCAGCGCGCCATCAGTTGGGGAGCAAGACCACGAGTGGTGAACCGAGATGAACAGCCGCTCGAGTGCGCCGAGGACGGTGAACTTCCTTACTGCGCGGAGTTGTCCGGCTCGAGTGCTGCGTATCTAGTCGACAACGCCCAGCAGGGAGGAACGGTCACGACCGGCTTGGGGTCGAGCGCGAGGCCCGACGCCTGCGCTCCATCGTGTCTTCACCGTGAACGAGCTGACCGATGCTCGACGACCTGACCGGGTCCGCCATGCGATCGTCGCCCGCGCCGAAGGGTTCCTCGCTCGCGACGTTATAGCGAACCTGACGGCGGGCTTCACGACCGGGCGACCGCAACAGCAGGAGTAGCCCCATCAAGAGACGCGCCTGGAGACAATCTCAGGACGGCGCCATGCACTGCCAACGCGCGGCCACGGAGGTCAATGTTCGCGGCTCGTGGCAGCGCTGCACTGCGACGGCGAATGAGCACCGCCCCCGTCCTGGTTGGAGATGGGGGCGGTGCATCCAGTAGATGAGTCAGGCAAGTGCTAGCTATCCGCTAGCTCCTTGATGCGGGCGAGCTGGTGGCGCGCTGACGCGTCCGCATTCTCGTCTTCCCCGAACACATTGGACACGATAAGGGCGTCCTCGCGGTCTAGGTATCCGCTGGCGCGAAGCGCAGAAAAGAGCTCGTTCCAATCGACGTCCCCGCGGTCGATATTGAGATGTTGGTGAACGCGTACGGCGTTCCCCGGCGGGTTCGTGATGTACCGCAGCCCATGGGAGCGGTGGTGGTCGAAGGTGTCTGCTGCGTAGACCGCGCCCAGGCGATCCCCTAGTTCCGGGATCAGTGTTCGCGCTCGGTCGCCCATGTGGAACGTGTGCGAGGCGACATAGACGAAGCCGACTGAACGCGAGTTCAGTCCCCGAATAACTCGCCAGGCCTCAAGACCGTCTTCAACGAAGTCGTCGGGGTGCGGGTCGATGTTCACGCGAACGCCTTCCCGTTCGATGATGGGAAGTAGCTGTTCGAAGGACCGGTAGAACGCGTCCTCCGACTCCTCCGGCAGCTCGGGGCGCCCAGAGAACTCGGTGTTGATGACCGGTACTCCCATCTCAACCGCGAGTTGAATGACCCGCGTGAAGTTACGAACGGCCGCCACACGCAGATGCTCGTCGGGCGACGAGATTCGCTGCACCGGCAGCAGCGCGGGGATTGTCACTCCCGCGTCGGTCGCCCGCTTTTTCAGGGCGGCGACGAGGTCATCATCTGCCTTCGGGTACCGGAAAAATGGCGCGAAGTCCACGTGCGGGGTCAGCTGCATGTGTTCGAAGCCCAGTCGTGCGGCGACGTCCGGGAACTCTAGCAGCGCGTGGGTGTGGTGGTACGGGGTGGGGTCGAGTGCGATGCGAACCATGCGAGTCTCCTCAGGCGTAGAACGCAGGTCGCTTGGCGGACTCCACCTCGATGACGCCGCCGTCGAGAGCCTTCACTCCCGCCTCGCACGCCAACGCGACGAGGTAACCGTCCCAAGCGTTGGGGCCGTCGACGAGTCGGCCGTCGCGCACGGCGTTAACCCAGCGCTGGATCTGCTGGTCATAGGCGGCGGCAAAACGGGTGGTGAAGCTCGTGTGATCCTGAACCGAGAACCGACCGTCGCGCCACTGCTGCAGTCCGGAGGGCTGGCCGATGCGCGCGATGCCTTTCTCGAACACCGCCTCCGTGCCGACCTGGTAGCCGAATTGCACGCTAACGTTCATCTCGACGTCGACGAGGACGCCGTTCTCGAGCTCCATCAGCACGAGGATCGGCTCGCGCAGATGTTCGGGCGTGAGCGTGTTGCGGCGGGGGTACTTGACCTCGACGTTCTTGATCGGAGAGCCCGCCAGCCAAGGCACCACGTCAAACTCGTGCACCACCGAGTCGGTGATGAGCATCGTCTGCGTGTAGGAGTCCGGGACGGTGGCGTTGCGGTGCACGCCGCGCACCATCACGAGCTCCCCCGCGTCACCTGAGACAACCAGGTCGCGAAGCGCCGCATACTCGGGGTCGAAGCGGCGCATGAAGCCCACCTGAATGTGCGGGCGGTCAAGCTTCTGCTCGAGTTCGAGGATGCGCGCGGACGATGCGGAGTCGGGCGTGAGCGGCTTCTCGCAGAGGATGGGCAGGCCTGCCGCGAGCGCCGGCTCCAGCACCGGGGCGTGGAAAGGGCCGGGTACTGCGATGAGGACGGCATCCACAGCGCCGGCGTCGATGGCATCCTCGATCCGGGCGAACGTTGCCGCGCCCGGGGCTCTCTCGGCCGCCGATGCCGCGCGCTGGGCGTCGGGCTCAACAACCGAGGAGACGACGGCGCCGCTGATGCGGTGCGTGATGCGGGCGATGTGGTCGGCGCCCATGAGGCCGGCGCCGACGACGCCGACGCGGAGGTCCTGGCTCATGTGTTGATGCTCCTGTGTCAGTGGATGCGCGCGAGGTGCGTGCAGCCGAAGATGTGCTCGCGCGTGCGCTGGGCAATGGGGAACGGGTAGTCGACGTCGCAGCCGTACATGTCCTGCTCGACGATGGCGAAGATGTCGGGGTCGATTGCTGCGACCGCTTCGATGATTGGGGCGAGGTCCGGGACACCGTGGGGCGGCTCAATCATGATGCCCTGGGTGACAGCGTCCGCGAACGGCACATCGTTCTTGAGCACATCGAACAGGAGCGAGGTGTCGACCTGCTTGAGGTGCAGGTAGCCGATGCGATCAGGGCGATCTTGAATCAGTTTGACGTTGTCGCCGCCGTAGTAGGCGAAGTGGCCGGTGTCCAGGCACAGGTTGGTGTAGCGCGGGTCGGTCTCATCGAGAAATCGCAGCACCTCACGGGTGGTCCCCACGTGGCTGTCTGCGTGGGAGTGAAACTGCTGCTTGACCCCGAACTCCTCGAGCAGCGCCTTGCCGAGTCGGTCGTGGCCGGCCGCGAGCTTGCGCCACTGGTCGTCGTCAAGGGTGCGCGCTTCGAGTACCTCACTGGTGGCGTCGCTGCGCCACAGGTCAGGAATGACCACGAGGTGCTCGGCGCCGAGCTTGGACGCCAGCCCCGCCACCGCCAGGGCCTGGTCCCATGCGCGCTGCCACTGGTCGTCGCCCTTATGAAAGCCGGTGAAGACGGTACCCGCCGACAGCTTGAGGCCGCGCGCGCCCAACTCGTCCTCGAGCTGGTGCGCGTCGGTTGGGAGGTAGCCGTAGGGTCCTAGTTCGATCCAGGAGTAGCCCGAAGCAACGACCTCGTCGAGGAAACGGCGCCACGGTACCTGCTTGGGGTCGTCGGGGAACCACACTCCCCAGGAGTCGGGGGCGGTACCGATACGAAGGCCGGGGTTGTCACCGGCGACGGCGCGGGCGGGCGTGTTGGCGATGTCAGTCATATCTCTCTCCAGTGAGTGAAAAGGGGCGGGGTCAGCCCAGCAGCGGACGCTGGTGAGCTTGCTTCTGCTCGTATTCGTCGCGGGCGCGCTGTGTGCTGTCGAGGGTGGACACCTGCGGCACGGGCACGTCCCACCATCCGTCGCCATCGGGGGCGTAGATGAGCGGGTCGCTGTTGATGTGGATAAACGTCGAGGTCGTCGACGTTTTCGCCGCCACAAGCGCCGCGGACAGGTCTTCGATGGCGCTGGGTCCGGGCTCGATCTCGACGACGTCGAGACCATAGCTGCGGGCGTTTGCCGCCAAGTCCACGGGAAGCACCTCGTCCCCTTGGAAGTTGCGCGCGGCGTCGTCGTAGGTGCGGTACCAGGTACCGAAGCGTTCGGATCCGACAGTCTCAGACAAGTGCCCGATCGATGCGTATCCGTGGTTCTGGATCAGCACGACGATGAGCTTGATGCCCTCGGCGACTGCGGTCACCAATTCGGTGTTGAGCATCAGGTACGACCCGTCACCGACCATCACGATGACGTCGCGGTCGTCACCGTCCGCTAGCAGGCCGCGCTTGGCTCCAAGCCCGCCTGCAATTTCGTAACCCATGCAGCTGAAGGCGTACTCGACGTGGTATCCAAGCGGGTCGCGCACCCTCCACAGCTTGTGGAGATCACCGGGGAGGGAGCCGGCCGCCTGTACGACGACATCTTTCGGACCGCTGGCGCGTTGAACGGCGCCAATGATCTCCGGTTGGCCTGGCAGGGCGAGCTGAGACGGCTCGAATGCACGATCCACCGCGGCATCCCACGCGCTCTTCTCTCGCGCGACGCGGTTGGAGAACCCAGGAGGCACCTCGTAGCCGTCAAGGTCGATAAGTAGTTCTCGTAGCGTCTCGCGAGCGTCCGCAATGACGGGAACCTGGCTGCCGTGCTTATACGCGTCGAATGCCGCGACGTTGATATTGACGAAGCGGACCGACGGGTTTTGGAAGGCCGTGCGCGACGCCGTGGTGAAGTCGCTGTAGCGCGTACCTATACCAATGATCACGTCGGCCTCAGCAGCGGCGCGGTTCGCGGCGAGCGTTCCGGTAGCGCCGATGCCTCCGAGGTTCTGGGGGTGATCCCACGCGAGCACTCCGCCACCCGCCTGCGATGTGCCAACGGGGATGCCCGTCGCTTCCACCAACTCCCGCAGCAAGTCTTCCGCGCCCGAGTAGAGCACGCCACCGCCGGCGACAATGAGTGGCGCCTTGGCGGCGCGGATAGCAGAGACGGCACGGGCGAGCGGGCCGCGCTCCGGCAGCGGGCGGCGAATGTGCCATTCGCGTTCCTGTAGAAACTCGATGGGGACGTCGAGGGCTTCAGCCTGCACGTCCTCGGGGAGGGAGATGGTCACCGCACCTGTTTCGGCGGGATCGGTCAGCACGCGCATGGCCGCGAGAGCGATCGAGTAAAGCTGTTCCGGTCGCTGGACGCGGTCGAAGAAGCGCGACAAAGGACGGAAAGCGTCGTTGACGGTGAGCCCGATGTCCCACGGCTGCTCCAACTGTTGGAGCACCGGATCCGCCACACGCGTCGCAAAGGTGTCGCTGGGAAGAAGCAATGCAGGTAGCCGGTTCGTCGTTGCCAGGGCCGCTCCGGTCAGCATGTTCGCAGCTCCGGGGCCGACAGACGCCGCAGACGCAAAGGTCGCACGGCGCCGATGCATGCGTGCGTATCCCACCGACTGATGCACCATGGCCTGCTCGTTTCGGGCTTGGTAGTAGGGCATGAGCTCGGGTCGTTCGACGTTCGCCTGCTTGAGTGCCTGGCCGATGCCGGCGACATTGCCGTGCCCGAAGATGCCGAACATCCCGGGGATGGTTCGTTCGCGGATGTCACCGTCGACGGTCCACTGGTTGGCGAGGAATTCAATGAGCGCCTGGCTGACGGTCATTCGCCTGGTTGCTGACATCAGTGTCGTCCTTGCTGGTTCGTGTAGGGCAGGCGGTCGTCGAATGCCTGACCGGTCCAAGTGTCGCGGACCCATGCATGCGCGGGGTCGTCGCTGATGCGCCACTGCCGTTCCGGGTCGGGGCCGGCCATGACGTTGAGGTAGTAGAGGTCGTATCCGGGGGCGGCGACCGCCGGTCCGTGGTATCCGTAAGGAACCAGGGCGATGTCGCCCGTGCCGACGCGGGCGTTGATGTCGATCTCGCCGGCCGACGACGAGTAGGTGGTAAACATCCCAAACGCGTCCTCACCGCGGCCTCCCCGCACCGGGGCGGATTCGAAGTAGTAGATCTCCTCAAGGCGCGACTCGTGACCCGGAACGTGCTCGTCGTGCTTATGGGGAGGGTACGACGACCAATTCTCCGCGGGAGTAATCACCTCGCAGACGATTAGCCGCGACGCATCCAGGCTCTCGGGGGTCCCGAAGTTGTGCACCTGACGACTGGAGCGCCCCGCGCCGCGGAGTTCGACGGGGGTCTGCGCGGCAGCGACGTACTGCCACGGACGCGCCTCGTTCGTCGGAGCCTCAGCGACCGCGAACTTCCCCTCGCCCTCTACGGTGGCGGTAGTGCCGGTGGGCAGATACAGGACGTCGGTCGGCCCATCGAACACGGAACGGCGCCCGTGAAGCCGGGTATGCCATTCGCCAGGGTGATGACGGTGGGTGACCACGAACGAGCCAGCCAGGGGCACGATGATGCGCTCGACGCCCGTGTCCGATAGCTCGAGCGCATCGTGTTCGCGGAGGTCGCCGATACGGATGCCGGTGTATTTCCATCCCGGCACCGAATCGTTGATGACGCTCTCCCATCCCGGCTGGGCGAGGACTCCGCGCGGGTAGAACCAGCGCTGCGGGTCGTTGCTCACGTCAGTCGTTCTGGGGGAAGCCGAGGTTGATCCCGCCGTGGGTGGCGGGGTCGAGCCAGCGGCTGGTCACGGCCTTCTCGCGGGTGAAGAAGTCGAAGCCGTGCACGCCGTAGGCCTTCGCGTCGCCGAACAGACTCTTCTTCCACCCGCCGAACGAGTGGTAGGCGACGGGGACGGGGATGGGGACGTTGATACCGATCATGCCGACCTCAACTTCGTTCTGGAAGCGGCGCGCCGCTCCCCCGTCGTTGGTGAAGATGGCGGTGCCGTTACCGAACTCGCCGCTATTGATCAGTTCCACGCCCTCGTCGTACGAGGCGACCCGCACGATCGATAGCACGGGTCCGAAGATCTCCTCGGTGTAGGCGCGGGAGGTCGTGGGCACCTTGTCGAGCAGGGTGGGGCCGAAGAAGAACCCGTCCTCGTGACCGTCGACGGTGTACCCGCGGCCGTCGACGACAACGGTGGCCCCGTCGGCTTCGGCGATGTCGACATAGCTCGACACCTTGTGGCGGTGCACGTCGGTGATGAGCGGCCCCATGTCGGGTTCGACCCCGTCGACACCGGCACCGTTGCCGATACGCAGATCTGCGATGCGCGCGGTGATCTTTTCAATGAGTTCATCGGCGACGGACTCGACGGCGAGGACGACGGAGATCGCCATGCAGCGCTCGCCCGCGGCACCGAATCCGGCGTTGATGGCTTGGTCGGCGACAAGGTCGAGGTCGGCGTCCGGAAGGACCAACATGTGGTTCTTCGCTCCACCCAGGGCCTGCACGCGCTTGCCGTTCTTCGACGCAGTCTCGTAAATGTACTGCGCGATGGGGGTCGAGCCGACGAAGGAGATCGACTGCACATCGGGGCTGTTCAAAAGCCCATCCACGGCGAGCTTGTCTCCCTGAAGCACGGTGAAGACACCGTCGGGGAGTCCGGCCTCCTTCCACAGCTGGGCGAGCCAGAGCGCGGCGGATGGGTCCTTCTCGCTGGGCTTGAGGACGACCGCGTTGCCCGCGGCGATGGCGATGGGGAAGAACCACATGGGCACCATGGCGGGGAAGTTGAACGGGCTTATAATGCCCACGACACCGAGCGGCTGCTTGAGAGAGTACACGTCGATCCCGGTGGAGGCGTTCTCGCTGAACGCGCCCTTGATGAGGTGCGGGAAGCCGGTGGCAAGCTCGACGACCTCCTGGCCGCGGAGGATTTCGCCCATCGCGTCGGAGCGGACCTTGCCGTGCTCGGCGGTGATGATGTCGGCGAGCTCACCCTTTCTCGCGTTGAGGAGTTCTCGGAAGCTGAAAAGAACTGTCTGACGCTTGGCGATGGAGTACCGGCTCCACACCTTGAACCCGTGGGTGGCGGAGGCGATCGCCTCGTCGATTTCGTTCTGGTCGGCCAAGGCTACGTGCGCTTGCACTGCCCCGGTGGCGGGGTTGTAGATGGGGGCGGTGCGGCCGCTGCGCGAGGGCCGTTCGGCTCCATCGATCCAGTGGGAGACGGTGCGA
Organism: Microbacterium sp. NPDC089186; assembly: GCF_040685115.1. NCBI lineage: Bacteria > Bacillati > Actinomycetota > Actinomycetes > Micrococcales > Microbacteriaceae > Microbacterium > Microbacterium sp. NPDC089186. The sequence continues at coordinate 525,240 of NZ_JBFBHJ010000002.1, forward strand.
ATGTCGATGATGCTCATGATGGTCCTTGATGTCAGTGGGAGACGGCGTCGGGGATGGGGTGAACGAGTGCGGCTGCGGTGTCCACAGCGCGGGCGACGTCACCATCCGGTGGGTAGAGAAGTGTGCGTCCCACGGTGAGGCCACGCACACCCGGGAGGGATAATGCGTCCTCCCACGAGGCGAACGTTTCGTCTGGGTCGACGCCTGCATCTCCACCCAGCAGAAGTGTCGGAAGCGTTGTGGATGCCATGACTTGCTCCATGTCGTCCACGACCGGAAGCTTCATCCAGGTGTACGCCGATGACGCACCAAGACCCGCGGCGATGGCGACAGACAGAATCACGGCGTCCGTCGACAAGTCGTTGACGATGCGTCCTTCCGACCAGGTACTCATGAACGGTTCGAGCATGATCGGCAGCTCCGCAGCCGCGGCGCGCGTAACCGCATCGGCGGTCGCCTGAAGCGTAGAGGCGGTTCCAGGATCGGCAAGGTTGACCCGCACGAGCGTTTTGGCGAAGTCGATGCCCGCCTGGACCATCGCATCGACCGTGTAAGCGCCATATCGGTCGTCCATTTCGAATGACGCGCCGCGCAGACCACCCCGGTTCATGGAGCCGACCACGATCTTGCCTTCGAGCAGACCCAAGGCAGCGAGATCGTCGATAATGTCCGGCGTGCCGAGAACGCCATCGACCCCAGGGCGAGCCAGCGCGGTTGCCAGCCGGTCGAGCAGGTCGTATCGATTCGCCATCGCCGTCGGATTCGATCCGACCCCAAGCGCCCCACGGGCGGGATGGTCTGCAGCGATGATGAAGAGACGCCCGTCGCCTCCCAAGAGATCCCGATGCTTTCGACGAGAGAGAGCATGCGTGATGAAATCAGGCTGGGTTGCACGGATATCGCGGAGACGTTCGAAGTCGTCTGCGGTCAAGGTCAGGCCGGTCATGGGCGGACCCCCTCTAGGCGAGCGAGTACCTCAGCCTCGTGTGGCATTGCTGTCGAGCATTCGCGACGCGAGGCAACGATGGCACCGGCGACGTTCGCGAAGCGGAGGATGCGTTCGAGCCCCCACCCGGAGAGCAGTCCGTGGCACAGCGCCCCGCCGAATGCGTCGCCTGCTCCCAGACCGTTGACCACGTCGACGAAGTGGGGCGGTACCTCAACGACCTCGTCGGCCGTTTTGGCGAGGACACCGCGCGGCCCCTGCTTGACAATGGCGAGCTCAACGCCGCGTTCAAGCAGAGCATCCGCAGCGCGGTGCGGGTCGGTCTCAGCCACCGCGATCTCACATTCCTCACGGTTCCCGACGGCGACCGTCACATGCTGAAGGGCTTCGGCGACACGCTCAGACGCCTGCGTGGGAGACTCCCAGAACATCGGACGGTAATCGAGGTCGAGAATGGTGTGCTCCCGGCGGGCGCGGCGAGACCATGCTTCAAGATGCGTTCCATAACTCGGCTCCTGAGTGAGGCCGGTCACCGTGGCCCAGACGATGCGGGCCGATCCGAAGTCGATCTCGTCGAGCTGCTCTGAACCGATGTTGAGGTCCGGCGCCTTGGGCTCGCGGTAGAAGTAAAGCGGGAAGTCGTCCGGGGGAAAGATCTCGCAGAACGTCACGGGCGTCGGAAAACGGTCATCCACAGCAACCGCGCGGTCGTCAACTCCTAGCCGCTTCAGTTCCTCGCGTAGGTAACGCCCGAAAGGATCGTTCCCCGTCCTGGAGACGAGCGCGACGCTGTGGGAGTAGCGAGCCGCCGCGACGGCGACGTTCGCCGCACTGCCGCCCAGGTATTTTCCGAATGTCGTGACCTGTTCGAGGCCAACGCCATCTTGAAGAGGGTAGATGTCGACGCCCAGCCGCCCCATGACGATGACGTCGTGTGTTGATGTGGTCATACTCCGCTGTACAACTTCCTCGCTAGACCAGACTATGTCCTAACAATAACACATGGCGACGGCTCGGCCACAAGAGTCAAAATCGACTTCGAGGTGACAAAGTCGCGACGCTGTAACATTGTTGGAACATAGGAGGTCCCGTGACTACTGACGTGCACTGGCCGGCGCAGCTCTTCGACGACATCGATCGCACGGGACCAGTACCGTTGTACTTCCAGGTGTCCTCGCGGCTCGAGCAAGCCATCCGGTCAGGCGCAATCCCCCCTGGCGCTCGCCTCGAGAACGAGATTGCTATCGGGGAGAGACTCGGCCTCTCCAGACCGACAATTCGACGCGCCATCCAGGAGCTGGTGGACCGCGGCCTGCTGGTCAGACGACGCGGGATCGGCACCCAGGTCGTCCAAGGGCAAGTGACGCGACAGGTCGAGCTGACGAGCCTGTTCGAAGACCTGCAGTCCACTCAGCACGCACCAGGAACGACCGTTCTCGAGCATGAGGTCATTCCTGCCCCCGCCAACGTCGCCTCTCATCTGGGCATCGCCGAGGGCGACGAAGTTCTGCACATTCGACGCCTACGAACAGCAGACGGCACACCCGTCGCCATCCTCCAGAACTTCTTCCCCGCACAGACCACCGACCTGAGCCGTGACGAGCTCGAGGAGCGCGGGCTCTATCAGATCCTTCGATCACGAGGTGTTGCCATTCGCATCGCCAATCAGCGGATCGGGGCCCGCCGAGCTCACGACGACGAGGGCAGCCTTCTCGAGATCGACAGGGATGGCCCCGTCCTCCTCATGGAGCGAACGGCATTCGATAACGCGGGACAAGCCATTGAGTTCGGCCTACACATCTACCGGCCAGACCGCTACAGCTTCGAAACGACGTTGGTCGCAAAGTGATCCGCTGTTTGTCATGACATTAGGTTGACAGCATGACGTGACCGCCCTACGCTCTGGCTCACCAACGAAGGTAAGCCGGAGCTCGTGCTCCGCGCACGAAAGGATCACGACGTCGTGACACGTAACCACAGCACCCGATCGGTCGCCGCGCTCGCGGTCGCCGCAGCTGCCATCCTGGCCCTGTCCGCCTGCTCGGCGGGCGGAGGTTCCACGGACACCTCAAGCAGCGGACTTGAGAGCGGCTACGGCGCACGCGCCGAGAACCGCTCCGCCTACTTCTTCACGTACTACAACCCTGCGAGCGATTCGTTCTGGGCACAGATCCTCCAGGGCGGAGAAGATGCGGCTCAGCTCGGCGGATTGAACCTGACCCACCAGACGGCTGAAGGCGACCCCGACAAGATGGTCGACCTCGTGCAGACCGCTATCGCGACGAAGCCGTCACTCATCTTCATGCCCTTCAACGAGGGGGAGAAATGGGTCGGCGTGGCCTGCGACGCCCACGATGCGGGCATCACCGTCGTGGCGTACAACGTCCCAGCACCCGAGTCCGCTGCCGACTGCGTCTCGGGCTTCGTCGGACAGGACTTCTTCGAGGTCGGCCAGATCGTCGGGACTCGCCTCGTGAAGGACGCCGGACTGTCTTCGGGCGATAAGGTCCTCCTCCCCGCCGAGGAACCGGAGCAGAACTACGCCGTGCAGCGCGGCAGCGGAGTACAGAAGGCACTTGACTCCGTTGGCGCGAAGGGCGAGTACCTCCGCACGTCCGGCAACGATGAGGAGGCGCTGAACGCGCTCACATCGTGGCTGACCGCCAACCCCGATGTGAAGGCCGTCGCTCCCCTGGGCGGAACACCGCACCGCAACATCGTGGCGGCTATGGATGCCGCCGGCGTCAAGGTTCCCGTGGTCGGCTTCGACACCTCCCCGCAAGTTGTCGCTGGCATCAAGAGCGGCGACATCATCGCCACCGCGGACCAGCAGGGCTACGTGCAGGGCTTCCAGTCGGTCACCGAAGGCGTTCTCTACCTTGACTTCGGCCTCTCCCCCTCTGTCATCAATTCGGGCGGTCAAGGGCTGATCGACAGCACGAATGTCGGGCTCCTCGAGGACGACGCGCTCAAGGGCGTCCGGTTCTGACCTGGTGTGGGGCCGCTTCCCGTCGGCCCCACACCCCACATCACACCCACTTCGAAAGGCACTTCCATGCCCAACCCCGTCGACGAGCGGCCATCCACCGATCCGCCGTCCGAACACGTTCTTACCGCCCCCGCCCCGACCGAAGCTGTGATCACAGGCCGCCGCCTGCGCGATAATCAGCCGCACACTTTCGGCGAAAAATTCCGCGACAACCTCCGCTACAGCCGCGGGCGCGGCGCCTTTGAAATCGGCATCATCTTCGCGTTGGTCCTGATTGGGTTCATCGTCGCGGGAACAATCGCTCCCGCAGCATTCCCGTTCTTGTCCGCCAGCAACCTCTCTGGCGTCATCTCCCAGTCCATACCCGTTCTCGCCCTCCTTGGAATCGCCGCGGGCATCCTCATGGTCGCCGGCGAATTCGACCTGTCACTCGGCGCCAACATTGGCTTCACCGCCATCATCTTCATCAACGTGTCGGAAGCCACGAGCTGGCCAGTCGGCATCGCTGCAGGGCTCGCGGCCTCCACGTCCATCGCCCTCATCAACGGGCTGATCGTCGTACTCACCAGAATCCCTTCGTTCATCGCCACTCTCGGCATGGGATTCTTCTGGGTTGGCGCAAGCATCTTCGTCAACGGCACATCCCCGGCCATCCTCGTCGACGCAAAGGACGACACCCTCACCACTTTGTTCGCGGGGGACTTCGGATTCTTCCGCGCTCAACTGGTGTGGCTCGTTCTCATCGGGGCGCTCGCATGGCTCTTCCTCCACCGGCACAAGCTCGGCAACCACATCTACGCGGTGGGAGGCAACCCGTCGGCGGCAAAGGCCATCTCCATCAAGCCCACCAGCGTTCGGCTGCTGGCCTTCGCAGTCTTCGGCCTCCTTGTGGGATTCGCCACCATCCTCATCTCGGTTCGCACCGGGTCGATGCAGCCAGGAAGCACGGACGACTACACCCTCATGGCGATTGCAGCAGCTGTAGTGGGCGGCTGCTCGCTGAACGGCGGACGCGGATCCGTCATCGGCATGGTGATCGGTGCTGCACTCATTCGCCTCATCGAAAACGGCCTCATCCTGGCCAAGGCCCCCGGCTTCTACATCCAGCTGTTCGTCGGGTTGATCATCGTCGTCGCTGCAATCTTCAACAAGCTCATGGAAGGGAAAGCGTCATGACCGATGATTACCTGATCCGCCTCGAGGGAGTCACGAAACGATACGGCGCCAACACCGTCCTCAAAGATGTCTCGTTTGACATCGGCCGCGGCGAGGTCGTCGGACTTCTCGGCGACAACGGCGCCGGCAAATCCACCCTAGTGAAGATTATGTCTGGCGTGGTTCCAATGACGGAAGGGGCCTACTACTGGGGAGGGGAAGCAGTACCCCACGTGACGCGCCCGGTCACGGAGGGCCTCGGCGTCGAGACAATCTTCCAAGACTCCGCGCTCGTCCCCCAAATGTCGATCACCCGCAACATCTTCATGGGGCGAGAGATCACGAACGCCCTCGGCTTGATGAAACTCAAGCAAATGGATGAGATCGCGACGGAAATTCTTGACACCGTGGTCACCATCGAAGGCATAAAGAGCTCAAAGCAGCTCGTGTCCTCGCTATCCGGGGGTCAGGCACAAGCGGTAGCTATCGCACGCGCCGTTCATTTCAAGCGCAGCCTGCTGATCCTGGACGAGCCGACCTCCGCACTCGCCGTGAGGGCAACGGAGGCGCTGCTCGACTATCTACGGCACCTCAAGTCAGAGGGCGTCAGTTCCGCGCTTGTCACCCATAACCTGCATCATGCGTATCAGGTGTGCGATCGGCACATCGTCATGAACCACGGACAAAAGATCCTCGATGTCCGACGCGAGGACACTTCAGTGGAGGAACTGACTGCTGCGGTAGTCGGAGGCAAGCTTGGCTTGGAACGCCTGCGCGCACAGGCCTGATAAGACGTGAACAACCGGGGCGGTTGGCCGAGAGCTCAACCGCCCCACCAGTTGTCCAACGGGTTTGACCGCCCGTCAATGGGTCGACCTTGTTTACCTCTGTTCCAATAAATCGACGCCCTCTGTCACGGCGGCGGATGTTCGTCGGATTTCCGCCCTAGCCGGGGACTCAGAGCTCAAGCTCCAACCACGTGTCAAGCGTGGCTGGACCCGCCTGAGCGACGATCAGCGGGCCGAAGTAGCGCGTCGCTACGAATCGGGCGCCACCACAACCCAGCTCGCAAGAGACTACGGTGTCGCCAAGTCCACGATCATCGGTATCCTCCGTGACAAGGACGTCGTGGTGCGGCGCCAACCGCTCACGCCCGAGCAAGTGAGGGAAGCAGCCCACCTCTATCGGGATGGGCTATCGCTCTCACAAGTCGCTACGCAGCTCGGCGTGAACCAGGAGACAATGCGGGTCGCGATCATCAAGGCCGGCGTCGCTCTGCGCGAGCCCACGAAAGCCAACCAAGCGTGAGCCGAACTTGACGAACTCGGTGTCTGTGCCCGCGCAGTGCGCCACTTACTCCGCCTCATCGAGAAACGCGACCACTTGTTCCGCATAGTTCGCGTAGGTGTCGCTGTGCGCGCTGCCGGGCCATTCTCTCCAAGGGCCGTCGTATCTGGGCACGGTGAACCGCGAACGTGCGGGGGTGGATCCCTCTCCTACGAAGGGCGATTGCCACTCGGAGAATTGGTCGAGAGTGATGTCGATCGAGTACAGAACCCCCTCGTGTCCGTCGCAGAACTCAAGCCACGCGTGCCCGGACGGCGAGGATGCCTCGCCCGCGGTTACGAAACGCCATGATCCGAGGTCACGATGAGCTAGCACCTCGGCAACTGCGATCGAAGCGTGTTCGCACCACACTGCCGGAAAGATTGACTTCGCGTTGCGCCACGGTTCGGCTCGCATAGCCAGCATCGCCCTCCGCGCCTCCAGCGCTGTTGTCCGCACTCGGTCGAAATCCATACTCATTGCGGTGTTGCCACACGCTCGCGACGACAGTGGAGGTTCGTCATCGCTTCCGCTTCTTTTTGCCGGGGTTGAGTCGCTTCGTCGCTCGTCGCGCCGACGGCGGCACTGGACGCCCCATCACCTCGACAGGGATGAGTCCCATCTCAGTCGCCAGTTCATCGAGCTCAGCATCGACAGCGGGACGCCGGTTGTCATATCGCACGGAGCGAATCGCTCCTCGCTCGTCGACCAACACCATAAGCGCGCGGTCGGACTGTATCTGGTGCTTCTTCGTGATCCCATACGTCGCTAAGTGCTGGCTCGCGAACGCTTGCGGCAGCTTGGCTGGTTGCGATCCGACGAAGAGCGCGGGGTAACCCCAAGCTCCGGCGAACGACACGAACGACGTGTGCGGTTGCCCGTCCTTCTTGGTTGACTCGATGACGTTATCAATACCCCGCACAACATCTTCCTGCGCTTCGTCCGCGAGGTTCAGAAGGTCGGAAGCAAAGCGAAACCAGCCCGGCTTCCGGCCATCCTGTAGGAAGTCCACCAGCTCAAGCACTGCGGGATGAGAGCTGAACTCCGGCTTGGGCGCTTCCGCCTGGCTGGATCCCTCACGGAAGTAGACCCAGGCATCGAGTGGATCGGTATGCGTCATGACTCGTGTCGGGACGGCCTGACGACGGTGCCGACGACGATCTTTCGCAGTTGGACGGCGCACTCCGAGGAATTCCTCGCTCACGCGGTCCGGGTCAGGCTCGACATAGAGCTGCCCCGAGAGGAAGAGCATGAAGAGGTCGAGCTCGTCTATGGCTGCAAAGTTGAGCGAGACATCCGACTCCGTGCGTCGTCGGAGGTAGAGCAGGAACTCCGCCGGACGGTCAACGACCTCAGCGACGATCGCGAGGTCGTGGAGCGAGACGATCCAGGGAAAGCGGTCGCTCTTGAGGACGTCCGCTCGCACGAGCTCGTCCAGGGCTGTCGCAAGCGGGCCCATGTCATCGAGGCAGACAGCCACTGACCGTATTTCCCGGATCGAGGTGAGATCAAGCCATCGTTGGTTCTCGTCCCACAGGCCTCCGTTGGTCCGTATGAGGCGTTCGAGCCGAAGCGCCTGTTCGGTCGCGTCCCCGACCGTCGCACGCAGATCATTCGCGAGACGCTGCACGTGTCCCCCGCGTGCCTGACTAGAGACGCTCCTCCCCTTCACTTCGACGCAGATGGCAACGTCTTCCACGAGGAACAGTGCATCTGCCTCCGTCTGCTCTGCTATCGACGTGATCTTGACGGCGTTGGCACCCAGCTGCGTGACATCGATACCCGGATTGGGACGAAAGTACTTCAAGTTCACGTAGGCAGCACTCGTGCCGAACAGCGTCTCTAGGTGCTCGACTGCGAGTTGCTCGCTGACCGCAACACGGCGCTTCTCGTAGCGCTTCCATTTCGCCGCGTCAGTTTTGACGGTCGCTTCGACGACCTGTCGAAAGCAGTCCGTTCCGATCGGAACGTTCAATGAGATGTAATTGCCCTCGCCGTCAACGACGAGTGCCGCGTTACGGAAGGGGCTGTTGCCGGCGAGGTAGGACTCAACCGTTGCAACCGGATCCGATGGCGCTCCGAACGGAACGCTGAATCGTTGAAGCACCTGTTCCACTCGCCCAAGCTCCACGTTGGAGGCAGCTGCGATGTCGGAAGCAGTGAACGCGGCGCGCTTACCGGGGAAGAACATGAGATCGTGCACCGCAGCGCGGCCCTGCTCGATGCGATCTTCCGGCTGTTCTGCCCGTCCACTGTCCGACCACTCTTGTGCGATCTCGCCGAGAGTGTCTCGTGCGGCGAAGAAGCGGTCAAGGTACACCTCTCGTATCGCGGTGCGCACAGCGATGAAGTCCTCGTAACTGAAGCCAAGCGAGTCGAGCAGCAGATTGCCAATGTGTTCAGTTCCGAACAGTGCTTCGTTCATCGCGTCGTGCACATGCGCATACTGCTTGAACTTCACATTGATGTCATGGCCGACGTATGTGGCAGCAAGACTGGTGAGGGGCCCGTACTTTTCGTCCCGCCCCTCCGACAGCAACATGAACTGTCCGACGCTGAGCATCACATCGCAGCGATCGTGGAAGTCGGCGATCGCCGCCGCCGGATTCGCCTTCCTCGTGTCAGCGCCATCCGGCGCACGTTCACCGCGAGAAAGCAAGATGAGTGCGATCAACTCAACTGCTGCGGGTCTCTGGTCTGCAAGACTTTCGCGATACCCGTCAAGCACAACCGGAGTCTCTCGGAGCCGCATCAGCTCGATGACGTCGAAAGCATCGGCCCGCTCAACGACCTCGACTATCGCGGTGACGTTTTCGCGAATGACGTCCGGGCCCCGCGCGGCGTAGTCGAGCAGCGTCTCCCCCGGGCGTAAACCGGAGATCGCCGAAGCCATATTCTTCAAGGCTGCCTCGACGCCCTCGTCATCTGCCGATATCACCCTCGCCGACGGGATTCCCCTACTTGCCACCGATGCTCCGCTCTCTCTGCGCAACACGGTAGGGCATCAGTCAGACATCGTCGCTCGGGTGTGTCGGCCCGCGAACGGCGGCTCCGAGTTCGTCGGACTGCGCGCCGACTAATCGTCCCCTCGGAGGTACCGTTTACCCGCGACGATGTACGCGTGGATTTGCTGGGCAGAGGTCGTGATCGATCCTTCGCCGCGGCGCCGCACGATGCTGAAGAACGCACCCTCCACTTTGCCCTCCGCGATTGCGCCATGGACCAGGTAGGGCTGCATCTCGCTCGGCTGTTTCGGAACATAGATCGCGAGCACACTATCGGTCGCGGTCACCGCGAACTTCTCGATGAGAAGCCCATCGACCGGCGGCACGATGCGGGCATCGAGCAGCTCGTGAATCTGCGCGGTGTTTAGAACGGAGTCCGCGACCGGGGTGAGACTCCCGATCGTGTTGGCTCCGCCAGGTGCCTCCTTGTATCCAATGACGAGGACGGCATCGACATCTCCGTTGGCGAATCGAGCAACGTCCTGCGCAAGCTCGACCTTCGCCTTCTTGCCTGTGTCACCAGGCGCCGAGATGGGGTGCATCTGGGTCTTGACCTCGAGATAGTCGGACTCCTCTTCGCCGATGAGCAAGTTGAAGTGGCCACCCCGCAGCAGGTTGAGCACTCCGGCGGCGTCAAGAGGGCCTGTCCGCGTTGCGCTGAGATAGTCCGCCATGGCTGCGGCGCCGTCCATCAACGTCGCCATGGTGACGTGATCGTCGGTAGCGATAGAGACCTTGACGTCGTGCGCCATGCCTGCCAGAGATTCGATTGTCTCTGCGCGGAAGCGTTCGGACCACTCTTCGCCTTCGGGCCAATGGGACAGTAACTCCTCCGGAGTTCCGCCGCCAGGAAGGGTGAAGCTGACTCCGGCAACCCGGCACCCATATGCGGCGGCGATGCGTTCCAGCCTGGCCGCTATCTCCGCTTCCGTCTCGGCGGGTTGAGCTGGATACCGCTGCGTGACGATGGCTACCACCACGTCGTCGACGATGTCTACGTCGTAACGACCGTCGATGTCGTAGACGTCTTCGTCGATTGGAGGAGGCGTCCGGTCGACGATAAGTACGGTGCCGTAGTAGTTGCCTGCGACCGCTCGCCCGAGACTACCGACGTTCACAAGCCGGAGCTGCGACTCTGCGGCGATCAACGGCCCGTGCTTGATGCGGTCGATCGTCCAGGACCCCTTGTTGATACCGAGGTCCCTCGACCGTTCCACGACAGCGTCCGTCACATCCGATGGGAGGCGCCGCTCCTCGTGACCCTCCTCGTCGTAGGTGATGACGTAGACGTCGAGGCCATTCGGCTGGGGTGAGGGCGCAGAATCAGTCATGAGCACAATTCAAGCGCGGGCGGGTAGGCGGCGCGATGCATCTTCTACGTCGGCTTGCGTAGCTCTGTGCCGTTGGCGGGTACGCGGGGTGCGCGGGCTAGTTCGCGACTAGACGTCGAACACGTCTGTCCGACGTAACATGGGCGCTATTCGTGTCGGTTGGGCGCTGGGGCCTATCGATGTCGCAAGTCGCTGATATCTTCCGGCTGTGAGTGATCCATCTCAGGAATCGCGTGCCCACCAGAACGCGGCGCTATCGTTCGTCAACGACTGCCTCCGTTACTTCGGCGGACTGGATCAGAAGGTCCGCGTGCGGCAAACGAACCGCAGGCCCTGGTTCATTCTCTACGGACCGATCATGCAGACAGTACGGTTCGTCAAGGCTGCCGCCGTCCTCACCGGAGACCGCCACAGCCTGGAAGCACACGTGCTCGCGCGCTCCGCCTTGGAATACGCCGTAACCGTGCAGTACGCCTACTTGCGCGCGGACGGACTGGACCGCCTCGAGAAGTCCAGCGCCGCCCATCAACGGGAGCTTTTCGAGCGACTGGCCAAGTGGCAACATGATGCGACGTACAAGGATATGGCGAAGCGGGTGGCCACTCCTATCGGCGCCAAATCCATGCCTCCCATCATGCAGATCCTCGACGTCCTCGATCCGGAGCACATCGTGCTACAGAGCACGTATGCGGTTCTGTCTCAGATCTCCCACGTTCGCGCGGGGTCTCAGCACAGGTTCTTCGAGCTCGTTGATGGTCAGGTTGTCTTGGTGCCCGGGCGTGATGACGACCGGTTTGCGCACGTCTCTACCGGCGCCTTGGCTATAGCCACAATGGGAGTCACGTGGGTCTACGCGAGACTCACCGAAGACGCCGAAATGATTGCCATGCTCGAGGCGGCTTCCGGACGCCTCGGCATTCCTATCCGGTATGACGAGGACTGGAGCGCAGATGAGCGCGCGCACCCCGACTGACCTACCCGCCAGCGGCGCTCGTAGCACAGTAGCGACCGACAGTGCGTGCCTGCGCGCGCGGTCTATGGAACGGAACCGCGTGGCAAATCTCCGCCCCCAGAATCGAAGGAGGACAACGGGTTTGAATACCCCCGTTGCCCTCCCCCTCCAGTCGACATCGTCTATCTCTGTTCCAATAAATCAACGACCTCCGTTACAGCGGCTCAACTCCGTGAGATTTCCGCCTCTGTCAGGGATTCTTTGCGGGAGTTCCAACCTCGAGCCAAGCGTGGCTGGAACCGCCTGAACACCGACCAACAGGCTGCGGTCGTCACTCGGTACAGCAACGGCGAGACCTCAACCACGCTCGCTGAGGAGTACGGCGTCGCGAAGTCCACCATCCTGCGGATCCTGCGCGAAGCCCGGGTCGTCGTGCGCCGTCAGCCGATGACTCTCGACCAGGTGAGCGAAGCAGCTCAGCTTTATCAGGCGGGATTATCACTTTCGCAAGTCGCCAAACAGCTCGACGTGAACCAGGAGACGATGCGTGCAGCCATCCTGAGGGCTGGTGTCGTGCTGCGTGAACCGACGAAGGCAAAGACCGCGTAACGCTGCCGCTCGGCCGTCAAACAAGTGAAGGACCGCACCCGTACAGACGGGGCGGTCCTTCACTTGTTCGGCGCCGTCGTCACAGGTCCGGGAGGTCGTCCAGGTTATTGCGGGTCGTGTTGTCCCGATCCGTGCGGAGATACTTGCCAGTCGCGCCGTTGACGACACGGATCTCCGTGCGCTTCTCAGGCCACTGCACGTAGTACGTGTGGATGCGGAGCTCGATGTCGCTGATGGCGTCTGCCTTCGCACGCGGCGACCAGTACTGGCCGGGCGTGCCGATGGCGGTGATGTCACCGTCGCGGTTCTTGCGGGAATGGGTCACTCGTCGATCTGCCATGATTCCTTGCTCTCGTGATGAGGGTGAGATGAAGCGGTGACGAGCGGAGCCGACCGCGGGCCGGCTCCGCTTCGATCACTTCTCGTTGCGGACGCCCTTGTGCTGGTTGGGGCTGCCGTTCATGATGCGGCCCGTCGAGGTGTCTCGCTTGAACCAGGTCTTGCCGACCTGGAACTCGCTGCGCCCCTTGACCGCACCGACGCGGTGACCGCGTCCCGTGTTCTTCGCCATTTCCGGCTCCATCTCTGGGGGCTGACGGTCAGCCCCTCACTAAGTAGTCGGAGCAGGAGGCGATCGAGTTAGCGGCAGCCCTCGCAGAGACCGTCGACGAGAAGGTGGCGCTGGAAGAGCATGTAGCAGCCGGTGCAAGCCTCCTCGGTCTTAGCAGCCCGGTCACACTGACAGTTCTTGCAGACGGGGCAAAATCCCTGGCCGCACGTGGGGCAGGGATAGCCCCGGAATGATCGACTCTGGCCACAGCAGAAGACGGTCAGGAGGGGGCGCGTGTCGAAGTCGCGCGGCTGGATCATGTAGCCGGGGTCGACCTTCCAGATGTCATGTCCGGCCAGTACCGCGATCATCCGCCGGTCATCGGCGATGGCGTCGGCGTAGAAGTCGGCTGTCCTCCCCCACGAGTCACGCCACGTGATTCGGCGGGTGAACGCCGCTCCTGGAGCGCTCTGCCGGAGGGCATGGGCGTCCGGCAGGGTCTGTCCGCGCCATGGGTAAACGACGGGCCACCCGTCATCAGGCTCAGGCTGGACGCTTGCGTGCGCGACTTGACCGTCGAAGCGGTCGATAAGCACGACGGCGCCCAGCCCTCGGATGCGTCGTGAGATCGCGATCGCGCAGGCCTGATAGCTGGCCTGGCTGTTGTCGAAGAGGTCCTGCACGTGGTGGGCACGCACCAGATCCGCGCCAACGACTTCGGCAATAAGCGCGTCGGGCAGCAGTAGCCGCTGGGCGATCTGGTCGCACACCGTCTCGAGCAGCGCGGGCGGATCCGACTGATCAGCGATCCAGTCAAACAGTCTCTGGTCTCGCTCCACGATCCAATGGCCGAGCTCGTGCGCGAGGGTGAAGTTCTGGCGCCGGCTGTTCGGTGTAGGCGCGTACAGAACGACCCCGTCGTCGAGAAACGACATGCCATCGCAGAAGCCACCATCACCACGGCTCCTTGACAGCGAGTCCACCGCACGGACCGTCAGATGCAGACCTGCGGTGAGTGCTTCGCTTGGGTCGAGGACGAACTGCTCCTGTACCGCGGGGTCGAGGATCTTCACGGCGCGCTCGATCCACGGTCCGAGCTTCACGAACCCTCGGTACCTTCGACTGACTCGACCAGCGCCTCAAGCGTCTCGAGCAGAACATCGGCTTCGGGAGCACCACCCCGGTGCACCGCGACCAGCATCCGCGACTCCAACGCAGAAGCCGCCAGCGCGACGGTAGTTCCCTGGATCCGCGCCCACCGCTGCGCCAGTGCCTTGAATGCTTCTGACCCCACGACAGCGGCCAGACAAGCACGCTCAGGGTCGGCGCGTGCGCTCCGGCGCAGTCGATCCGCGTCGACCCCGGCCTCCTCCGCGAGCGCATTGATCAACGCGGGGGTGTGAGTCGAACTCCTGCCGCTCTCCCAAGCGAAGACTTCTTTACTCGTGACATCCCAGCCACGCGCGGCGAGGCGTTGCGCTAGCGCGCTGACCGTCAGTCCCGCGCGTTTGCGAGCGGTCGATAGTGCCTTGCCATTCAACTCAAGCTCAGCGTCGGGAACGAGCCCGAGCATGGCCGCGACCGGATCATCGGCAAGGGGCGGAGCGCTCTGCTGACTAGCCCAGGCGACATCGGCCGCCTCAAGCAGCCCTTGAAGCTCGGGGCGGTCCGACGCGTGGCCGGCTCCTGCGACAACGGCCGACCGGCCGACGCGAGCGTCAAGGATGTCCGCAATCTCCAGGTCTCGATCATCTGAGTGCATGGTCACCCTCCTTCCTCCGCTGCGGCTTTGATCTTGGACAACACTTTCGTACTGATCTGGCTGATGCGACCAGGGCTGACGCCGAGCTCCGCGGCAACTTCGTCACGCGCACGGTCCAGCACGATGTACTGGGCCAGCACCTGCTGCTCCTGAGGGTCGAGGAGCGAGACCGCAGGACGCACACGCGCCATCTTCTCGAGCCACTCCGCGGCATCGTCTTCATCTGGCGCCGCCGCTGCGGGCACGTACTCCTCGGAGTACTCCACACCCCGCACGACCGCGGCGGATCGCACGATGTCGAGCGCCCGTCGCTTCGACGTCGCCACTAGCAGAGCTTCCCAACTACGTGGAGGCTCCGCCGGAGGCGCCTTCATGAGCGACATCATCGCCTCCTGGACCGCATCAGCGGCCAGGTCGAAACGCCCACTCCCGCGCAGCACTTCGTAGGCGACCCCGTACATCGCATCGCGATGCTTCTGATACAGGGCCGCCCAGTCGTAGGAGGGATCAGGCATGCGGAGGGTCCTCGCCGGGTGCACTCATCTCGTATCCCTCCATCGGCGCCGACGGTCGTCGCCTTAAAGAGTAGTCGGGACAACCCACCGGATAGTTAGCGACGCATCAGCAGTTAGACGCATCATCACAGACAACTCAGCTCACTCCTTCCCCTTAGCGACGGTGGTCGGCGTCAACGCTAAGGGCAGCCAGAAGGTGGCACCGGCAGAGCCCTGTCTACAGGAACGATTGTTGACTCGCGTGGCCTCCGTCTTGCCCGCTGCAGCACGGGCGCTGGTCGAATCGGCCGAAAGTGCCCGTGGGAGTTTAGGTAGCCCATGGCCGGGGGAACGCGGTCGCGCTAACAGGTTGGAGGGTGGCCCACGGAAACTCGGTTAGCGGGCGGTCAGCCGGCGGGCCGACGTCGTGGCCGTTACGGGTTTAGCTTGCTGAGACGTTCACCGACGCGGGTGCCGTCGCGGCGGTCCGGCGGGCAGTGGGCGAGCCATCGGGTCAGCACCGTGATTTCCTCGCTTCGCTGCCCGAGCTTGCGGTGAATAATCGCGGCCTGCTCGGTGTACCACGGCGCTGGTTCGCGGCCCTCCCTATGAGCCTCCGCGCCTTCAATAGCGGCGTGGCAGAGGGTCAGCGCCTCGTCGAGGCGTCCCTCGCGTTTGAGCTGCTTGATTGGCTCGACCAGCTGCAGGTAGTGGACGCCGGCGACCATGCCTGGCTCGAAGGACTCGGCTCGCGTACCGCCGCCCGAGAGCGCATCCGCCACCAAGCGGTCGATACCTTGTTGGTGCGCCGCAACTTTCGCACCCGACGATAGCGGCGGGCGGTTGGCTACAGACCACTGCCACTGCGCCGGCCCCTCCGCCAGCCACGCCCAGGCCTCTGCCCGCAGCCCCTTGGGAACGAGCTCGGTGAAGATCTGCACCTGCGCTTCGCGGGCGCCATTCGTGGAGAGGTCGATCAGCTTCGCCAGGTAGCCAGGGAGATACCCGATCCTCTCCCCCTCGACGTGCACGGCCACCGCATGACGATCCGCCTGATTGTCCGGCTCACGTTGCAGCGTGCCGCCCGTCTCGATGTAGCCGCCCTCACCGGCGCCGCGCCGTTTGGCAAGACGCACAATCGCGTCTTTGGCGAAAGTCGTCGTGCCGGTGAGCTTCACAAGGTTTTGCTCGCCGCCGAGCGCGTACGTTGTGTCGGCCCGCACCTGCGGAAGGGTGGGATCGCGAGTTCCGGGTGGCTCAGTCGCCGTGACCGCAGGCTCTGTCGACTCAGTACGACCGAAAAGCTTGCTCAGGAATCGCATGATGTGAATTCTGGCAGGCGGCACTCAGACGGCGCCGTCGTGTTGTTGTGTGCGCGCCAACAGGATGTCGTAGATCTCGTCGCGGTACCTCGGCTTCACGCGGTGGCGAACGCCGCGCTGCATCTCGGTCACGAGCTTCGAGATGTCGGCGGCGCCCCGAAACGACCCACCCACGGCGAAGTACGCGCGCATCCAGAGCACCGGATCGACGGGGTATCCATGCGGCGCGAAGGCGCGCACCAGCTGCACGATGGCGTCCTTACCTCGGCCGGAGGAAAGTCCGTTGTAATCCTCGCTCTTGATGGACTCAGCCGCCTGCAGCAGCACCGGGCTCAGCGCATCTGCCACTGTGCCGCTGTGCAGATCGGTGGCTCCCATCGCATCCAGCCAAATGCGGATGGGGTAGTTCTCGTGATGAACGATCACAAACACCTTTTCCAGGTGATCTCCGCGGACGAGCTCAGCGAGCAGGTCACAGTCCCGTTCCTCGAATGGGCGGAGCACAGTGATCGCGTGAGAGATGGTCGCGTCGTCGCGGATCAGCTCGTCGAGTTCCCGAATCTCGACCACGGTCCGATCGGACGCCGTGAGAGCAATATGTTCCACCATCGTGCGGTCCAGGCTGGCTTGGTCTTCATAATGCTTCTTGCTCGCCGTGGCGAACAAGTATGGAGCGGGCCCAAGCCATTCTCGTATGCGGGCACTCTGCGGCTCCATGGTGGTGCCGCGCTGGCCCCAGTTCGACAACGTCATGTACGCGAGTTCTGTCACGCGCATCATGCTGGCATGGGCTTCCGACATGCAGCACATATAGGTCTCGACGTCGGATCCGGGGAGCACCATGGGACGAGTCTGTCTTCGCCGCCGACCGGGGAATCACGTGGGGAGCCTTGTCCGGCAGGCGCCGGATTGGCCGATTCGAGGTCAGCGTATTACGTCTGCTCGACCTCGATCGGGGTGCGCATGTCGGGCTCGCCGTGGAGGCGGGAGTTGTTCCACCACTACACCCACCCCAGGGTCGCGAGTTCGACGTGCTCGACTGTGCGCCACGAGCCGCGCTGGCGGATGAGTTCGGTCTCGTAGAGGTTGTTCATTGCCGCGGCCATCGCGTTGTCAAGCGAGTCACCCACCGTTCCTGTCGAGGGCATGGCGCCAAGTTCGACGATCCGGTCGGTGTAGACCATCGCTGTGTAGTTCGATCCGTGGTCGGCATGACGGATCAGCCCGTCGAGGCGTCCGTCTGCGGCCCAGGCGGCCATATCGAGCGCCCACATCGGAAGGATCTCCGACCGCAGCCTCGCCGCGACGTTCCACCCGACGATGCGCCGCGAGTACACGTCGGTGACGAACGCGACATACGCGAATCCGCACCAGGTCGCGACACATGTCACGTCGCAAACCCAGAGCCGCCGCGGCGCCGACGCCGTGAAGCGACGGTTCACCAGGTCGCTCGGCAGCACGGTCATTTTGTCGGGGCGGGTCGTGAACACCCGCTTCGACCTCCTCACGCCCCGCACCCCCGCGAGACGCATCAATCGCTCGGTCTGGTCGCGGCCAATGGCCCACCCTTGCCTGCGCGTCAGCGCATGCATCTTCTGTCGCCCGTAGATGCCATAGTTCTCCGCATGCAACCGCGCCACTTCCGGCACCAGCAGCTCGTCCCGCAACCGCCGCGCTGACCAGGTTCGGGCGATCGCGGCGCGGTAGCCGCGAGAGGTGAGGAATCCCTGGACTGCCGATCGCAGGACCCGCGAGAACCTTCCAGCTGCGACCGATTCCCGGACCGACGTGCATTGCAGCTATGCGGTTCTATTCATAGGCGTAGGCGAGCAGCTCTTCATGCGGAGGCGAGTCCTCGCGCCAGTACGGGTTCGCGCCAACAGGCTTCGCGCGATGCCGTGCCGTGGTGAGCACGAGTTCGTCCTTCGCTCGTGAGATCGCAACGAAGAATTCCGCCTTCACGTCCTTCGGCTTGCTACCCCAGAAGAACTGTGGCTCGACCCCAAAGACGATGACGTTCTCAAACTCCAGGCCCTTGCACTTATGAACCGTCAGGATTCGCACGGCGTCTTCCTCGGACAGCCTGTCGAGCGCCTCTACCGGATCGCCGTCAACGTTCAGCTCGCGCTTGAATGCGCCGGCGGCTTCCTTGATGACATCGTTAAGGCGGGAGCCCTGCTGGTACGAAGGCGAGAGCGCGTTCAGCGCCGGACGCGTCACGAACTTCAAGAAGGCGGAGATGAGCGGCTTCCACGACGCAAAGTCCGCCTGATCGAAGCTGGCAGCGCGCACGGCCAGTCGGTCCTGAAGGAGAATCGTTCGCAATTTGCTGTCCAGTACACCGTCGACCTCCTCAATACCCCCCCGCGTCACGACACGCACGAGCTCGCCGTAGGCGGTCGGGCGTCCTTCGTCCGCAACCACTCGCAGGTAGTTGAAGATCAGGGCCGCGACCGGCTCTGTCGTCAGGTCTTGGGACTGCTGCTCGTTGCGAAAGGGAATCCCCGCCGCTGTGAGGTGCCCAGCCAGCACGGCCGTGATCAGATGCGGCTGTTGCCGAGCGAGCACCGTGATGTCTCGCGGCGGCACGCCAGCGTCGAGCCACTCCTGGATCAACGTTGTCACGGCTGCCGCCTCATCCTCGTCGGTGTCGAAGCGGAGCACCTGAAGCACGCCTTCATCGCCGACGAGGTCAGCCTCGGGGCTCGCAGCAGTCGGATCCATCTCGAGAATCATGCGGTTCTGCATCCGTCGCAGGCGCGGGTTCGAACGAAAGTTTTGGTAGAGCTGCAGCTCCAACGCACTGAAGTCTGAAGCAAATGTCGCCATGACCCCTTCCAGCGCATCGGCGAAGCCCATGATGCGCTGCTTGGTGTCGCCGACGCCGATGAGCTGCACTCCGGTGCCCGCGAACGCTTCCTTCAAGAAGGCGTACTGTGCCGTCGTCGCGTCCTGGAACTCATCCATGAAGACGTGGCTGTAGGTCTGCCTAAGCGCCCCGCGAGCGTAGGAGTTGTTCTCCAGGATCTCCAGAGCGAGAGGGACGAGGTCGTCGAAGGTGATCTGCTCGTTCTGTATCCGGGTGCGCGCATCGATCCTGTAGTCCCGGACGAGGGCGTTCTGTCCGGTCAGCGCCGGACGAAAGTTGTCGATGAGTCGCTTGGCGAAGGCGTGGAACGTGAAGCTGTCGAACCGAGCGGCGTATTGTGCTCCCGAGCGCAGGCGAACGCGAGACTGCAGGTTACGCGCCGCATCGACTTTGAAAGAGATCGCCAGGATCCGCTTTGGATACGGGCTCGCACCAGTTCGGAAGAGGAAGTCCGCGCGTTGGGCCAGCAATTCAGTCTTGCCAGCGCCCGGCCCTGCGGTCACCACGACATTCGCCGCGGTCTCACGGACCGCCCTCAGCGCGTTCGGCTCTAGGTCGAGTCCACTGATCGGCCGCCAGTCATCGGGCTGGATCACTCGGGGAGCGCCTCAAGTTTCACGCGCACGTCCGCGACGAGACGCTCAAGAACCTCGGGAAGAGCTTCGAGAAGCTCTTCATCGGTGAGTGCCGCCATCGCCTTGAGGTGCGAGGCCGGCTTGCTCTTGAGGTCGAACATGCGGTGGTAATCCGCGAAGAGGGCGAGCACGTCGGCCGAGAGGCGATCCTCGTTCGCGCGAGATTTGCCTAGGACAGCAGCGACGACCTTCTCGTCGGGAGCACCCGCTGGTTTCGCGCCGTAGGCGTCCGGGAACGCCTCGAGCATCATGAGGTCAAGGTCGACTGGGTGCGAGAAGTAGACCCCCTTCTTCTCGAGGACGTGGATCGCACCTTTGCCCTCGGTGAACGTCGGGAAGTCCTTCGCATCGTCCCACTCGGGAAGCGCGTCGATCTTGTTCTGTGCGAACGTCTGCTTCAGCTTGTTGTACTGCTTCAGCGCGCCACGAACTCGGCCCCAGCCGCCCTGATGCCGCCCAGAATCGAGGTCGAGCAAGGTGACATGTGGAATCTCCAACTCGTTGAGCAGGCGCCAGAAGTGATTGACATGGCGTCCGCCGAGCGGCACGACCGACACGGAAGCGTCGTCTTCCGCGATGTCAGACGCGGCGAGGACTCGTGGCAGCACTACCTGCTCGCTGTCACCCTCCCCAAGCACGACCAACCGCGAGAAGTAGAGCTCGGGGAACGCCAGCACGGCTTCCCGCACGTACTTGGCAGCATCGTCCTTCGAGGATGTCGGGAGGACGATCCGTCGAACCCGAGATTGGCGATCACCATCGAGACGGAGGAAACAGATCGATTCCGGATCGACCCGGCGGAGCAGGGCAGCTGAGTGCGTCGCGATGAGCGACTGCGAGTCGCCATGCTCCGCAGCCTTCCGGAGCTGTCGGATGATTCGGCCGAGGTACTGCGGAGCGAGGCTGTTCTCAGGCTCCTCTAGCGCAATGACGGTGTGGACGGGAGGACGCAAGCGGTGCTGATCGAACGACATCTCCGTCCCATTCATTACTTCGCGCGCGAGGGACTGCCACGCGAGCACGAGCGAGATGTACAGCAGCGACTTCTGTCCGTCGCTGAGCCGATCGAACGGCAGCGACGAACCCGCCGGCGACGGTGCAAACGACACGGTGAGTTGTCGGAGCACGCTCTCCAGATCGCCGCTGCCAAAGGCTATCGAGGGGTCGGCGAAGAAGGCACCTGAGTGCAGACCCTTCCACTCCCCCGCGAGCTGGGCAACGATGCTTTTCACGGCGTCGTTGTCGGCCAGCGCGTCGGTGAGATCCTTCGAAAGCGCGTCAAGCGTTGTCCGCTCCGTCGTCCAGTCCGCGGCGCGAAGTGCTCGGCCGACGAGCGACGCCGTGGTATAAGCGATGTGCTCGGCGGGGTCGCGGCGAGCAGGCAGGTAGTGCACCTCGATGTTGGCGCGGTCGAAGCGCGACATGTCAGCCCGCAAGAGCGGCTCTCCGTCCGCATCCGCTTCGAGGACGTACTCGAGTTTCTCCTCGATCACGTCGTCCGGTGCGATGGTGGCAGTGAGCCGCACCCGGATGCGGGGAACGCCGTCCTCGGTCGCAATCCGCATGTGCGCGAAGTTCGCCGGCACCGCCGCGTGGTCTCCCGCTGCACCCGACTCCGGGATCTCGACGTCCACCTCGACCCACAGTTCTGGCCGGGCGGCATGCACTTCAGCCGCGGTTTGACCGTTCCGAATGTGGAAGTCGGAGTGACGGACCCTGCGCTGTGTGGACAATGGGCTGAAGAGCCGAGAGAGTGCTTCGAGCACCGCCGTCTTGCCTGCACCGTTCGGGCCGAGGACGTAGGTAACGTCACGGAGTGCAATCTCCGTCGCGTCGGGGCCGAAGGACTGGAAGCCGGACAACCGGACGTGAGTTATTCGCATTCGGACCTCCGGTCCGCGCGCAACAGGGCGGAATCGGAAGCAAGTTGATTCGGGTTCATATCGATCGATCTCGAGCAGCGGTTACGTGTGCCCATTGTCCTTTGTGCTTTTAGTTATGAGCCACGCGGCCCGCCGGGGCACTAGTCAAAATGTTGTCACTTCGGCAACGGCGGCCCGGGACGGCTCGTCCTGCACGTCCGAGGTCGATGCCAAAATGGACTGGGTATGCCCGCTCGGGGCTGCGGAGAGCGAGGTGCACGTGGTCGGTCGACTCTCGTTGACGTGGTCGAATAAGGATCAAGCGCTGGTCTCGGACGACAAGGGCGGGTATGAGTGGGTCGACCCCGCCGACGTTCGAGCAGCCGAAGTCCGCATCCTCGACGAGGTCGAGCGTGTGGGCGACGTCGCCGGCACCGCCGCGGACAACCTCCTCATCCACGGTGACTCCCGGGATGCCCTGCGCTCGCTTATCAAGACGCCCGAGTACGCCGAGCAGTACAAGGGCAAGGTCAAGCTCGTCTACATCGACCCGCCCTTCAACACGAAGCAGGCATTCGAGCATTACGACGACAACCTCGAGCACTCCGTGTGGCTCAGCATGATGCGCGAGCGACTCGACCTGATCGACCAACTGCTGGCGCCAGACGGCTCCGTCTGGGTGCACCTCGATGATGCGGAGATGGCCTACGCCAAGGTCCTGCTCGACGAGATCTTCGGGCGTCGAAGCTTCATCGCGACCATCGTGTGGCAGAAACGCTACTCGCGAGAGAACCGAGTCGCGATCGGGGCGGTGCAGGACTACATCCTGGTCTACGCACGCAAAGGGTCCGACTGGCGAGAAGTTCGCAATCGTATCCAGCGATCCGGCGCGAAGGAGTATCGCAATCCAAACAACGACCCACGCGGGCCATGGCGACCGATCCCGCTCGATGTGCAGGGCGGGCATGCCACTGCAAGCCAGTTTTACGACGTAATGACCCCGAGCGGTCGGGTCGTGCGACCCGCCAACGGGCGCGCCTGGAGCGTCAACGCGGGCGTCATGCAGCAGCTCCGTGACGATGGCCGCCTGTACTTCGGACTCAACGGCGACGGCATGCCAAACACCATCCGCTACTTGGACGAGGATCAGGGGCTTGTTCCGTGGACGTGGTGGCCTCACGAGGAGGTAGGCCACACTGACGAGTCAAAGAAGGAGATCGTCGGTCTCTTCGGCGACTCCTCGGTGTTTGACACGCCCAAGCCGGAACGCCTCATGAGCCGCATCATCGAGATCGCGACCAAGCCGGGTGAGATCGTCGTCGACGCCTTCGCCGGTTCTGGCACGACAGCTGCAGTCGCACACAAGCTCGGGAGGCGGTGGGTCACGATCGAGCGTGACGCCGACGTGTTGGCTAAGTTCACGCGCCCCCGCTTGCAGAAGGTTGTCAGCGGCGAGGACCAGGGGGGAATTCTGAGCACGGTCACGCTGGTTGCTGACAAGGCCCTACCGAAGGGTGTCACACCAGAGGAGGCCAAGCAGTTTTCTTCACTTCTCTCGAAGTTCGCGAAGCACTTGGACGATCCGTTGTCGGCACTCGATGAGGACGACACAGAGGACATTTCCGCAGAGCTGGATCTTGGCCTCGACGAAGAGCCGACCGACAAGTTCACCGATCCAGACATCACTAAGACGGTGAAGCGCCTCAAGTCGCTTTCGAAAACCTCAGTTGCAGCGGCAAGCGAATGGCGGGGTGGCGGCGGCTTCCGGGAACTGACAGTTCACCAGCAAGCATTCAAGTCCTTCCAGCTGGCGGACTTCGAGACAGTCGTCGTATCCGACGAGACGGATGACGCAACTCTTGGCAGAGCCATCGCCGCGCGCCTCGGCTACGTCCTTGAGGCGTCCGACGGCCCGTTCGTGGGTCGCAAGCATCGCTCGCGCCTGGCAGTCATCCGCGGGGCAGTAGATGAAGCGGACATCGAAGGTTTGCTCGCGGGCATCAACAGCAACGAGACACTGCTGGTCGCCGCTCTCGCCGTGATACCTGAGGCGCGCCAGTTGCTGCGCCGCCACAGTCCTGGGTCTCGTGTTCTGCAGGTACCACAGGGTCTCTTCCCGAGAAGTGGAGTGATCAAGTGACGGACTGGCTACCCTACGACGGCGATCTCACGGCCTCGATCGCGTCCACGATGGACCTGCGCCGCCCTAACGCTGAGGCTCTCGACGAACTCGCGAAGCATGTAGCCCACGGCGATGGCCGTGAGGTAATTGCCGACCTCGCGACCGGCGTCGGCAAGACCTATCTGGCGGCCGGTCTCGTGGATTATCTCGCCCGCCAGGGCGTCCGCAATGTCCTGATCGTGACACCGGGATCGACCATCCTGTCGAAGACGATCCGCAACTTCACCCCTGGCGACGCGAAATATGTGGCCGGCGCGGAGGTAGACCCCGTACTCGTCACTGCGGACAACTTCGCCCGCGGCGAGATCGGCGACGCGCTGCACAATCCGCGTCAATTCAAGCTCTACGTGTTCAATGTCCAGACCCTCATCTCGCCGACGCAGAAGGTGAGCCGCAAGGCACGCCAAGACAACGAGACGATCGGCACCGCGCTCTACACGCATCTGCAGAACGTCGATGATCTTATCGTGATTGTCGACGAGCACCACGTCATCCGCGAGAAGGCGGAACGCTTCAACGCGGCCGTGCGTGACTTGGGCGCTCGCGCCGTAGTCGGCCTGACGGCGACTCCGGACGCCGCCGACGTTCAAGCGGGCAAGGTCGTGTACCAGTACTCGCTGGCCGACGCCATCGCTGACCGCCTGGTGAAGATCCCCGTGATCGTGTACCGCGCGGACGGACGAAAGGATCTCGAGACGCAGCTCGCGGACGCCTGCTTGCTCCGCGCTCGCAAGGAGCCGGTCTGGCGTCAGTTCGCCGAGGCGGCTCAGCTTGTTCCGGTGCCTCCAGTGCTATTTGTGGTGTGTCAGAACATCGCGGATGCCAAGGAGATCGCGGAGCTTCTGACGCGCGAAGACCTATTGTCCGGCGAAGGTGAAGTGTTGCTCATCACAAGTGGATCGAGCGACGCTGCGCTCGAGGCGCTCGCAAAAGTTGAAGAGCCGGACAGCCCGGTTCGGGCCATTGTCAGTGTTGACAAGCTCAAAGAGGGATGGGACGTCAAGAACATCGGCGTCATTGTCGCCCGCCGTGCTCTCGCGTCGGAGAGCCTCACCGAGCAGGTTCTGGGTCGTGGACTGCGGCTTCCGTTCAGCCGCCGCACGGACATCGGTGCGATCGACCAGGTCGATCTCGTTGCCCACGAGTCGTACGCGGAGCTCCTCCGCGACAAGCAGGCGCTGCTTCAGCGCTTCGTGACGCAGGCGGCAGGTGAGACCAAGCCCACTCTGGATGACGGCACGCTCGATCTCACGAGCCTGATGGGCGGAGACGTCGAAGACCCGGCGACCGGGTTCGCCGTCACCGCGACGCAGATTACCCCTCCGGCCGGCGACACGTCACTCGACGGTCTCGGACCGGCGGAATTGCTTCTCGCCGAGGAGATGGGCGCCGTGCTTGCAGAGGCAAATGCGAGCGTTGACGCGCTTGGTCAGTTGATGCCCCGCAACCCGGACTTTGCGCCGATCCAATTCCCGAAGGAAGAACGCATCGTCACGCCGATGCGGTTTACCTTGGCGAACGTCACGGAGCTCGCTGTCGAGCAGCAGGGCACGATCTTCCGTCACGACTCCCCCGTGAAGCTCGTACGTCGCGCAATTAACGCCGAGCGCGATCTTGAAGGCAACGTGCGCGTCGTCGACCAGGCGGTTCAGGGCGAAGACGCAACGCGCCAGGTCGCCACCGGGAAGCAGGTGCGCAGTCAGCTTCTCGGGCGCCTCATGGGATCAGGCCTTGTCGAGGCCGAGATGACCGAGCAGGCGCGAGCCCTCGAGCTGGTCGACGCGTTCATCCGCGGGGCTGGGATCGACGGCGCTGATGACGAGTGGGAATGGAGCCTCGATCACGCGGCCCGCGCTGAGGAAGCCCTCTTCGGTCTAATTCGCGTGGCGTACAAAGCTCGACAGCTAGCCCCGTCGTATCGCTGGGACCCGGTGACGATTCCGGAACGTCGTCCGAAGCCGACCGCACCTCTCGGGGTCTGGGACGCCTATCGCAAGGACGCGTGGATGGGGCCGTGGGATCGATCCATCGAACAATTCGCGCGTTTCGACTCGGAGACTGCCGAGCTTCGCCTAGCTCGCAAACTAGACACCTGGGGCGACGTTTCGCACTGGCAGCGCATCTACACGAATGGCATCGCGTGGGTGCCGTGGTCAGGCGGTCGGTACTTCCCGGATTTCGTGGTAGTCGCGAGCGACGGCAGCACCTGGGTCATCGAGGCAAAGTCGGACTCCGCTGCTGAAGACAGCGTTTCAGTGACGGCGAAGGCGGAAGCTGCGGTCGCATGGATCGAGCGTGTCAATGCTGCAAAAACCTGGGGAACGTGGCATTACCTCCTTGCGACGGAGACCCAGATCGCTGCGGCCGTCGACCTCCGCTCGCTTGCTACGTCGGCCGGACAGTAGGTATGTGAAAAGCGGCGACCACGAGCAGCCAGTGGGCTGCTCAAGTGGTCGCCGCTGGATCAGTCGGACGAGATGGCATTGGTGTGGGAGGCGGTGATCGGAGCGAGCCGTACGTGCCTCACCCCAGCGGCACGCTCAAGGAGCATCACTCCCCAAAACATTGCTCCCCAAACGTCGTCGTGCTCAATGTCACCCTGACGCCAACAGGAGTCAGGCACGGTCAGGTACTCCACGCGCCAGCGCCGGCCGGGTGTCGTCAGTTCGAGAACCGCCTCGGGCACATCGGTGCTGTCGCCTCGTCGATCTGGTATCCCAACGATCACCGCGTCGCCGGCGAGCATCACCTTCTGGCGGGCGGCCGGTACGTGGAACCACCACAGAAACGTGGCGCGCGAATTGAGCGGCAGCTGCCGAATCAGGCCTTCCTCGTTGACGTAGATGGTCACACCGAGCGACGGAATGTCGACCGGCTCGATCCAGCCACCCACCGCCCTCTGGTAGTCGTCGAGCCCGGCAAACTCGCGGGGCTCAATCTGTGCTGTGTCGTCGAGCGGCACGAACAATCCTCTAACCATCTCTTCCTCCTTGATACGAGCGGCCGGGAACCGAGTGGTTCCGCTGGAAGCCGCTGGATACCAACGAGGGGTAGGTCGCGCGCCGGTTGCCCGAGCATCCGAAGTTGAGCGCGTCGAGCGCCCCGATCTATCCGCCTAGGGCAACCGATAGTGTTCGAGCTCGGCGAGCCGGCAGCCCACCTTTCGCCGGAGTCCGACGTGGGAATGATGATGCCCTGCACCATGGTGGTGTTCCTCCTTTGTGCGTGCGACCGGGAACCGGGATGGTTCTCGTGGAATCGCAGAGAACAAACGAGGGCCGTTTATCGCTCGGGGCGAGGGTGAGGCGGGGCGGCCGGCGAGCTAGGTCCTGGTGGGACATCGCTCGAGCCGGCCGCCCGTTGAGGTAAAGCCGTCAGCTGCCCTGGGGCTTCGCCGGCGTGCGCGGCGTCTTCGGTGCCGGGGCGGCGTCGAAGATGGCGGCGATCGCGTCGCGTTTGCCTGCTGCTTCGCGTTCGATCTCCTCGCGGACATCCTTCGCGCGGCGTTGGATGGCTGGGTCGGCTTTGGTCTTGTCGATCCAGGCTTCGATGGCGAGGCGGACTTCGTCGGTGACGGTCCGGTCGCTGAGTTGGGCGATGATGTCCAGCTGGGTGCGGGTGGACTCGTTGAGTCTGACCGCGAGAGGTTTGATCGGGCCGTAGCCGAGTCCGTTGGCGGACGCAGCCGAGGCGGGCGGGGTGTTGACGTTGAACTCGCTCATGGTGGGCGGGTCACCTCCTTGACGGGTGCGGCCGAGAACTTGATTGGTTCTCTGGGAGACCGCAAACCGGCAACGAGGAGGGCGTGGGGCGGCGCCAGGGCTGAACCGCAGCACCCGCTGCGTCTAGTGAACGACGAAACGAGTCGCGCGCCAACCGTCCGATCGGACGATCCCAGGTAGAAGTCTCCTGGCATACTCTTTGCTCGCGCCGCCGACGACGACTCGTCGGCGCGAGCCTCAACTTCAGCTGGACACCG
The DNA here is from genome assembly GCF_040685115.1 of Microbacterium sp. NPDC089186. NCBI lineage: Bacteria > Bacillati > Actinomycetota > Actinomycetes > Micrococcales > Microbacteriaceae > Microbacterium > Microbacterium sp. NPDC089186. The sequence continues at coordinate 553,208 of NZ_JBFBHJ010000002.1, forward strand.
TGGACGATCTGTCGCCCATCAGGGTTCTCCCTCTTCGTCAGTGGCATTTGTGAGCTTCGCGAGTTCCGCCTGGCGGCGGGTCTCACGTTCTTGCTGCGCAGCGAAACGACGGTGGAGATTGGACCTCTTACGCGCGCGACTGTCGATCACCCGCTCGGTCGCTTCGAGGTATTCGTGTAGCGAGTTAGCAGCCTTGGCGAGTTCCGCGTCGGCACCCTTCTGATTGGTGGCCGCATCGGCAAGCTTCTTCAAGCTGGCTGCAACTTTCTCCATAGGACCTTCTTGGACCATCGTCTCGGCCCACTGGTCGAGATCCAACAGAGACTCACTGGTCCACCTGCGAGCATCGCCACTGCCTTCACAGGTTGTGGTTACGATCAAGCGTCGCTGCATGGTCTCCTCGTAGTCGTCTCTGAAGACTCCGAACCAGAAGAACATCGAGCGACCCGGAGCCAAGAACGGGATTCCGTCTCGGACAAGAGTCCGATCGATCGCGGCCTGCGCAACCTCATCGTCCGCGAGAGGTAGAGGCGACCACTCGAACCGAATGTTCCGCGCAGCAGTGAGCCCCACATTCTTCACTTCCAAGAGGATGGCGGCACCGCCCTCGAACGAGAAGTCGACGATTACGTAGGGTCTGGCCTGCTCGAGTTGCGACCCGACGGAGGACCGGTACTGGCGAAGGGCGAGCCATGCCGCGACCGCGGCAACGACCAATGTTGCGAATGCCCAGAGCGCCTGCCATTCGTCTGCCGTCGGCCAGCCGTCGACGCGCCACCATTCCTTCACGGTGGTGACTGTAATCGGAACCTACGACAGCCAGCCCGCCGGTCAGCCCGCTCGACCCCACACGCTGACGATGTCCCGGCAAACGGCCTTTTCCGGACGCGACACCGGCACCTATGTCGCCGGTCCATCAAGATCACGTGGGGGCGGAACGCTGAAGGATCGGAGTCAGATCCGCCACGCTTCGAAGGATGGTGGTGCCGTAACGAGCCTCGATCTTCGCCTGGGTGAACCGGTGTGCCCACTGCTTCTCGGTGACGACGACGTCGCAGTATACTGCGGCTACGGAGAGCCCCAGGATGTCGTTGAGGTCGTGCAGTTCCCATTTTTGCTCGGTCTGACGGAGCTTTGCTCCTCGCATCACGTTGGTGACCTGCCGAGTCGGCAGATCGTCCATAAAATCGACCAATCCTGCGGGACCGAGGTCCTCCACGAAGCGGTCCCACGTGAGACCGATAGCGTCGACCGCCTCGGTGACCGCGGACTGGATATCGCCGAGGTCCGAGGCGCGCACGGCGAGATCGAGCATGTCGCCTGACAGCCCCCTCGCCCGAATTTCCGAGGCGATCTTGTTCTCGTGATCGATGTATTGCTGATCAGGATGAAGGGTGTCGGTAACCACTCCCGCCGAACGTGCGATCGCCGGACCGGCCCGCATCAGATCTGCTTCGAGGAGCTGTGAGTAGATCTCCTGGATCCTCGGATAGTCCGCAACGTCAATATCGTTTCCCGAGTTACGGAGCAGACTGATGTCGAGTTCGGGCAACACGACCTGGCCGTTCGTCAAATGACGGACCCCGGTTCCGAAAACTTCGCGATGGCGCGGCTCCTCGGGGCGACCGTAGCGAGCCTTAAGCGCGTGGTCCAGCTCGGCGGGCAGCACGTATCGCCCGGGCGCCATAGTGTGTCGATTTGAGAGTTCGATCATCACGTTGGCAACGTCGTTCCGGGACCGGTCATCAGAACGCTTGCCAGTCTCGGCGTAGCGAAACATGTCGAGCGGAAATGATGCCTTGCCCGCCCCGACGGCAGTGCGGGCGGCGTCCAGCGCCTCTGTGTAGCGGGCACCTGCTGGATGGCCGGTGGCCGCACGGGCGAGGTCGATCCACTTGTTTTGGTCGAGGTATACGCGCAGCATGAGGTCATCATTGCGCCGCTCGGCTCCTCTGAGGGCGACAAATGCTCTGTCGGTCCACGTCGGATCGGTCGAACCGCCCAAATGTCGGGAGTCTGCCCTACCATCGGCACTCCAGCGATTACCTGAAGGAGGCCACGATGGCTGATTACGACGTGCAGTACGACAAGGACAAGGGCGACTGGAGCGCCAAACGAGAGGGTGCCTCGCAAGCGGCCGGCCGCTACGGCACGCAGGCTGAAGCGCACGATGCTGCGGTCGGGTTCGCAACCCGTAGCGGCGGCGGCGAGGTCCGCGACCACAGAAAAGACAACAACCAGATCCGCAACACGGACACGGTTGGCAAAAAGGATCCGTACCCGCCGAAGGGTTGAGCCCCTGAGTCGAGCCCACCTCCATCATTGCGAGGCGGGCTCGACTCGTTCGGGAGTCGCTATACAACCTCGCCGGCGACGCCAAACCGCCCGCGCAACGGAGCGCCGCGCATGAGTGTGACTGCTTGGCTCCCGCGCTCCCGCTCGAGGCGAAGCCATGGCGGGAGGCAGTCGGCGACGCGCCCGACGATGCCTTCGACATCTCAGCGCTACGGTGATTGCATGCCGAGACGGATGGCGGACCCTGCCTTCAGAACCCAGCAGTGGGATGAACGCTATGCGCCCCACATCGCCCCGGTGAACAGGTATGTCGACGAGTTGCGCGGAGTTGGACGAGGGTTCGTGCCGTACGTCGCACCACTACACGGGGGCGTAAACGCGCAGCTCCTCAGCATCCTCCGCGACCCCGGACCAGCCACCCGCGACGGTATCGGCAGCGGATTCGTCTGCGTCGAGAACGACGATGGCTCTGCGGAGTTGCAAGCGCAACTCCTCGAAACAGTCAGCCTGTCCCCCACGGATCTACTGCCGTGGAACGCATATCCCTGGTACATCAACCGTGCGCCGAAGGCCTCCGAGCTTGATGCAGGCGTTCCGACGGTGCTCAAACTGATTGATCTAGCTCCGAACCTCAAGGTCGTGTTGCTTCAAGGCAGTCATGCCGCGCATGCCTGGGAGCGGCTTGTGCGACTCGACCCGACAATCGAGGCGGATAGGGGCCTGACGATCGTGCGCAGCTTCCACCCGTCACCGCAGGCACTTTTTGTGAAAGATCTCGAAGAGCGAGAAAGGCGGCGCGCCCGTCGAAAAGCAGCGTTTGAAGAGGTGGCTGAGCACCTCAGGTGATGCGGCGCGCACCTGAGAAGACAAACCCCGGCAGGCAGGGCAGTGAGATGGACAACCCAGCGACCACCACGCCCGAGTGGCGTGCCCTCCTCTCGCCACCGAGGCAGACGGTGGCTCGAATCGAGCGGGCTGGCATCCCCACACGTCCCGGCGTATACGCCTGGTTCCACAGCGGCGAATGCGTCTACCTCGGAAAGGCGTCCAATCTCCGCGCGCGCCTCGCGACGCATCTATCGACGTCGCTAGATCTCAGCCGCAGTACGCTTCGTTCCTGGGTCGCGGTGCGAGAGCTTGGCTTGACTCGCGAATACACGCGCCGACGTCCAACTGTCATGGACGCCGCGCAGGTCGGGGTGGTGAGTTCGTGGCTCCGCGAGTGCGACCTGACCTGGAACGTTACTCCGACGAACGAGGATGCGGTTGCGCTCGAGTCCGCACTGCTCGCCGCGTGGCGCCCGCCCATCAACGCCGCGTAGTGAGCGCGGCACCCGACAATGGGGCTTGCCCAGCGGTCTGCCCTTCCCTTTGAGCAGAGTGGGGTGGACATCGACGTCGCGACCCGCGAGATCAAAAGGCGGCGGACCGCTCCTGGGTAGGAGTAGCCCGCCGCCTGTGGTCACGGCAGTGGGACGACGCGCAGCAGCCGGTCCGTGGCGTACTCCATCATCAGAGTCGCACCGACAACGGCCTCGATATACGTCTGCGGTTCGCTCGGTGTCGCTCGCCACTCTTCCGAGTCCAGTCGTTGCAGCTCGACCTGGCACAGCATCGCGCCGCGAAGAAGGGCCTGTTCCGTGACGGGCACGTCGGTGTTCCAGCCATCCTGGCCGGGCAGACCGACGAGAACCGCGTCGCCTGCTAGCCGCGCCTGACCGCGCGCGTGTGGCACGTGGTACCACCACAAATATGTTGCGCGTCGGTTGTACGGCAGCCCGCGGATGAGCCCCTCTTCGCTCAGGTACATTGTGCAGCCGAAGCTGAGGATGTCGATCGCCTCGATCCATCCCCCGACGGCTCTCTGGTAGTCCTTGACTTCCCTGAATTCGAGAGCGCGCATGTCATCGGCGTCGGACACCGGGATGATGATGCCTTGCACCATGGTGCTTCTCCTTTGTGCGTGCGACCGAGAACCGGGATGGTTCTCGTGAAATCGCTGAGCACAAACGAGGGGCAGTGCGTGGAATCAGTTGGCGACGGCGGCCGGCGAGCACCGTCCTAAACGGACGGGCTCGAGCCGGCCGCCTCTTGTGAGGTGCGCTAACTCAGGCGGGCGCCGCTTTTGGGAACGTTTCGGCAGTGGTCTCGCATTCTGCGCGTTCTACGTCGCAGACGGCGGCCCATCCCGGTACGGGACGGTCATTCGCGGCGCGTTCCAACAAGCTGGCGCTGAGGTGACAACCCAGCATGGTTTCATTGTCCCCCCGTTCTGCTGGGAGAACGAATTCCCCGCATAAGAGGACGAGGACGTCTACACGACGTGGCTGCAGGTGGTGCCGATTACCGACGAGGAGGCTGCGTTTGCGGAAGCTCGTGACGGGGATGCCCTCGAGGATCTGTTCGAACAGCGCCAACCCGACCTCTTCGATCTCGGCCGCGCCAGCCTGATCTGACCGGACAGCTACAAGGCCAGCGGGTGGGTTGCCGGGAATTATCGCGAGAGCCCTCCGAACCGAGTTGGTGCGAGCAAAATAGGACACCCCCGGCCTTCACGGAGCCGGGGGTGTCCTACTGTCAGAACCAGTTACGCCGTAGCCGTCTTGTAAGCCTCGATGACGGTTCCCGGGACGCGCCCACGATCGCTAACCGTGTGGCCGTTGGCCCGAGCCCACTCGCGGATCGCGCCGAGGTCAAGGTCGCTCTTGGAGCGAGCACCACCGCGGGTGGCTCGACCGGCGCCGGCGGACCCGACCGAGCGGGCGGCGTCAACGAACGGCGTCAGGGCTTTGTAGAACTTGTCGGCGTTGCTGTCAGAGAGGTCAATCTCGTACGCGCGACCTTCAACCGAGAAGGTGATCTGCTTTCCTTCGCCCTGCTCGAGAACGGTGCCGTCGAGGTCGTCGGTGATCTGCGCGATGTGTTTGGTAGCCATGATGAGCAAATCCTTACACCCGAGGATAACGATTTACGATCAAGTAACACCTTGGCTATTACTGTGTCGCTTCACAACCAGCCACTTGAGATGGTCAACCGCAGTCCCCAATGCACCGCTTCCCCGTTACGCAGAGCTGACCGACGCGGCGAGGCCTCGTCAGCGCCAATCGAGAAGCTGGACGCGGTTGCTTGATCCAAGCCAGCCTTTCTCGGTGCGAGCGAAGGATTTTTCTGTCGCGAGCTTCGTCGGGTCTCCGCCTCCTCGCCCGATGGTGAACAATTCGGGAGCCTCAGAGCCCGATGCAGGAGAGGAGATAAACGCAACCGTCTGGGCATCCGGTGAGCCGATCGGGCTCCAGTTCTTTCTTTCCGTTTTGGGGAGCAAACTGACGTCAGTGTTCTCTGCTCCGCAGGCCCAGCGGCCCTTGTACATAGGGTCGGAGCCGGCCGGGTACGGGGCATAGAGGTCAATCTCGGTGAGCGTATTCGTGGTGCAGATGAGGGTGTTCGGGTCAAGCCAGTCGTTGACGGTCGCACCTTGCCCGAACGGTCCGGGCTGGATGTTTTCACTGTGAGGTGCGCAGGTGCCACCGCAGGGGGTGATGGTGCCGCTGGGCCAGACGAGGAAGCTCTGGTCGACTTTTGACTGAACGGTTTCAGGCGTACTGGCCGCGACGGCGTCTGCGGTGGTGGCGCTGGCGGGGATTCGCTTGACTTCGCTGGTGCTGCCGTCGAGGTAGTAGAACGCTCCGTCTGCACCGAATACGGGTGAGACGTGCTGGATCGTGTTGGAGAAGTCTGACTGGGACCCTGCAACTGCGTCGGACACGTCGACGAATTGCCCGCTTTTGGTGATCCAGCCGACGTGGTTCGAGTTGTCGGCAGTGACCGTCATAGTGGCGGCGACACGAGTGAGGTCGGGCGAAAAGCCCTGCTGCGCGATGTAGGACGACGCCATGTTGACGCGAGGGAGAACAGCCTCCGGCCCTTCGAAGGTGCGCGTTGCTATGGACTTGCCGGTAGACGGGTCGATGGCGGTCAAGGTGACAGCGGTGGCTGAAGCGTCGATGGCAATGATGCCCGACATCGCATCGGCAACGCTCCCACCTGAGCCGGAGGCGGCCTCGATGGCACTGGCGCGTTCTGCCTTGAGGTAGAACTCGATCTCGCCGCTCGCACCCTGGGTGAAGGCGGGAATAGGGGTGTCGGCGTATCTGGTGGTGGTGACGCCGTCCAGCCAACTCACGCGCGCACTGTCGAAGTACGTGAAGTCCGTGGGAAGCCCCAGACTGCGCTCTGACTTCTTGCCGGTGGGATTGCCGTCGATGGACGTCTCGTCCTCCGGAACACCTCCGGCCTCAACGCCCCACGTGCGCAGATCCTCCTGTGTCAGCCGTCCGGGGGTGTCCAGGTTGAAATAGGCAACGATGACGCGTTGGTACCTGTCGACGCCGTTCTTCGCGGTACCGACGTCGCCGACGAAGTAGGCGCAACCTCCTGGCGGCAACGGCGAGCGGAGATCCCCGCTCAGAAGATCGGCGGTGACAGCGCGAGCCCAGGCTGGGTCACTGATGAAAGCCTGTCCGAACTCGCCGCCGCTGGGGCACCCGTCGGGTACGGGGTAGCTGATTGGCGTGGCATCAGCATCGTCGTCGCCTAGCTCGGGCCCGGAGACCGAGCAACCGGCGAGAAGCACCACAGCACCGGCGATCGTTGCGAGCAGAGCGACTCTTACTCGAATTCGCCGTCGCGGGAGAAAACGGATGTTCGCGGGCTTCGCCGCGGCGGATTCGGGCGGGCTCGGGGAGCTACCACGGCTTTCGATTTGAAGCATCGGGTTCCAATCGGGTTGGTAACGACGTGGCCCAGCCACTGTGCTACTTATAAGTAGCACACAAAGGAGGGCTTGATCCACGCCGAAGACAACCTCTTCATTGCTAGTTCGGCCTTGTCGGTCGACTCAGGCAACACGCAGTAGTCGCCTAGGGTGACTCCGCTTCGCTGTTACGGAGGCGGTTTCCCCTGAGGGGCCTACGCCGCACGGCTCGCTCGAGGCGGACCTGATCCGCATTCGACCAAGCGTCTGCCCAGGGTCGCGGGGTGCCCGAGGTGCATATGGCGTGGTGCGCTAGAGCAGTCGGGCGGTGGGTCGCCAGAAGCCCGGAAGCCGTTGCGGCGAAGTGGGCACGCCCACTCGCGCCGCGAGTGCTACTCATAAGTATGTAGATCGATAAGTAGCATGTTGTTGTGCTGAGGAGGTGGAAGGCGAACTACAGCGCACGCTCGGGCGCAATGTCCGCGCCCATCGGCAGCAACTTGGACTCAGCCAAGAGCAGCTCGCAGAGAAGCTTGGCTACCACCGCACGTACATCGGTGGGATTGAACAGGGGCTGAGGAACCTCAGCCTGCGGTCGGTTGAGCGACTAGCGGACGACCTCGGTCTTCAACCTATCGATCTCCTCAGTTAGCTCCTTGTCGCCATTCGTCGCGCCCTCCAGCACTAGTGACGAATGAGTCGACGGATTGCCTCTACATCCCCCGGGGTCGGAGGCCGTACGGTGCGACGTTTGATGATTTCGGCGTGTCAAGGTGCGCTGCCCCGAGCGTACCGATAGTCTCGCGCGCAAGACGCGACACGGAAGTGTGAGCGCGTGTAATCATTGTCAATATTGACTAAGTGTGTTTTATTTAGTTTATGGAAAAGAATGAATTACACAATCTCCCACCCCCGTGGATAATTTCACCGAGAGGATCGTTGATCAATATGTCCACGCAAGAAGAAGTTCAGGCAATGGTGCGATCGGAGCGTGTCGCTCACGAAATATTGGAATCCACGGATGCCGGTGGCTCAGTTCCAGAAGATTTAAGTTACAACGAGTACATCCAACGCATGAGAATGCGCGGCATCGCCAATAGTTTCGCGAATGTTGCACTGAGGGACCTCGGGTATCGGCCCGGTCCTGACGCCCGCTTGATTGCTATTTAACATCGCAGAAAATGACAAACGTCGCTGGCTCCGAATGGGAGCGCCGTGGGGGCTCTTCCTCCGATAGTCGCCCGGACGCCCGGCGTGATCACGATCGGGTGTTTTATTCCGCCGAGTTTGAACGACTCGAAGACGTGACGCAGATAGCCACGCTGACGTCGTCATCAGTCCGGAATCGCCTGACACACTCATATCGAGTAGAGCAAATTGCTCAGTCAATCGCACAAACGAACTGCAACGTCGAACTCATCGACGAGGAGGTTGTCAAGACGGCAGCACTGGTGCACGACATGGGTCACGCGCCGTTTGGGCACACCGGCGAAGAGGCTTTACAGCGCGCAGTCACCTGCGTTTTGCACCGCGATGTCTATCCAACGCGATATACGGCCCGCATCGAAGATGTCCCCAACATTCTGAAAGATGGCGTGCGACGGAAGAATGCATGCGAGGGCCCCCGACCGTGCCTTCTTCCTGACGGCTTCGAGGGCAATGCACAGACTTTCCGCATCTTGACACTCCTGGCCTCAAACCACCCGAGCTCGAAGGACTACGGACTGAACCTCACTCGGAGAACACTTCTGGCGTCCCTCAAGTATCCCTGGCTGCATGGCGAAAACGAGAAGAAGCCGTCAAAGTGGGGAGTGTACGACGCGGACGCAGATGCCTTCGCTTGGGTTCTAGGACTGAACTCCGATGACGGAGATACCGAAAGTGCACTCCAGGGGCCTCGAGATCGTTCGCTCGAGGCATCGATCATGGACATTGCAGACGATATTGCGTACGCCGTTCACGACCTCGAAGACGCCCACAAAGCTGGACTGATTCCATTTGCCGAAATATCTATGGCTCCAGTAACGAATACGTTTCTGCGAATCATTTCATACATTCGGGCCGAAGTTCGTGAGACCAACTCACCTCTCGGCGGAAGTCCGGTAATGAGAATCGTCGACGAGTGGGATCGCTTTACAGAAGCGGGAATCCAAGAGCTCCCAAGTAGGGGTGATTTGGCCTCGCTCGGCTATCCCTACCTCAATCAAGTAGCGCAAGTACTTTCGATGATTGATCCGTCTCGATATTCGGGAGGGGTCTCGTCTCGTGCTGCTCTTTCGCAATGGAGAGGTGGTCTCATATCTCTCTTCGTCAACGACGTCGACATATCAACTGGTCAGGCGAAATTTCGAAGCGACCGACTCGAGTCGGCGATTGAATTTCTGAAGCAGCTCACATGGTACTTCGTCATCGATGACCCTGACTTGAGTGCTATTCGCGAGGGCCAGGAGGCCCTCATATCAGCCTGCTTCGATCGACTCTTCGATCAAGCTTCGTCCGCGTGGCTGGAAACACCCGGCGCCGAGTCCAGCGACTGGGCGTCAACTCCGTCGCACCGCGCGACGAAACGCCTACCCGAGCGTCTAGTGGACTATCTAGCCTTGGGCCGGGTGCAAGAAAGCCTTGCGAGCGTACGGCGATGCACTCCGCAGCAGATTGTCGCTCGTGCCGTCGTCGACTACATATGCAGTTTGACGGACTCAGAAGTCTATTCTTACTCGCTCCAGGTGGACGGCGCTCCTTCGCACTCCGCGCCGCGAGCATTTGCGAGCTAGAACTGATTATGTCCACCCCTCCCGTTCGTGAGTAGGTGCGCAAATGCCGCCCTGTTGCCAACTATTGGGCCCGCGGGCAACCCGTCGATGGCATATAGCCGTATTGAGACCTCGATGGACTTGTTCGCGAAGGTGCGGGTGTGCGGCACCATCCGCGGATCATCGAGCCAAGAGAAAACGCTCCAGACGGGCCACACCTTGGCCCTCCATGTAACCCGAACGTTGCCCATTGAGTCGAACGACCCTACGGATGTGTCAAGTGGAACAAAAGGCAGCACGAACTGGCGTCCAAATTTTCCCTTCCCATCCAGCTCTTTGTTCACGTGCAGGTTCAGGTCGTACGCTTCGCCGTTGACGTAGACCTGAGGTTCAATCCAATCGACTGCGGCTGAGTCGAAGCCCAGCGCGATTTGGAAGCTCCGATCACCGGGGATCACGCCGATAAAAGCAGTCGGCCGGTGGGATTCGTCTCGGTTGCGGATGAGAGCTACGAGTTCTGCGATACCCTTCTCCGCTCGACGCCAGGGCGTGGACACATCACCTGCGTAGTAGCGTCGCACGTAAAGGTGGCGACGTTCGTCTACACTTCCGAGCCCTACACCCCATCCAGACAAGAAAAAGAACGCGCCGATCGCGGTCATGGGATCTCGTCCGAACTGCTCTCGCAGTCGACCCAGCTCCTCGAAGGCGCGCTCCGGTTCTCCCTCACCCAGTGCCTCCGTGAGGTAGAACAGCGATGCCAATCGATCTGCGCCTGGTTCGCCGAGCCCCTTACGAAATGCCCGGAGTTCGCGTGCGATGTCCTGTCGATACGGATCTGTCGGCTCCATGTTGCCAATTCTGTGCCAATGACACCCGGAACCTCTCGGATCGATCCTTGATGTGTGGCCGAACGGTCGCAGTAGAACGGATCTAGAGGAGGTTCTAAGTGTTTGAATCGAACAAGGAGCTGGCATCACTGGGGGGCACGTTCGCCTCCTCAGGGCTGGGCCAGAGAGACGCGCGTTTGCAGCGTCAGACCAGTCGTGAGGTAGATCAGCTGCGTTCGCGCGTCGTGGTCGCGGCCACCGTCGAGCAGGGCCGGGGGTTCATCACGGATGTGGCGTTGCATGAGGCGGGCAGCCTGTCGGCGCTAGAGACTCACCTCATCCAGGTCGCTCCGCTTGGGGAGGCGCGCTACAAGCACATCGTCGACGCCTACGCCATGGGAGCCGCTCGCACGATCGCGCGATTCTCGTGACATGGTCCTCGGACTAATCGTGCTGGCGGGATTGCCGCTGCTGCTGATGTTCGAACTCCTCGACCGGGTGCCCGAGGTGATCTCCTGGATCGGAGACAGGATCGAGCAGCGACGCGATGCGAAGCGCGTTCGTATCGAAGCTGAACTCGACCGGACACAGGCAGAGCTGCGTGCGACGATCCTGCAGCTTGCAGCCGACCTCGGTGGAGATGCGCACGAGGCGCGAAAAGCCATGATCCGTGAGTCCTATCTGCACCGCGGAGAGGTCTCGCAGTAGCCCAGCGGGAGGGAAGCCCGGGGCGACGGTGGCACCGTCACCGTCGCCCTGGAGTTCTCTTCACGAGAGAGACGACCAACCTGGACGCAGGCGAATTCTTGGATCCGTCTTTACGGATCGCATCTTGTACCGACCGGACGCTTTACGAACCGCGCCCGTTCCGTCATAAGTATGGGCAGCAGCCCCGCGGTCGGCCCGAACCCTCGCTCATAGTGACGTTCGGCGTGCCCGCAACGTTTCACTTCGGCTGCAGGAAAGGAGGGTTTCCATGAACATCACCAAAACCAATTCGGCTAGCTCGGAGAACGCGCCGCCTGGCACAACCTACTCCGGGGAGAAATTCTCGTGCATCATCGCGGACCCCCCGTGGCAGGCGGGGCAACTCGGCAAGCACGGAGCACAGAGCCACTACGAGCTTATGAGCCTCGAACGCATCAAAGCACTCCCTGTGAATGATCTCGCTGCAGACAATGCGCACCTCTACCTGTGGTGTTACCCGGCGACCCGGTACATCGCCGAGGACGTCATGCGCGCCTGGGGGTTTGAGTACAAGGACGAGTTCGTCTGGGGCAAAGACCAGATGGGCCTGGGCCAGTACTTTCGCCACGCCCACGAGACGCTGCTCATCGGCGTCAAGGGCAAGCTCCCCGTGAGGTTCCGCGGTCAGCGCTCCTTCACCATGCTGGCCCGTCAATCTCACAGTCATAAGCCCGAGGAAGTGCATCAGATGGTGATGCGCATGAGTCCCGGCCCGTATCTGGAGCTCTTCGCACGCCGCCCGTTTCCTGGATGGGAGGTCTGGGGCAACCAGATTTCACGGTCCAGCATCGTCGTCCCGGGCTATCCCGTGCCCTCTGACACCCGTCGCCCGTTGGAGGCGTTTGATGACTGACCCCGCCATCCCCATTACCCACCAGGAAGGAACTCGCCATGTCGCCATCCGACCGCGGCCCGTTGCAAGCTGCCCTCGCAATGGCCTGGACGCTGCTGCTCATCACCGTGCTGCTGTGGGCGGCCGTCTGGCTCATCTCGCAGATCTGGGTGTGGCTCGTCGTCGTCGCCCTGCTCATCGGTGCCTCGACGGCCCTGCTGTGGTGGTTGCGCGTCCGTCGGGACCGCTGGTGAAGGGAGCCAAATCATGACTGCCCAGAAACGGGGTCGGGGTCGGCCGCGCCGCGAGTATCGCATCCGCGTCCGCGCTGAACGCCGCGAGACCCCGGACTACGACAAGCTCGCCCGTGCCCTCCTCGAGCACGCCGCCATGGAAGACGCCAAGAAGAACGGGAAATCAATGACCATCCCGGAATCGGACGGTAGTGCGCCGAACGCCGCCGCGGATGAGGGAGGGGGTAATCATGATTGAAGCGTGGCGACAGCTGCACTGGCCGCGCCCATTCGATCAGGACGCGGCGCTCGGCTTTGTCGAAACGCTCGCCGCAGATGAGTCACGCGGCCCCGTCGTAATTGAAGCCCGCTCCGAAGCCGGCGCCATTCGTCATCTCATCGGCGGGCATCGCACCACGGTGTCGAGCATTGGCAGCAGCCTGCGCAGGCTGCTCCCCGGCGTCTCGATTACCGACCTTGAAACCGACCGCGAACCGGTCGAACGAGCTGGCCGCGTTCGGATCCGCCAACGCCACCTCGGCCTCAGTCTTGATACCTCCGGCGCAGCCCTTCGAGCCTTGTACTCGGCGTTGTCGCAGGCGGTGGGGAAGGGCGACGTGCTGGTGCTGCAGATCATTCTGGGCGCGAGCGTCCCACCGCAGCCGATCCCGGCGTTCACGCCCGACCCGAACCTGACCATCTTCGACCTCGTCACGAAAGGCACCCGCCCCGCGCAGCCAGAGGTGCGGGCGGACCTGCGAGACAAACTCGGCCAGTACCGCTTCCGCAGCACGATCCGCGTGGGGGTCAGCGCAAGCAGCCCTGTCCGCCGTCGGCTGCTTGTTCATGCCGTGCTCGCAGCACTCCGTCAACTCCAGACCGGGTCGACCCGCATTGACCTTGTCTCCGACCGCCCCGAGCTCGTCGACGAAGCGATCATCCCGGCGAAGAAACCGCTGCGCCTGACGGCCAGCGAAGCGCTATGCCTCCTCGGATGGCCCACCGGAGACGGTGCGCTCCCGGGACTGCCGCCGATCTACCCGCGGCGCATTGCCCCGCCCGTCGGGTTTACCCCGAGCGCCGAGCGGATCTTCGCCCGCACCAACGCGCCCGGCCCAAGCGTTCCCGTCGGGATCGCCATCGCAGACGCTGTCCGCCACAGCCACGTCATGGGTCCAAACGGCGTCGGGAAGAGCACGGTGCTGCTGAATCTGATCGCGGCGGACGTCGCGGCGAATCGCAGTGTGGTGGTCATCGACGCTAAGCGCGACCTCGCGATGGATGTCCTGACCGTCATCCCTGAGCACCGCGCGGGCGATGTGGTTGTCCTCGACCCGAGTAGCGCTGACCCCGTCGGTCTCAACCCGTTCGCCGGAGCAGGTGACGACGGCCCCCTCATCGCTGACCGCCTTCTCGCCGTCTTCCGCAGCCTGTTCCCCTCGGCCTTCGGCCCGCGGACGAGCGACGCCGTACACGCCTCGCTCCTTCTCCTCTCCAGCCAGGACGGCTCGACCCTCGCTGATCTGCCGCGGCTCTTAACGGATGACCGGTTCCGCCGGGGCTACACCGCGACCATCACCGATCCCTCTCTGGCCGGCTTCTGGGCGCAGTACGACGCGCTCAGCGACGGGGCCCGTGCCGCCATGGTCGGCCCCGTACTCACGAGGCTCAGGCAATTCCTCCTTCGGCCCTCCATCCGCGCTGTGCTGGACCAGCCAAAACCCCGCTTCGATCTCCGCGACCTGTTCACCAAGCCCCGCATTCTGGTCGTGCCTCTGAACCGTGGTCTTCTCGGCCCGATCTCGGCTGAGCTCTTGGGCTCGCTACTGGTGTCGCAGCTGTGGCAGCTGACCCTGGCCCGCGCCGGGGTACCCAAAGACGAGCGCCTCCCCGTATCCATCTACCTCGACGAGGCGCAGATGTTCGTCAAGCACGAATCAGACCTGGGCGAAGCACTCGAGCAGTCCCGCTCCATGAACGTCGCCTGGCATCTTGCGCACCAACACCGGGCCCAGATGCCCGCCAGCCTTCTCGCGGGCATTGCCGCCAACGCGAGGAACAAGATTCAGTTTCAAGCTGATCCCGCCGACGCAGCCGCCGTGACGAAGTACTCAGACTTGACGCCCGCGGACGTGATGAAGCTCCCGCCCTACAACGTCTACGTCGACCTCGTCTCCGGCGGCGTGCAATCCGGCTGGTTCTCCGCCGTCACGCTGCCACCACCCGCCGCCGTATCCGACCCCGAGTGCGTGCTGGCCGAGAGCCGTGCCCGCTACGGACGTCTCGATGACCCACCAGCTTCGGCCGCTTCCTCGACGCCATCCCCGAGCTCGCCCCAGGGCGGCGGCGCGACCGTCGCGGACGCGGCACCCGACGACGATGTCGTGACGCTCGTCGTCCTCGGCACCGAGCCAACCCCTCTCCAGACCTCACCCGCGCCGGATCGCACAACGGGCGATGGACCGACCGACGCCGCAAGCGACGCGGGTGATGACGAACCGATCGGTCGCCGTCCGAGGAAGCGCTCATGACTGCCCAGCAGCGCACTCTGAGAAGAGGTGAGCGGCGTCCGCTCGGGCGTCCGTTCGCCCGTCCGCTCGCCGGAACTTCGACCGCCGTTCTGCCCCGTAATCCCGCGGCACCAGCGCCGAGTTGGGAGCGGATTATCCCGCCCCAGGCGGGATGCCCACGGCCCACCCAACTCGCCAGCTCCGTCCTCCGCCCCACAGGGGGACTCCGACCATGACGACCCCATCCTCATCTTCACGGACGGGCGCCGGACCGTCCCGGCTGCGCGACCTGCGCCTGAGCCTCTCAAGCCGCGATCATCAGATCCTGCAGTTCCTCAGCCGCCATCGTTACGCCACCACCACGCATCTCCGCGACGTCTACTTCGCGGACCACGCCACCGCCACGGCGGGCACCCGGGCCTGTGTCCGCGTCCTCCACCGGCTGCTCCGCGACCGGCTCGTGGCGCGACTGGAGCGCCGCGTCGGCGGCACCGCCCGCGGGTCCGCGGCCAGCATCTGGTACCTCGATGCCGCCGGCGAACGCCTCACACGAGACGAGGACGCGGCCCGTCGCCGCTTCGCTTCAGTCTCGACCGTGTTCCTCGAGCACACTCTCGGCGTGGTCGACGTCCATGTCGCCCTGATCGCCCAGACCCGACGCACCGGCACCCAGCTCGAGTGCGTCGCCATTGAAGCCGAGGCCTGGCGCAGCTTCTTCACCGCCCACGGGACAACAACCATCCTCAAACCCGATCTCTACGCCCACCTGGCCACCGCCGAGTTTGACGATTACTGGTACATCGAGTGGGACGCCGGCAGCGAGAGCATTCCCGTCGTCCTGGCCAAATGCCGCACGTACGCCGCCTACAAGGCCACCGGCCGCGCCCAGGCCGAACACGGCGTCTTCCCCCGAGTGCTCTGGATCGTGCCGTCGCAGCGCCGCGCAGAGCGGCTCACGAGCGCTATCCACCGCTACCCGGAGCTGCCGAACCGGCTGTTCACCGTCATTACACCGGACCAACTCGCGGCCACAATCGATCCCGCCACCGACACCGAAACGACTGAACCCCGAAAGGAGCAACTATGAGCCCCGAAACACCATCGCCACCGGACCGCGACCCCGAACAAGGGAAGTGGGACGACGATCGGTTCGGCCCCGAAGCCCAAGCCTCCGTCGATCGCTCACTCCAGACGCTTGTTGAGCCCGACGATGCGCTCCGACTGCTTGCCCTCGTAAAGGAAAACGGGGCAGGGTTCGCGGCCTACCTCCTGCTGCCGGACACGAACATCGCCGCCGTCAACCTCGAGGAGGCCTTCCACGACGCCTACGTCGACGCCTGGGAGACCTTCGCCGAATTTCGCCGCGACGTCCTCGACGGACTTGGCTGGCTCGTCGCCGTCAAGAACGTCATGAACGAGCAGGGCATCCCCGACGACCATCTGCGCTGGAACCACGCCGTCGTCGATGAACGCATCGCCGCCACCTACGACGCCATCCGCCTCGACGGCTGGTGGCACATCTTCTACAAGTAGCCCCCGCAGATAACGACTTCCGGCCCCTGTGCGGGGTCGGGCACAAGTGCACCCATCCGGGTGCTCAACTTTTCCCCAGGTCAGCGATGACAAAACCACATCACTAAACATCTCGACTTAAAAGGTCAGATGAGCGTAAATCAAGAGGCTACGTCCGTCGCCCAGGCGGCACGGGCGCTATGGAAGGGAGGCAAAATGACAGACACAAAGCACACCGCCGCGCGGCCGGGTCGGGGGTCGTTCGCAGGCTGGGAGCAGCTCCTCGGCCTGGACGGAACCGCCCCGCTAACGACGAGTGACTCTGGAGGCCAGGCCATCCTGTACCTCCGCGTCAGTACCCAGCGCCAGATGCACACGGCTGTGGACATCGACGCTGACGGCAACTCCATCGCTACACAGCGTGAACTCTGCATCAAGCGCTGCAAACGCCTGAAGGCACCGATCGCTGAGACGTTCGTCGAACCAGGCAACTCCGCGCAATCAATCGCGAAGCGACCCGTCTTTCGGGAGCTACTGAGCTACGTCGAGGAACACCCCGAAGTGGGGTACGTCGTTATTTACATGCGTTCGCGAATTTTCCGCAACCAAGCTGACGCCGCCATCACCAAACGCATCCTTGCCAGCATGGGCGTGAAGCTCATCTCCGCCAAGGAAGAGTTTGGCGATGGCTACATGGCCGACGCCATGGAAGCCATCACCGACATCATGAACGAAGTCCAGGTCCGTCAGAGCGGCGAGGACATCAAGAACAAATTGCTGCACAAGGCGAAGAACGGCGGTACGGTCGGCCGCGCCAAGCTGGGCTATCTGAACGTCCGCAAAGACTTCGACGGCCGACTCGTCAACACCATCGACATCGACCCCGTGCGTGCCCCGCTCATCAAGTGGGCGTTCGAGCAGTACGCGACTGGCGAGTACAGCACGATACGGCTGGCGGACGCGCTCGCCGAGCAGGGCCTGACGACGAGGAAGTCCGCCAAATGGCCGGAGCGACCGCTGTCCCGGAGCCAACTCAGCATCATTCTCCGGGATCCGTACTACCTCGGCATGGTGACGTTCAAAGAGCAGGTCTATCCCGGTCGTCATCCTGCGATCATCGAAACCGCACTCTTCGAACGAGTGCAGGAGGTCATGAACGCCCGGCTGAAGCGCGGTCAGCGAGACCGGGTCCACAGCCACTTCCTCCGGGGTATGTTGCTCTGCGGTCAATGCGATGCGGAGGGAAGGGAGCACCGCCTCATCTTCAACCAAGCCCGCAATCGACACGGCGAGCTGTTCGACTACTACCTGTGCCGAGGCCGACAGGATGGCGTCTGCGAGCTACAGTACCTCCGAGTTGCCGACGTCGAACGTGCCATCGCGACGCTGTTCGGGACAGCCTCACTGCCGGGCAGCGTGCTCAAGGAAGCTCGCGAGCAGTTGCAAAACGCCCTGGAGCACCTTCTGGCACGTCAGCGAGAGCAGCGTGTTCGGCTCTCGAAGGAGCTGCAGAAACTCGAAGCCAAAGAGGAACGCCTCGTCGACATCGCCGCAGAGGGCGAGCTGCCGCCGGAGACCGTTCGTAAGCGCCTCCGGGAGCTTCAGATCAAGAAGAACGGCGTCAGCGCGAAACTCGCGTCAACGGAAGACTTCCTGCGCGCCAAGACCGAGTCCGCGATGATCTACCTCGACCTGATGGAGAAGCCTCGCGCACTGTTCCTGTCCGCGAGCGACGGCGTGCGCCGCATGCTGCTATCAGCCTTCTTCTCACGTATCTGGATCCATGACGATGGGTACCAGGTGACCGCATCCTCTGAGTACCAGCCAGATGTCGCTGACATCCGCAGCGCAGCGATTGAGGCAGCGGCCAACGAAAAAAGCGCCGGAAATAATTCCGACGCTTCTGCTCGCGAACCCCTGGCTCAATATCTTGAAGTCATTTGTTCGAGTAAGACGACCTTGGTAGCGGGAGCGGGGCTTGAACCCGCGACCTCACGATTATGAGTCGTGCGCTCTCACCAACTGAGCTACCCCGCCGCGTGGCATCCGGATACCGAATGCTTGAGCCCCGAGTCAGGATTGAACTGACGACCCCTTCCTTACCATGGAAGTGCTCTGCCACTGAGCTATCGGGGCGTACCCGGATCGCTCCGGGCAACTAGAAGAGAATATCAGACCGAGACACTCTCTTACGAATCGAGGGTCATCCTCCGGCGTGCTGGCGCAGCCAGGCGATCGGGTCGATCGGCGTCGTGCCGTTCTGGAGGATCTCGACGTGGGTGTGCGCTCCGAAGGAACGACCGGTGTTGCCGGTGCGACCGAGGAACTGACCCACGTGGACCTTCTCGCCCTGCGTGACCTGGAGCGAGCCGTATTGCATGTGGCCGTAGCGGCTCGAGACGAGCTGCCCGTCGATCTCGTGGTCGATCAGCACGGTGACGCCGAAGGCGCCGCCCTGCTCGGTCGCGATGCGCACGGTGCCGTCGGCGATGGCCTGAACGGGCGATCCCTCGCCGGGAACGAAGTCGGCACCCTCGTGGAAGCCGCCGTCTCGCATGCCGAAGCCGTACGAGATGGACACACCCACGGCGAAGGGCCACTGGATGGGCGCGGTCGGGTCGTTGACGTAGAAGTCGGACGGGCGGGTGATGCCCGAATCGAGAGCCATCTTCGCGTAGGTCGTGGCACTGTAGCCGTCGTCGGCGCGGTCGACGACGCCGGCCTGCGCCTGCGCGGGGGCGACGTAGGCCTGGATCTCGCCGTCGCCGGCGGCGACGTCGCTGCCGCCGACCGCGAGGCGGGTCGTGGCGGACGCGGCCGGGGCCGTGACGCTGTCGGTGCCGCTCGCCGAGGCGAGGGCGCTGACGGGCATGGTCATGCCGACGGTGAGCAGGCCGACGACGCCCATGACGCCCACCGAGAACGACGTGGCCGCGATGCGGCGGACGTTCCGGCGGGTGCGCGGAGCGGCCGCCGCCGCGGCGGGCAGCCCCTCCGCGACAGGCTCCTGGGGCGCGACGATCGGCGACTGGATCGCGGTCTCGCCCGTGAAGGCGAAGAGTCGCGCGGCGGTGGCGAACTCGTCGGCCTCGTCCGCGGACGCGGAGGGCGATGCGACGGGCTCGTCGGCGGCGACGGAGGCCGCGAGCGCGGGGACGGCGGCATCCGGGCTCTCGTCGACCGGCTCGGCGGCGACGGCGTCGTCGACGGCGGAGTCGATGATGACCGAGGATGCCGGGCGACGACGCGAGCGGCGGGTGACCGGAAGCGTGATGGGCGAGGTCGGCAGCGAGACCGGGGTGGTGGCCACGTCGCTGTCGGCGCTCTGCAGGATGACGGCGACCTCGTCGGAGCGGCGCTCATCGACGACGGTGACCTCGAGGGCGTCCGCCTCGTCGGCTGCGGCGCCGTCGGCCGGACCCTCCGCGACAGTGTCGCGGTCGGGCAGCGTCGGCTCGATCGTCGCGGCGATGACGGTCTCCATGACGGCCATCGCGACGTTCTCGATCAGCTCGGGCTGAGAGGCGGCTTCGGCGTCGACGGGCGCCGGATCGGCGGGCTTCGGGGCGGGCTCGTCGACGACCGCGGTGGGTGCTTCGCTCGCGGCGAGACGGCGCATCTCGGCGCGGGTCAATCGCGGAGCGGACTCGGCGGCGGGCGTGGCGAGGGGGCGACGAGACCGCCGGGTCGGGGCGGGCTCAGTCTCGGGGGCTTCTGACGGCAACGCGCGGGGGCTCTCGTGTCGTGTCGCAGGCGCGACGGCTTCGGGCTTTGGGGGCTTGGCCTTTTCCGCAGGTTCGGGTCGCGGAAAAATAACGAACTGGTAAACACCCTACCTCGGGCGGTCTGGGAATGCCATGAGCGCCCCGCCTTTTCACCTGTCGTAGTCGAGCAGGGGCTCCAGGCGGTCGAAGAAGGCCGGCCCGGCGGCGATGACCATGCCGTTGCCGGGGCGCCCGCCGGGCGCCCCACCCACCGTGCCGCCCGCCTCCTGCACGAGGAGCGAACCGGCCGCGTGGTCCCAGGGCTGCGTGCCGCGCTCGTAGTAGGCGTCGACGCGCCCCGCGGCCACCGAGGCCAGGTCGAGGGAGGCCGCACCGATGCGGCGCACATCGCGAGCGATCGGCATGACGCGCGCCAACTGGTCGAGCGCCGGACCGTGGGTCTCGGGGTTGTAGCCGAAGCCGGTGGCCACGAGGCCGCCGGCGGGGCCCACCTCGCTCACCGCGAGGCGTCGGTCGCCGAGCCAGGCTCCCCCGCCGCGCGAAGCCGTGAACAACTCGCCCGTGACGGGGTTGAAGACGGCTCCGGCGAGCGCCGTCCACGCCGCCGTCTCGGCGGTCCCCTCGACCGCGGCGATGCTGACGGCCCATGCCGGGATGCCGTAGGCGTAGTTCACGGTGCCGTCGATGGGGTCGACGACCCAGGTGATCCCGCTCGTGCCCTCCTCGGCCCCG
The DNA here is from genome assembly GCF_040685115.1 of Microbacterium sp. NPDC089186. NCBI lineage: Bacteria > Bacillati > Actinomycetota > Actinomycetes > Micrococcales > Microbacteriaceae > Microbacterium > Microbacterium sp. NPDC089186. Next base: position 574,130 of record NZ_JBFBHJ010000002.1, read on the forward strand.
GACTCCTCGCCGAAGAACCCGTCGTCGGGCCGCTCGCGCGCGAGCTCCGCGCGGATGAACGCCTCCACCTCACGATCGGCGGCGGTGACGATGTCAGCGGCGGCCGACTTGGTCGCGGCCACCGTCACCCCCTCCTGTCGACGGCGATGGGCGAGTTCGCCGGCCTCACGGGCGATGCGCGCGGCGATGTCGAGCAGTTCTGCGGGAAGGGTCATGGCATCCACGCTAGTGCGCCACCCCCTGCGCGGAATTCGTCGCCCTGGTTAGCGTGGGGTCATGACCGCTTCGGATTCTCGCCGGTACGACGTCGTCATCGCGGGGGCCGGGCACAACGCCCTGGTCGCCGCGGCCTACCTCGCCCAGGCCGGGCGCCGCGTGGCGGTGATCGAGAAAGCCGAGGCCGTGGGCGGTGCCGCCGTCTCGGAACGCCCGTGGTTCGGCGTCGATGCCCGCCTGTCGCGCTACTCCTACCTGGTGAGCCTGCTGCCCCAGAAGATCATCGACGACCTCGGGCTGCGGATCACGCTCAAACGGCGTCGGTACTCGTCGTACACACCCGACCCGCGCGATCCGTCCCGCGGAATCCTGATCGACACCCAGGATGCCGAGGCGACCACCGCGTCGTTCGTCCGGACCCTGGGCGACGAGGGCGCCGCCGAGGCGGAGCGGTTCTCGGCCTTCGGCGAGCGCCTCGCCCCGCTGGCCGCGGCGGTGTTCCCGACGATGACGGATCCCCTGCCGACCGCCGAGGAGCTTCGCGCCCGGGTGGGCGACGACGACCTGTGGGACGCGCTGACGACACGACCCCTGGGCGACCTGCTGCGGCGGTCGTTCGAGAGCGATCTCGTGCGCGGCATCGCCCTCACGGACGGACTCATCGGCACCTTCGCCACCTCCGACGACCCCTCGCTCGTGCAGAACCGCTGCTTCCTGTACCACGTGATCGGCGGAGGGACGGGCGACTGGGACGTGCCCGTGGGCGGCATGGGTGCCATCACGAAGGAGCTCGAGCGAGCCGCTCTCGAGTCGGGCGTCGAGATCTTCACCGGCGTCGAGGTCGTCTCGATCTCGCCCGACGGCGACGTTCACACCATGACCGACCGCTCCGAGGTGTTCCACGGCGAGCTCGTGCTCAGCGGCGTGGGCCGCGCCGCCCTCGACCGATTGCTGTCCGCGGGCGGGAGCGCGACCACGGGCGCCGAGACGCCCGAGGGCGCTCAGGTCAAGGTCAACATGCTGCTGTCGCGCCTTCCCCGCCTGCGCGACGGATCGGTCACTCCCGAGGCCGCCTTCTCGGGGACCCTCCACGTCAACGAGACCATGACCCAGGTGGATGCCGCGTACGCGGCGGCATCCGGAGGGCTCATCCCCGAGCCGCTCCCCGTCGAGATCTACTGCCACTCGCTGACCGACCCGTCGATCCTGGGCGACCACCTCGTCGCGGACGGCGCACAGACGTTGACGATGTTCGGACTGCAGGTGCCGCACCGACTCATCGCCGACATGGATCCCGTCGCCGCGGGCGCGAAGCTGCTGGCGGCGGCGCAGGCCTCGCTCGAATCGGTCATCGCGGAGCCGCTGCGCGACTGCATCCTCCGCGCCCCCGACGGGCGACTCTGCATCGAGGCGCGCACGACCCATGACCTCGAGGAGTCGCTGAACATGATCGGCGGCGACATCTTCCACGGCGCACTGTCGTGGCCGTGGCTCGACGCCCCCGCGTCGACGCCCGCCGCCCGGTGGGGCGTCGCGACACCTCACCCGCGCGTGCTGGTGTGCGGCTCCGGCGCGCAGCGCGGCGGGGCGGTCAGCGGCATCGGCGGGCAGAACGCGGCGATGGCGGCGCTGGAGATCCTGGAGGGCTAGAGACCGCGCGCCACCGCGATGATCCGGCCGACGGCATCCATCAGGGAGGGCGTGGGCGGCTCGGCATAGCCGAACACGATGCCCGCGGGCAGGTCCGCGGCGGTCCCCGGCACCGCATAGGACGACAGGGGCGAGACCAGGATGCCGAGGGCGGCGAGCGCGTCGACCATCGCCCGCTCAGACGCCGGTGGGGCGTCGTCGAGCAGCACCACCGCGTGCAGCCCACCGTCGGTCGCGGTCAGCGTCACGCCGTCGACCGCGGCGAAGGCATCCAGGAGCAGCCGGCGGCGGTGGCGGTAGTCGCGGCGGCGGCGAGCGGTGTGCCGGGCCAGAGCTCCCTCCGCCAGATAGAGGGCGAGCGCGCGCTGCTGGACCTGCGACACCGGCGGGTCGAGGTCGGTGCGCGCCTCGACGATCCGATCGCGCAGGACACCGGTCGCGACGATCCAGCCGCAGCGCAGCGCCGGACTGAGCACCTTCGACAGCGTGCCGATCGACACCACGTTCGCGGGATCGAGCAGATGCAACGGCGGCAGGGGCATCCGGCCGTGCGGGAACTCGCTGTCGTAGTCGTCCTCGACGACGACCGCGCCGACGCGCGATGCCCCCTCCAGCAGGCGGGAGCGGGCAGCGGCATCCAGTCGGCTTCCCAGGGGGTAGTGATGATGCGGGGTCACGATCACGGCGTCGAGGTCGTCGTGCGCCTCGAAGGCGTCGAGGTCGAACCCCCTATCGAGCCGGACGGGCAGAAGCACCGCCTCCGCGCCGAGGCGGCCAAGCAGGCGACGGACACGCGGGTAACCGGGGTTCTCGATCCCCACGCGCAGGCGGGAGCCGCGGGGCGAGAGGGAGAGCAGGGTGAGCAGCATCGCGTCGCTCGTGCCCGCGGTGACGATGACGTCGTCGGGTGCGAGGTCGAGGCCGCGGGTGCGCCCGAGGTGGGCCGCGATCGCCGCACGCAGCGCGGGGTCGCCCGTGACATCGGCCACGTCGGGCGCCACCTCGATCGCGCTCGCCCGACGCCAGGCCGACCGCCACGCGACGTCGGCGATGCCCGCGGTGCCGGGGCGACCGGGACGTAGGTCGACGACCGGGGCGTTCGCCGCGGGCACGGGCGACGTCGACGTGGCGGCGGACGACGCCGCGACCGGGCGCGCGATGTCGGCGACCGCCGTGCCCCCGCCTGGTCGGGCGACGAGATACCCCTCCCCCGCGAGGATCTCGTAGGCCGACACGACCGTCCCGCGCGCGAGCCCGAGGTCGGCCGCGAGCGCGCGTGTCGACGGCACGTCGTCACCGCCGCGGACGCGCCCGGCCAGCACCGCCGCTCGGATCCCGCGCGCGAGCTGTTCGTGCAGCGGGACGGGCGCGCTGCGATCCAGGATGCCGACGTCGATCACGACCCGATTCTGTCACCGGTCCACTCGATCGCCACAGAACCGGACTAGGCCATGATCCACGCGGCGGGGTGAGATCTACCCATGACCGATCTGCCCCTGACGACCCTGACCCGTGTGCGCCGCGGAGCCCACCACCAGGTCACCGACCGCGCAGCCTTGTACGACGTGATCGACGGCGCCCTGTCCGCCACTCTCGCAATCGTGCGCGACGACCGCCCGATCGCCCTCCCGGTCGGCATCGGCCGCGACGGCGACGACCTCCTCGTGCACGGGTCGACCGGCAGCGACTTCTTCCGCCGCCTCGCCGCGGGCGCGCCCGTCTGCGTCACGGTGACGCACCTGATGGGGCTGAAGTACGCGCGCTCCCTGTTCGACAGCTCGATGCGGTACCGGTGCGCGGTCGTGCACGGCGTGGCATCCGTCGTTCCGCCCGAGGAGAAGGAGGCGGCTCTGCTCGCCCTGTCGGAGCACCTCATGCCCGGGCGCAGCTCCGACGTCCGGCCGATGAACGCCCGCGAGCTCGCTGCGACGATGGTGCTGCGCATCCCCCTCGCCGAGGCGAGCGTGAAGGACAACGCCGGGTCGCTCGTCGAGGAGGACGACGACGGCGAGGATCGCCGCGTCTGGGCGGGGATGCTGCCGCTGCGGGTCGTCGCCGGAGAGCCGGTGACGTCGGCGCAGACGACGGAGGGGACGCCGGTCCCCGCCTCGGTGCGCCGCGCGGCGGAGCGCATCGCGGCGTCGGGCATGGCGTAGCCGCGACCGGACACGGGAAAGGCGGGGCCGCCCCGGAAAAAGGAGCGACCCCGCCTTCGACGACGTTCAGCGGCGGACGAGCGGCGGCACCGCGTACCGGCGGGGCGTGCCGAACCGGTGCGCGGTGATCGACACGGCCTGCTCGCGCAGGAACGGCAGCAGCTCGACGTGTCCGGCTCGCGTGACCTCGCCGGCGTAGACCGCGACAGACGGCGACCCCCCTGTGGCCTCGGCGACGGCGAGCGTCGAGCCGCCCAGCAGGCGCACGCGCCCGCCGGTGCGCGCGAGGCGCGCCGCGCGGCGAGCCCAGTCCGCGGCGTCCTCCACCGCGGCACGGACGCCCACGCCCTCGAGCCATGCGCGCACGGCGGGCGACAGCTCGGCGGCGGCGCTCACGGTCACGACGGAGCCCGCCCGCACGCCCGCCGCGACCACGCGCACGAGGGCGGACGCCGACGCGTCCTCGACCCGCACGGTGACCGGCACGGCGGCGTAGCGCAGCACGTTCTGCTCCGACTCCAGCGCCGTCACGTCACGGGCGAGCGAGAACTCCTCGGCCCACGCGGCGGCGTCGCTCGCGAGCGCCTCGGCGAGCCAGTCGCGGTCGGCGGCGGGCACGGCGGCCAGCGCCGGGGCGGCGAGGGCGTCGGGCGTGCGAGGCGTCGAGGTCTCGGCATCCGCCCACGTTCCGAACCCGAAGAGGTAGTGCGGTCCGCCGGCCTTGGTGCCCGCGCCGACGGCCGACTTCTTCCACCCGCCGAACGGCTGCCGCTGCACGATCGCGCCGGTGGTGCCGCGGTTGACGTAGACGTTGCCGGCTTCGATGCGAGCGAGCCAGGTGTCGATCTCCGCGGAGTCCAGCGCGTGCAGCCCCGAGGTGAGGCCGTACTCGATCGCGTTGACGATCTCGATCGCCTCGTCCAGCGTCTCGGCGGTCATGATGCCGAGCACGGGTCCGAAGTACTCGGTGCGGTGGAAGGCGCTGCCGGGCTGGACGCCCTCGCGGATGCCGGGGCGCCACAGCGAGCCGTCGTCGTCGAGCTTCTTCGGCTCGACCACCCAGCGCTGGCCGGGCTCGAGGGTCGTGAGCGCCTGCAGGAGCTTGCCGTGCGCCGGCTCGATGAGCGGCCCGACGCGCGAGGCCTCGTCCCACGGCATCCCGACCTCGAGCGAGGTGACCGCGTCGACGAGCTGGTCGCGGAAGCGACGCGAGCGCGCCACCGAACCGACGAGCACGACGAGGGATGCCGCCGAGCACTTCTGCCCCGCGTGTCCGAACGCCGACATCGCGACGTCCTTCGCCGCGAGGTCGAGGTCGGCGCTGGGCGTGACGATCACGGCGTTCTTGCCGCTCGTCTCGGCGAGCAGCGGCAGGTCGGGGCGGAACGAGCGGAACAGCTCGGCCGTCTCGTAGGCGCCGGTCAGCACGACCCGCTCGACGGCGGGGTGGGTGAGGAGCTGTCGGCCGAGGTCGTTCTCGGACACCTGAACGAGCTGCAGCACCTCACGCGGCACGCCGGCCTCCCACAGCGCCTCGACCATGACGGCCCCCGAGCGCTCGGCCAGGGCCGCGGGCTTGATGACGACGGCGGATCCGGCGGCGAGCGCCGCGAGGGTCGAGCCGGCGGGGATCGCGACGGGGAAGTTCCACGGCGGCGTGACCACGGTCACACCGACCGGGGTGAAGGTCGCGCCGTCGACGGTCTCGAGGGTGCATGCCTGCTCCGCGTAGTAGTGGGCGAAGTCGATCGCCTCCGACACCTCGGGGTCGCTCTGCTCGATGACCTTGCCGCATTCGGCGCCCATGACCTCGAGCAGGTCGGCGCGGCGCTTCTCGAGCGCATCCCCGGCGCGGTGCAGGATCTCGGCGCGACCGGCGGCCCCGAGCGCACGCCACGACGCGGCGGCGTCCGCGGCGTCCTGGATCATCGCGTTCAGCGCGGTCTCGTCAGTGACCGTGTGGTCGGCGATGGTCTGCGCGCCGAGGGTCGACTCCTCCATGCGAGCGACGATCGCCCGCGACCAGTCGCGGTTCGCCTCGATCGCCGGGTCGGAGTCGGGGGTGTTGCGGAAGCCGTGAATCGGCGCGGGGGCCGCGGCCGCAGTGCGGTCCTGCACGCGGTTCGATGCGGGAACGCCCTCGGGCATGTCGGCGAGGGATGCCAGGAAGCGGTCGCGCTCCCGGGCGAACAGAGCCGCATGGGTGTCGAGGTCGAAGACCGCCGACATGAAGTTCTCGCTCGACGCCCCCTCTTCGAGGCGGCGGATCAGGTAGGCGATCGCGACGTCGAACTCCTGCGGGTGCACGACGGGGGTGTAGAGCAGGATCGAACCGACCGTGCGACGCACGACGGCCTGCTGAGCGGTGGCCATGCCGAGGAGCATCTCGACGTCGATGCCGCCGGTCACGCCGCGGCGCTCGGCGAGGAGCCAGGCGAGGGCGACGTCGAAGAGGTTGTGCCCGGCGACGCCGATCCGCACGTTCGCGGTGTGCTCGGGGCGCAGCGCGTAGTCGAGCACGGCCTTGTAGGAGGCGTCGGTCGCCTGCTTGGACGGCCAGGTGGCGAGCGGCCAGTCGTGCACGTCGGCATCCACGCGTTCCATCGGCAGATTCGCGCCTTTGACGACGCGCACCTTGATGTGGGCTCCCCCGGATGCCACCCGCGCGGCGGTCCATTCCTGCAGGCGGATCATCGCGGCGAGCGCATCGGGGAGGTAGGCCTGCAGCACGATGCCGGCCTCGACGCCGTGGAACTCGGGCTCGCCCAGCAGCGTCTCGAAGACGGCGAGGGTGAGGTCGAGGTCTTTGAACTCCTCCATGTCGAGGTTCAGGAACGTGCCCGTCTCCTTCGCGACCCGGTACAGGGGGCGCAGGGCCGCCACGGCATCGGCGACGGCCGCGTCGAACGCCCACGGCGTGTGCGGGGCGACGGTGGACGACACCTTGATCGAGACGTAGTCGACGTCGTCGCGCGCGAGGAGCTTGCGGGTGCCGGCCAGACGACGCGCGGCCTCCTTCTTACCGAGGATCGCCTCACCCAGCAGGTTCACGTTGAGGCGGATGCCGTCTCCCCGGCCGCGGATCGAGGTGATGGCCTCGCCGAGCTTGCGGTCGGTGGCGTCGACGATGAGGTGGCGCACCATCGAGCGCAGCGCCGTCCGCGCGGCGGGGACCACGACCTGCGGCAGGATCGGCGCGGCGAAGGCGCCGAGACGGATCGCGGCCTTGAGGTGCAGCGGGAGGAACCCGGGGATGAGCGGGGTGAGCGCCGCGAGGTTGCGCGCGGCGACGCGCACGTCTTCGGGACGCACAACGCCGTCGACGAATCCCACCGTGAAGTCGAGGCCGTGCGGGTCGCGCAGCACGCCGGCCAGACGCTCGGCCGAGACATCGACCGGCTCCTCCCGGCTCTCGGCGAGCCAGCGGCGCACGAGGGCGATCGCCTCATCGGCGAGCTCGGCGGGCGACACGAGCTCCTGCGGCGACGGCGGAGCGGGGGTGGTGCCGGACGTGGTGTCGGGGACATCGGTGAGCGACATGGCGATCCTTCCTCGGATGCTCTCAGCATGGGGTTCGCATCCGTTCGAGAAAAGCGATGAATACTGACGCATACTGATCGAGAGAACCGAAGGGATGCCGTGTTCGATCTGCGCCGACTCCGCCTGCTGCACGAACTGTCGGTGCGGGGCACCCTCGCGGCCGTCGCCGAGGCCCTGTCGTACAGTCCGTCGACCATCTCGCAGCAGCTCGCCCTGCTCGAGAAGGAGGCGGGGGTCGCGCTGCTCGAGCCCGACGGACGGCGGGTGCGCCTCACCGCGCAGGGCGCCGCTCTGGCCGCGCACGCCGCCCGCATGCTCGCCGCCGACGAAGCCGCTCGCGCCGAACTCGAACGCATGCGGCCCTCGCTCGCCCCGGTGCGGGTGGCCGTGATGCAGTCCGCGGCGCACGGCCTGCTCCCGCGCGCCCTCGACGCCCTCGCCGCCAGCGAGCCGCAGCTGCGCGTCGAGGTGGCCGAGCTCGCCCCCGAGGAGGGACTGTTCGAGGTGGCCGCCCGCGGCTTCGACCTCGCCGTCGCCGAGCAGTACCCGGGTCACACCCGCGAGCATCGCGAGGGCCTGGAACGCGGACTCCTCGGACGGGATGCCATCCGCCTGGCCGTCGCGCCGAGCGATGCGGCGCACCGGCTCGAGGATCTCCGCGACCGCGCGTGGGTGATGGAACCGGTGGGCACCGCCGCTCGTCAGTGGGCCACCCAGCAGTGCCGGGCGGCGGGGTTCGAGCCCGACGTGCGGTTCGAGATGGCCGACCTCACCGCGCACGCGCGGCTCGTGGCATCCGGTCACGCCGTCGGCATGATCCCCGACCTCGTCTTCGCGGGTGAGGCGCCTCCCGTGCGGCTCGTGGACCTGCCGGGCGAGCCCCGACGCGAGGTGTTCACGGCCGTGCGCCGCGGAACCGCCGACCGCCCCGGCGTCCGTGCGGTGCGCGCGGCGCTGCAGGTGGCGTACGACCGGGGCGGACGGTGAGACGCACCCGGGTCGCAGACGCGCACTCCCCTCGCAGAAGTCCGCCGCGGCCCGGTGAGGACGCGCGCATCTGCGAGGGGAGCCGAGCGTCGCTTACTTCGTCAGGGCGATCTCGTTCGGCGTCTGCGCGAGCGTCACGCTCTTCACGACCTCGCCGGTGGTGAGATCGACCGCGTGCACGGTGTTCTTCGCCGGCTCGGTGACGTAGGCGATGTCGCCCGAGACCTTGATGGCGGGGTGGGCGTCCTGCCACTCGACCGGGCCCTCCCAGGCGTCGATCACCGGGAAGGCGTCGGTGAACTCCCCCGTCGCCGGGTCGAGCACGTGGATCGCACCGTCCGACGAGAGCACGTACGCGAGCTCACCGGGACCCCGCGCGACGTCGCGGAAGGTGTACTCCGCGCCCTCGGGCATGTCGATCACGCGCTGGGTCTTCGCGGCGGTGTCGATCAGCGCCACGCGGTGCAGCAGGTAGCCCTCGGCATCCCGGTCGTCCTTGTAATCGCCGACGACGAGGGCGCTGCTCTCGCTCACGTAGGCGTTGCCCATACGGCCGTAGGGCTGGTCGGGGGCGGTGAGCTTGGTGAACGCACCGCCGTCGAACACGAGCGCGCCGTTCTCGCAGCCGAACACGACGACCTCGTCCTTCGCGGTGCCCTCGCCGTGCACGCCCGGACAGTCGGCGCTCTCGGCGATGGTGGAACCCGCGGCATCCTTCGCCACGACTCCCGTGCGGCCGTCGGCGGTGCCCACGGTGGTGAGGAACGTGCCGTCCTCCAGCACGATCGAGACACCGTGGTGCGCCTCGACGCCGGGGACGGTCTGCACCGCGGGAAGAGAATCGGTGGATGCCAGGAGGGCGTCGCTGTCGAAAATCGTCGAGTCGCTCGTGCCGTCGGCGTAGAGCACGGTCGTACCGCCGTGGGTGACGACGTGACCGGGCTTGGACGCCTCGAACACGAGGTCGGTGAGCTCCGGCTCGACGCCGGAGGCGCCGGCATCCAGCACCTGGAAGCCCGCGCTCGTGGTGACCATGACGTGACGGCCGTCGCCGGCGGGGTTGAGCCGGGTGAACTCCTCGCTCGGCATGTCGCCGAGGGTCTCGAGGGTGTCGCCGTCGAGCACGAGGATGCCGCCGGGGTACGACAGGGCGACCCGGGTCGCCGCGTCGGCGGGGGCGCTCGACGCGGGGGCGGCCGAACCGGCGCCGCCCGCACAGGCGGACAGGCCGACGGTCGCGCCGACCGCGAGCGCGAGCAGGCCCGCGCGGCGGAAGGAGGAAGTGCGCATGTGATTTCTCTCTCTCAGGTGGTGACCGGTCGCTTACGGCGACAGGCCGGTGGCGATGCGCTCCGTGTTGACGCGCATCATGGTCAGGTAGTCGGGGGCGTCGCCCGCGGCGTCGGTGAGCGACTCGGTGAACAGCTCGGTCACCTCGACCCGCCGATCGGCCTCGTCGGCGAGCGCGCGCACGAGTCGATCCGGTGACGACGACTCCGCGAAGATCGTCGGCACTCCCGCCGCATCGATCGCCGCGACCAGGTCTGCCAGGTCGCTCGCACTCGGTGCGGCGAGGGTCGTGCCGCCGGGGATGACCGCCCCGATCACGCGGAATCCGAACCGATCGGCGAGATAGCCGAACACGTGATGGTTGGTCACCAGCGCCCGCCGCTCGGCCGGGATGGCGGCGAACGCGGCCGTCATGTCGGCATCCAGCGTCGCGAGCTCGGCGCGATACGCGGCGGCGTGGTCGGCGACGGCGGTCCCGCCGAACTCCTCGAGCACCGGCGACAGGGCGTCGACGACCGCGATCATCTGCGCGGGGTCGGTCCAGAAGTGCGGGTCGTCAGCGCCGTCGGCGTCGGTCGAGCTGTAGGGCAGCACCTCGACGGCGTCCCCCGCGACGAAGGTCGCGACGCCGTCGGCGGACGCGGCGTCGAGGTGCTGCTGCAGCCCCTCTTCGAGCCCCAGGCCGTTGGCCACGAGCAGGTCGGCCGAGCGCATGCGGGCGGCCTCGGCCGCCGAGATCCCGAACGAGTGCGGATCGGCGCCGGGGCGCATGAGGGTCAGCACCTCGACCTCGTCACCGGCCAGATGCGAGACGACGTCGCCGAGGATGTTCGTCGTCACGACGACCAGCGGGCGGTCGGATGCCGCTCCCCCGGCGCACCCGGTCAGCGCGAGCAGGGCGGCGGTCAGCGCCGCGGCGAGCGCCCGTCGCCCCGTCATCGGCCCGTCTCCGCGACGAAGAGCGGAACATCCCCGGGCGTGAACTCCCGCGCGACGCGCGCGCCGTCGGCGAAGTCGAGCTCCCACAGGCGACCCTCCGCGGGGCCGTTGAGGTAGGCGCGCTGCTGATCGGCGATCAGCGACACCGGGTTCCCGGCGGCGAGGCTCGCGCCCACCAGCGGTACGGATGCCGCCCGCAGCTCCCCCGTCTCGCCGTCGAGCACGAGCACACGCCCGTCCGCCGTCAGAGCGAGCAGGTGGGCGTCCTTGTCGTCGACGGCCGTGGCCTGCACGACCGGCTCGGCCGTCGGCACGAGGTTCCAGGTGCGCTCTCGGGTGTCGAGCATCCAGACGCCCGCCTCCCCGGCGGGGGCGGCGACGGTCGGGCGGCCCTCGCGGTTGGCGAAGACCGTCGCGCGCGGCGCGGTCGTCCCCGCGGGGTAGGCGATCCGCTCGATGACCGGGCCCGCATCGGCGACCGTGACGAGGAGCGCCCCGTCGCGGCATCCGATGACCGCTCCGACCCGCGTGGTGATGGTGCCGGCCGGGTCGATGCACGGGGTGGGTGCGCCCACCTCGTCACCGTCGGCCGCGTGCAGGGTCACCTCGCCCGCCGAGGCGACGGCGGCGAACGATCCGACGGGGACGACCAGGCCCCCTCCGGCGGGACGCTCGAGCCGGAACCGCTCGACGACCTCGCCCTTCGACAGCGCCTCGGTGTCGAGGAGCACCGCCTCGCCCGAGGCGGGGAAGAACAGCCCCGTGCCGCCCGTCGTCGACGAGTTCGACGTCGCCACGGTCGCCACTCCCCGTCCCTCGACGGAGCCGAGCACCCGCGCCTCGGCCCGGTAGTAGTGGAAGTGGTCGACGTGGTCCCAGGTCCACACCCCGCTGTCCACGATCGAGACGCCCTCGTCGTCGGCGGCGAACAGGTACCGCCCGTCGGAGTGCACCGAGGAGGGCGCGCGCACGCTGCCGATCTCGACGGTCGTCTCCTCGAGCAGGTCGAGGTGCGAGACGCTCCCTGCGGCGTCGATGGTCGTGAGGCCCAGGGCGGGTTCGGCGAGCTCTGCGGCGCCGTCGATCGCGCCGTGGGTGTCGGCGGAGGGCTCCGGGGCGGGCGCGGCCGGAGCGGCGCAGCCGGTGAGGACGAGGAGACCGAGAGCGCCCAGGAGGGCGCAGCGGCGGGGGGCGGAGAGCATGGGGGGCCTTCGGGTCAGACGGAAAGAGGAATGGGGGATGCCGCGCGGCGGCGGACGGCGTCGACGGTCGCGCGGAGCACCCACGACAGCCCGGCGCCGGCGATCGCGGTCGCGGCGATGGTGGCGCCCGCGGCGGTGGCCCCGTGCCAGGAGACGAGCAGGCCCACGGCGACGGCGGCGGAGCCCACGACGGCGGCGAGCAGCATGGTCGTCGGGATGCGCGCGGTCCACTGCCGCGCCGCCACCGCGGGGGCGACGAGCAGACCCACCACCAGGAGCGAGCCGACCGCCTGGTACGACGCGACCACGGCGAGGGTGACCAGGCCGACGAGCACCGTCTGCGCGATCCGGGGACGCAGCCCCAGCACCGTCGCGACGCGCTCGTCCACGGCGGCGGCGACGAGTGCGCGATGGGCGAGCACCGCCGTGGCCACGCCGATCGCGGCGGCGATCGCGAGCACGACGAGATCGTCCGCGCCGACCGCGAGGATGTCGCCGAACAGGATCGCCGTGGCATCCGTCGCGAAGCTCCCCGCGTGCGAGATGACGATCACACCGAGCGCCAGCATGCCGACGAACAGCAGCCCGATGCTCGTGTCGTACGAGAGCTTCGCCCGGCGCTGGAGGGCGCCGATACCGAGGCTCATCACGATGGCACTCGCGGCCGCACCGAACAGCACCGGCACGCCCGCGACGGTCGCGAGGGCGACGCCGGGGAGCATCCCGTGGGCCAGCGCCTCGCCCAGGAAGGCCATCCCCCGCACGATCACCCAGGTACCCGCCACCGCGCACAGCACGGCCACGAGGACGCCGCCCCACAGGGCACGCATCACGAAGTCGAGGGAGAAGGGATCGGTGAGCCAGGACACGATGTCCGACCGTAGCGTTAAGTGATAACGATTCTCAAACTCGTATGATGGATGCCGTGCACCCCCCTCCCGAACCCGTCGCCGCCCTCACCGCCCACGCCGTGCGCGTGTCATTCGGCGACACGACCGCACTCGACGGAGTGGGGCTCGTCGTGGCGCGCGGCCGTCTCACCGTGATCGTCGGCGCCAACGGCGCCGGCAAGTCGACGCTGCTCGAAGTCCTCGCGGGGGCTCGCGAGCCGTCGTCCGGGCGCGTCGACACCCACGGGTCCTCACGCTCGTTCGTCCCGCAGCGCGCGGCGGTGGGCGAGCACCTCCCCTTGACCGTGCGCGACGTCGTGACGATCGGCGCATGGGGACGAACGGGGCCCTTCCGCCGCCTGCGGCCCGCCGACCGCACAGCCATCGACGACGCCCTGCGCCGCCTCGACATCGTGGATCTCGCGCGGCGCCCCTTCGGCATCCTGTCGGGCGGCCAGCGGCAGCGGGCCCTCCTCGCCCAGGGGCTCGCCCGCGGCGCCGACGTCCTGCTGCTGGACGAACCCACGACCGGCCTCGACGCGGCGAGCGCGAAGCTCAACCGGACGGCCGTCGCCCGCGAGATCGAGCGCGGAGCCACGGTCGTGTGCGTCAGCCACGACCAGCGCCTCATCGCCGCCGCCGATCACGTCGTCGAGCTGGCCGACGGCCGCGTCGTGCGCAGCGGGGTCGAAGGCGTCAGCTTCGAGCGCGAACGCGCTCGGTGATGCGCGCGAGCATCTCCGCGGCGGCGGCAGCGACGTCGGCCGGCTCGGAGCGCACGGCCTCTTCGACCTCGCGGGGGAAGCGTCGCAGCGCCACCCACGGCTCGTCATCCATGTCGACCTCGAGGTAGATGTGGTTGACGCGGCGATCCTCGGCGTCGAGTTCACGTCGCAACAGGCCACGGCCGATCAGGCGATCGACGAGCGTCGTGACACCGGCGGCGGTGACTCCGAGATGCGCGCGCAGGTTGGACGGGCGGATACCGGGCTCTTCGGCGATGCACGACATGGCCGACGCCTCGAGTTCGCTGACGTTCAGGTCACGACGCGCACGGGCGATGGCCTCGTCGCGGGCCGCGACGTAGTCGTCGAGCGCCGAGAGCAACGCAGAGGGAAGCGACATGTCGACCCCCCTCCGAGTGCGATCCGGCCGATCGCTCGACTCCACTCTAGTGAGGAATCCGAATATTTCGCGAAGATAATTAACAGCGTGAAATACGTGGTACGTTAGAAGTCAACGCGACCCGACCACTCGACGAAGGAGATCATCATGGCCACGCTGTTCTACGGTTCCGACACCGCCCCCATCTCCCTCCCCGATCGCCTGATGGGCTACATCAAGGTGATCACGTCGACGAAGCTGCGCCGCGGGGAGTCTTTCACGCTCACCTGGACCGGCACCGACGAGGAGAGCGGCCGCTCGACCATCTGGCTCCAGCCCGCCATCCCCCTGCGCTTCGTCTTCGAATCCCCCGAGCCCGAGCAGCTCGTCGGCGATTACCTCCGCTCCTTGGCCGATCAGGCGAACGCCGCTTCCGGCCTCGTCGTGGACACCCGCACGTGGGAGGCCGCCGAACAGGCATCCCGTACGCCGGTCCACTCCGCTCGCGCGGCTGCAGCCGGCCGCCCGGTGCGAGCCGCCTGATACCACGCTTCGCCACCCGGCGCCGCACGCCCCCCACGCCCTCCATAATGTGGGGGGCGTGTGACATTCATGCGCCTGAATCGAGGTGACGGATGCCGGTACGAAAGCTGCTCGACAAGGCGCTGCTCGAGGCGTGGCTGACGGACTTCCGCGGCCTCGGCTACCTCACCGGCAGCGACATCCGCGTCCTGGAGCAGGATGACGACGCCGATTCCGACGCCGACATCGGTCTGATCGTCGTCGATTTGAGCAACGCCAAGACGATCACCTACCTGCAGCCGATCGCGGGTGGCGACGGCACGTGGAAGGCGACGATGGAGGCACGCGACGCCACCATCGAGCTCGGTGCGGTCGAGCTCGTCAACCTCGGCAACGAGGTCAACGTCCTCGGCGCGCTCGTCGCGTTCCTCGAGACCAAGTCGAAGGCGCTGCTCGCCGCCTGCTGACGGGCGATGCGTCGCCGCGGGAGGGCGGACGCGGAGTCTCCGCACCGTCGAATCCCGATCTCGCGTCGCCCCGTCGCCGTGCGCGCGTCCGCGCGGACGATCCCCGCTCGGGAAAAGAAAAACCGCTCCGCGAGGAGGGGTTTGTTCTTCCGGTGGGGGGTTCGGATTACTCATGTAGCGCCGAAATTCCGCGGATCTCCGGAGGCCTCTTCAAAACGATTCCCCTGGAATCCTCTCACTATTCCTCCGATCTACCCGCGATCCCCTGTGCCGCCTGAGAAGTGACGGGTTCACCTCCATCATTCCGAACATGTTTACGCCGCATCGCGGAGCGCCGCGACCGCCGTGTTCGGAGGAGCAGCTTCCGCTTCCACCCGGTCCGGCCTGTACTTGCTTCACTCGGCTCACGCCGCGGGGTTCACCGCGTTCGATCCGGCCGACGACAGGGAAGCGCTGGTAACCCACATCAGCGGCCACCGCGTTGCCGTTGTCTCGAAGCGGGTGCTTTTGGCCCTGAAAATCGCAGCGGCGCGCGAGAAGGATCAGAGTGACATCAGCCGCCTCCTCTTAGACATGAAGATCACGGATCCCGACGAGATTGTTGAACTCGCTTGCTCCGTCTTCGTCGAGGACAGCATGGCGCTCATCACAGGACGCGATGACGCCGTCTGGAAGCAGCCCACGCGTTGAGGCGCGCTTTCCTCTACGCCGCCAGGATGGCAGGCTCGGTGTCTCCGCGTCCCACCCCGCTGCCTCAGCAGAACGGGAATGAAGATCGACGGCGAGAGGGTTCCGTCGGCGGGCGAGGTGGGGAGTTCGCGTCAAAAGAACACAGCAAGCCGGAGATCCAGCTCCCGCCGGCGGCGTAGCCTCCGGCACCCCCGCGCCGCCTACGTGCGTGAGCGGGTGAGGAGCGGGATCATATTCGACGGTCGCACAGCCTCTGACGGCAGACTCCACGCAGCCGAAGGTGTTCGCGCGACAACAACCTCGAACAGGTCGCGTGGGGCGCGAGCCTGGTCGATGAGTGTCTCACGCTCAATACCAGCAGCGTCCAGCAGCTCGACCGAACGAGGCCGCATCGAAGGCTGCTCCGTCGCGCTGATGAGACCAGGCTCTTGACGCCGCCAACCACGCTGCGTCAGCGTGATGACCGCATTCCGGTACGTCACATCACTGATGGATCCAAGGCGTCGGGCACGGAAGTGTCCCAGGCGCGCGCATTCACCGCGGTAGGTAGCAGTGGCCGAAGCTCATCTTTCGGCATGAGCAACTCAGCGGCGAACCTGTTGGCCTGGTCTTCAACGACTCGACCGCCAGGTTCCGCATCTGCATGCATGACGAGATGACCCAGCTCGTGCGCTACGTCGAACCGCTGACGGTAATAGTCACGTTTCGTCGGGTTGAGGACGACCACTGGCCGCTCGCTGGACTCGAATGAGTATGCATCGACTGCCGAGGTCTGCGGCGGGCTAAACACGACGAGAACACCGTGGGACTCGAGGAGGCGGACGAGATGCTTCAGCGGACCTGCATCCAGACCCCACTCGCGGCGCAGACGACGGGCCGCCTCCTCTGGGGCATCCGCCCCATCGTCGAATGACACCTCGAAGGATGGGACGTTCACCGGTGGGAACTCGACGTGCTTCTCTACCGCCTCGGCTATATCGACGGCAAGGAGACCGAACGCGAAGGCCTGGTCGCGGGCCCGCTGGCTCGTGGGACGCAGAGACCGAAAATGTGGAACCGCGGTTTCGTGCCCCCTGGACGCACCTCGAGGACTGAAGAAGTCCGGGGTCACGCCCAGGCTCATGGCGAGCTCGGTAATAGTGGCCGGTGTTGGTCGCTTCGCTCCCGATTCCCAGGCCGCGAGGGCAGTGGAGCTCTTTCCGATTTGCGCTGCCAACTCACTCTTGCGGAGACCTTCGAGCTGGCGCGCAAGGGTGAGTCGTTCTGGTGCGAAGAGCGTCAATTGGCGTTCTCCGACGCGGCGGTCGGGCGCAGGCGAACAGCGACATCGGGCTCGTCGACGCGAGGCGAAACTGGCCCGGGCTTCGCGCGGGCGATGGGGTCGCCATCCGTTCCGCCACTCAGCGGCTCTGCCCCGTGCCAGGGGCTACCGAGGTCGTCGTTGTATCGGGAGTGCCCGATGAGGAGCTCCCGCTCGAATGTCGCAAGGTTCAGTGCGTGGCCGAGGACGTACGTGGGCATCCCGACGACCGGGAGTGCATCCTGCGCGGCAAGTTCCTTCCGATTCGTCCGCTGACCCCACCCAGCCCCTCCCCGTCCGAACGGATGATTCTTTGCCCGCGTGTGTCGCTGCGATGTCGCGCTCCGGCGCGGCGGGCGCGCCTGAAGCCCGAAAAACACGGCCTCTCATGAAAGAGGGGCGATCCGGAAAGCCCCCTATCCTATGAGCGTGAGCCAGGGCCTTCCCATCGACGAGGACGCAGCGGATGATTCGGCACCCACAACACAGGCGAAACCGCCTGGCACTAAACGGAGCAGATGGCCCTGGGTCGTCGCTACCGCAGCCCTGGTGGCCGGTCTGATTGCGGGTGCATTCACGACTCTGGCATTTCACTCCGCAGACCTCAGCAACTGGAGTTCGTGGGCGCGCGATTTCACCAAAAGTTCGGGGTTCGCTGGTGTCGCGGCTGTCGTCGCCGCCCTGATCGCGGCGGTCAGCATCGGACGCCAGGTGAAGGTGTCTCGCGACGCGCTCGTCCAGTCCCGTTCGACCGCGGATGCATCATCATGGTGGACGTCTTTCGAATGGGCCAGCGGACGAGCAATCCCTATCGGAAAAGATGATCGACCTCTCCCGGACTCCGTCACAATCGGAACGCTGCAAGGCCTCGCCGGTGCGGCACAAACGACGGTCCAAAGCGTCGCATGCGCACAGATGATCAATGTCCTCACTGCCCGGATGAAAGCGGCGGGCATCGCCCCTGAGAAGGCGGAAGATGTAGCCGGCCCAGGTTCCTCCGCCGCGTTCGACGCGCTGGAGTCATACGTGAGAGCTAGCGCAGGAACCCCGGCAGCCTCCCCACAAGCTGAGGCACTCCTCTACGAACGGGGGGTTCTCCAGTCGCTTCAAGACGTCTTTCCGTCCAGCATCGTGCCCGCAGGTGCGGATATCGCTACCGCGCCGTCCGACGCGGTCATCCCCCACAACGGTGTCGACGTCCACATCGAGATCCTCTACGGCCGAGCGCCCGCAATTGCCCGAGCAAAGGTACGCTCGTTCCGAAGCAAGTCCAATGCGCCCCTCGTCCTGGTCTCGCGTTATCCGTCCCCCTTGGATGTCGACTTCGCGCTGCATATGGCGGTAGTCACTGTGCAGTGGCGCGGCCCGGAAGACACCGAAGAATTGAAGGCCGCGGTCATCACCGCCAGCGCCATGCGCCCTCAGGAGAACAGCTGACGGGCGTTGGCTGACGAGCAGGCCTCGTGCTCTGGGCACCCGGGATGTTGGGGGCGACGTATTTCAAGGCCTTCCCTTCGCTATCGTCTGTGTGCAGAAGCCGGCGACCGGAATAGAGGACTGATGGACCCCATCAAGGTGGCCGCGAGGATGGACAGCGCTCGTTCGGAGTTTCTCCTGGCTGAAGTCGCAGATGCCTCGCGGCCGATCTACGTCCCGCGCGCCATAGCCTTCTCGGACTCACTATCCGTCTCGAGCGTGGTCCAGGCCGTGATCACATGGGGCACCCGAGCAGCGGAGGGTGTCGTTGTCACCAACCTCAACACCCAGCATCCCCATGCACGTGCGGACCTTGCCCGCAACACCTCGTTGCTGACCGCCATTCTGATGGCAGATCGCGTCACATCATCAGATGGACGCGACATCACAGCCGCAGCTCGGAGGTTATGCGTTTCCGCCCTCGCCGAGGACGCTGCCGACCTTCCATCCCTTGCCTCCGGTATTCGCGTGGGCACCGACAGAGCGGTAATCGCGGCCGACCACATTCCCGGTCTTGCGCGCCCTCGCGGTATGTATCCGCGCGGCCCACTCGACGAGTCGTCTCGGCCGATGTATGCCGGCATCGGCCGAGTCGATGTGCGCTCGGTGAGGGGACGCCCGCCACTGGGCCACCGGACTCTCGGGATCAGCGGACAGAAGCCGCAATCGTGGGGCGAGAACTACTCCGCCGCGGGGAGCGCCCTTGGCATGCTGCTGTTCGAGCTCCTCCAGAACACCGACATCCACGCCACCACCTCTACGGGCGGGGGCCCGATTCGTCAATCCGTTCGACTTCTGCACGTTCGCGGGGTCAGCCAGAAACGCGACGCACTGCTTAGCTCCGCCGCAGATGACCAGCGTCTTGCAAACTTTTACGCGAAGCTGACCTCTGGGGGATCAGCGCAGGTGCGCCTCCTCGTTGTCTCCGTCCTCGACTCGGGCCCTGGTCTCGCGCGGACGCTGCTGCGACGCGAGAACATCATGGCTCCCTCCTCCCCCGACCAGGAGCTCACGTATTTGCTCCGCGCTCTTCGCATGACTGCACGCGGGGGGCAAAGCGAACCGATGAGGGGGCTCGGGCTGAAGCGTGCGCAGGTCTTCCTCACTGCGCTCGGCGGATACGCGCGCATCCGAAGCGGGCGCTTTGAATTGCAACGAGACTTCATCGCTAGGCCGTTCGACGAAACGAACGATTCGGAGCGTTCCTGGTGGGGCGGGGTAAGTAAACCTTCGGCGAAAGAGCACGCATCGGGAACTGCCATCACACTCGTCTTACCTATTCCTCCGGCAGCAGACCCCGACACGTTGTGGAAGGCGGCAGCGAATGGCGGCTGAGAGGCGAAGTCACGTCACCTCGGATGCGTTCATATTCAGCGCACGGATCCCCGCGGCACCGAACCGAGAGAAAACAGTGACGGTGGTGTTCCTCCCGGCCACCATCACCGGCGCTAGCGTGAGCAACCATTTGCGCGACTACCTTTTCACCAATCCACTCACAGCCGAGCTGTGGCTCGTCGCGCCGTCCTTCGCCGAAGCGGGCCTGCGCGCGACCCAAGATGCCGCGTTCAAGGACCGGATCGACCAGTCCGCCGCATTGGACGCCGTTCGCTTGATGATCGTGAACCGCGACGGCTCCTGGTCGGAGCTGCGCACATCACCCAGCCCGAGCATCGTGGTCGATAAGACTACGAGGGACGAGGTTCTCGCGACCGGTCTCCGAGTGATGTTCCGCGAGGGCCACGGACTTGCACAGGCTCCCGCGGGTCTTCATTACAGCAAACCCGGGGGTAAGCACAGCGAGTTCTTCCTCCGTACAGGTGCTGTCGTCGCTCGCAGTGCGCTGGCGTACTTCGCCGCGGTGGCGCTCCTGCCCACCACCTCGCTACGGACATATGGGCGGATCTGGGTCGACACCAACGCCATTGCCAGCGTCGCACACGCTCTGACCACCCTGCTCGCCATGTTC
The DNA here is from genome assembly GCF_040685115.1 of Microbacterium sp. NPDC089186. Classification (NCBI taxonomy): domain Bacteria; kingdom Bacillati; phylum Actinomycetota; class Actinomycetes; order Micrococcales; family Microbacteriaceae; genus Microbacterium; species Microbacterium sp. NPDC089186. The sequence continues at coordinate 594,525 of NZ_JBFBHJ010000002.1, forward strand.
GACGGGAAGCCACGGCTTATCCCCGTCGACAGCTTCGGCGGACATGAGCGGTTGCACGAACATGCTCTCGTCCCCAGCGAGGAGCCTCTCGTTCTGATCTCCGCGAGCACTTCCGGCAGTCTCGCGAGAAAGCTTGAACAAGAACTGGGCATCGAGGGGAGCGATATTGTCACGCTGTTCTCCGTCGGCCCCACTCCCCCCACACCCGTGCTCTGCGATCTGACGAGCGTGGCACCCGGTGACACCGACGAGCATCGCTTTGAGGCGTTCGATAGCTGGGAGAGCGGCGGTTGCCCGCTCTGTAAACAGGGTCGGAGCCTGATTAGTTTGCAGGGCGAGGAATTTGTTCCCGATACAGCCCGCGCCACCGAGCGAACGCTCAAGGCGGTGCACTCGAACAAGGCTCTGCGGGACTTCATTAGGGTCTTCATCGGGAAGGATGTCATCCGCGCCGGTCGAAAGATGCCCACGTTGCAGGGCACGGCGCGCACTGTGAGCTTCGAACTTGCCGCCCAGTTGAAAGATCCTGCAAGCCCCGTCAGAGCCCGCGTGGTCGAGGAACTGCGGCGTCGGATCCCAGCGCGCATCCGCTACATCGTCTCGCTAGGAGACACGGATTCGGAAGTCGTCGCTCAGCTCACGAAAGAGGTATGCGACGAGGCGGGTCTCGTCGACGTGACCGTTCTCCCGAAGAGCGAACTGGGACATAGTTCGCTCCAAGACGGACATGTGTTCGTGGTGGCCGGCACAGTCGGCACCGGACGCCAGTTGCTGAATGTGAGCAGACTCCTGCGCCCATTGAAGGCAGAAATGCTTCACTACTTCGTTGTGTGCGGGCGCCCCCGCAGTAACGCCGCATGGTCATCGCTGCAAAGTGATCTGCGGTTCGCAGGGTCAGCCAATTTCTATCCGATGCACACCATCTGGCTCGTAGACTCCGAACCTGACCGGCACAGCCGTGACCCATGGACCCTTGAATTGCAGACCCTCCGTTACGTTTCCAACCATCTCCCCCAGAACGTGGCCGACGAGGGCGTCAGCGCTTTGACGTCGCGCATCAACGAGCTGATCGAGGAGGCACCGTCGGACGACATGGCGCTTTTTGCCGCCTCAGATTACGGTGCGGCCGGCTCGGCTCTGCAGCTGAATCCGAATTTCGCATTCTGGGACTCGGGGACGATGGCCGATGCGGGGGGCGCAACAGACGACGAAATTTACTTCACCATGGCCACCGTCATGCATCACTTTCGATACGCTGCGGAAGGTCAGTACGCTCTTTTCGGGCTTCCTGGGCATAGCTATGTCCTCAGTCCGCTTACGTTCGGACGCTTCAACGATCCGATCATCCAGGCGTGCATCCTGCGCACGACGCAGGGCGGCGAGCTGGATTACCGCAGCCACAGTGAGACAAGCAGGCACATGGCGGATGAGATCCTCCACCTCCTCTCGGGTCACGACGATGCCGCATTCGGCGGCGCCGCGACCGAGTTCGTCCTGTCGCTGGCGCGAGGGATCGTCAACCCGGATCCGACGGGAGCACTTCGGCTGCAGGCGGATGACCTGGCTCGCGTGGGCGAGTTTGCAGAGTCCGTATCTGCCGCGCAATACCCGCTGCTGTCAGCGCTGCTACGGTTCATCGCCGCCGCACCAGAGCCCGTGTAGTGCGTACGGAGCAGAACGACCTGTTCACCAAACCACTTCCGAAGCGAACGAGCCCGTTGAAGAGCCCGTGGCCCCACAGACGAGTCAGCGCCGGTGACCCCTCGACACCGCCCACGACGCGACTCGATGTTCGGTGGAGCGCGATCCGACCGACCACGGCTTCGTTGACCAGCCGCGCGTTGGGCGCGCCGGCCTCAGCAAGATGCCCCTGCACGAGCGTTGTCCACTGCGACGGCGCCCACCGAGCGGCATCTGATGCCGCCGGAAAACCGTAGACGAGGACGAGCGCCGACCCGAGCGGGCGCCATCTGGGATCTGACGGTTCAGATACCCCCGTGAACGAGACCCACCCCGCGCCAGTCAGAAAGAAATCGGATGGTTTCGTTGTCGGATCTGAGGAGGGGGCTACGCGAACGTTCACGCCCGCTCTATGCGGCACTCGGGCAGCTTTGGCCATGTTGCGGATCAGCTTGCGGCGCTGTAAGCACGTTCTGGTGAGTGCAGGAGACCCGGCGACCACTTTTCGCGTGCCGCACGCCCCTGAGGGTCCGATATTTGCCCCGGCAGAGGTTCGACAGCTTTCTGTCGCACTTCTCACCGCAGCGAAGACAGCCGAAACGGTTATACACGAATGTCTGGATTACGCGCCTCCGCACGAGTCCACCGCGGCAGCATGGTTCAACACACGACATTCCGATCGACCGAATCACGCAATGGAGATTTTCCTCAGCATGCAATACTCGATTCTCTCGGCCGCAGATCATATTCGAGCATTCAATGCGCTCTTGCGGGCACCTCGCCTTCTTACTACCTCCACCGTGACCGTCGCGAGAGGCGCCGTCGAGGCGTTCGCGCGGGCATGGCACCTCGCGACCGCAGGTGATCTCGATGACGCGCAGGGCCGCCACCTCTCCGCGCTATACAGCGAGCTGCGATACCCGCTCACCTTGGGGGAACAGATCTATCTGCGCGATGGCCGGCCGACCGATGCTGAGGAGAGCCGCGCACAATATAAAGATGAGCTAGAGCGTCTCGGCCTCGGGGCGCCGGCCCGCTTCGAGACCTCCCGCATCACAGCCGAGTTCCTCAGCGCGGCGTTCCAGGATGACTGCGGACGCCTCACCTACTCGACCCTGTCGTCGGTTGCTCATGGGCATCGACTCGGGGTGAACTCGTTCATCTTCACGGATGACAGTGGCGGGGTAGCAGGGCTCACAAACACCCGGCAGATAGTGCTCGACCTCGTCAGCACCCTGACATAGGCCGGCATAACCGCGATGGAACAGACGACGGTACTCTTCGGCGGACGGTCTCGGCATCGCGAGCTGCTTGCGACGGCCATACGACGCATCGAAGGAGCCCTGTCGCCGCTCGACAATACGGCGTGAATCTGTCCAACGACAACCGCAGTTGCACAGACGACATAATCAGTTCTCGGCCGAAAAGCGAACATGCAAGAATCCTGAGCAGCCCTCGCGCCGTCGAGCACCGCGCAGGACTGCGGCGGAGAATCGCGCAACCTCACCCCGACCCCCAGCATCAGACACGCCCGGCGGCAGACTATCGAGTCGTTCGGCAGACCCGACAGCTACGGCGACAGCAACCTGCACAATGCACACATCCGGCGTTCGCACGGCGAAGCCGAGCCGGCAGTCCTCACCGTCAGCACCCTCACCCTGAGGGGCCCGCGCCGCATCTTTGTGTGAAGGGGCTGCATTCACCCCGGAGAGCCCACCATCGAGCCGCGACGCCGCCCGCCCCACACGAACCGACACGTACCGGTCAGTGCACTGGCCGAGGTCTTCCCAAGAGTACGCAGGGCGTGGGGCCCTGAGACGTGGGCTGAGAACGTGCCGGAGGGGAAGCTCCAAGCGCGCCGCACTCCCTCCCGGCCTGCGTAGCCGCCAGGAACAGGGACGGCCACTCATCCGAACAGACGGTATACGGCCCCGCCGCAGGGTAGGCGGCATGCCCCACGACGAGACCGCCATCCCTCGCTCCGCCACCGCAGTCTCCCTCGCCGGTGTCGGTACCATTGCGCTCAGCGCAATCACCGCCGTGAAAACGATTGCGAACGCGTGCCCGCCAGAGCACGTCATGACCGCCGTCGTTCCCGCAATCATCGCTCTCTTCACCATTGGTGCGATCTGCCTGTGGGCGGGGCCGCGGTTAGCCTCCCGACGTGGACTTTCAAAGCACCTGGTGGAGTGACTTCAGCGCTGGAACGGCCAGCACGATTGTCGGAGGGATAGTCGTCCTGCTCGTGCAGCTGTCCGGCTCTCTCACCCCCGGGGGCAGCCAGACAGCACCCGCGTCGCAGGCCCCCGTGAGCGGCGCGGAAATGACACAACCTCCGAAGCCGTCGCCCACGCAGCGCAGCGTCCCCACCGCGGTTCCGATCCTCGCCGGTGTCGTAGGTCTTCTCGTTTTCCTGCTGTGGACCCCGGTCATCGTGAGATTCAGTCTCGGCGCAGCCGCTGTCGCGGCGATCATGGGCGGCTTCTACGCGTGGCGCACGACGCAAACTCATGCGTGGAGCGGACCGAGCAGGGTCGCCCTCAGCACACTCACTGTCGCAGTGGCGTCACTCGTCGCCGTATGGAGTTCGGTGATGATCAGCTCGTGGAACGGCGCGACGCTCACTAGCATGCTGACCCGAGCGCGCGGGGAGGGTGAGGGTTTCGAGTACATCCTCAGCGGCCTGGTGCGGCACCTTTCCGACAGCGGCGACGCTCGCATGTTCGCCGTGTCCGCTGCGTTCAGCATGTTCATCTGCCTCGCGCTGCTGAGCCTGTCACTGATCGATCTCTTCACTTGGGGGGCTTCGCTTGCGCCGTCGCCTTCACCAGCGGGGTGGCTCGCGATATGGCGGCAGCGCGGCCGCGATGCTTTCGCACGCCTGAGTGCGAAAACTCTCGCCCTAGCGGTTCTTGGTAGCGCGCTCGCGATGGGGCATGGCCCGGGTCCGCTGCATCTGCTGAACGGCTGACGCTTGCCGACTGGTAGGCACGCTCGCAGCCCCCTCAGATCGCCCACAACGTCAGAGCTTTTGGCGAGCTCCGCCATTCGGACGATTCTTCCCCGCCTGATTTCTCGCAATCCACCCTTGCATCCGCGCCTATCGCGAAAGCCTCCGTGCGTACGTTCGCGCGGGAGTGCGACAATCGGGACGTCCCCCCTTTCGGGGGACGTGGTACTGAGGAGAGAGCATGCCTGACGCACGGATCACACACGTCCGCAAAGACCGTGAGCGCGATATCGCCGCTGTAGGAAACAAGGGAGTCTGGGACTGGCCTGTCGCGCAGGTGATCACCTCCATCGAGGAGGGCTCCAACACCTTCTACGTGTGTCCGCAGCGAGCGAACGTCCTCGTCGCAGCGACCCCGGCCGGACACAAGTTCCTCAAAACCACGGCGGACACGACAACGAAGAACAACCTTGACGAACTACCAGCGTTCTGACGCGCCATTAATCACTGCCGGTATAGCTGGCACCAAGCTCGCTGGCATGGATTTCGTAGCCGTGGATTTCGAGACCGCGAATCCCTCGCGCGGGTCTATGTGTTCCCTCGGTGCGGTGCGCGTACGCGACGGTGTCATCGTCGACACGTTCGCGTCGCTGGTCAAACCCGCCGACGGTCATACTTTCGCGGACGCCAACGTGCGTGTGCATGGCATCACTGCCGAGCTGGTGGCAGCAGCACCCACCTGGGCGGAGATCTTGCCGCGCTTCAGCGAGTTCGCAGCCGATGACACCCTGGTTGCACACAACGCGCGCTTTGACATCTCGGTGCTCATGAACACCTGCGCCGAGTACGACCTTGACTGGCCGGCGCTCGAGGTGCTGTGCACGTTGCAGGCCGCGCGTGCGACGCTCCAACTGCCCTCATACTCCCTGCCGTGGGTGAGCGAACACCTGGGGCTCGAGAGGTTCGAGCACCACGATGCTCTACAGGATGCGAGGGCCGCGGCAGCTATTCTCATCGCGTTGATCCGCATGGTTGGTGCCGAGTCGATTTCACAGTTCACCGCCGCCACGAAACTTCGGACACGCTCGACAGACCTCGAAGCCCCGGCAATTCCCGCCGGAGCGCCCGTCGCACCCCCGGGGCGGCTGGGTTTCGAACTTGAGGTCGTCGTGTTTACGGGGGCTTTGACCTCGATGACACGTGCTGAGGCTCGTCGGCTCGTCGTTGGACAGGGCGGGGCGTGGCAGGACGGAGTGACAAAGAAGACAACGCTCCTCGTCACCGGAGACCACTACTCGACCACGTTCCGACCTGGCGGGGTGTACAGCGCCAAGCTTCAAAACGCGTTCGACAAGGTCGCCGCTGGTCAGACACTGGAGATCGTCACTGAGGACGACTTCCTTCAGCGCGCGGCACTGAACAACGAAGAGCTTCGCGCGTTCGCCAGGCAGGGCCCGAAAGTGCCTGATCACGTCGTCTCGCAAGCAGGATCCGGGCCCTGAGGCGATGTGTGGGAGTGGTTCCAGAACACACTCCGGCACCCGGACGGGCGGGCAGTGGGCTGTGAACCATGCACGTGGTGCGATCAGCCTGTCCCCTCTGGGGCGCACTGGATTCATCGCGACCGCCGAGTGTGCGGAATTCACTGCAACTACCGCCTCAAAGCTGCAGCCAAAAGGGCATGGGCCAGGTCGGGAATCATCGTCCCGGCGTTGAGCTGAGCGCTGAGGACGTTGGCGAGCACCTCGGTATCCTCAGTGTGTGGCCTCCGAGTTCACGACCTGACTAGATAGCCCGATGTGAGCCCGAATGCGTAGTACAACTCCTTTCTTCAATGATCCCGCTGCGGCGCAGCGCATTCTCCAGATTGCCGAAGCGGAAGGGAGTTTGCTTCTTTACTGCGGGGCAGGCGTCACCATCGACCGCACCGGACATAGTTGGGGCTCACTCGTGCGGTCCCTTCTCCCCGAACGTCGTCACCGCACCCGCCCCGGCGTTCCCACTCGCGGGCAGGTGGAATCGCTTCGCCGCGATTCACCTGAGTCGCTGGCATCCAGCGTCGTGCACGTCCTACGAGAGAACTACGGTGGAGGGGACACACTCCAGCATCGTCTTCGCACGCGTCTTCGAGACGCCCTCTACCGCACGCAAAGTCAATGGCAGGCGGGGGTGCTGGTCTCCGAGCTCGTGTTGCTGGCCGCAGCGCGCGCGATTTTCGGACGGCACACACGCTTCTTGACGACCAACTACGACACCCACCTGGAGCGTGCGTACGACGCGTTCCGCTCAGAGCAGACAGGCTTTCCGGTGCCCGGGCTGAAGGTGTACGTCGCGGGGGTGACGGCTCCCGTCCGAGTCGTCGAGCCGCACGTCCCTGATGATTCCGAAGCGGGCGGCTACATCGACATCGTCTACCTTCACGGACGTCTTCCTGACACCGGCCAAGGGAAAGCAAGCTGGCCGCTCGTACTCGACGAGCGCAGCTACGCGTCCAGCGCATCGCGCGTCGAGGAGGCTTTGTGTGCGTCGTTGGACGACGCGACATACGCGCTGCTGCTGGGCACCAGCTTGACCGACATTCCGCTCATCCGCGCCCTCAGCAAGACCGCGAGCGGAGGGTGCGAACGCGTTGCCGTCCTGCTGCGCGCAGATTTCGCGCACAGTAAGGACGAAGACGAGCAGCTGGCCATTGGACTCGCCACCCTTCGCGCGTCGACGCTGCGAGTCACCCCGCTCTTCCCGGACTTCCCTCAGCAGGTCGCTCAACTCGTTACGGAGGTCACCGGCCACATGGCGTACCCCGTCGCACGGATCGACGATCTTGCCACTCTCCCATATCTGGACCGTGTTGACCGATGGTGGCACGAATGGTTCAAAGCAAACGGTGATGATGTTGACATCACGGATGGGCTTCGTTTGATGTTGGCTGACGCTTACCGCCTCGTCGGCCTGGAACCGCCACACCGCCCGAACGACGTCCCGACAGAGCAGCTTCAGGTGGAAGTGTGGGTGCGTCAAGCGCCCGTGCGCACCAACCGCACGCTTCGGCGCTGGGCGCGGTCATCCGACGTGAGCCCCGCGGGCCTTCGAGGAAAGGTCGCAGAGCTGGAAACAGCCAGCTACCTCGCACCCGTTCGGGCATTTGTCGAAGGCCGCCCCCTACGACTGTCCATCGAAGACCTCGAAACTGCCCGCCGCGCACACGATCAGTACACCTGGAAGTCTTTCCTGAGCGTCCCCGTGCGAGTGCAAAACGCCGTCGTTGGCGTGGTCACCCTCGCGAGCGACCATCCTCTAGCGACGAGCTCTCTGGCGAAGAACGACGAGGTCATCGAGGAGCTGGTTCAGACCCTCCGCGCGGGTGCAGAACTGATTCTCAGCGTGTAGCGTTCGCCTGGCGGTACGCGGCAGCAAGAATCGAGCGCTGGCTACTCACATGGCGCTCGCGGTTGTCGCTACGAGCCTTGTCAGCGATGGACTCGCGGGCCGACCTGCCCTGGGCGCGAGCGATGTCAGCGTTGGACGTTCGAGGTACGTTCATGTGAAACCCTCCGTACCCTCACAATACTCGGGAAACGCGTCACGGGATCTGTGTTGCGCGCCAACCACAGAACGGCCGCCGGATCCGGCGGCCGTTCTGATGGGAGCTGGAGATATGCGAACGTTTTGCGCTAGTTCTCCGAACGCCCCCGGTGGCGAGTGAGGGATTCGAACCCCCGAATGCAATGCAGTCTGATTTACAGTCAGATCCCTTTGGCCGCTTGGGTAACTCGCCAGATGCGCACCCGCCCGGCTTTCTCAGTCGACCAGAGGCGCGAGAAACCACTCTACTATCCCCGGAGGGGTGCCTCAAACCACGCGCGCCGTCACTCGGGCGTCCGCAGCAGTGCTCCCTCGTGTCGGCAGGTGGCGGCGGCCACGTCCATGGCGCGCGAGAGCACGGCATCCCACTCCTCCGCCGTCGCGGGCAGGCGGTCGCGCACGAGGGCGGCGGTCGTGGCGAGCACGGCGTCGCCCCCTCCCATCGTGTCGACGATGCGGCCCGGCAGTTCGGAGATCCCCCGCGACACCGAGGTGCCGTCGGCGTCGATCGCCGCTCCCCCGGCGCCGTAGGTCGCCAGCACCGCGCCGACGCCGAGGGCGACGAGCTTCTCGCGGAGCTGCTCGAGCGGCGCGTCGTAGAGCAGATGCGCATCGTCCTCGCCGACCTTCACGAGCAGCGCTCCGGATGCCGCCTTCTCGAAGCCGCGGACGAACTCGGCGCGATCGTGGAGCATGCCGCTGCGGGGGTTCGGGTCGATCGCGAGGGGCGTCGACGGCGAGGCCGTGGCATCCACGAGCAGGTCGGTCTGCTCGCGATCGTCGAAGGGGAAGCAACTCACGACGACCATCGGGGCGGCGGCGATCGCGGCGTGCTCGGCGTCGCCGTACGAGACGCGGCGGTTCTGGGCGGCGTCGTTGAACACGTACTCGGGCTCGCCACCCGGCGAGCGCGTGCTGACCGCGCGCGACGTGCCGTGCTCCGACGGGCTCGCGAGCAGCTCGACGTCGTACTGCTCGAGGTAGCGGCGGATCTGCTCCCCCGCGTCGTCGTCTCCGACCATGGCGATGAGGGATGCCGGCACTCCGAGCCTCGACAGGCCCACGGCCACGTTGAGCCCCGCTCCGCCGACGAACTCGCGCACGCCCGTCTCGTCTCGCAGCTCGTCGATGAGGGCGTCGCCGATCACGACCACGCGTCCGGTCACCGGGTCACCTCCGCGGCATCGAGCACGCGCGAGACGAACTCCTCGGTGCGGCGCTTGGTGCCGTCGATCTTGCGGTCGACGCTCGCGCGGATCTCGCTGGGGGCGAGCGGGGCCGCGAGGCGCACCGTCTCGTGACACGACAGGTCGGCGCAGATGTAGGTGCCGACGGTGTCGCCGTGCTCTCCCGCCTCGCCGGCCTTGCGCGCCGTGAACAGCGACACCTGGTCTCCGGGCTGCATCGTGTGGCAGAGGTTGCACATCGCCGACCGCGCGCGGGACTGCCCCTCGGCCGCCCGCAGCACGACAGCCGTGGGCTCGCCGTCGTGCTCCGTGAGCACGTAGCCGCGCCCGCGCGTGCGGGGGTCGCGCCACGCGAGGAAGTCGAGGTGGTCCCAGTCCGCCAGCAGGAAGTCGTGGGGTAGGGCGATGATCCGCAGCTCGTCGGGGGTGGCGTTGACGAACGCGTCCCTGACCTCGTCTTCGGTGAGTGCTCGCATGGCATCCGAGTCTACGAGCGACACGGAGCCGTGGCGCCTGCCGGTCTCACTTCGTCACCGTCACCCAGGCCCGTTCCGTGTCCGAATCGACGGTGAGCACGACCTGCACGGTGCCCGACAACCCGACGCCGTACGTGTTCCCCTGCGGCGCCGAGGAGTCGCACCGGAACGTCCCGCTGGTCAGCACGGCACCCTCCCCGTCCGGGGTGGAGTCGCGCAGCGCATACGTCATCCGTTCCCCTCCTTCGCATTGGCCCGAGACCGTCAGCGCGTCGCCCGCGTCGAAGGCGTCGGAGAGCACGGTGTCGGTGGTGTTCACCCCGTCGACCACTTCGAAGACGGCACGGGCGACCTCGGCGGGCCCGGCGGAAGGCACCGCGTATGGACGGGGGGTCTGCGACACCGGCGTGGCGGTCGGCGCCGGGGAAGGCTCGGTCGCCGGTTCGGCGTCGGGTGCGCACCCCGCGGCTCCGATCACCACCAGAGCGAGCACGGTCAGGACGATGGGTGTTCCACGCACGGCCATCACCCGACGCTAGGCGCGACCGCGCCGGGTGTCGAGGCGCTGTGCGTTCGAGGGACACGACGTCCAGCCCCGGGACGCCACTCCTGCGCGCCGGTACCTTTGGATCATGGCTGACTCATCGTTTGACATCGTCTCCAAGATCGACCGGCAGGAAGCCGACAACGCCCTCAACCAGGCGCACAAAGAGGTCGAGCAGCGCTACGACTTCAAGGGCACCGACGCCTCCATCGCGTGGAGCGGCGAGTCGATCGTCATCAAGGCGAACTCCGAGGAGCGCGCGAACGCCGTGCTCGACGTGTTCCAGACCAAGCTCATCAAGCGCGGCATCTCGCTCAAGAGCCTCGACAGCGGCGAGCCGGTGCAGAGCGGCAAGGAATACCGCATCACCTCCACGCTGAAGGAGGGCATCTCGCAGGAGAACGCGAAGAAGATCGGCAAGATCATCCGCGACGAAGGCCCCAAGGGCGTGAAGTCGCAGATCCAGGGCGACGAGCTGCGCGTGCAGTCGAAGTCGCGCGACGACCTGCAGGAGGTGCAGCGCCTTCTCAAGGCCGCCGACCTCGACGTCGACCTGCAGTTCACGAACTACCGGTAGGCGTTACCGCTGACCTGGACTTTCTTATCCATGGTCCGCGGACAGTCCGCAGAAAGGGTTGCTTAGATGGACATGCCCCAGGAACTCATCGATCTCGGCCTACGACTCACAGAGACCGCGACTCGCAACACCGCCTCTGCTATCGCGAGTCGCATTGGGGCAGCGAAAGCCTCGGGGCGTAAGGACGAAGCGATCGCTGCGCTCGAGGACATCGTCAGCGAGCTTGTAGCGGACAAGCAGGAGCTCACTCGCGTCGCTCAGGCGTATCAGTCCGAGCTAGTGGCGCAGCGCCTATCAAGCGGGGATGTGCGGTACATCGCCGACACCCTGTTGCCACTGCTGGAACAGTTGGCCACTGCTACCCCGAACGGTCAGCAGCTCGCGCAACAACTCGACGCCTTCAAGCCCGTGCTCTCAGCAGAGACGGCGAACATCCTGCAACTTCTTGGCTTCAATTTCCGGAAGGCGATCGGTGAGCCTCTGACCAATTTGACGGCTAACGCGATTGAGTCGCGCGTCAACCGTTCCGAAGAACTTCAACTTGAGACTCTGAAGCGTGAACAGCTGTACATTCAGCTCGCCTTGGACCCCGAGGCTCATGCTCGGTTCACGTCGATGTTCAGGAAGTGACGCTTGAGTGAGCTGACCCCGCTGCGCGCGATGAGGCCATAAACGCAGCTGTTGCGGCTCGCGTTTTGTCCTCGGCGGAGGGCCAGAGGTGCGAATAGACGTTGAGCGTGATCGACGGTTGCGAGTGACCGAGGGCCCGTTGCACGGTGACGACGTCGCAACCGGAGGCAATCAGGTTGGACGCGAACGTGTGGCGCAGCGTGTGCAGCGTCATCGAGTCAGGGAGGCCGGCGCGCTTCCGGATGCCGCGCCACTCCTCCCCCGCGTTGTTGCGCTGGAACAGATGCCCAACGGGCGTGCGGAACAGGTGCTCACCCGGATCCGTAATCGAGTACCGGGCGACGTGGGCCGAGAGTGAGGCGGTGAGCTCGCCGGGGACGTAGACCGTTCGCTCACTTCCGTATTTCGGCGTCACGACGGAAGTCGTTGCGATGGAGGATCCCTGCACCTGGCGACGCACCTGAATGGAGCGGCCGAGGAAGTTCACGTCCCCGAGCTGTAGACCAGCAGCTTCCCCGAGGCGAAGGCCAGCGAAGAGACACACCTCTACGAATGGGCGAAACTCCGCCGCCTCAGCTAGCACCCTAACCGTTTGCTCAAGCGAGAGGATCTCCATAGCCGCGTCTGCGCGGCGTACCCTCGGAGGCTTGACTGTGGACGCGGGACTCTCGGCGATGACCTTATCGAGCATGGCGGCGCGAAACGCCATTTGTACGTAGTTGAGCCGGGTTCGCATGGTGGATGCCGCGAGGCCGCGTTTCGTCTCGCCGCTTACCCACGACTGAACGTCAGACGGCTTCACTTGACCGATTGGCCGGCGTCGCCACGGAACGCTGTACAACGCCGTCTCAGCCGCCTCGACCGTGCCACGGGCCCATGCTTGCCGCGCTACCCATGCGGCCACCCAGTCATCCCAGAGCGCAGTTCCCGCCCGCGGGTCGACATACATGCCGGTGACGACCGACGCCGTCACTTCGTCTAGCCAGCGCTGGGCGTCTCGCCTAAGCCGAAAGTGACGAGCGTGTTCCCTACCGTCAGCATCTCGAAAACGCGCCCGCCAAGACCCATTAGACCTCTGCTTGACGCTCGCCACGGCCCAACTCCCCCCTCTCATCCTCATTTGCGAGTTCGCGCATCCTTACGATGTCGCTCGCGCGTATCTCGAAGTCCTCCCTAAGGGAACCTTGCGTCACAGCGACCTCAGCAGCCCATCGCGCGACCGCCGTGGCAGGCAACATAAGGGAGCTGAGTCGAGACGCCGCTTCTCTCACTTCGATTTCCTCATGTTGCGCGTGCTTCTCCACAAGACCCGCGGCCTCGTCCAGCTGCAAGGCGTACTCAGTGAGCGCAGCGCCGACAGACCCCATCAGATCCGCCAGCGCATCCGCAACACCGTCGACGGCTCCAATGATTTGCTCCGTTGCGGACCCTCGCGTCATGTCGAAGACGCGACTGCCGAGGATTTCAGCCAGCACTCGCGCCTCGCCTAAACGAACGGGGCGCTGCCCTTTTTCCGTTCTACTGACGGTCATCTGTGAGTAGCTGTCGAACCCTCGCTCCACCATGCGACGGGCTAACTCACTTTGGCTCATGCCCTGCCGCTCGCGAAGCATCGCCACATTCCGGGCGAAGTTCAGATCGTCGTCACGCTCACTCATAGGGCCATGGTCCCACATGATTGTGGACGGTTGCACAAAGCTGTGGAGATGCATTACTGTTGGGGCATCCACAAAATTGATTGGAGGAGCGCATGACCACCACCATCCGGCCAAACGCAACCAGACCGCGCTTCTACTTCGTAGATGAGGCAGCAGTTGAACTTCGGCGGAGCGCGGCGTCGGTGCGTTGGATGCTGCACACCGGCCAATTGAAGGCGGGAAAGATCGGCGGTCGCACAGTCATCTCGGCAGCCGAAGTAGATCGAGTGATCAACGAGGCGTTCGCCTGACCACAGCAGGAATTTCCGGAGCCGCCAGACCATCCATGAATGAAAAAACCCTGGCCATCGCTGCAATCGATGAACCAGGGTCAGGCTCCCCAAGAGAAAGAGGAACCCAAATGTCTGTTACCCCAAGCGTACACGTGACGCCCACCCGCATCAACTCGGAGATCCCCACTAGTCCCGAAGCTCGGGCCGCTGCTGAGTGGCTGAGTGCCCACGAAGAAGCGGTCGCGAAGATGCGGCCGGCGTGGGCAGATCCCGCCCGCACGATCGCAGCCCTGGACTTCGACGGCGAGGCCGAGTCGGTCTGGTTCGTCCGCCAGTTCGAGACCGTTGAGGTCATCCAGGGCGCCAGGGTGCAAGGGGGCGATATCGAACTCGACCGCCCCGCTCACATTCGCAATGTATCGATGCCCAGCGTCGAAGAGCTCAGCATGCTCGAGGTCGGCGAGCTTGGCTCAGACATGATCCGGGCCGCTCAGTATTTAGCAGCTTGCGAAGGCACCTCGACCGACGATTCCGAACTGCGTGTCAGCGACGTGTTCCGCCTACGCCAGATGGGCGTCGCCGTAGGTGAGCAGCTTCGGCGCCGAACCGGCGTGGACGACAAACTCCGCGGGCTGGATGACTGACCACATGACCAGGGCACCGGAGGTTCGTAGGGGTTCCTCCGGCGCCCTGCCCCGCTTGAAACGAGGTGACGCATGGGGGTGAAGCTCGTAAAGCAACTCATCGCCTACTCCGTGGACGTTCCGCTCAATCTCAACGAGTACCGCCTGCTGCTGAATATGGCGCTCACTGCACTAGATGCCGATAATCCGCCCCGGTACTTCGATAGTCGCGAAGCATCCGCTTACGCGCTCGGTCGACGGATTCCAGATCCTCCCCCACCGGGGGAACCGGAGCTTCCTGAGCGCCTAGCCGCGTTCGAGGCGGTGAAGACGGCTACGCGAGGGCTGGTTGGCCTGAGGGCTATCGAGCGGCTAAAGACGGGTCACAGGGGCCAGCGTGCCGAGTACGCGATACGGCTCGACCCGGTGTTGAGCAGGGGCACCGACGAGTGGAGAAAGCGGAAGGCTCGCCCTTCCCCAAAGCCTCGCCCAAATCGAGCCGCTGACCATACCGATGATCCATCGGTTGACCCTGCGGATGACCCTCGACCAGAGACGGAAAGGGGAAGGGTCGCCCTTCCTGTCTAGGAAGGTTCCCCCTTCCGCATTAGGAAGGCTCGCCCTTCCTGTAGGGGAAGGGTCGCCCTTCCCCCAAGGAGACAACAGGACTCACTTAGGAACAGACAGAAGGAAATATGCCCGCCTAACGCAACCACCTCACTAGACCCTGTGGATAACTTTCGGAACGGAGATTCAGAGAACGCATGACCCGCAATAGCCCCCGCCTGACCGAAGCCGCCCGCATGCTCGACGTCCTCACCCGCGCCGGTATCGACACACCGCCCGCATGTGACGGGGATGACACGTTCATCGCAGACCGGGGAACGCTCGTCACGGCCGACCTCACACGAATGCGTGTCGTCTGCTCACGGTGTCCCCTCATCGAGCCCTGTGGGGACTACGCACGCACCGCCAAACCCGAAGCCGGTTACTGGGCCGGCATCGCCTACGGCAAACCCGAAAGAGCGGCAGCAGCGAAAACAGCATGACCCGAGAGTCGGAGGCCGGTCCGACCCTCACCCCCTCGTAGCTCAGTGGACAGAGCAGCCGGTTTCTACCCGGTGGCGCGCAGGTTCGAATCCTGCCGAGGGGACGCAACACCCCTACCAGAGGAACAACCCATGACCGAACCTCAAACCGTAGAAGCACTCATCAGCTACGCCGGCCACGCGTTCTACAACGCAGGGATCCCATACCGAGGCGGACGCATGGCCCGCCTCATCCGCAGCATCGGCAGCACCCAACGAGCCCGCCACATCATCGACACCTACCTAGCCGACCAGATCGAAGCGAAAAGCTGGCAGGGATTCGAGCTCTACGCACACAGCGGCTACGCAGACCCCACCGGAGCAATAGCCGCGCGAAACGTCGACCTCAGGAGGAACAACCGATGAGCGCATTCGTCAAATCCGGGATCTTCCTCAGCGTCGAAGAAGCACAGATCCTCTATCAAGGTGCGCAATTTCGGAACCTCATGTCGAATCGCCGCGACGACACAGCGCTTTATCGGATCCTCCACGCCGTAGCCCTCACCGCTTTCAGCAAACCTGCCGCTGACGGCAGCGAACGGCGGCAATTGACGGCATCCGACGAGTATGGATATACGACGGTTGGACAAGTCGCACGAAGAGCCGGAATCTCCGAACGCACCGTGCGACTGCACATCGCCCAACAATCCCTCCCCGCCACAAAGAACGGCCGCGAATGGGTGATCGCAACCAGCGAAGCCGAGACCTATATCGCCGCGCACAGAAAGAACTAGGAGAAATACCTCATGGGACTCAACACCCTCCACGAGACCATCAGCAGCATTCGCGACGCAGCCGGGCGCGAGCACGACGGCTACAGTCGAGCCACCCGCGACATTGACAACGACACCTCGCTCAGCGACGCCGGCAAGACCGACTACAAGAACGCCGAACGCACACAGGCCAAGGAGCGTCTCCGCGCCCTCCGCGCCAAGGAGGAAGCAGCGATCGACACCGAAATGCGCCGCCTCGAAGCACGCATCGAAGCGGCGGGACGTGGCGTCGGCGCAAACGACATCATTGCGTTCCGCGACGCGCACGACCGGGCCGACAACCTCAAGGACGCGGAGGAGGCAATCCCCGTGCTCAAGCGCGCCTTCCGCAACAACGACACCTCCCTTGCTCACGCCGTCTTCCGACGCGCGATCGACGCCGGCTGGACCACCGTTACCAACGCGTTCATCGCGGAGAAGCCCGAGCTGAGCGACGTCGTCCGCGACCTCCACAACCTCAAGGAGATCAAGGAGAACTCACTCGGCCGCACGATGACGTACGGCCTCCTGGGATGACCGACACCACACCGGCCGAAGTCGCACGCGTCGCCTACGCAGGGGGCGACGTGGCATCACAGATCGCCCACCTCGAGCGCGAGCTAGCCGCAGCACGACACGACGCCCTCATCGCAAGAGTCATGGCCGACCACGGACTCACCAGCGACGACGCTCTCCTCCTCACCGGGGACGACGAAGCCACCCTCACCGCACAGGCACAACGCCTCAAGGAGCGAACAGGTGACAGCGAACGCCGCGCACCCACAGCCCGACAGATCGAGCGCATGACGTACGAAGACGACACAGACGGTTGGCCGTGACCGCAGACACCACACTCACCATCGGGCCGCACACACTCACCGTCGAATACGAAACAGCGCGACGCATCGTGCAAACCTGCGCGGAAACAGGACGACGCGGCGGACTCGTACCTGTCACCGCAGACCTCATCGTATGGGTCACACAGGCAACACCCCTTAGCGTCCACCGCACAGGTCAGTACGCGAACGAGTACGCGGACATGCTCAACAGCGAACCGCCACGACGCGAACAACAGCGAGGGTTCGTCGTCGACTGACCCATTCAAACATCCGTTCGAGGAGGTGGGGAGGCCCCCCGAGGCCATCTCAGCGAAGGTCTCCGGGTACTGCCGACCTCCCTCTCCGGCTTTTTTTTCCACAGACCACGAAGGGATCGAAATGCCACGCGAGTTGTATCGGTTCGAGTTCGGAGGTGCTCCGTTCTCAACCCAGATGGACGAGGACGTATCCAGCTACAGCACGACGACAGACCCACCCAACGTGCGGACCGTTGAGGGAACGTGGAAGACGTGGCACCTCAGCGTCCCGGACCCCAAAGTGGGGGGACTGGCCGGTGTCCGCCTGGTCCGATCCGTTGGCGCAGACGGCGGCCCACATCCGCGCGGCAACCTCACCGCTGAGGAAAGCGGAGCTCACGGCTCGATGCTCATGGTCGCTGGCCCAACCGGGAATCCGGTTCATGTCCCCGGAATCGGTGACGTCGACGGAGGCGAGACCTACGGCGTGCCCGGAGGTTGGGGCATTGTCTCCCGGTTCTACACCGACGGGGAATGGGATGACATCAGGGCAACGTGGGAGGCATGGGTTCGATCGCAGTGAGTCGGCCCACGCCCCCTGGCACCCCCTCCCCTCGCACCAACTAGGACCGCCGGGGATAGCACCACACATTCTGCGAGCGACTTGACCTTGTTTTTTCGGGTTGCGTCCTCGCTCTGCACATAAGAACAGGCCATCGGCCCTCACTTCTTTTGAGGTGGGGGCCCTTGCCATTTACGGAAGGGGCTCACTGTGCCCGACAGAGTTGTGAAGGTCGTCTTGTCCGCTGCGGTGTCGGACTACAAGACGAAGATGCTCGAGGCCGCTCAGGCGACCCGCACGGTCGGTACTGAGGGTGAGAAGCTGCGGCAGACCCGGGAGGCGTTTGAGGCTGTTGGTAAGACGGCGATGGTCGCAGGCGGTCTCATTGCCGCCGGCCTGACTGTCGCGGTCACGAAATTCGCTGAGTTTGACGCTCAGATGAGCAACGTGCAGGCGGCGACCGGCGAAACCCGGGAGAACATGGGGCTTCTCCGCGACGCCGCGATCGACGCGGGAGCGTCTACCGTGTTCTCCGCCACCGAAGCCGCGCAGGCTATCGAAGAACTAACGAAAGCCGGTGTATCAACGGCCGACATTCTCGGGGGCGCGCTTAATGGCTCCCTGGATCTTGCCGCCGCGGGACAGCTCAGCGTCGCCCGAGCCGCGGAGATCACATCGACCGCGCTCAACCAGTTCGGTCTGCAGGGTCAGGATGCGGCACACGTCGCGGACGTTCTTGCCGCGGGCGCGGGTAACGCAATGGGGTCCGTCGATGATCTGGCGCAGGGCCTCAAGTTCGTTGGCCCGGTCGCAGCGTCGATGGGTGTATCTCTCGAGGAGACGACAGGGGCGCTTGCACTGTTTGCTCAGCAGGGCATCATCGGCGAGCAGGCGGGCACGTCCCTGCGCGGCGTGCTGTCGTCGCTTACGTCGCCGTCGTCCCAGGCTCGCGCCGAGATCGAACGCCTCGGAATCACCCTCTACGACAGCCGGGGCAATTTCCTGGGACTCGAGAACGCCGCAGGGCAGCTCGCAAAGGCATACGGGACCATGGACGGCGCCTCCCGTGACGCATCGATAGGCATCATTTTCGGTCGTGAGACGGTTACCGCCGCCACAGCGCTGTACCAGGCCGGCGCAGAGGGCGTCGATGAATGGACGAAAGCGGTAGACGATTCCGGGTACGCAGCGGAACAAGCTCGCACCCGACTCGACAACCTCAAGGGCGATCTGGAAGCACTGAGCGGCGCGATGGACTCCGCGCTCATCGAAACCGGCAGCGCCGCGAACGACACTCTCCGGGCAATGGTGCAGGCCCTTGCCGGTCTCGTGGACATGTACAACGGCCTCCCGGAGCCGGTGAAGGAAGCCACCCTCCTCATCGGCGGAGCAACCGCAGCCGTCGCCCTCTCAAGCGGCACCGCCCTTCTCGCGGTCCCGAAGTTCCTCGAGATGTCGGCCACGGTCCGCGCTGCAGGCCTGAGCATGGGTGGCCTGTCACTCGCCGCGGGCGGCGTCGGTCTCGCCCTGGGCGGTCTGCTCGCCGTGATCGGCGAGGTAGCTCGCGTGCAGGCTGAGGCCCGATCGAATGCCCGTGCCTACGCAGAAACGCTCGAAGATGGCACGAACCAGATCACGGCAGCGAGTCAGAAGCTGGCACAGGAAAACCTCGCCACCGAGAAGTCCTTCCTCTGGATGCAACGAGGGTCCGTCTACGACGCCGCCGAGAAGCTGGGCCTTTCGCTCGATACAGTCACCGACGCCGCGACGGGCAACGTTGATGCCCTCCGCCAGCTCGAAGACGTCATCCGGGCTGGTGGAGGTGAAATGGACGCCGCCCAGCGAGTCGCCGATGACCTCGGCGTCTCGCTGACGGACGTATCGGCCGCGTCCACGCTGGTGCGGGAAGGGGTGCTCGGGGAGAACCAGTCCATCGAAGAGGCGATCAAGGTCAACCAGCAGAAAGCTGACGCGTCCCGCGGGATGGGAGACGCCACGGAGAAAGCCGGTAACCAGGCTCAGACCGCGGCGGGTCAGTACCTCGACGAGGTAAGCGCGGTCTCCTCGATGAACGATGAGCTCTCGCAGCTCATCGAGACCATCAATGAGGCTAATGGCGTCGGTCAGGATGCGGTTTCCGCGAACATTGACTATCAGAACGCCATCGCAAAGGTCGACGAATACATTCAGAAAGCCCGTGAGGGTGCAGACGGTTACGTCGCCACGCTGGACACGACCTCGCAGGCTGGTCGCGATAACACGGACATGCTGAATGATCTCGCCAAACAGGCGCAGGACGCCGCTGACAAGCAATTCGCGCTGGACGGGAACACTGACGCCTACCGAGCGACCCTTGAGAACGGGCGACAGGCTCTCCTCGATCGAGCTGAGCAGCTTGGCATGAACGCTGAGCAGGCGAGTGCTCTCGCAGACCAGATCTTCCGCATCCCGTCTGAGACGGAATGGCAGGTGATCGCGGAGACGCAGCGAGCCCGAACCGAGATCGACGGTTTCATCCGCGACTACTCGGGCCGAAGCATCC
This sequence comes from Microbacterium sp. NPDC089186, assembly GCF_040685115.1. Classification (NCBI taxonomy): domain Bacteria; kingdom Bacillati; phylum Actinomycetota; class Actinomycetes; order Micrococcales; family Microbacteriaceae; genus Microbacterium; species Microbacterium sp. NPDC089186. The sequence goes on from NZ_JBFBHJ010000002.1 coordinate 614,723, forward strand.
CCATGTACGTGCAGCAGATGCGCACCGAGTCGGGACGGCCTGTGAACGTGGGTCAGTTCGCAGGAGGTGGGCCGATCTTCGGTCCCGGTGGCCCGCGCGACGATATGGTCCCCGCCATGCTTTCGAACGGTGAGCATGTCCTGACGGCCGAGGAGGTTGCCGCGGCCGGCGGACACGCGGGTGTGATGCGGTTGCGGCAGGACCTGCTCTATTCGCGTACTGCCGAGAACAGCAAACCCGAACACTTCATCACAGACCGCGACAAGGAGAACGCATGAGCTACTTCATGTTTGACCAGTCGGACACAGAAGCGCTGATCGTCACAGACACGCTCGTGACGGATATACACGATCACCCCGCGATGTTCGCCCACAAGGTGTGGGCGCTCCCGACGATGAATCTCGCTATTGCCCTCACCGGAACCTCGACAGTCGGGGATGAGCGCTACCGGTGCCTTTCGACCGTGCACGGACCCCGAGACATCGTCGAGCTTGATGGAATCGCGCCCGATCTTCTGCGCGCCATCCATGCTCGCGTTCAGCACGAGCACGGGCCGATCGGCAGCTCGACCGTCTATGTCTTCGGGTGCCCGACTGGCACGTCACAGCTCGTGCGTTACACGTACCGATCGGTCATGGACTACGAGTCATCGTCCGAGACCGGGGCCGCGACGGCCGTCCGACCCGCACCAGAGACATTCGAGGCCGAGTACCCCGAGACGCGGGAGGACTTTGTTCAGCTCGCCGTCCGAGTGCGGGATGAGAACGACTCGGGGGCGTCACCCGAGCCGGTCGCGATAGGCGGCGACCTCTTCCTGACGACCGTCCGGGACGGGCTCATCGGTACGGAACACCTCTACCGATTCGCCGATTACGAAGAACACCTTGCCGCGATGAACGGCCGCAACTCATGACTGGCATTCATGAGCTCATTGATCGGCAACGGCAGCTTGACGCGCCCCCCGCGGAACCAGAACCGCCCGCAGCCACAACCCCCGTCAACGAGGGCCTTGAGTTCTTGATCGCCGAGGCAAGACGGACGAGAGACGCGAACTGGGTAGACCTCGAAGTCATCCTCGGCGGCGAGATCGTCCCCGTCACATTCGGCGAGACCAGCGGCGACACGTGGATGCATCTGTGCGGCTCAAACCCCCCTAAGCGCGACTCCGACCGCCCGTACGGGTACGACTGCGCCGCCGTAGCTCGAGCATTTCCCGCTGAGCGGATCAAGCTGCAGGGCAAGCCCACGGACGCCGGCACGTGGGCCTCGGTGTGGGATCTTCTCGCCGAGGAGGACTGCGCCAACGTGCAGGCCGTGCTGTGGGGCATCCACATTGGAGACCACCTAGAAGCGCGCAAGCGACTCATGGCGCAGAGAGATGCGTCGGATGAGGCGGCTGCCGACTAGGCGGTCACGGTTCATCTGTATGCCCGTTGGTCTCACGCCAGCGGGCATACCCCTTCATCCCTTCCGTGACCGCACTACGGATGACGAGGAACAAGAGGCCGAAGAACAGGCCACCGCCGATGACGAAGATGATCAGACCGGTGAAGAACACATTGGGATCGAACATGTCCCGAACCTTGACAGCACGCGCTTTTAGTCGAGCGAGAGTAGTTGGGCCATTGGACTGCTCGTCGGTATGTTGCTCGGATGGCAGAAAACGCGAAACGGCTGTCACCGAAGGAATGGTTTGTTACCTACCTCGGGGACCTCATCACGTGGCTCAAGGGCAGCTGGGTGCTGAGTATCGCCAGCTTCGTCTTCACGGTTCTGCTGGTGTCAGTACAGGCAATACCAGCGGAGCACCTGTCCGGGCGACGACGCGTCGCCATAACGATCGGGTTGGGCGCCTTGATCGCCATCACCGTTTTGATTGACAAGATCGCGGACCTGATCGAGAAACGAGAGAAATCGCGTAACGAGGAGGACGTGCAGTCAAGGGCTGACAGGCTGCTGAGGGCGTCCGAGGAGGCTGCTCGGAACAGCGTCAGTGACCTGAATGCACTTCTCGAAACGGCACACGAACTCGCCTTCCTTGCGGGCGCCAGTCGCGCGAATCAGATGACTGCTGTGCGCAAGGAATCTGTCCGGTCTGCGGCGCACGCACTCGGGCCTGGTGCCCGCGCCACGTACTACACGCTGGAAGGGGCGCCCGGACGTCGCCGCCTGGACCACCCGGTGCATGCCGTCAGCTACGGCAGGGACGATCGTCCAGACCGCCCGTTTGTCGAGACCGACTTCCCGGAGCTGAATATCTGGGGCGCTCTCACGCGTAGCGACACGGAGGCGCAGGTATTTCGGGAGCCCGAGCACGTCCCGGGCTTGGACTGGGAGAGAAAGCCTTACGCCACGTTCATCAACATTCCCGTGAAAGCCGGGCCTTTAGTCTTTGGCATGCTTAGCGCCAACTCGGCGCACCCTGAATCGGTCGGGGAACCGCAGCGGGCCGTACTGATCGGCATAGCTCGTGCGCTAGCCCTGACGGAGTCGATGATTCTCGGGTCCGCGACTGCTTCGAACCAGCGAGATGCAATGTCGGCGGCCAGCGATACCCTTCAGGGGATAGAGGAACTCGAGCGAGAGAACGAGCAGGAGGCATCAAAATGAGCAAGACCGAGACGCCGAGCGAAGGATCGACCCGTCGCGATGAGCCACAGGTGTCCCGCCTGCGCGCCCGTGCTGAGTGGCTTCTATGGCTGGACGCGCGGTCAGCCGGCGACCGTGATCGACTCAGCAGCGGGCGTACTACTAAACGAGTGGCCTAACGCGCGTTCATCAGTCTGAAAAAGACTATGTCGGCTGGCCGTTCGGGAGTAGCACCTGGACGATGAAGTTGTCGTCGCCGGCCGCGGGTGTGCGAGTGACGACGAGGGACATGTTGATGCCGGACACTTCCGCGATGGGCTGAGACATAACGGCAGGCTAGGGCGCACCGCCGACATCGCGAGCGCTTGGGCCGGTTCCCAGTTGTCCAGGTCGAGGGGTGTCCGTCGCGTAGACGGCCCTGAGGCCAGATCGTGAGCACGATGGCGGCCGTTTGGTCGACGCAGTACCCCCCTGTCTGGCTCTGCATGTGCGGCGTAGTGTCCGCTTATGGGTGAGACAGAGAACGACGACGAGGTTGCGGCCGAGCATTGGGATGATGACGGCGGGCAATCTGCGGCGAAGATGAAGAAGGACCGTGCGGATCGTTGGGATGAGGCGACGGGCGCGCATTGGCACGAGTATTTGCCGACTGCGGAGACGCAGGCTCGGCGTGACGTGGAAGTGGATCGGGAGCAGAGGGAATAGGCGCGAACCTATTGTTAGTCAAGTCCCGAGCCGGTTCGCAGCGATGGAGAATAAATTCATGCACGAAGGTCCCCGCCGCCAGTAAGAGGGGCATCAAAGGTGCCTGACGACGGGGACTTTCGCACGCTATCGGCCCTGTCCCCCAAATGGGGGGGCGTATCTTTCGCTGCAGTACTACTGGTAGACACTTCGACGTTCGTCGTTTCCCGCCGATCGAGGGGCGGCAGGCGGCGAGTTCGCGTTCGAGAGCCGATCGATTCCGGTGCGGGTCAGTAGGCCACCTGCGGAGGGCCTTGACGAGACACTGCGAAAGTGCAGTCAACCGAAATGCGGCCATTTTCTCGCTGCAAATAGTGCCCCCTATCTATTCGGCGAGAAGAGCGTATGGTCACGAATATGTGGATAACTCTTCTCGTCTTACTGGTCGCTTGGGCGGTGCTGACGATCGTCGGGTTCACGTTCCAGGGGCTGCTGTGGCTCGCCATTATCGGCATCATCCTCTTCGTCGCCACCATCATCTTTGGCATCATTCGCACCCGCGCGGGCCGTCGAGCCTCCTAATCGGTACACCCGCAGCACTCTTCGCGCTGACCCTGAAAGGGTTCGAAACCCATGTCCACCCCAAACCACGCAACGCGCGGGGCTCCGACCCCGACCGCTTACCCCAACCCCCTTGGGCTGACTTCCGTTCTTCCCGGCTCACTGCCGCCCAGTCTTGGGACTCTTAACGCCCCCGAGACCTACCAGGTGGACGCTGTGTTCAGCCGACGCCCAGAGCCCCAAGAAGTCTCCGCGATCCACTCGCCAGACAGCCTCAAAGCGCTCAGCGCGGCCGGGTACCCCGAGGTCACGCTGCGCGTGTCGGACAGGCGTCTCGAAATCAAGAACACGAACCTCGACCAACTTCAGGATGGTCTGGCAACCTTCATCGCCGACCACCTTGCCGCGATCACAGCGAGCCTGCAGAAGGAACGTCTCGCGCAGCAGTCACGGCTGGCAGCAGCGGCAGAAGCCGAAGGATCCCGAGCCGAAGCCATCGGCGCGAAAGCTGCCCGGATCGCCTTCATCCGCACGCCCGCGACGCTCTAGCCGCAGGTCCACCACCGCGGCCCCCGCCTTCAACGAAGCAGGCAGGGGCCGCGCTTCTGCTCCCCGGCGAGGGTGTCGCAGATGAGACACCGGTCAGTCCACGGAGCTAGGGGGGCGCGTCGGTGGGGACTTCCTTGAACGTCATAGGTTCTCCCTGCGTCTCAGGGGTGTACTCGCCCTGAGGTTCGGGAACGATGTAAAGACCTCGTCCTGAGTTGGCCGTATAGGTGAGCGCGTGCAACCAAGCCGGGTTGAGACTCGGGGTCCGACCCCCGCTGTACTTAAAAACGAGCGATACGCGCGGGTGAATGTACACGGTCGTGCGGCCGCCGCCCGTGCTCATGTCGTCTTTCCAGGTGAAGGTGAAACTCTCGCCCCGTCTAATCTTGGCCATCATCACGGCTTGGAGGTGAGCGAGCAGGCGGTCTTCGAGAGTGACCGACGTGTTCGACTCGTAAGTAAATTTGCCCATGGCTCCTCCTGCTAGCGACTGGATCGGGGCCTGGGCAGGTTTCAATGGGTGGCCCGACAGCGTCGAGTGTCGGCAGTGTGCGACGTGCTCCTCACCCATTACAACGGGGGTGGTGCGATCGGGCAAGCGCGGTACCGTTCACGCATGTCGGACAGTATCGAGCGAGTGCAACTGACCGTCGGTCAAACCACCTTCCCTCTCGCTCCTCTGGAAGCCGTCAAAGAGATCGAGGCTCAAGTCTTAGGCGCGACACGCGCTGGGGGTGGATTTCTAAGGGTCACGACAGATGGCGGTCAGCGACTTAGTATCTTCGTCGCGTCGACGACGTCGATAGTGATCACCTCCAATACCGTCGCGCTCGACAGCGCAGCGGCCGACGGCGACGCATCAGTTCGTCAATCGCAGCCGCCAGACGTCTTCGGTGAATGCGACGACCCGTACGACTACCTCTAGCGCGCGCGGGTCATCGCGTGCGATCACGTCCGGTCTTCTCTCCCCAGTCGGCGGCTGGCGGACCGGGATTGCCCATCGTCGCGAGGTAGGCGACGTGCACCTTGTGGCATGCGAGACGGAGCGTGTGGGCCCATCCGATGACCTCACCGCGCATGGTGACCCTGTATGCGACCTGTTCACCGTTCATCACGCGGCGGATATCGATAGTCCCGTACTCGCGGTCCTGTGGGTCGATCATTCGCCAGGTGCCGGTGGGGCCTTCGACGGCCGCCATGATGGGGTGCCATTCGCTCACGGGTGCGCCGGATCCTTTCTCCGGCCGAGAGGACACCAGGCTAGGTCAGACCGCCGACATCGTCGGAGCTCAGACGGGTTCCCAGCTCTCCATCCATGCGTCGAGATCTTCGCGGAACAGGATGATGTCTCTCCCATGTCGCACTGCGGGTAGCTCGTTCCAGCGGATCGCGCGCTTCACCTTATCGATGCTTACCGCACAGTAGTCGGCGGCCTGCTCGCGGCTGAACCCGCGTTTCCACTTATAGGGGTCTGGGACTTCACTGTTCATGCGGGCACGCTAGCAGGCGCCCGGGCACATAGAAATACCTGATGAGAGACGTTATCAGTGGGGATAACGAGCGCCGTGCTCTAGAAGGGGGCGGGAGGGAGCCGACACCCTGCCGGGGGGCGTAAAGAACCCGGACCCAGAGGGTCACGTTAGCGTCCGCAGTCCGCAGAGAGTCCGCGGAATCGCCTATCAGCACCAATCACTCTCAACTAGGCTCAACAAGATAAGACCAGGTGGGAGCAACATTGCCCACAGTTTCCAATCACGCCCAACCAGGTGGTCCCGATTCACGAACTACCGCTGAGCCCGTCCGCGGGGAGGATGACATGGCCGTCCGCGTCGATCTGAACATCTCCCTCGACGGCGTCGCCGCGCCCGCCGATCCGACGCCCGAGAACCCCATGGGCGCGGACTGGGGCCGGCTCGTCGAGGACTACATGGCGACGCGCACGTTCCGCGCGCGCGTGTTCGGCGACGCTTCCGGTGCCGGTACCACCGGGATCGACGACCGCTATGCGGCCGCGTACTTCGAGGGCATCGGCGCAGAGGTGATGGGGGCCGCGATGTTCGGCCTCCATTCCTTCCCCGACGACCCCGACTGGCGCGGATGGTGGGGCGACGAACCGCCGTTCCGTGTGCCCGTCATCGTGCTGACGCATCGACCGCGCGAGCCGATCTCGTTCGCCAACGGCACGCGCTTCGAGTTCTCGTCGGAGGCGATCTCGGATGCCGTCGCCCGAGCACGCGATCTCGCCGACGGCGCCGATGTCCGTGTCGGCGGCGGACTCTCCACCGTCCGCGCCGCCCTGGCCGCCGGTCTCGTCGACCGCCTGCATGTGGCGGTGCGCCCCGTGATCCTCGGTCGCGGCGGCCGCCTGTGGGACGACCTCCCCGGTCTCGACACCGGCTACACGGTCGCCTCGGAGGTCGCGGAGAGCGGCGTCGTCCACGTGACCTTCTCGCGATGAGCCGGCCGCTCGACCCCCTGACCTGCCCGACGTGCGGCGATCCGTTGCGCTTCGAGATCCTCGACGACGAGCGCTTCCTCGTCGCGTGGTCGTGCGTGAACTGCGGCCTGATCCGCACGACCGAGCCGGTGTGACCGTGCCGCGGGCGCGACGAGAACCGACGCCCGGGCCGGCCGTCAGTTGACGATCTCGGCGTTCTCGTCGCGCAGCGTCGTCAGGCGCTCGCGCCACGAAGCCAACGCCTCGGGGGTGAGTCGCGTCCAGTCGTCGCGCTCCGCGACGATGCGCAGAGGGGACGTGGTGCGGAACGAGCGGGTCGGGTTGCCCGGGAACTTCTTGTCGGTGACGTTCGGGTCGTTCTCGAAGGCTCCCAGTGGTTCGACCTCGTAGACGCGGGGTGGCGCGTCTCCGGGGATGATCTCGGCGGCCAGGCCGGCCCCGTCGAGCAGCGCCGTGAAGTAGACGTGGTTCATCACGATCTCGGGGCGGTAGTTCGACCGGAAACCGGGGGTGAGGAGGTCGCCCACGCCGAGAGCCGCCTTCGTGCCGTGGAAGAACGGACCGGGGTCGAGCACGTCATCCATTCCGTGAGTGTCGCACGTTGCGTGGCGAACGCGCGTCAGTACGTCAACGCCGCCAGGACGGCATCGGCGATCGCCCGGTGCCCGGCGTCGTTCGGGTGGAACTCGTCGCCCGCCCCGGCGAAGGTGTCGCGCCCCGCGGGCCCATGGAAGTCCGCGTTCGCGAACGGTTCGGCGAGCGACACGTACACGCCGGCGCGCGCGGCGCACGTGCGCGAGACGACCTCGTCGTAGGCCCCGCCGTCGGCGGTCCAGGTGCCGAGGCACACGAGCCCGGCCCGGGGGGATGTCGACCGGATGCGATCGAGCAGGCCTGCGTACTGCTGCTCGAAGTCGGCGAGAGGGGTCGGCACGCCGACGTCGTTGGTGCCGAGCTCGACGACGGCGACCCCGACGTCGGCGGGCACGTCGGTCACGGCCGCGACCGTCGACAGCGTCTGCTGCGCCTGCGCGGCACCCGTGATGTCGACCCGTCCGATCTCGGCGGCCACCAGGTGGATGAACCCCTCGTCCTTGGTGGTGGCGAAGAACCCGGCGGTGAGCGAATCCCCGGCCACGAGCATGCGAACGCTCTCGTCGCCCTTCCGCTCGACGAGCACGGTTCCCGGCCGCGCCGTCGGCGTCGGCGTCGGAGTCGGAGTCGGAGTGGGCGTCGGCGTCGGGGTGGGCGTCCGGGTAGCAGATGCGCTCGGCCGGGGGGACGCGGATGCCGCGGGGGCCGTCTCCGGCGCGTTCCGTCCGGCGGAGATCACCACGGCGGCGACACCGACGACGGCCGCGACCGCGACGACGCTGATCGCGACCGTCCAGGCCGCTCGGGGACGCAACGAGGGACTCAGCCCTCGATGCCGTTGATCATCTGGGTGATCTCGCGCTCGGTGTCGCGTCCCACGTTGCGTTCCTCCTGCAGCGAGGGCATGTCGCTCTCGTCGTCGACGGTGGGGTTCTCGAAGGGCTGCTTCTTCTCGTGGTCCATGTACCGATGCTCACATGTCGGCGGGCGCGATGCGAGGGGTTGCGGGCCGTGTCATCCGCGAAGGGAATCGTCGCGCCACTCCACGCAGACCACCTCGCCGCGGAACACCGCCTCCTCCCGCTGACGCAGTTCGACCCGGCGGATCTTGCCCGAGATCGTCTTCGGCAGATCGAAGAACTCCACGCGACGCACGCGCTGGAAGGGAGCCAGTCGCTCGCGCGCGAAACGCAGGATGTCCAGCGCCACCTCTTCGCCCTCCTCGTGCCCGCCCGCCAGCACGATGTACGCCTTGGGGACGGCGAGGCGCAGGTCGTCGGGGGCGGGGACGACCGCGGCCTCGACGACGGCGGGGTGCTCGATGAGGACGCTCTCGAGCTCGAACGGACTGATCTTGTAATCCGACGCCTTGAAGACGTCGTCGGTGCGGCCGATGTAGGTGATGCTGCCGGTCTCGTCGCGGCGGGCGACGTCGCCGGTGTGGAAGAGATCGTCGGCGAACGCCTCGGCGTTGCGCTCGGCATCCCCCACGTACCCCGTCATGAGGTTGACCGGGCGCGCGGACAGGTCGATGCAGATCTCGCCCTCGTCGGTGCGCTCACCGGTCACCGGATCGACCAGCACGACCGGGCACCCCGGGAGCGGACGCCCCATCGACCCCGGCACGAGGTCGGCGCCGGGCGTGTTCGCCACGACCGCCGTCATCTCGGTCTGCCCGTAGCCGTCGCGGATGTCGAGGCCCCACGCCCGCTGCACCGAGGCGATGACCTCGGGATTGAGCGGCTCGCCCGCCGACACGACCTCGCGCAGCGCCCCACGGCGACCGGTCAGGTCGGCCTGGATGAGCATGCGCCACACGGTCGGCGGAGCGCAGAAGGTCGAGACACGGTCGCGCTCGAGCTCGGCCAGGAGGCGCTCGGCCGAGAAGCGCGTGTAGTTCAGGGCCAGCACTGTCGCGCCCGCGATCCACGGCGCGAAGAACAGGCTCCACGCGTGCTTCGCCCATCCCGGAGAGCTGATCGCCAGGTGCACGTCGCCGGGCTGCAGTCCGAGCCAGTACATGGTGCTGAGGTGTCCGACCGGGTACGAGGCGTGCGTGTGCTCGACGAGCTTCGGCTTCGACGTCGTTCCCGAGGTGAAGTACAGCAGCAGGCGCTCATCGGCGGTGGTTCCCGGATGCCCTGCCGGCTCGGCATCCTGGAGGAAGGCGTCGTCGTACGAGACCCAGCCCGGGTGGGTTCCGCCCACGACGATGCGGCCGAGGCCCTCGGGCAGGTCGTCGAACTTGTCGGCGTCGGCGGCTCCCACCACGACGTGGCGGATGTCGGCGCGCGCGATGCGGTCGCCCAGGTCGACGCGGCCGAGGGCGGTCGTGGTGGGGGCGATGACCCCGCCGAGCTTCATGATGGCGAGCATCGCCTCCCAGAGCTCCACCTGGTTGTTCAGCATGAGCAGCACGGCGTCGCCGCGAGCGACGCCCTGCGACGACAACCAGGCCGCGACCTGATCGGAGCGACGCGCGAGCTCGTCGAAGGTGCGCTCGTGGTGCGTCTCGTCGTCGTCGACCACGATGAGCGCCGTCGCGTCGTTCCCCCGCGCCATCGGGTCGAACCAGTCGATCGCCCAGTTGAACGGCCCCTCGAAGCGGGGCCACGCGAAGGCGGCGGCGCGCGCCGGGTCGGTGCGGGCGGCGAGGAGTTCGTCTCGGGCGGCACGGTAACGCTCGGTCGCGGACGTCGACGCGGATGCGGTGGGGATCATGGTGCTCCTTGGATCGCGTTCTACGCTAGACCCGTCATCCCCCTCCGCAGCGCCGCGTACGCGGCATCCCGCGCCGCGGGCGCCGACAGGAACACGTCGTGCAGCGCCCCGTCGATGCGGGCCAGGGTGACGGTCGCCGAGATGCGGGTGGCGGCTCGCGCGATGTCGTCGACGACGAGCACCGAGTCGCTCGAGAGCATCGCGTCGCTCCAGCTGAGCGCCGAGGTCGACCGCTTCGACAGCAGCACGAGGGCCGGGCACCCGACGTCGAGCCCGGATGCCACCCGTGCGTGCCCCGCGATGATCGCCGCGAGCCAGCCGGGGTGGGTGGGAAAGCCCTGCGCCGGACGCCATCCGTCGGGGGCGTCGGGCAGCGTCCCGATCTCCCGCTGAGCGCGGGTGTAGAACCCCAGATCGACGACCGGATGGGTGCCGAGCGGGTCGAGCCTGGCGCGGACGTTCACGATCGGCGCGAGCGCCTGACGCCCGAGCGGGCCCAGCTGCAGCTCGAGCCACGGGCTGTTCAGCACGAGCAGATCGGCCACTCCCGGGTGTCGCGCCGCCCACAGCGTGAGGGTGAGGCCACCTGTGCTGTGCCCGAGCAGCACGAGGCGACGCCCCTCGCCGGCGGTGCCCATCGCATCGAGGGCCGCGGCGATGTCGGCGTCGTAGACGTCGAGCGACACGGTGTAGCCGGGTGTCTGACCGGGCCGGAGGCTGCGACCGTACTTGCGCAGATCGAGGGCGTGAAACCGCGCGCCGCGATCGGTGAAGAAGTGCGCGAGGTCGGTCTGGAAGAAATAGTCCGACCACCCGTGCACGTACAGCACGTCGACGTCGCGCCACTCCCCGAACAGGCGCGCGCCCGGGTGGGGACGTGAGCGCACGAGGGTGGCGACGACCTCCCCCTCGTCGTCGGGGCGCAGCGGGAGAGAACGCTGTTCGAAGCCCTCGCCGAGGACGTCCGGATGCCACTCGCCCATCGCCTCAGCCTACGGCGGCGATATCCGCCTCGAGGATGACGCAGCGCCCTCTGCCGGCGGACGCGCGGACGGCCGGGTCTTCCTAGCGTGGGAACGTGCACCCCCGCCACTGGCTCGTCCCCGCTCTCTCCGTCGCCGCCGCCTCGCTCGTCCTCGGTGGACTGACGAGCGTCGGCCAGACCGTGCTCCCCGCCGCCCTCGTGTCGTTCGCCAACTCGGCCGGCGGCTGGACGATGCTCGCGTTCGGTCTGGTCTGGCTGACGCGCGCACGTCCGCCGGTGGCCGCGGCGCTGGGCATCGTGTCGTTCGTGCTGCTGATCGAGGGCTACCGGATCGTTTCGGGCTGGCGCGGTTTCTTCTACGCCGAACCGTTCCAGGACACGTTCACGGTCATCGGAGTCTTCGCCGGGCCCGTGGTCGGACTCTCGGCGTCCCTCCTGCGCAGAGGTGCCGCCGCGTGGAAGCCGTTCGCCGCCGCGCCCGTCGCCGCGGTGCTGATCGGCGAAGGGGTGTACGGCCTCACGGTCGTCGCCGCCTCGACGAGCCCGGTGTACTGGGTGGTGCAGATCGTGGCCGGGCTCGCGCTGATGACCGCCGCCGTGCATGCCGCGCGACACCGGATCGTGCCCGCGGTCGTCGGCGTCGTCCTCGCGCTCGGCGGTGCGGCGGCGTTCATCGCCTTCTACCTCTGGTTGGGGCAGCTCGGCTCCGCCGGCTGAGGACCGGGACGGTCAGCTCGACGCCGAGGCCTCCTCGCGCGACGCCCGTTCCTTGGCCCGCTCCAGCGCGCGCTTGCGTGCGGCCCGGGCGTCCTCCTCGAGCTTCTCGGCCTTCGCCTCGTCGCGCGTGAGGTTCACGCCCGTCTCCGGGTCGAACAGGTGCAGCGAGTCCGGCGAGAACCACAGGCGCGCCGCGTCTCCCGCGCGGATGGAGCTCATGGCATCCAGGGCCACGACGAGTTCGGTCCGCAGGCTCTCGCCGTCGAGGTCGCGGTCGAGCTCCGACAGCTTCTCCTTCACGGTGGCGTCGGTCTCGTAGGGCACGTAGGCGTAGAGCACCTCTCCGAGCCATTCCGTCATCTCGATGTCGAGCTCGGCGGTGATCCCTCCCGCGAGGTCGCGCTCGGTGGCATCCGCGTCTTCGAAGGCGTCGGGGCGGACCCCGACGATCACGAGGTCGCGGCCCTCGACCGCTTTGCGCAGCCGGTCGTCGAGCGGCACGTCGGCGATGGGCAGGCGCAGCACGTCGCCGTCGACCGTGCCGCTGAGGAAGTTCATGGGCGGCGACCCGATGAAGCCCGCGACGAAGAGGTTCACCGGCTGGTCGTAGAGCCCGCGGGGGCTCGCGACCTGCTGCAGCTCACCCCGGCGCAGCACCGCGACCCGGTCGCCGAGGGTCATGGCCTCCGTCTGGTCGTGCGTGACGTAGACGGTCGTGATGCCGAGCGAGCGCTGCAGCCGCGCGATCTCGGTGCGCATCTGGCCGCGCAGCTTCGCGTCGAGGTTCGACAGCGGCTCGTCGAAGAGGAACGCGCTGGCGTTGCGCACGATCGCGCGCCCCATCGCCACGCGTTGGCGCTGACCGCCGGACAGGTTCGCGGGCTTGCGCTCGAGGTGCTCGTCGAGCTCGAGCAGCTTCGAGGCGCGTCGCACGCGCTCGTCGATCTCCTTGTCGTCGAGGTCGCTCGACTTCAGACGCATCGGGAAGGCGATGTTCTCGTAGACCGTGAGGTGCGGGTACAGCGCGTAGTTCTGGAAGACCATCGCGAGGTTGCGGTCCTTCGGCGCTTTGTCGTTGACGACCTCGTCGGCGATCTTGAGCTCTCCGTCGGAGATGTCCTCGAGACCGACGATCATGCGGAGCAGCGTCGACTTTCCGCAGCCCGACGGCCCGACGAGGATCACGAACTCCCCGTCGGCGATGTCGAGGTCGACGCCCTTGACCGCGGTGAAGCCGTCGTCGTACGTCTTGACGATCCTGTTGAGAGTGATGGATGCCATGGACTCGCTCCTTAGCCTTTGACGGCGCCCTGCGTGAGACCGGACACGATCCGGCGCTGGAAGATCACGACGACGATGACGATGGGGATGGTGACGACGATGGCCGCGGCCGAGATCGCGCCCGTGGGTTCCTCGAACTGCGAGGCCCCGGTGAAGAACGACAGGGCCGCGGGCACCGGGCGGGCGGCATCCGTCGATGTCAGCGAGATGCCGTAGACGAAGTCGTTCCACGCGATGAAGAAGGCGATGATCGCGGTGGTGAACACCCCGGGAGCCGCGAGCGGCACGACCGTCTTGCGGAACGCCTCGAACGGGGTCGCGCCGTCGACCTGCGCGGCCTGCTCGAGCTCCCACGGGATCTGGCGGAAGAACGCGGCGAGCGTCCAGATCGAGATGGGCAGCGTGAGCGACAGGTACGGGATGATCAGGCCGAGCCACGTGTCGTAGAGGCCGATCACGCGCCACAGGTTGAACAGCGGCGTGACGATCGACACGATCGGGAACACCGAGACCGCGAGCGCCGTGGTGAGGATGATGCGCTTGCCGGGGAAGTCCAGGCGCGCGATCGCGTAGGCGCAGAGGGTCGCGAGCACCACGGCGATGAAGGTCGCGATGAGCGAGATGCCGATCGAGTTACGCAGGGCCGGGAGGAACAGGTCCTGCGCGCTGCCGCCCGGGGCGAGGATCGTGGCGTAGTTGTCGAGCGTCCACTCCTGCGGGAGGAGCGTCCCCGAGAACAGGCCCGCCTGGGTCTTGAACGACGTCATCGCGATCGAGAAGACCGGGAAGAGCGACCAGACGAGCACGGCCGCGATGATCACGAGCCACATGATCCGCTGGGGCCAGGTCATTGCGCGCATCAGGAGTTCCTCCCCGCCGACAGGTCCACTTTGAAGCCCTTGATGAAGATGCCGGCGATGATCAGGACGCTGAGGAACAGCAGCACCGAGATCGCCGAGCCGAGTCCGATCTCGAGGCGCCCGATCGAGGTGTTGTAGGCCAGCAGCGACAGCGCCTCGGTGTCGTTCGCCCCCGCGGTCATGATGAAGATGTTGTCGAAGATGCGGAACGCCTCGAGCGTGCGGAAGAGCACGGCGACCATGATCGCGGCCTTCATGTTCGGCAGAATCACGCGGCGCAGCACCTCCCAGCCGGTGGCCCCGTCGACCTTCGCGGCCTCCTCGAGGTCGCCGGGCACCTGTGCAAGACCCGACAGCAGCAGGAGAGAGATGAAGGGTGTGGTCTTCCACACCTCGCTGAGGATGATGACCGTGAGCGAGGTGCCCTGATAAGCGAACCAGTTGAGGTTCTCGTCGAACCCGGGGATCCACGACAGCCAGCTGTTGACGTACCCGCCGGAGTTGATGTCGAAGGCGTAGAAGAACGCGAAGGCCGAGACGACGGTGATGATGCCGTAGGGCACGAGGATCGCCGTGCGGGCGAAGCCGCGGAGCTTCTTGATCGCGCGGTGCATGACGAGCGCGAACCCGAACCCGATGATCAGTTCGAGCAGCACCGTGACGACGGTGATGAACAGCGTCACGCCCATCGACTGCCAGAAGGCCGGGTCGCCGAGGATGACCTGGTAATTGCGGAACCAGATGAACTCGCGGTCGTCGGGCGCGGTGAGGCGCAGGCTGAACAGCGAATCCCACAGCGCCTGCACGATCGGGTACAGCGTGACCAGGAGCATGATGCCGAACGCGGGGCCCGCGAGCATCCAGCCCAGCCGGGCCTCCGCCCGCGCGCGGTCGGAGCGGCGCTTCTTGGGCTTCGCACCCGGTTCCTTGTCGGCCCGGATCTTGCCGGCCGCGGCGATTTCGGCGGTCACAGCAGTCGCTCCCCTCTGAGCACCGCGAGGATGAAGTCGGTCGAGGTCTGCGGCGTCGTATCGGGGGTGACGGCGTTCGGCGGATGCCACGTGCGCTGCAGTCCGATGGAGATCTCGTTGTAGTAGGGCGTCTGCGGTCGGGGCGCACCCAGCTGCAGGGACTCCGCGATCGTGGATGCCATCGGGAACTTCTCGTTCACCTCGGCGTCGTCGTACGCGGCGAGGTTGGACGGCGGGTTGCCGTTGGTGACGAAGTACTGCGCCTGATTCTCCGGGGTCACGATGCACTGCACGGCCTGCCAGGCGAGGTCGACGTGCTCGCTGTACGCCCCGACGCCGAGGTTGATGCCGCCGACGGGAGGGGCGGCCGGGGTGCCGGCATCCACTCGGGGGTACACCGCCCAGCCGAGGTCGTCGACGACCTCGGGAGCTGCCCCCTGCATGGCCGGGTAGACGAAGGGCCAGTTGACCATGAACGAGCCGTTGTCGCCCTGGAAGAGGTTCATGCTCGCGTTCTCATCCGCGGTCGGCAGCCCCGCGCCGCCCAGGCCCGAGGAGCCGATGCGCCCGATGATCTCGGCGGCCTTCTTGCCCGCGTCGGACTCGAGTCCGAGCTGCATCTCGTCGGGCTTCGCCTCGGGGTCCTCGAGGATCTTCCCTCCGCCCGACGCGACCAGGGCGTTGATCCAGACCGTGAGCGACTCGGCGAGGGCGCCCTGCACGCCCAACTGCTTGTTCTGGTCCTCGGCGGCTTGGATGATCTGGTCCCAGGTCACGGGCTGCGTCATGTCGAGGCCCGCGGCCTCGGCGACCGACTTGCGGTACCAGAGCAGCTGCGTGTTCGCCCAGAAGGGCACCGTCACCAGCTCGCCGTTCCAGCTGGCCGACTGCACCGCCCCTTCGACGATGCCGTCGGTGTTCTGCAGGTCGTCGGGAACCGGCGCGAGGAAGCCGGGCTCGGCGAGCTCGGGGATGAACGGAGGGTCGAGGCTCATGATGTCGAGCGACCGGTCACTCGCCGCCAGACGGCGGGCGAGCTGCTCGCGCTGCGAGGCGGCATCGCGCGGCAGCAGCGAGGTCTCGATGCGGTACGCCCCGTCGGCGGCCTCGGTACAGGATGCCGCGATCTCGGCCTGACCGCCGTCGTCGGGGTTGATGTACCAGGTCAGGGTGGGCACCCCGTCACCGGCGGAGCAGGCCCCGAGAGTGCCCGCGAGGGCCAGCGCCGAGGCTCCGGCCACGATCCGTCTCACCGTTCGCATCCGGCCCCCTCGCCTCGGTGCGGGAACCGGACGGCCCCCTCGTCGTGGGCTCCATCCTGCCGAGCAAAGGATTTTCACAGCCTCAGGCTTGCCCCCACGACGGGCGGATGATATTCGCGAGGAGCCGCCCCGGCGGCGCGGAGAGACGGCGGTCGCGCGCTCCTGCGGGCGCGCCGGCGCGGCTGGGCCCGACGCGGAAGAGCCGCCCACGTCGCGACGACGGGGCGGCTCTTCGCACACGCGGGTTACTCTCCGCGCGAGATCGCGATCATCTCGTCACGGGGCACGACCTTGATGCGCGCACGCTCGTGCGGCGCGCCGAGGGCCATCTCGTGCTCGTCGAGGCGGTGCCAGCCGTCGAGGTCGGTCCAGCGCACGCCACGCTCCGCGAGCAGGGCCGGGATCGACTCCTCCTCGGGGTGCTCGGGGCGCCACCAGTCGCCCTGGTCGTTGATGACGTGGCGCACCGTCTCCATGGCGTCCGACTTGGTGTGTCCGATGAGACCGACGGGGCCGCGCTTGATCCAGCCGGTGGCGTACAGACCCGGCATGCGGGAATTCGAGTCGGCCGAGAGCACCTGGCCCTCGTGGTTGGGGATGACGCCGCGCAGTTCGTCGAACGGGATGTCCTTCAGCGGGGAACCGAAGTAACCGACCGCGCGGTAGATCGCCTGGATCGGGACCTCGCGGACCTCGCCGGTGCCGACGACCCCGCCCTCGGCGTCGGGCCGGGTGCGCTCGTAGCGGAGGGCGGCGACGCGGCCGTCCGCGTTCTTCACGACCTCGAGGGGCTTGGCCCAGAAGTGCAGGTGCAGGCGGCGCGAGGCTTCTCCCCCGGCGTTGTTGACGCCCGGGCGGGTGCGCCACTGCTGCAGCACCCGGTCGATGACCTTGACCTGCTTGTTCGTCTCGATCGCGGTCTTCGACGCCTCGTCGTAGTCGAAGTCCTCGTCGTAGACGACCATGTCGACGTCGCGCAGCTCGCCGAGTTCGCGCAGCTCCAGGGGGGTGAACTTCACCTGCGCGGGGCCGCGGCGGCCGAAGACGTGCACGTCGGTGACGGGCGAGGCCTTGAGTCCCTGGTAGACGTTGTCGGGCACCTCGGTGGGCAGCAGGTCGTCGGCGTGCTTGGCGAGCATGCGCGTGATGTCGAGGGCGACGTTGCCGTTGCCGATCACCGCGACCGACTCCGCCTCGAGCGGCCACTCGCGCGGCACGTCGGGGTGCCCGTCGAACCAGCTGACGAAGTCGGCGGCGCCGTAGGAGCCCTCCGCGTCGATGCCGGGGATGTCGAGGTCGGCGTCGCGGATCGCGCCGGTCGAGAAGATCACGGCGTTGTAGTGCTTCTTGAGGTCGTCGAGGGTGATGTCCTCGCCGAAGCGGACGTTGCCGAAGATGCGGATGTCGCCGCGGTCGAGCACCTCGCGCAGGGCCGTGATGACGCCCTTGATGCGCGGGTGATCGGGGGCCACGCCGTAGCGGACCAGGCCGTAGGGCGCGGGGAGCTGCTCGAACAGGTCGATCGACACGTCGAACTGACGCTCGGCCTTCAGCAGGATGTCCGCGGCGTAGATGCCGGCGGGGCCGGCTCCGACGATGGCGAGGCGCAGCTTCGTCATGGGTTCCTCTCGATCGCGATCGGGGGGGGTGGGGGAAAAGGGTCAGGCCGAGCGGTCGGCCACGGCGCGGGCGAAGCGCGTCAGCGCCTCGCGCACGGCACCGTCGGGCAGCGGCGCGAGAGCGTCGATGGCCTCCTGCGACCAGCGGTGCGCGAGAGCCAGGGTCTCGTGCGTGGTCTCGTGGTCGCGCAGTTCGGCGAGCGCGCCGTCGAGGATCGACGGATCGGCGCCCGCAGCGATGCGCTCCTGGCCGTCGTCGATGCGCGCGCGCAGATCGGTGGATGCCGCGTCGGAGCGATGCCCGAGAAGCAGGTACGGCATCGTCGGCACGCCCGCACGCAGGTCGGTGCCGGGCACCTTGCCCGTCTCGGACGGGTCGGGCGAGAGGTCGATGACGTCATCGAGCAGCTGGAAGGCGACGCCCGCCTTCTCACCGAAGACGACCATGGGCTCCTCGAACTCCTCGGGAGCACCGGAGTAGATGATTCCCGACTGCGCGGCAGCCGCGATGAGCGACCCCGTCTTGTCGGCGAGCACCTGCAGGTAGAAGTCGACGGGCTCGTCGCCGTCCTGCGGGCCGACGGTCTCGTGCATCTGCCCGAGCACGAGACGCTCGAACGTGTCGGCCTGCAGCTGGATCGCCCGCTCGCCGCGGCGGGCCATCAGCTGGCTCGCGCGGGCGAAGAGCAGATCGCCGGTGAGGATGGCGATGTTGTTGCCCCACACCGTCTGAGCGCTGGGCACACCGCGACGCTTGTCGGCACCGTCCATGACGTCGTCGTGGTACAGCGAGCCGAGGTGGGTCAGCTCGAGGGCCGTGGCGACCTCGACGACCTCCTTGGTCGTGCCCTGACCGAGCTGCGCCGTGAGGATCGCGAGCATCGGCCGGACCCTCTTCCCGCCGGCCTCGTAGAGGTAGCGGGCGGTCACGTCGGCGAGCTTGTCGGCGCTGCGTACCTCGCCCTCGAGCTCGCTCTCGACGCGCGCCAGTCCGGCCTCCACGGTGGAGAGGAGGGTGCGAGAACGCAGGCCGGCGAAGATGCGGTCGCTCAGGCCCAGCTTTCCCGACAGGCGGGTGCTGGCCGCAGACGGTCTCGGGGTCACGATTTCAGCCTATCCTGGCGCAGCCGGAGGCCGCCGCGGGTATCTCGACGGTTGACAGGGCCCTAGGAGGCCGGGCGGATGCCGCGGTGCAGCGCCACGATCCCGAATGACAGGTTGCGGTAGGCGACGTCATCCCATCCCGCGTCGCGCATCCAGCGCGCCAGGGTGGGCTGGTCGGGCCAGTCGCGGATCGACTCGTTGAGGTAGTCGTAGGCCTCGGCGTTGCTGCTCATGGCCTTGGCCACGACGGGGAGGACCCGGTCATTGTAGAAGCGGTAGAGACCGTTGAACGCGCGGGACGGCGGGTGCGAGAACTCGCACACGACGATGCGGCCGCCGGGGCGGGTCACCCGGCGGAGCTCCCGGAGCGCGCGACGGGGGTCGTTGACGTTGCGCAGACCGAACGACATCGTCACCGCGTCGAACTCGCCGTCCTCGAACGGCAGGTCGGTGGCATCCGCCTGCACGAACTCCAGGTTCGGCACGTCGCCGTGACGACGGCGCCCCTCGGCGATCATGCCCTTCGAGAAGTCGGCCGCGACCACGTGGGCCCCGCTGGGCACGAAGGCCATCGACGAAGTACCGGTCCCGGCCGCGAGGTCGAGGATGCGCTCCCCGCTCTTCGGCGCCACGGCCCGCAGGACGGCCGCGCGCCACAGGCGGTCGTTGCCGAGGCTCAGGACCGAGTTGGTGCGGTCGTAGGCTGCGGCGACCTGGTCGAACATGCCGCTGACGCGCTGCGGGTCTTTGCCGAGGTCGGCGCGGTTGGGGTCGCTGCTCACCCGTCGAGTCTAGGCGCGCGCCGGGTCGTCGTCGCCGGGGGTTGCCAGCGCCGCCAGGCGTTCCAGCCAGGGACCCGTGACGTCGTCCGAGAACGGCGCCTCGCGATCGCGCACGCGTCGCTCGAGGTCGCTCGCCGTGGCATCCAGGTGCTCCACGATGTCGAGGGGGTAGCCGTACCGCACGCGGTGCTCGTCCCACTCGTCGCGGTCGTCGATCCAGGTGCCGCGTTCGTCGGTGCGGCGCACCACGTCGAGGTCCATGTCGATGCCCCGGGGCACACCGTCGTCGTGCCACCGCACGTCCCACGCGAGGTCGATGTAGACGGCGACCGGGTGGGGGTCGGCGTTGTGCGTGAAGGCCCAATCCCCACTCGCGGGAACGAGGGTCACGTTCGGCTGCCGGCACACGAACTCCGCCCCCGGTCGCGCGCTGCGCCAGCCCACCTGCTGACCGAACCACTCGCCCCATTCGTCGGAGCCGAGGTACACGCTGTCCTGCACCCAGTGCGGCGAACCGTCCCACTTGCGCCATTCGAAGAGCAGGCGGGTGCCGGGAGCGGGACGGTTATCCATGTTCCGGAGTCTAAATCGCACCGCGGCGCCGGGCTCTGGTCTCCACGCGAGCCACGGCGCACGACATCTGCGTCCGGGGCGGCGGACACCCGCCGGCGCGACCATCTCGGCCGCGTCCCCTCGACGCCGTAGCATCCGGAGACCGCGGACCGCCGGGGCGAGGAGCGCGGGTCTACGCTGAAAGACGTGCTCGAACCCGCGGATGACGTCGTGCCGCGCCTGCGCGTGGTGACACGAGAGCTGGCCCCGATGGACGACGTGCTGGCGTACACGACGCCGTACGACCCGCTGTTCTGGAGCCGTCGCGGCGAATCGCTGGCCGCCTTCGGCGACCTGCTGACGCTGCGCTACACCGGCGCGCAGCCGGGCGACGCGACGATCTCCGAGCGCTGGCGCGCGATCGCGGCGGCCGCCGAGGTCGACGATCCCGTGCAGGTGCCGGGCACCGGACTCGTCGCCTTCGGATCCTTCGTCTTCGACCCGCAGTCCGAGCGCGACAACGTGCTCCGCGTGCCGGGGACCATCGTCGGGCGCCACAGCGGCCGCGCGTGGGTCACGCGCCTCGCTTTCGACGACACCCCCGACGAGCCCGAACCCGAACTTCCGCCGCGCTCCCCCTTCGGTCCGCACTGGTCGGCGACCCTGGGCCCCGGTCGGCAGACGGCCGAGAAGTACCAGGATGCCGTCCGCCAGGCGATCGAGGCGATCGGCGCCCGCGAGGTGGCCAAGGTCGTGCTGGCCCGCGACATCGCGGGGACGGTGCCCGCGGGGTCCGACCTCCGCCGCCTGGTGAGGTCGCTGCTCGAGGGCTACCCCGACTGCTGGGTGTTCGCCGTCGACGGTCTCATCGGCGCGAGCCCGGAGACGCTGGTGACCGTGTCGAAGGGCACCGTGACCGCACGCGTGCTCGCCGGGACCGTCGCGCGCGGAGGAGACGCCGACGCCGACGTCGCGGCATCCGTCGGTCTCACGCGGAGCACGAAAGACCAGGACGAGCACCGCTTCGCGGTGCAGAGCGTGCTCAAGGCCCTTGCACCCCACACGTCGTCGCTCGCGGCCGAGGACCAGCCCTTCACCCTCAAGCTCCCGAACGTCTGGCACCTCGCCACCGACGTGGAGGGGGTGCTGAGCGAAGACGCCTCGTCGCTCGATCTGCTCTCGGTGCTGCACCCCACCGCGGCCGTCGCGGGAACGCCGACGACCGCGGCGATGGAAGTCATCCGCCGCCTCGAGCCCTTCGACCGCGGCCGGTACGCCGGAGCGGTCGGCTGGACGGGGGCCTCGGGCGACGGCGAGTGGGCGATCGCGCTGCGGTGCGCCCAGATCGACCGCGCGGCTCCGTCGTCGCCCACCGCGCCGATCACCGCCTACGCGGGGGCGGGCATCGTGGCCGACAGCGTCCCGGAGTCGGAGCTGCTGGAGACGCGCGTGAAATTCCGTCCCATCGTCGAGGCTCTGGCCTGAGTCAGGACTCGGCGAGACGCCGGCGCTCCACCTCGACGTCGTAGTCGGCCGCGGGCCACTGCGGATCGATGTCGACCAACGCGTCGATCAGCAGCTGCTGCACGGCGAGGCGGGCGTACCACTTGCGGTCGGCCGGGACGACGTGCCACGGCGCGACCGGTGTCGACGTGCGCTCGATGGCGACCTGATAGGCGTCCATGTAGTCGTCCCAGAGCTCGCGCTCGTCGACGTCGGAGGGGTTGTACTTCCAGTGCTTGTCGGGGCGCTCGAGCCGCTTCGCCAGGCGCTCGCGCTGCTCGTCCTTCGAGATGTGCAGCATCACCTTCACCACCCGGATGCCCATCTCGGCCGCCTGCGCCTCGAAGGCGACGATGGCGCCGTAGCGGCGGTCGATCTCATCCGCCGGCGCGAGGGAACGCACGCGTCCGATGAGGACGTCTTCGTAGTGCGAACGGTCGAACACCCCGATGTGGCCGGTGTTCGGCAGGCGTTTCTCGATACGCCACAGGAAGTCGTGCGCGAGCTCCTCGGCCGTGGGCTTCTTGAACGACGCGAGCTCGACACCCTGCGGGTCGACCGCGCCGACGACGTGGCGCACGATCCCGCCCTTGCCCGCGGTGTCCATCGCCTGCAGCACCAGCAGCACCGACCCCGTGGCCGTGCCGGCCACGCTCTCCGCGAAGAGTCGTTCCTGCAGGTCCTCCAGCGGCTCCCGGCCGGCATCGAGATCGGCCTTGCCGTCGTCCTTGTCTCCGTCGTAGCCGGGCGTCGACCGCGTGTCGATGTCGGCGAGGCGGAACCCCGGGTCGACGCGCAAGGCGTCGGCGGCGGGTGTGGACCATCTCTGGCTTCTGCTCATCCCGACATGGTGCCGTGGCATCCGGGATCGACGCGAGAGGTTGACGGGATCGACCTCTGCGCGGGACGGAGCCACCGGCGGGGGCGAATCGGCGCTCGGTCCGCCGATGAACGCGATCATCACCCCTGCTGCGACTCGGAACACGCGTCAGGGTACGACGATGACCTTGCCGGCGATGCGCCCCTCGGCCGCCTCGGCGTGCAGAGCGGGCAGGTCGGTGAGCGGGATGCGGCGGGTGACGTCCACCGCGAGGTCACCCGCGTCGACGAGCCGGACGATCTCGGTGAGACGGGCCGAGTTCGGGCGGACGAACACCGTCGCCGCACGGACGCCGCGTTCGTCGTCGCCGGGGGTCGTCATGAATGCGGTGGTGCTGACGACCACGCCACCGTCGCGGACGAGGGGCACCAGCGCGGTGAATTCCTCGGGGGAGATCGGAGCGAGGTTGAGCAGCACGTCGACCGGCTCGGCGACCGCGTCCCGCAGCATGGTGCGGGTGTGGTCGACGACCTCGTCGGCACCCGCGGCGCGGACCGCCGACGCACTGCGCGGGCTCGCCGTCGCGATGACGTGCGCTCCGGCACGGCGAGCGAGACGGATCGCGTGAGCCCCCACGGCGCCGCCGGCCCCGACGATGAACAGGCGCTGGCCCGCCTGAAGCCCACCCTCGTCAAACAGTGCCTGCCACGCGGTCAGAGCGACCGAGGGGAGAGCCGCCGCATTGGCGAGATCCACCCGGGAAGGAGCAGCGGTCAGGGACCGGGCCGGGGCGACGACGTACTCCGCGGCGCCGCCGTCGCCCTCCATCGGCAGGAAGCCGATCACCGCGTCGCCCACCGCGAGGTCGTGGACGTCCTCGCCGACCGCGTCGACCGTGCCCGAGACGTCGTAGCCGGGAACGTGGGGCAGCTGGATCGGGATCGGGAGGAATCCCGCCCGCATGCCGTTGTCCGCGGCGTTGAACGCCGACGCGGCGACCCTCAGGCGTACCTGATCGGCGCCGGGCTCAGGAAGCTGGATCTCCTCTGCGCGCAGCACCTCGGGTCCGCCGATCTCGTGGAATCGCATTGCCTTCATGATGTTCCCCTTCGTCAGATACTTCGTATTCGAAGCAACATCGGAACCCTAGCACTGCTACGAATTCGAAGCAACGCTAAGATGGGGGAATGAGCCGCGACGCATCCACGGTCAGTCCCACGCAGCTGCGCGCCTACCTCGCCTTCACCGAGGTCAGCAACCTCCTGCGACACGCGGTCGAGAAGCAGCTGCGGGATGCCGGCGAGCTGAGCTACGTGCAGTTCCAGCTCCTCGCGACCCTGGGGGAAGCGGAGGACGGACGCCTGCGCATGACCGATCTCGCCGATCAGCTGGTGCACAGCCGCAGCGGCCTGACCTACCAGGCGCAGACGCTGGAGCGGCGCGGACTGGTGACACGTTCGCCGTCGCCCGACGACGAACGCAGCGTCGTGGTCGCCCTCACCGCGGCCGGGCGGGACGTGCTCGCCAACGTGTTCCCCGGCCACATCGACGCGCTGCACCGATTGCTGTTCTCGTCCTTGACGGACGCGGACATCGACGATCTCGCCCGCATCCTCCAGCGCGCGGCCGACCATCTGCGCGCCGATCCGCCCCGCTCAGCCGCGCCGCGGTCGGCGTCGAGCCGCTGAAAGCGCAGAACCCCGACACGAACCGCTGACGGCACGCGCGGTGTCGGATGTCAGCGCGACAGAGGCACCTCGATGAGCTGTCGACGCCCGCTCGGGGCCGTCAGCACCTGATCGAGAGCGACGCGGGTGGTGCAGCGGTGGTACTCCCACCCAAAGGCGAGGGCGAGCTGCTCGAGACGCGCGGTCTGGGGGGTGTACTGCACGCGCGTCATCGCATCGTCGCCGGCGACGGATGCCACCTCGAGGCCGTCGAAGATCGTGCCGCCTCCGTCGTTCCCGACCACGACCTGCAGGCGCGGCTCCTGCTCCCCCGGCGGCAGCAGCAGCGCGCCCATGTCGTGCAGGAAGGCGAGATCGCCCAGCAGCAGGCGCGTGACGCCCGGTCTCTCGTCGACCTGGCTGGCAAGGGCGACGCCCGTCGCGGTGGCGATCGTGCCGTCGATGCCCGCAAGGCCGCGATTGGAGTGCACGGTCACCTTCTTGCCCCCGAGCAGCTCATCGGCCACGCGGACGATGCGCGACGAGCCGAACACCAGACGGTCGTGCGGCCAGGTGGCCCGCCACAGCGCGTCGACGAGGGCGGCCCGATCCACGGGCGCCCGCATCACGCCGACCTCGGCGTTGATCGCCCCGAGCCGCTCCGACGGGACGACGGATGCCAGCCCCTCGGCGTCGGGAGCGGGCGGCGACAGGTCGACGGCGGCGTCGCGCGAAGCGCGCATCCACTCGCCGAGCCACGCCCGATCGCCGGTGCCCGCCGGTCGCACGGCATCGACCGCGACCGTCGCGCCGTTCAGGTTCACGGGCTCGCCCGGTCCGCGCACCGCGAGGATCTCGACGTCGTCGCGCATGAGCAGCCGGGTCACCTCGCGGCTGAGCGTCGGGCGACCGAACACCACGACGCGCTCGATCCGCCCGCCGAGGTCGGGGTCGCGCAGCAGAGCGCGGTAGCCGTGCACCACGTGGCGGCCGAATCGCGCGCCGCTGACGATCTCGGCGACGAGGGGGAACCCGCCGTCGTGCGCGAACTGCTCGGCGGCGGGACCGGCGTCGGCTCCCGCGACCACGATGGTGCGGAGGCCGGAGGGCACGGGGTGCGCCGCCTCGGTCTCGGGCGCGACGTCGGCGACGCCGATGCCGCCGCCCCCCTGGTACAGCGCGCCGGACACGTCGGGATCTTCGGCGGCGGCGACGTCGTCGGATGCGGGGGATGCCGCCCGCGCGGCGAGCCACGACGGGGCGGCGCCGGCGAGGGGCTCGCGGAAGGGCACGTTGAGGTGCACCGGACCGGCGGCACGCGCTCCCTCGCCGAGAGAGGCGGCGAGCGCTTCGGCCGCGACCTGGTCGAGAGCTGCGCTCTGCTCGTCATCCCCGGTGTGGTCGACCGCCTCGGGAACGGCGAGATCGGCCTCGAACCGGGTCGCCGAGCGGAACAGCCCCGGCTGCCGGGTGGTCTGGTTCGCCCCGACCCCGCGCAGCTCCGGCGGGCGGTCGGCGGTCAGCAGCAGCAGCGGCACGCCGGCATGGTGGGCCTCGAGGGCGGCCGGCACGAGGTTGGCCACGGCGGTGCCGGACGTGCAGACGACGACCGCCGGCATCCCGGTCTCTCGACCGATGCCCAGCGCGGTGAAGCCGGCGACGCGTTCGTCGATGCGCACGTGCAACGCGACCAGGCCCGCGCGCTCGAGCTCGGCAGCGACGAGGGCGAGAGCCTGCGAGCGCGAGCCGGGGCTGACCACGATGTGCCGCACGCCACGGGAGACGAGACCGGCGAGCAGCGCGGCGGCCGCATCCGTCGAGGGCGCGGCGGACCGATCGTTCGGCGAGGTCACGAGCGGCTCAGCCGACGGTGCCGCGCTGGCCGCGGGTGTCGTCGTCGCCGGGCTTGCCGCCATCGGGAGTGTCACCCGGGTCGGTCGTGCGGGGCGGGCGCGGCGGTTCGTCGGCGTCGGCGTCGAGCTGGGCGAGCTCCTCCTCGAGACGTCGGATGCGCTCGTCCTGCTCGGCGCGCGCCGAGGCGGTCATGCGCCCGAGGAACTCGGGGTCGTCGTCGGGGGCGCGACGTACGACCGGCTGACTCGCCCGGCCACGACCGATGAGGAACCACAGGATGCCGCCGAGCACCGGCAGCAGGATGACGATGGCCATCCACGCCGGCTTGCTGACCCCGCGGTGACGCGAGGGGGGTTGCACAGCGCAGTCGACGATCGTGTAGACCCAGAACAGGACCGCCACGAACGCCAGGATGAGAAGCAGCCGTGCCATGGACCGATTCTACGTGCGTCGGCTGGACGAGGGCCCGGAGCTCTTCCTCATCCCCCACCGTCGAACGACCCGGGAAGGAGGCGAAGGCCGCCGCCGTAGAATGGACGAATGCGCGCACGTTCGGCCCTCGTCTACACGGTGCTGCGATTGCTCGCGTTCCTCGTGCCGCTCGGCGTCCTGCTGCTGTTCCCCGTGTTCCAGGAGCTCCCCTGGCTCGCGGCGATCTTCGCGGCCCTCATCGGCTTCAGCCTCTCGCTGCTGTTCCTCCGCCGCCCCCTCGAGAAGGTCACCGGCGGACTCGCCGAGCGCCGCACGCAGCGCAGCACGACGACAGGACGCCGCTCCGGTGCGGACTCCGACGCCGATGCCGAAGACGCGGTGGTCGACGCCGCACGCGTCGACGTCGACCGCGAGCAACGGCCCGCCGCGGACTGAGCTCCCACCGGCCGACTCGGCCGCACGGGAACCCCCGGCCGGACGCCCGCACCCCTCCCGTCATCCGGTCCGACCGGCGCGCTCGACCGACGGCGGGGCGACGCAGATCACGGCGCCCCTCCGCAAGGGGCGGTCGGACCCCCGCGGGGTCCGGATCAGCCGGCGAACGCCCAGAAGAGCAGCGCGCCGTAGGCGACGGACGTGAAGCTCGTCACCTGCAGCGCCGTGATGAGCTCCCGGGGTGTGCGGTACGTCCACACGATGAGGATCGCGGCCAGGCCGCCGAGCGACGCGATGAGGGTCAGCCAGGCGATCGGGTACACGAACGCCAGGAACACGGCGATCGCGAACGGGACGAGCACGAAGAGCGTGAACAGCACCTGGGTGGGACGCCGGCCGATCAGCACCGACAGCGTGCGCTTTCCGGCGAGGCGGTCCTGATCGATGTCGCGCAGGTTGTTGGCCAGCAGCACGGCGCACGCGAGCAGACCCGCGGCGACCGCGCCGAACCATGCTTCCTGCGGTAGCGCCTGCACCTGCAGCCACGTCGTGCCGAGGGTGGCGACGAGGCCGAAGAACACGAAGACGAAGAGCTCGCCCATCGCGTTGTAGCCGTAGGGGCGCTTGCCCCCCGTGTAGAACCACGCGGCGACGATGCAGACGGCCCCGACCGCGAGCAGCCACCACTGTCCCGTGCGTACGACCAGCGCCAGCCCGATGACGGCGGCGAGCGCGAAGAACGCGAGCGCGACGATCAGCACCGTGCGCGGCTTCGCCTTCCGGCCCCCGGTGAGGCGTCCGGGCCCCACGCGCACGTCGTCGGTCCCCCGGATGCCGTCGGAATAATCGTTGGCGTAGTTGACGCCGATCTGCAGGGCGAACGCGACCGCCAGACAGGCGAGCGCGATCACCCAGTGGAGCCGCTCGTCGACGAGCGTCGCCGCTCCCGTTCCGATCAACACGGGGGTGATGGCGAGCGGAAGGGTCCGCAGGCGGGCGGCCGCGATCCAGTCGCGCGCCGTGGCCGGGGCGGTGGCCTGCGGCGCACCCGCCTTCGCCTTCTGCGGGTTGCCGCCGGGGCGACGCTTCTTGGCGGGGTGCGAACGCTTGCGAGAGGGTGCTGCCACGGAGGGCAATCCTATGCCCGCCGGTCGTGCCCCTGTCCGCGCGTCGTGCCCGTGCCCGTACGATCTCGCCCGCGGGTCGCGCTCATGCCCGCGAGTCGAGCGCGACCGCGGCGCGCAGCGCCGCTCGGTCGGGCTTTCCCGACGACAGCGTCGGGAGCTCGGCGATCGAGACGACCCGCGCCGGACGCGCCGGTGCCCCCATCGACGAACCCACCACCGCGCGGATGCGCTCGAGGACCGCGGCCTCCGCGGCCGGTGGGATGCCCGGGACCACGACGGCGGACCCCTGTCCCCACTCGGCATCCGGGATCGGGACGACCACCGCCTCCTCGAGCCCCGCGATGGCTCGCACCGCCGCCTCCACCCGGTCGAGGGAGACGTTCACCCCGCCCGAGACGACGACGTTGTCGATCCGACCGGTCACGCTCAGCACGCCGTCGACGATCTCGCCCCCGTCGCCCGTGCGGTACCAGCGGGTGCCGTCGGCGCCGACGGGAAAGACGGATGCCGTGCGCTCGGGGTCACCGAGATAGCCCTCCGCGAGCGTGGGTCCCGACAGGAGCACCTCGCCGTCGACGACCGTCATCCCGACCCCGTCGAGCGGCACGCCGTCGTAGACGCAGCCCCCGCTCGTCTCGCTCGAGCCGTAGGTGCGCACGATCCGGGCGCCGAGGGCCTCCGCACGCGCCGCCACCGACGGCGCGAGGGCCTGACCGCCGATGAGGATCGCCTCGAACGAGCGCAGCGCCTCGGCCACCGTCGGATCGGCGTCCGCGGCATCCACCAGCCGCTGCAGCTGCGCGGGGACGAGGGAGGTGTAGGTCGGCACGCGGGCGCCGTTGTCGTGCGACGCCATTCCGCGCGCCGCCGCGGCGAACGGCTCGGGGCGGAAGGGCCCCGCGACGACCGCGGGCTCGCGATCGGCCAGCAGGGCGCGCACGAGAACCTGCACGCCTGCGACGTAGGTCGCCGGCACGGCCAGCAGCCACGCCCCCTCCCCGATGCGCGCCGCGGTCGCGTACGCGCTCGCGATGAGGGCGTTCCGGCTGATCACGACCGACTTCGGCACACCGGTCGAGCCCGAGGTCGTCACGACGACGGCGGTTCCGGGTGGCACGTCCTCGGGCAGCGCACCGCCGCCCAGGGCGGCGGCGGGACCTGCTCCGACGACGGCCGCCCTCAGTGCTCGCAGCACATCGCGCGGATCCGTGGATGCCGGCGGCTCGAGCCTCACGGGCGGGTCCGAGCCATCAGTAGTGCCACGGCACGTCGGACCAGTCGGGCTCGCGCTTCTCGAGGAAGGAGTCACGTCCCTCGACCGCCTCATCCGTGCCGTACGCGAGACGCGTCGCCTCCCCGGCGAACAGCTGCTGGCCGACGAGCCCGTCGTCGACGGCGTTGAAGGCGTACTTGAGCATGCGGATCGCGGTGGGCGACTTCGTCAGGATCGTGCGGGCCATCGACAGCGCTTCGCGTTCGAGATCGGCGTGCGCGACGACTCGGTTGACCGCGCCCATCTCGTACGCCCGCTCGGCGGAGTACTCCTCGGCGAGGAAGAAGATCTCCCGCGCGAACTTCTGACCGATCTGGCGCGCGAAATAGGCGGAGCCGTACCCGGCGTCGAACGAGCCGACATCGGCATCCGTCTGCTTGAACCGACCGTGCTCGCGGCTGGCGATGGACAGGTCGCAGACGACGTTGAGCGAGTGGCCGCCACCGGCCGCCCACCCGGGGACGACGGCGATGACGACCTTCGGCATGAACCGGATGAGGCGCTGGACCTCGAGGATGTGCAGACGACCGGCGCGGCCCGGGTCGTGCACGATATGCTCTTCGTGCGAGTACTTGTAGCCGTCGCGCCCCCGGATGCGCTGGTCGCCCCCGGAGCAGAACGCCCACCCGCCGTCTTTCTGGCTCGGGCCGTTGCCCGTCAGCAGGACGACGCCGATCCGGTGGTCCTGCCGCGCGATGTCGAGGGCGCGGTACAACTCGTCGACGGTGTGCGGACGGAAGGCGTTGCGCACCTCCGGGCGGTCGAACGCGATGCGCGCGACGCGGCCGTCGTGGGTGACGTGGGCGGTGATGTCGGTGTACCCCTCGGCGCCGGGCGCCAGGGTCCATTCCGCGGGGTCGAAGAGCTCGGAGACGGTCACGGTTTCAGCCTACGCGCGGGCGCCCCGCACGGACCGGCGGGCGCCCACCTGTGGACGGACCCCGTGGAGCGCCGTAGCCTGGGCAACCCGACGATCGGAGTCAGCATGACGAAGAAGGTGTCGATTCTGGGCCGCATCCGCGAATACTTCCTGGGTGCTCCCTCACACGACCAGTCCGAGGATGCACGGCGCTCGATGAACCATCAGAGCGAGACGGCGTACCACGCCGGCGAGGCCGTGAAGAACTGGACGGGCACGTCCGGCGGAGCACAGTTCGAGCCGTGAACGACGACAGCGGCGCCCCGATCGAATCGGGGCGCCGCTGTCGTCGTGGGGCGCCCTCAGCGATCGGGGCGCCCGCGGTCACGCGTTCTTCGCGTCGCGCCAGCGCAGCCAGCGCTCGACGAGCGAGTAGTCCCACTCAGGACCCGAGAAGCCGAGCGTGAACAGGCGGGTTCCGGCGTCGAAGAGCGCGTCGGCGACGTCCTCGTCGCGGTCCTTGAGCTCGTTCGAGACGACGAGGTTCGAGAGGTCGCGCTGCTCGGTCTCGGCCCAGCGCTCGATGACCTCGAACTTGTGCGGCAGCTCGTCGGGCGTGACGAAGCTGTGCCAGATGTGGGCGTGACGGGCGACCATCCGAAGGGTCTTCTGCTCGCCCTTGCCGCCGATCATGACGGGGATCTCACGGGTGGGTGCGGGGTTGAGCTTCGACCAGCGGGCGGCGATGCGATCGAGGTCGGTCGCGAGGGCGTTCAACCGCGACCCCGCGGTGCCGAACTCGTACCCGTACTCGTCGTAGTCGCGCTGGAACCATCCGGAACCCGTGCCGAAGATGAAGCGACCGGTGTCGCCGCCCTTCTTGCTGATGTGGTCGACGGTGCGGGCCATGTCGGCCTGCAGGTCGGCGTTGCGGTAGCTGTTGCAGTTGACGAGAGCGCCGAACTCGACGCGCTCGGTCTGCTCGGCCCACGCGGCCAGCATCGTCCACGCCTCGAAGTGCTCGCCGTCGGGATCGCCGTAGAGAGGGAAGAAGTGGTCCCAGTTGAACAGGACGTCGACGCCCATCTCCTCGAGACGGAGGACGGCGTCGCGGATGTCGGAGTACTGCACGTGCTGCGGCTGGATCTGGACGCCGAGCCGGACGGGGGTGTCGAAGAGCATGGCGTCAGCCTATGCCCGCTGCCGGGCGCCGAGACGGGTGGACCTCGCGGGCGACCGCACGTAGCGTGGAGGGTTCACGACGATCGGAGTCATCATGACGAAGAAGGTGTCGATCCTCGCGCGGATGCGCGACTACCTGTTCGGCCCGCGACGCACGCGGGCGGAATTCGAGGGGGCGATGGAGTCGCTCGACCACCAGCGCAACCTGTCAGCGTCGTACAGTGACGAACGGCAGAAATTCCTCCCCGGCGGGCCCCCTGCTCCGAACCACCGCTGAGCACCATGATGAGGGCATGAGCACCGTCGCCCTCCCCCCGCTCGCCGACATCCTCGCCACCGCGCGGGTGGTGTCGCTTCCCCTCGCCGCCCGTTTCCGCGGCATCCTCACGCGCGAAGCGCTCGTGTTCGAGGGACCGGAGGGATGGACGGAGTTCTCGCCCTTCGTGGAGTACGACGACACCGAGGCCGCGACCTGGCTCGCCGCCGCCGTCGACTACGGGTGGGCGGCCTCCCCCGCCCCGGTCCGCGACGGCGTCGGAGTGAACGCGACGATGCCCGCGGTCGCGGCATCCGAGGTCGCCGGGCTCCTCGCCCGATACGACGGATGCCGGACGGTCAAGGTGAAGGTGGCCGAGGCCGGGCAGACCCTCGCCGACGACGTCGCGCGGGTCCGCGCGGTGCGCGAGAGCATGGGCCCGGAGGGGCGTGTGCGCATCGACGCCAACGCGGCGTGGAACGTCGACGAGGCGGAACGGGCCGTGCACGCCCTGGCCGAGTTCGACCTGGAATACGTCGAACAGCCGTGCGCCGAGATCGAGGAGCTCGCGCAGCTGCGGGAACGCATCGCCTACCTCGACATCCCGATCGCCGCCGATGAAAGCGTCCGCAAGGCGGCGGACCCGCTCCGCGTCGCGCGCAGCGGCGCGGCCGATCTGCTCGTCATCAAGGCGCAGCCCCTCGGCGGTGTCCACGCGGCACGCGAGATCGTGCGGCAGGCGGGACTCCCCGTCGTCGTCTCCAGCGCGCTCGACACCTCGATCGGGCTGTCGATGGGCGCCGCCCTCGCGGCATCGCTGCCCGCGCTCCCCTACGACTGCGGGCTGGGCACAGCCTCGCTGTTCGCCGCCGACGTGGTGGCATCCCCCCTTGTGGCCCGTGGCGGGGTGCTCTCCCTCGAGCGCCCGCGCCCCACCGGCCTCGACCTCGACCGCGTGGCCGCCGACGACGAACGGCGCGACTGGTGGGTGGCGCGCCTCGGCCGCTGCCACGACCTGCTCACTCGAGGATGAGGCCGACCACCTGTGACAGGCGATCCGCCAGACCGGACCGCGACTCCGACGGCGCCTGACGAGTGAGCAACGCCGTCTCGGACGTCGAAATCCACACCGACAGCAGAAGATCGGTGGCCACGTCCGCAGGAACGCGGAGCGAGAGTCCCCGCGCGGCGGCGATGTCACGGACGAGCTGGGTGACGCTCTCCCCCATGCCCTGGTTGAGAGCCAGGTAGGCCTCGGCGAAACCCGGGTTGCGCAGCGCCTGAAGGCGCGTTTCGGCCCCGAGGAGGACGTCCAGCCGGTCCTCGCCGGTGGCCTCGAGCACCTCCTGGACGAGCTGCAGCACGTCGCCGGCGTCTTCGAGGCCGCGACTCTCGATCGATGTGACGCGCGCGCGCACCGCCGCGATCGTCGTCTCCGCCGATCGCGCGCACAGGGCCAGGAAGAGCTCCTCCTTCGACCCGAAGTTGGAGTAGAACGCGCCGCGAGTGAAGCCGGCACGCTCGCAGATGGCCTCGACCGACGCTCCGTCGATGCCGACCTCGGCGAACATCTCGGCTGCGGCATCCATGAGACGGACGCGTGTGTTCTCGCGGCGGCGCGTCGTCGCGGGCGCGGAATCGGTCATCCGAGGCCTCCTGTTCTCGGGTGACATCCAGGTTCGACAGCACCCCCGAGGGTCTAGGATACATTGTTGTATCCGATACGGTGATGTATCGACCCGTTCACCGATCTGGGAGTCACCGTGTCGACATTCCTGTACACCCTCGGGCGTTGGTCGTTCCGTCACCCGTGGCGCGTTCTCACGGCCTGGCTGCTCGTGCTCGTGCTCGCCGGCGGAGGTGTCGCGCTGTTCGCGAAGGGCACCGACAACACCTTCACTATCCCCGGCACGGAGTCGCAGGCGGGTCTCGAGATGCTCGGGCGCACGTTCCCCCAGGTGAGCGGCGCCAGCGCCGAGATCATCGTGGTCTCCGCCGACGGGGCGAAGGTCACCGACCCGGCGTATCAAGACGCCGTGCAGAAGACGTCGACCGACATCGGCGACCTCGATTTCGTCGAAGCCGTGACCGACCCCTACGACACCCGCATCTCGGGCGGCATCTCCGACGACGAACGCGCCGCCATCGTCCGCATCCAGTTCTCCGGCGAGGCCACCGAGGTGCCGCAGGCCACCGAAGACGGGCTCCGCGAGGCCGCGACGGTTCTGGGCGAGGCACTTCCCCCCGGTTCGCAATCCGTTCTCGGTGGGCAGCTGTTCGCCACCGAGATCCCCGGCGCCTCACTCACCGAAGCCCTCGGCGTGCTCATCGCCGCGCTCGTGCTGATGGTGACGTTCCGCTCGTTCCTGGTGGCCGGGATGCCGCTGGCCACCGCCATCCTGGGCGTCGCCCTCTCGATCGCCCTCATCTTCATCGCGACCGGCTTCGCGACCGTGTCGTCGACGACTCCGCTGCTGGCGGTGATGTTGGGCCTGGCGGTCGGCATCGACTACGCGCTCTTCATCGTGTCTCGACATCAAGACCAGACGAGAGCGGGCATGGACCCCGAGGAGTCCACGGCCCGCGCGGTCGGCACCGCGGGTTCGGCCGTGGTGTTCGCCGGCATCACGGTGCTCATCGCCCTCATCGGGCTGAGCTTCGCCGGCATCCCGTTCCTGACGACCATGGGGATCGCCGCCTCCGTCGCCGTCGCGATCGCGGTGTGCGTCGGGCTGACGCTCACGCCGGCCTTCCTCGGCTTCGCCGGTCACCGTGTCGTCGGGTGGGGATACAAGCGCCCGAAGAAGCGCTCGCGCACCGCCACCGCCGAAGACGACACGGCCGCCGCCGAAGAGGCCGCCGCCGAGAGCGTGCGACGCGCCACCACCGCGGCCATCAAAGCCGAGCGGAACGGCCCCGCCAAGCGCTGGGTCGGCCTGGTGACCCGGCATCCGGTGGTCACCACCGTCGCGGTGATCGGGCTGCTCGGCGTCACCGCCGTTCCCGCCGCGTCGCTGGCCCTGACTCTGCCGAACGCCGGCCAACTGCCCGAGGGCGACGAGGCGCGCGTCGCCTACGAGCTGACCGACGAGTACTTCGGACCGGGAGCGAACGGGCCGCTCATCATGACCGGCACGATCGTGACCTCGAACGATCCCCTCACCCTCATGACCGACATCGGCGACGAGATCGCCAAGATCCCCGGGGTCGCCGAAGTGGCCCTGGCCACCCCCAACGAGACCGCCGACACCGGCATCGTGCAGATCGTCCCCGAGACCGCACCCGACGACCCCCGCACCGCCGACCTCGTGCGCGAGCTGCGGGCTCAGGAGGATCGCCTCTACGACGAGTTCGGCGTGCGCCTGCTCGTCACCGGCTACACCGCGGTGACGATCGACATCTCCGACCAGCTCGGAGCCGCGCTCCTGCCCTTCGGCCTCTTCGTCGTCGGACTCTCCCTCGTGCTGCTGATGATCGTGTTCCGCTCGATCTGGGTTCCGCTCACCGCTGCGGGCGGATATCTGCTGTCGGTCGCCGCCTCGTTCGGCGTGGTCGCCGCGGTGTTCGAGTGGGGCTGGTTCGCCGATGCGCTGCATGTCGCGAAGGTCGGGCCCATCATCAGCTTCATGCCGATCGTCGTCATGGGCGTGCTCTTCGGCCTCGCCATGGACTACCAGGTCTTCCTCGTCTCGCGCATGCGCGAGGACTACGTCCACGCGAAGCGCGAGGGGCGCACACCCCGCGAGGTGGCACTCGGCGCGGTGCGCAGCGGCTTCGCGGCATCCGCCCGTGTCGTCGTGGCGGCCGCGGTCATCATGTTCGCCGTGTTCGTCGCGTTCGTGCCCGAGGGCGACTCGAGTCTCAAGCCCATCGCCCTGGGGCTCGCGGTCGGCGTGGCCGTCGACGCGTTCCTCGTACGCATGACCCTCGTCCCGGCGATCCTCGCGCTGCTGGGCGCGAAGGCCTGGTGGATGCCGCGCTGGCTCGACCGCATCCTGCCCAAGCTCGACGTCGAGGGCGAGGCCGTCGAGCGCGAGGTGCACCTCGCCGAGTGGCCCTCCGAGCCCGCGATGGCGATCGCCGCCGACGACCTGCGCACCAGCGTCGCCTCCGAGACCGAGGAGCCGGTCTTCCGCGACGTGTCGATGCGACTGGGGTACGGCGGCACCCTGCTCGTGACGGGAGAGAGCCGCACCACGCGCGCACTTCTCCTCGCCCTCGCCGGTCGCCTGTCGAAGATCGAGGGGAAGCTGCGCGTCGACGGGCTCCTGGTGCCCGAACGCGCCGGTGCCGTACGCGCCCGCGTCGGTGTCGCCCTCCTCGACGACCCCTCGACGGCGGAGGCGGACGTGGCCCAGGCCGTCGCCCGCGGCACACGCATCGTCGTCGTCTGCGACATCGACCGCCTCGACGACGACGCCCGCGATGACGTCGCACACGTGCTCCGCCGCGCGGCCGTCGAGGCCCGCGAGCGGTCGGGCGACGCGTCGTCGCCCTTCACGCTCGTCGTCTCTGCCCGCGACGAGCGCCGTGCCCTCGCCCTGCTGTCCGAGGCGCACCGCCCCGACGTGACCTCCCTCCCGTTGCCCACGCCGCGACGGCACCGCTCCGAACCCGAAACCTTCGCCGATCTCTCCGAGGTGTTCGCATGACTCTCCCCGTCGAGCGCTCCCGCTCGCGCCGCCCCGTCACGTGGTTGACGCTCATCGGCGTGCTCCTGCTGCCCGCCGTGATCGGCGGCATCCTGGTGGGCGCGCTGTACAACCCCACCGACCGACTCGAGAACATCACGGCCGCGATCGTCAATGACGACAAGGCCGTCGAGCTGAACGGTCAACTCGTTCCCCTGGGGCGCCAGCTCACCGGCGGCCTCGTGAAGGGCGCTGACGACCAGCCGAGCAACATCGACTGGGTGATCTCGAATGACGAGGATGCCGCGGCCGGTCTCGCCGACGGCACCTACACCGCCGTCGTCACGATCCCCGAGAACTTCACCGCCGCCTCGTTGTCGACGCGCCCCGGCGAGACGCCGGTCAAGGCGACCATCGGCGTGCAGACCGCTCCCGACGCGCGCGTCGTCGACGGAGCGATCACCTCCGCGCTCGCAACGACCGCCACGAGCGTCTACGGGGGCGAGCTGTCCTCTCAGTATCTGAAGAACGTCTTCCTTGGCTTCACGACGCTGGGCGACCAGCTCGGTTCCGCGGCGAGCGGCGCCCATCAGCTGGCCGACGGGGCATCGCAGGCCGCGTCCGGCGCGGGTGATCTGCGCGACGGCCTGGGACAGCTCTCGAACGGAGCCTCGAGCCTCGCCGATGGGGCGTCGCAGCTCGCGGCCGGCGCGGGTCCGCTCGCCGACGGCGCGACGCAGTTGGCATCGGGCTCGACGGCGCTCGCGAACGGGACGCGGGATGCCGCGGCGGGAGTGAGCAAGCTCGCGACCGGTGCCGACGGCATCGCGGCCGGCAATCAGCAGCTCGCGACGCAGATCAACGGTCTCGCCGACCAGATCCCGCCGGGTTTCGCCGACGACGCGCAGAAGCTCGCCGATGCCGCCCCGCAGGTCAACAAGGCTCTCGTCGACGCGAACGCCGCCCTGCAGAAGGCGGCGGCGGAGTGCACGGGGACCCCGGAGCAGTGCCAGGCGCTGCGCGATGCGGCAGCCGCCGCCGCGGCCTCCCTCGACCGGGCCACCGACACCGTCACGCAGATCGGCGACCTCGCCGGTCAGGCGGCGCAGCTGCCCACGGGCATCCGTGCGATCGCCGACGCCAACCAGCAGCTCGCCGACGGCGCGACCGGCCTCGCCGGTGGCGCCCGCGAGGCGGCCTCCGGACTCGGCACGCTCGCCGGCGGCATGGACGGCATCGCCGGGGGCGCGACGAAACTGACTGACGGCGCGACGCAGTTCGGCACCGGAGCCGCGGCCCTCGGCTCGGGCGCCGCGCAGCTGGCATCCGGAGCCTCCGGCGCAGAGGACGGCGCCGGCCAGCTCGCCGACGGCGTGCAGCAGGTCGCGACGGGAACATCCTCCCTCGCCGATGGGCTCGACACCGCCGTCGCGCAGTTGCCGACGTACACCGACACCCAGGCGACCACCCTCGCCGACGTCGTCGCCGACCCGGTCTCGGCCACGGGCGCAGACAATTCGTTGTTCGGCCTCGCCGCGGTGCCCCTGTTGGCCATGGCCGTGCTGTGGTTCGGCGGGCTCGCCTCGTTCGTCGCATTCCAGGCGGTGTCGGCGCGCGCTCTCACCAGCCGTCGCCCGTCCGCGCTGGTCGCGCTGCGCGGCTTCGCCCCCGCTGCGCTCGTCGGCGCCGTGCAGGGCCTGCTGGTCGCCTCCGTCGTCCAGATCGCCTCGAAGTACGACTGGGGCGACTGGGCCCTCTTCGCCCTCGTGTGCATCGCGGCCGGCATCGCCTTCGCCGCCGTCCACCAGGCCCTCGTGGCGGTGTTCGGCGGAGCGGGCCGATGGATCGCGGCGGTGATCGGCGCCCTGGCCCTGGGCGCGAGCATCGTGTCGACCGTGCCGCCCGCGCTGGCCGCCGCGGCATCCCTGCTGCCGACCGCCCCCGCCTACGACGCGATGCTCGGCGCCCTGTCGTCGGCCGGCGGAGTCGGGGCGGGTATCGCCGGGTTCGTGGTCTGGGCCGTGCTGTCGCTCATCGCCACGACACTGATCGTGGTGCGCCGCCGCACCACCTCCACCCGCGCCGCCGCCCAGCCCGCGTAAGCGCGCGGGTGCCATGCGCGGCGAGGGCCTCGGCTCCGCAGCCGCAGCACGCCGCCGTCTCGATCCAGTGTCCAGAACATACGGACTCTTTCGTCAAGTGTCCGGGTGTTCTGGACGGTCGATCGGGCGCGAAAGCGGGATCCGCCGGGGCGCAGGCCATCTCGTACGGTTCCTCCCCTGCGCGATCGTTGTGCGATCGGGCCACAGAAGCCGAGGAACCCAACACCACAAGCGTCTCTGCTGCGCTGTGGTCAAGGTATGCAGAGGTTGCCCCTCCCGGAGGAATTGGGTCCCGCGTTCACCGTGAGTGAGGCGCGACGCCTGGGCGTGTCGCGCGACCGGCTCACCGCCCGAGACCTGCACGCCGCGTTCCATGGAATCCGCGCTCGTGCGCCTCTTCCGACGGATGACGTTCTCGCACGGTGTCGTGCGTACGAGCCGCGCCTGACCTCCGCGCAGTTCTTCAGCCACACCACCACGGCGAGCTTGTGGGGCCTCCCGTTGCCCGCGTTCGGCTCGATCGACCTGCATATCTCGGCCCTCCCACCGGCCCGAGAACCGCGGACCCGCGGGGTCAGGGGGCACCGCCTCGACCTGCCGATCGAGCACCTCACACTCCGACACGGGCTGCCCACTCCCACCCCGGAGGAGACCTGGGCGCAGCTCGGCACGCTGCTCGGCATGGATGATCTCGTCGCCGCCGGCGACGCCATCCTCACGGGGAAGCTGGCCGACCTCCGTGACCTGGAAGAGGCTGTCCAGCGCCCCGGCCGACGCGGTGCGCGTCGTCTGCGCGAAGCGCTGCCCCTTGTCCGGGCAGGCGCGGAATCACCCAGGGAGACGACTGTGCGTCTCATTCTCGTGCGGGCGGGCCTGCCCGAGCCCGAGCTGAACCCGGAGCTTCGCGACGAGGACGGCAACTTCGTCGCCCGCCTGGATCTCGCCTACCCCGAGTACCGGGTGGCCGTGGAGTACGACGGGAGACAGCACGCCGAGCTCGCCCAGTTCCGACGGGATGCGGACCGCTGGCCCGCTGTCGCGGCCCAAGGGTGGCTCCTCATCAGGGTGGTCGATCACCATCTCCTCGACCCCGTCAGAGGGGTCGTGCACCCGGTGTCTCGCGCTTTGCGCTCACGCGGATGGTGTCCCTGACGGGCTCGAGCGTCCAAAACACCCGGACGTTATCGAGAACTGTCCGGGTGCTTTGGACGCTCATGCGTCCTGCGGCCAGAACGGGACGTTCCCGCCGAGCGTCTTGCGACGAACGGCACGCCCCGGCACACACGAAGGGCCCGCCCGGCGACAGCCGGACGGGCCCGGGAACCGCGTGAGGGTCCTTACGTCGTCAGGCCGCTGTAGGCGTGCAGGCCCTTGAAGAAGACGTTGACGATCGTGAAGTTGAACAGCACCGCGGTGAAGCCGATGATCGACAGCCACGCCGAGCGGGTGCCGCGCCAGCCTCGCGTCGCGCGGGCGTGGATGTAGCCCGCGTAGAGCACCCAGATGACGAAGGTCCAGACTTCCTTGGTGTCGAAGCCCCAGAACCGGCCCCACGCGTCGTTCGCCCAGATGGAGCCGGCGATGAGGGTGAAGGTCCAGAAGATGAATCCGACGATCGCGAAGCGGTAGGCCAGCGACTCGAGGGCGTCGGCGTTCGGAACCGTGCGCAGGAAGCTGCGCTTCGGTTCGGCATCCACCGGGGCTTCGGCGAGCTTGCGCTCGCGCCGCGTCTGGATGAGCTGCACGACCGAGAGCCCGAAAGCGAGGGCGAACAGTGCCGTCGCGAGACTCGCGACGAAGACGTGCACGACGAGCCAGACCGACTTCAGCGGGTCGGCCAGCGGAACGACCTCGACGTGGAACGCCAGCGTCGCGCCACCCAGCAGCAGCACCGCGAGGCCGGTCATGAGCGAGCCGAGGAAGCGCAGGTCGTAGCGCGTCAGCACGGCGAGGTACACCGCGATGATCAGAAGCAGGCCGGTCATGGCGAACTCGTACATGTTCGACCACGGCACGCGCTCGGCTGCGATCCCGCGCAGGACCGTCGCCACGAGGTGGAAGACGAAGCCGAGCGCCGTCAGCACCGTGCCGAGACGCGCCCACAGGTAGCGGGGCTTGGCGGTGGAGGCACCGGATGCCGACGACCCGGCGCCCGCGGAGATCACTCCCCCGCCGCCCGCGGTCACGAGCTCGCGCGCGACGACCTCGTCTTTGGCCTTGAGCGCGAGGTCGGAGCGGCGCGCGAGATCGATGGCGTACGCGATGAACGCCAGCACGTAGATGGCGACCGCCGTCCACACCAGGAGGAGGGAGATCTCGTCGAGGAGAAGCGGGTCGGTTCCGGGCATGGTCTCAGTCTACTTTTCCGGTGTCGGGGTGGCTCTGGGGAGGAGGGCCGGGGAGGGTCGCGCCGTGCTTCTCGGCGAGCTGATCGACGGCGGCGGCGAGCGTCGGGTCCTCACCGCGCGCGAGGCCCGCGTACTCCACGAGCACCGAGCCGCCCTGCGGGGTCGCCTTGACCCACATGCGGCGACGCGGGACGAAGAGCGCGGCGAGCAGGCCGAGCAGCGCCAGCAGGGCGAAGGCGAGCACCCACGGTCCGGCGAGGTCGCGGTGGATCGACAGGGATGCGAAGCGCTTGACCGATCCGTCGTACCCGACGGCCCCCGCGGGCGCCTCGTTCTCGAAGGTGATGGTGCCGAGGCCGTTGGGCAGATCCTCGGTCTGCCCGGGCATGAGCTGGATGGCGGGGTTGCCGCTGTCGCCGCCGGCGATCTGCGTCATGCCCGACGGGTCGAGCGTGTAGACCGAGCGGGGCGTTCCGTCGTCGATGCCGAGGTCGCCCTCGTATACGCGCAGCGTCAGGGTCGGGTACTCCAGCGCCCCGTACGTGGAGGTCAGCGCGCCCGAGGGCAGCACGTCCATCGTCGGGTAGAAAAATCCGAGCAGACCGAGCTGTTCGGGCAGACCGTCGGCGACCTTGATGACGCCGAGCGAAGTCATGTTGGCATCCTGCGGCAGGAACGCGACCGAGTCGTGGAACACCTCGTTGCCCTCGGCGTCGCGGATCGTCACGGTCGGGGCGTAGCCGTTGCCGAGCAGGTAGACGCGGTCGCCCTGCACGTCGAGCGGGTGGTTGACGCGCACCTCGCCGTCCTGCGGGTCGGTGCCGGGGGCCTGCGTCGTCACGTGCGCCACGAAGTCGCCGGCTTGTCCCGAACCGGGCTGCCCGGGCGGAACGTACGAC
The DNA here is from genome assembly GCF_040685115.1 of Microbacterium sp. NPDC089186. Lineage (NCBI taxonomy): Bacteria > Bacillati > Actinomycetota > Actinomycetes > Micrococcales > Microbacteriaceae > Microbacterium > Microbacterium sp. NPDC089186. Next base: position 656,400 of record NZ_JBFBHJ010000002.1, read on the forward strand.
ACGTCGAACTTGTCGAGCGTCATCGAGTAGGGCGTGAGGGTGTCTCCGCTGACGAAGCGACCCGGGTTGAACGAGGAGTAGTCGAGCAGGCTGTTCGCGAAGGCCTGGCCCTCGACGAGCACGCGTTGACCGGTGTAGGTGAAGCCCCCACCGACACCGACGGCGATCAGGACGCCCACGAGCGCGCCGTGGAAGAGCAGATTGCCGGTCTCGCGCAGGTACCCGCGCTCCGCCGACACCGAGAACGACCCGCGCCCGTCGTAGCGCGCCACCCGGTAGCCGCTCTTGCGCAGCTGCGCGGCCGCGCTCTCCACGGCGGCGGTCGCCAGGGCATCCGCATCCGCATCCGCGTCGACCGCGATCGAGCGGGAGCGGTGGTCGTCCAGGCGCGACAGACGCGCGGGCGTGCGCGGCGGCTGCGAGCGCAGCGCCTTCCAGTGGTGCTTCGTGCGCGGGAGCACGCAGCCGATCAGCGAGATGAACAGCAGCAGGTAGATCGCCGAGAACCAGGGCGAGGTGTAGACGTCGAACAGGCTGAGCTTGTCGAGTACCGGCGCGAGATCGGGGTTGTCGGTGAAGTACTGCGTGACGCCGTTGGGGTCGGCGCTGCGCTGGGGCACGAGCGATCCCGGGACGGCGGCGATCGCGAGCAGGAGCAGCAGCACGAGGGCCGTGCGCATGCTGGTCAGCTGGCGCCATCCCCACCGCAGCCATCCCACGACGCCCAGGCGCGGCTGGGTGACCTCGTCGGACGTGGAGTCGGCGTGGTCGGACGGACGCAGCGGGTCGGTCATCGTGTTCCCTCGATCAGAGCGGGAGTTGGACATTGCCCATCACCCCCTGCAGGGTCGACATCCACTGGCCCCACAGGCCCGTCACCATGAGCAGGCCGAGCACGATCAGCAGCGCTCCGCCGATGAGGTTCACGACGCGGATGTGCGTGCGCACGAACGCCACGGACTTCGTCGCCCACCCGAAGCCGAGGGCGAGGAGCAGGAAGGGGATGCCGAGGCCCAGCGAGTACATCAGCCCGAGCAGCGCCGCCCGGCCGGGGTCCCCGAGGTTGTACGACACGGAGATGATCGCCGCCAGCGTGGGCCCGATGCACGGGGTCCAGCCGATGCCGAGGGCGATGCCCAGCAAAGGGGCGCCGATGAGCCCCAGGTTGCCACGGGACTGCATCCGCACCGAACGCTGCGCGAGGCCGAACAGCCCGATGAACACCAAGCCCATCAGGATGATGACCACGCCCATGACGCGCGTGATCACGTCGGCGTAGGCGAGGAAGAAGGCGCCCAGCGTTCCGCCCAGCACATTGACGGCCATGAACACGACCGTGAACCCCGCGATGAACAGCAGGGTCCCGCCGAGCAGCCGTCCTCGACCGGGCCCGGATGCCGAGCCCCCGCGCGGGGCGACGGCACCGCCGATATACCCGAGGTAGCCCGGAACGAGCGGCAGCACGCACGGCGAGAGGAAGGAGATGAGGCCGGCCGCGAGCGCGATGGGAACGGCGACCCACAGCGCGCCGTCGAAGACGAGGGCGCCGGGGTTCACGCGCTCTCCGCCACGAGCGTGCGCACGATCGCCTCGAGGATCGAGGCCTCGGGCAGCTCGCCGACGATACGGGCGGCGACGCGGCCCTGCTTGTCGAGCACGAGGGTGGTGGGGGTGGCGTTCAACGGCGTGGCCTTGTTGAACGCGAGCTTCAGCTGGGCGTCGTCGACCGCCATCGCGCTGGAGTACGACACCTCGTGGTCGCGCGCGAACGACAAGGCGGTCGCGGGCTGGTCGTAGGTGTTGATGCCGAGGAAGGCGACGTCCTGTCCCTGGAAGCTCTGGTAGGCCTGCTCGAGACGCGGGGCCTCGATGATGCAGGGACCGCACGTGGCGTACCAGAAGTTGACCACGAGCACCTTGCCTGAGAAGTCGGCGCTCGAGACGGGCGAGCCGTTGTCGAGCGTGCCGGAGAACTCCACGGGCTCGCCGCGCTGATCCGCCGCGATCTCCTTGGTCTGGAAGCCGTTGGCGGCGATGTAGCCCTTGTTGTCGCCGGCGCGGTACTGGTCCGCGAGGGGGTCGGCGCTGCAGGCCGCCAGACCCGTGACGAGCGCGGCGGAGGCGAGGACCGCCCCGACCGCGGAGAGGATTCGGCGCATCACACGGCTCCTACGTCGACGGCGCCGGCGGTGGACGCCGGCGTTGCGTACGCCACCTCGACGAACCGCGGACCGCCGGCGCCGTCGCGCCGTTCGAAGCTCGTCACGCTCGACAGCGCGCAGCGACGCTTGCGCGGGTCGTGTCGGGTGGGCTGGTGGGACAGGGCGAGGTGGGTCACCCAGATGGGGAGCTGGTGCGAGACGACGACGACGTCGCCCGCGGGCACACGGTTCCAGGCGTCATCCATCGCCGCGACCATGCGGGCGACGATCCGCTCGTACGGCTCGCCCCAGCTGGGGACGGCCGGGCGGCTGAGGTGGCGCCAGTTGAGGGGATTCGCGAGCGCCTGCTTCATCCGGCGCCCTTCGAAGACGTTGGTGGGCTCGATCACCCGGTCGTCGATGAACGGCTCGGCACCGAACAGCTCGACGAAAGGCTCGGCGGATTCGCGCGTGCGCTGCAGCGGCGAGACCACGAGAGCGCTCACCGGCCGCTCGAGGCTCTTCACGTACTCGGCCGCCTGCCGCGCCATGCGCCGACCGTCGACGCTCAGGCCGAATCCGGGGAGCCGACCGTAGAGCACGCGACGGGGGTTGTACACCTCTCCGTGGCGCACGAGATGAAGGCGATCGGCGGGCACGATCCCAGTCTAGGCGCGGGTTCTGTGGTCTGACTGAGTCCGGATGCCGGTTGCCTCGACGTGGAGATATCCCGCCGGGTCAGGCGTCTTTGCGCGCGGCGAGCAGCGAGCGCACGCGCGAGTACAGGAACCACGCGAGACCGATGCCGACCGCCGCGATCACGATGTACTGCAGGATCGACGCGTACTCCTCCACGATGTGCCAGTTCTCGCCGAGCAGGTACCCGGCGAGAACGAAGATCGTGTTCCAGATGAGGCTGCCCGCACCCGTGAGGAGCCCGAAGCGCCAGAGCGGCATCTTCGCGACTCCCGCGGGGATGCTGATGAGGCTGCGGAAGATCGGGATCATGCGCCCGAAGAACACCGCCTTCCCCCCGTGCCTCTCGAACCAGGCGACCGTGCGATCGACGTCTTCGGGGTGCAGCAACGGCATCTTCGCGGCGAACGCACGCAGACGCCCCGCGCCCAGCCACCGCCCGAGCCCGTAGAGCGCGAAGGCGCCCACCACGGATCCGAGCGTGGTCCACAGCAGCGCCTCGAAGAGCGTGAACGAGCCGCGGCTCGCGGTGAGCCCGGCCATGGGCAGCACGACCTCGCTGGGCAACGGCGGGAAGAGGTTCTCGAGGGCGATCGCGACACCGGCGCCGACGGGGCCGATGACCTCCATGAGCGACACGGTCCAGTCGGCCAGCGAGGTCAGCCACGACTGGCCCTCCGTCGAGCCCGACCCGGCGCGCACCGGGGAGAGGGAGGGAGACAGGGAGAGGGTGACGTCGGTCATCGGGTGCCTTCGCGCTCGGTGATCGGCCGCCCGTGCGGGCGCCCACGAGTCAGGTTACGGGCCGGTCAGGCGCCGTTGCTGGGGGTTGCCCCGGAACGGTTCAGGATGCCGTGAGCCCGGCACCCACGAGCGCCGCGGCGATGAACCACACGGCGACCATCGAGAGGATCGCGACCAGCGGCACCCAGAACGCCAGGCGATGCCGTACGAGACGGATGATCGCCACGACGAGCCCGACCACGAGGATCACCCACGGCGCGATGACGGCGATCCAGAACCCGAGGTTCATCAGACCGGCGTCGCACGCCTGCGCTCCGCAGACGCGCGCGGCGGAGGCGAGGACGACACCCGCGTAGGAGGCCGCGAGCGCCAGGAGGGGCAGGAGCACCAGCAGAACGATGGTCGTCGCGACGTCCCACGGCCGGGGGGCACGCCCCCGTGGTTCCGGACGCAGCGTCCGGAACGACTCCGGGGGGAGGGAGAACGTCACGAGCGCCATCATAGGGATGCCGCGTCGGAATCCGAGGGTTCGCGCCCGCCCGGGCCTCGACGAGCGACGAGCGGCGTCTCTTCCGCCCGCCGCACGGGGCCCACGTCCCGCGACACCGGGCGACGAGGCGCGAGGACGGCGGGTGGGGGCCGCCACCACCCGCACGTAGACTGGTCGATCGTGAGCGAACGCGTCCTGGTCAACCAGCTGAAGTCCCTCCCCGCCGGCCCCGTCGAGGTGTCGGGATGGGTCGAAACCGTACGCGATCAGAAGAAGGTGCAGTTCGTCGTCCTCCGCGACGAGACGGGCGCCGTGCAGCTGGTCAACCCGGCGACCCGCCCGACGGAGGACGCCGCGGACCAGGATGCCGCGGCCCTCGCCCTGACCGAGACGATCGGCGCCCTCGCGACCGGCACCTTCCTGACGGTGCGCGGGGAGCTCAAGCACGACGAGCGTGTCAAGCTCGGCGGCGTCGAGATCAAGGTCGGCGAGCTCGTGATCGCTGCCGCGGCGAACCCCGAGACCCCGATCGCCGCCGATAGCAGCCCCGACAAGCGCATGGACTACCGCTTCATCGACCTGCGTCAGCGTCGCAACAACCTCATCTTCCGCGTGCAGACGACGCTCGAGCACGCCATGCGCACGTACTGGGTGGAGCGCGATTACATCGAGGTGCACTCGCCCAAGCTCATGGCATCCCCTTCGGAGTCCAACGCGGAGCTGTTCGAGGTTCCCTATTTCGAGGACAAGACGGCCTACCTCGCGCAGAGCCCGCAGTTCTTCAAGCAGATGGCCCAGGTCGCCGGCTTCGGCAAGATCTTCGAGATCGCGCCGGCCTTCCGCGCCGACCCCTCGTTCACGAGCCGTCACGCGACCGAGTTCACCTCGATCGACGCCGAGATCAGCTGGATCGACTCGCACGAAGATGTCGCCCGCATGCAGGAGGAGCTCCTGCAGACCGCGTTCCAGGCCGTCGCCGACAAGCACGGCGCGGAGATCCAGGAGCTGTTCGGCGTCGAGGTGCAGGTGCCCACCCTGCCGTTCCCGCGCATCCCGCTCGCCGAGGCCCGCGAGATCGTCGCCGCGCGCGGCTACGACATCCCCCGCACCGACGGCGACCTCGACCCGGAGGGCGAGCGTCAGATCGCGGCGCACGTGCAGGAGACCTACGGTCACCAGTTCGTGTTCATCACCGACTACCACCCCGCGATCCGCGCTTTCTACCACATGCGCGACGAGGAGACCGGACTCACCAAGTCGTACGACCTGCTGTTCAACGGCGTCGAGATCACCACGGGCGCGCAGCGCGAGCACCGCGTCGAGGTGCTCATCGAGCAGGCGAAGGAGAAGGGGCTCGACCCCGAGCACCTCGACTTCTACCTGGACTTCTTCCGCTTCGGCGCCCCGCCGCACGGTGGCTTCGGAATGGGCCTCGCCCGCGTGCTGATGCTGCTGCTCGGTGAGTCCTCGATCCGCGAGGTCACCTACCTCTTCCGCGGACCGACGCGTCTGGCCCCGTAAGTTTCGACCTGACGACGCCCGGGGTTCACCCCCCGGGCGTCGTCGTGTCATCCGGGGTCTCTAGCGTCGGGTCATGGTCGCCGTCACTCCGCTCGATTCCCCATCGGGAGGCGCGTCGCGCCCGACGGGCTGGACCATCGTGCTCGACGGCGTGCGTCGCGAGCGCGCGGGCACCGTCGTCCTGGACGACGTCGACCTCGATGTCGCCCCGGGCCGCATCGTCGGGCTGGTCGGCCCCTCGGGCTGCGGAGCCTCCACACTGCTGCGGCTCGTCGGCGGAGCCGAGCGACCCGACGCCGGGACGGTGACGATCGAGGGACGGGTGGGCGCTGCGGCGCCCCGCGTCGCGGAGGTGCGGGATCGCACCCCCGTCGCCCGCTTCGGCCGCGCCCGCGCGGCGATCGTGGCCGCAGCCCGGCAGGCGGGCGTGATCGACCCGGATGCCGAGGCCGACCGTCTCTGCGACCTGGTCGGCCTCTCGACGGGCCACAAGAGCGTGCACCGTCTCTCGCACGGCGACCGTCAGCGCTGGGCGGTGGCCCGCGCGCTGGCCTCGCGGCCCCGGGCCCTCGTGCTCGACGACGCCCTCGCCGCTCTGCACACGAGTGCTCGCGCCGAGACGCGCGACCGTCTCGTCCGGGAGCTCCGCGAGCGCGGTGTCACCACGCTCTGGGCGACGCGCGACACCGCCGAGGGGGCCGCGGTCGCCGATCACCTCGTCGTGATGGATGCCGGACGCATCGTGGCGGCGGGCAGCCCCGACGAGGTCTACGCCCGCGTCGCGGACGCGGCGGTTGCGGAGGTCCTCGGTCCGGTGAGTGCGGTGCCCGGGATCGTCGAGGGAGTGGTCGTCGAGGTCTGGGGGCAGGAGTTGCCGCTCGCGGGCTCCGCCCACGACGGGCACTGCGAGGTCGTCGTGCGGCCCGAGAACGTGCTGCTGGTCGGCCCCGACGTTCCGGGGATGGACGCCGTCGTGGAGGAGACGACGTTCCTGGGCAGCGTGCGGCGTTCGACCGTGCTCACCCGCGACGGCAGCCGCGTCGTCGTGGAACATGCGCCCGATCAGCGCGTCGACGACCGTGATGCGGTGCGCATCGCCCTCGCAGCCGTGCCGGCGACGGTGCGCCCGCTCGATTGACGACAGCCGACGGCGTCACCGCCGGCCCACGGCGACCCCTCAGAACGGGTAGTCGACGCAGGACCGCTCGGCGACCACCGAACGGACGAAGCCCGCGACCTCTTGGTGGGCCGGGTGCACCTGGTAGCGCTCCAGCGCATCCACGTCGGCGAACTCGCTGACCAGCGCGACATCCCAGTTGGACTGCGGGTTGGCCACGTTGCGCCCGACCTCGATGTGCGCGATGTCGTCGATGACCTCGCGAAGGGCCATCAGGCGCTCCGAGATCTGCTCGGCGTGCAGCGCACGGGTGTCGGCGTCGTCCGCCGCGAGCTTCCACAGGACGATGTGACGGATGCTCACGACGAGGCTCCTTCAGGATCTGCCGCCAGCAGCGCGGCACGGAGACGGTCGGCCGACACGCGCCAATGCGCGTGCAGGTCGCCGTCGATGAGGACGACCGGGATCTTCTCCCACCACGTGGCGAAGAGTGCGGGATCATCGGCGATCGACGCGTGCTCGATCTCGACGCGGTCCGCCACCTCGGCGGGGAGGCCGTCGACGACGCTCTCGACGATCTGCTCCGCCACGTCGCACAGATGGCACTCGGGCTTGCCGATCAGCGTGAGGGTCGTCACGCCTCCATCCTAGGAGGCGCGGACGGACGGGAGACGAAGGCTAGGCCTCGACGTCGTAGCCGGCGGCGATCCAGTCGCCCGTGCCGCCCTCGACGTTCGTCGCGTCGTGACCGCGCGCCGACAGGGCCTCGACGACACGCGCCGAGCGTCCGCCGGCCTGGCAGATCACATCGAACGGCTCGCCCGGGAGTTCGTCGAGGTGCTCGCCGATGCTCGACATCGGCATGTTGACGGCGCCGGGCACGTGGCCCGCGGCGAACTCGTGCTCCTCGCGCACGTCGATGAGGGGACGCTCGCGCCCCGCGTGCAGGTCGTGGACCGAGATGGACTGCATGCTTTCCTCCATGGAGACGGAACGAGCGGGCGCGGAGACGCCGCGCCGGTAGGCGGAACGTGCACGGATACACGAAGCGCCCGTCGCATCGGACAGGCGCTCGGTGTGGTGGCCGCGTTACTTCTTGTTGCGGCGCTGGTGACGAGTCTTGCGAAGCAGCTTGCGGTGCTTCTTCTTCGCCATGCGCTTACGGCGCTTCTTGATGACAGAACCCACGGAAAACCTCACTAAGTCGGGGTCTGGGTGCCGATGTCGGCGCCCGGGAACACTAGGCGTTCGGAAAAAAGCCTCGGATCAGTCTAGCCGACGTCGGACACCGGTCGCTGCACAGCCTCGACGACGGCCGATTCCGGCACGCGGTAGCTGCGTCCGAACCGCACCGCCGGCAGTTCGCCGGCGTGCACGAGACGGTAGACCGTCATCTTCGACACGCGCATCAGCTCGGCGACCTCGGCGACCGTCAGAAACCGCACGTCCGGCAGCTCGGCCATCGCTCACCCCTCGTTCCGGGTGAACTCACCCTCCTGATGCTGAGCACACTCTAGGGTCTGCGCGCGACGGCTGTAAACCTGTGGGCCCTCTGTGACGGATGTGCTGTGTGGACGCCGCACAGCGGCATCCGGATGCTCACCGGCCGGGAAGTTTTCGCAACGCCGTCGAGAAAGAGTGCTTGACGGATGCCGCGGCCCGGCCGACGACCTCGGCGGCGTGCACGGCGGACTCCGGCAGGGCCGGTTCGTTGTCTTCTTCGATGGAGAAGAAGGGCACCAGCCAATCATCGACCTCGTCGAGCGGAGCAACGGCGAGGCTGTAGTAGCGGTGCTGCCCCTCCTCGCGCACGGACACCAGCTCGGCCTCGCGCAGCACCTTCAGGTGCTTCGACACCGTCGGCTGGCTCACCCCGAGCGCCGCCACGATCTGGGAGACGCTCGTGCCCCGCTCACCGCCGGTCGCGCGGTCGAGGAGCAGCTGAAGGATGTCGCGACGCGTTCCGTCAGCGATCACGTCGAAGATGTCCGCCATGGCATCAGATTAGCCGCGCCCCGGCCCGAGTACCATGATTCGGGTTCGGGTATCGGAGGGAGCGGCGCATGGCGGCGACGCCGAATGAGGCGCGACTGCCGGTGCGCGCGCGGCGCATCGCCTACGAGGCATGGGATCGTCTGCGCAATCTCACGACGGCATCCCCGGCCCGTTTCGCCGTCCTCGTCTTCGCGACTCTCATCGCCCTCTTCACGGCGCTCTTCTCCCTCCCCGCCGCTTCCGCGACGGGCCAGCGCATCCCCCTCGCCGATGCCCTCTTCACCGCGGTGTCGACGATCTGCGTCACGGGTCTGTCGACGATCAACATGTACTCGGACCTGTCGCCGCTCGGCCGTGTCATCACGTACATCGGCGTGAACGTGGGCGCCCTCGGCGTGCTGACGCTGGCATCCATCCTCGGACTCGTCATCTCGAAGCGCCTGGGACTGCGGGCGAAGCTCATCGCCGCCGGAGACAGCAATCCGCTGCGCGCCCACGGCGGCCCGGTCAACGAAGGCCAGACCGTGCGCCTGGGAGAGGTCGGTCAGCTGCTGCGGACGGTGGCCCTGTCGACCCTCGTGATCGAGGCGGTCCTCACGGTGCTGATCTACCCCTCGTTGATCATCGGCGGCATCCATCCCCTGGTCGCCCTGTGGGAGGCGCCGTACTACGCGGCCATGGCGTTCACCAACACCGGCTTCATCCCGAACGCGGACGGGCTGACCCCGTTCGCCCAGGACTACTTCCTGCTGACCGTGCTGATGGCGGGGGTGTTCCTCGGGTCGATCGGGTTCCCCGTCATCTTCACGCTGTGGCGGCACTACTGGAAATTCCGCCTGTGGTCGCTGCACGCGAAGCTGACGATCATCACCACGGTGGTGCTCTTCTTCGTGGGAGCCGGCGTCATTCTCCTGCTGGAATACGACAACCCCCTCACATTCGGGAGCATGGATGCGTGGGACACCACGTTCCAGGCCTTCTTCCTCTCGGCCATGACGCGCTCCGGCGGCTTCAGCGTCATCGACATCGGCGACCTCAACGGGGCGACGCTGATCGTCGGATCCATGCTCATGTTCGTCGGCGGGGGTTCGGCATCCACCGCCGGCGGCATCAAGGTCACCACCCTCGCCGTGCTCGCCCTCGCGGTCTTCTCCGAGGCGAAGGGCCGCCCGTCGGTGCAGGCGTTCGGCCGCCGCATCCCCAGTGATGTGCAGCGCGTCGCCCTCTCGGTGGTCGCCTGGGGAGCGACGATCGTCGCGGTCTCGACGGTGACCATCAGTCGCATCACCGACGCGCCCATCGAGCATGTGCTGTTCGATGTCGTCTCGGGGTTCGCGACCGTGGGGCTCTCGACCGGACTCACCGCCGAGCTCTCCGACCCGGCCGTCTACGTGATGGCGGCCACGATGTTCATGGGGCGCATTGGTACAGTGACTCTCGCCGCGGCCGTGGCGGCATCGTCGCGGTCGCAGTTGTACGCGCTCCCCGTGGAAAGGCCCATCGTTGGTTGAACGCATCCGCAGTGACGCCCCCGTCCTGGTCATCGGCCTCGGGCGCTTCGGGGCGGCCTGCGCGGGCGAGCTCGACCGCCTCGACCGCGAGGTGCTCGCCGTCGACGGCAACCTCGAGCTCGTGCAGAAGTGGTCGGAGCGCGTCACCCACGCCGTCCAGGCCGACGCCCGCAACATCGACGCGCTCCGCCAGATCGGCGCGCAGGACTTCCAGGTCGCGGTCGTCGCCGTCGGGTCGCTGATCGAGGCCTCGGTGCTCATCACCGCCAATCTCGTCGACCTCAAGGTGCCGCAGATCTGGGCGAAGGCGGTGTCGCAGTCGCACGGCAAGATCCTCGCCCGCGTCGGCGCGAATCACGTCATCTACCCCGAGGCCGAGGCCGGAGAGCGCGTCGCCCACCTCGTGAGCGGGCGCATGCTCGACTTCATCCGCTTCGACGACGACTTCGTGCTGGCCAAGATGTACCCGCCGAAGCTCGTGCGCGGCGTGGGGCTGAACGAGTCGGGCGTCCGCAGCAAGTACAACGTCACGGTGGTCGGGGTGAAGAGCCCCGGACGCCCCTTCCGCTACGCCGAGGCGAACACGGTGGTCACCAATCACGACCTCATCATCGTCTCGGGCACGAACAGCGACATCGAGCGTTTCGCCTCCCTCGATCGCTGACACGGCGCCGCGGCGCGCCCTGCGTCCGCGCTGACGCGACCCTGCCGCGCGGCGGTCCCGGACGGGCGCCCTGCGAGCGCTCGACGCTCTCCCCGCCCGGGGGCTTTCGCCCCTTGCGAGAGCGGTCGCCGCGGGGAGACCCGTCACGCGTCGATGTCGAGCACGACCTCGATCTCGTCGTCGACGCCGAGCCCCTCGGCATCCTGGAGCGCCTTCTTGACCGGGACCACGTAACCGCCGTCCTTCGGCCAGAGGGCCGTCGCGACGCGCGTGGAGCCGACGGTGACGGAGGCCGGGATCATGCCCCAGCCGTACGTGACCACCCGCGAGACCTCGGCGATCATGGCCGCCTCCCGCGGCGGCACGGTGACGAAGTGGTACGGCGCGGGGCCGCGCCAGTACCAGATCGTGCCGGGGAAGCGCAGGCGCATGTCAGCTTCCGGCGGCGAGCTCTCTCGCCCGCGCCAGGGCCGCCTCGGCGCCCCGGGTGAACGTGTCGTCGAGGTGCGCCGCCTGCAGGACGGCGACCGCGCGCTCGGTGGTGCCCTTGGGGCTCGTGACCCGGCGGCGCAGCTCGGCGGGGTCGACGTCGGAGGCGTCCAGGAGCGTCGTCGCGCCGATGAAGGTCTGCTCGGCCAGCAGCCGGGCCTGGTCGTCGTCGAAGCCCATGCGTACGGCGGCCTTGGTGAACTCCTCCACCAGCAGGAAGACGTACGCCGGGCCCGAACCCGAGATCGTGGAGAGCGCGTCGATCTGCGCCTCGGGTACCTCCAGCACCGCGCCGACGGTCTCGAAGAGCGCTCGGACGACGGCGACGTCGTCGGCGGATGCCGCGGGTCCCGCCGCCAAGCCCGTCACGCCCTTGCCGACGAGCGACGGGGTGTTCGGCATCGACCGCAGGGTCGCGACCTCCTCGCCGAGGTGGTGAGCGAAGGTGGCGAGGGTCACTCCCGCGGCCAGGCTCACCACGATCGCCCCGGGCCGCAGGTGCGGCGCGATCTCGTCGAGCAGATCGGGCACCATGGCGGGCTTGACGCCGACGAGCACGATGTCGGCCTGCGCGACCGCCTCGGTGTTGCCCCGGGGGTTGGCCTCGAGAGCAACACTCGTCACGCCGTCGAGCTCGGCGAGCTCCGCGGCCTTGGCGATGGAGCGGTTGGTGGCGGTCACTCCCCCGTCGGCGAGTCCCGCGGCGACGAGTCCGCGGAGGATCGCACCGCCCATCGAACCGGCGCCGAGAATCGCGATCGGGGGCAGCGAGCTGGTGGCATCCGTCATGAAGCCCAGTCTACGAAGCAGCCCCGTCGCGCGGGGCAAGCCTGAGTGCGACCGAAAGGGGCGGGCGTTAGCATCGGAAGCCGGTGTACCGGGGCACCGGCGAGCGACACGGAGGACCTGCATGACTCTCTTCGACGGCATCAGCGCACGCCTGGTCGAGACCGACCGGCTGGGTGTCAACGTGCTCGAACGGGTCGGCGACGACCCGGCGACGACACCGGATCACACCGTCGTCTTCGTGCACGGCAATGTGTCGTCGTCGCTGTTCTGGCAGGAGATCATGCAGGACCTGCCGAGCGACCTGCGGGTGCTCGCGGTCGATCTCCGCGGGTTCGGACGCACCGAGCACACCCCGATCGACGCCACCCGCGGCGTCCGCGATTTCAGCGACGACCTCTTCGAGACCATGCAGGCGCTCGGCATCCCCGAGGCCCACCTCGTGGGGTGGTCGATGGGCGGGGGCGTCGTGATGCAGTACGCGCTCGATCACCCGGTGCGATCGCTCACACTGCAGTCCCCCGTGTCGCCCTTCGGGTTCGGTGGCACGCGACGCGACGGCACGCGCCTCACGGATGACGACGCGGGTACCGGCGCGGGCGGTGCGAACCCGGACTTCGTGCAGCGTCTCATCGATCACGACACCACGGCCGACGCACCCACGTCTCCGCGCTCGGTGTTCCGCTCCGGCTACGTCGCCCCGGGCTACACGAGCGAGCACGAGGACGTGTGGGTCGAGTCGATGCTCACCACCTCGACCGCCGGTGGCAACTACCCCGGGGATGCCGTGACCACCGCGACGTGGCCGGGATTCGCCCCGGGGACCACGGGCGTGCTGAACACCCTGGCGCCGAAGTACTTCGACGTCTCGGGGATCGTCGACCTCGACCCCAAGCCGCCCATCCTCTGGATCTACGGCACCGCCGACGCGATCGTCTCGGACGCGTCGTTCTACGATCTCAACCACCTCGGCGCCCTCGGCGTCGTTCCGGGATGGCCGGGCGCCGACGTCGCACCGGCCCAGCCGATGGTCTCGCAGACCCGCGACGTGCTCGCGGCCTATGCCGAGAAAGGCGGGGAGGTGACCGAGGTCCCGGTCGAGGGTGCGGGGCACTCGGTGCACCTCGAGCGTCCGGCGCAGTTCCGCCGCGCCCTGCTCACCCACATCGGTTACGTGGGCCGCCCCGCCGACCCGGCGCCGCCCACCGAGGCCATCATCCTGCGTTCGGCCGACTGACCTCCCCCCCTCGACCCCCCGGAGACCCTCGTGGAGTACTGCCTGTTCACCGAGCCCCAGCAGGGCTTCAGCTACGACGACCAACTCGCCTTCGCGCAGTCGGCCGAGCGCCACGGTCTCGACGGCTTCTTCCGGTCCGACCACTACCTCCGCATGGGCGAGGGCGACCCGCGCCCCGGCCCCACCGACGCGTGGACGACGCTCGCCGGCCTCGCCCGGGAGACCTCTCGCATCCGCCTCGGAACCCTCGTCTCGTCGGTCACCTACCGCGTCCCCTCGATCCTGGCGATCCAGGTCGCCCAGGTCGACGCGATGTCGGGCGGTCGTGCCGAGCTCGGCCTCGGCACGGGCTGGTTCGAGCGGGAGCACGCGGCTTACGGCATCCCGTTCCCCGCGAAGCGGTTCGACCTGCTCGAGGAACAGCTCCAGGTCGTCACGGGCCTGTGGCAGACCCCGGATGCCGAGACCTTCAGCTTCGAGGGCGTGCACTACCGGCTCGACGAGGCGCCCGCCCTGCCGAAGCCCGTCCAGCCGCAGGTCCCCGTGATCGTCGGGGGCGGAGGACCGAAGCGCACTCCCGCGCTCGCGGCTCGCTATGCGACCGAGTTCAACATCGGTTTCGTCGCCGAGGACGTCGTCGCCGAGAAGTTCACCGTCGTTCGCGCGGCGTGCGAGGCGATCGACCGCGATCCCGCCTCGCTGAAGCTGTCGGTGGCCCTGCCCACCATCGTCGGGCGCGACGACGCCGAGATCTCGCGTCGCGCCGAAGCCGTCGGCCAATCGCGGGAGCAGTTCGACAACGGCGCCAACCTCATCGGCACCCCCGCGCAGATCGCCGAGAAGGTCGAACGGCTGCGCGCGCTCGGCGCGGAGCGCGTCTATTTCCAGCTCATGGACCTGCGCGACATCGAGCACGCCGACCTCGTCGGCGCCGAGGTGCTGCCCCTCCTGCCTCGCTGACGGCCGTCGGGCGCGGGAACGCTCAGCGGCGGCCCGCGAAGAAGGAGCGCAGCTGCGCGGCCGCCCGCTTCTCCTCGACCCCGCCGACCACCTCGACACGATGCGGCAGGCGCCGGTCGCGCAGAACGTCGTACATGGATCCCGCGGCGCCCGCCTTGGCATCCCACGATCCGAACACGACGCGGGGCACGCGCGCCTGCAGGATCGCCCCGGCGCACATGACGCAGGGCTCCAGCGTCACCACGAGCGTGCAGTCGGCGAGGTGCCAGGACCCGATCCGGGATGCCGCTTCGCGCAGGGCCACGATCTCGGCGTGCGCCGTGGGATCGTTCGTGACCTCGCGGAGATTGCGGCCCTCACCGATGACGGTGCCGTCCGCATCGAGGACCACGGCGCCCACCGGGACGTCGCCGTCGCCCTGCGCGTCGTCGGCGAGGGCGAAGGCGCGACGCATCGCGGCGAGGTCGCGATCGGTGGGCGTCACGGGGGCTCCGGAAAACGAGGGCTGAGGCGCGCGGGGGAAGCGGTTAGCCTTGAGCCTATGCGTGTCCACGTCGCCGACCACCCCCTCATCACCCACAAGCTCACGGTGCTGCGTGACGTGCAGACGTCGTCGCCGGTGTTCCGGCAGCTCACCGAGGAGCTCGTCACGCTCCTCGCGTACGAGGCGACCCGGAACGTCCGCGTCGACCCCATCGAGATCCAGACGCCCGTCACCACCACGATGGGGGTGAAGATCAGCGAGCCGCGCCCGATCGTCGTGCCGATCCTGCGCGCGGGTCTCGGCATGCTCGAGGGCATGGTCAAGCTCCTCCCCACCGCCGAGGTCGGCTTCCTGGGCATGGTGCGCGACGAAGAGACCTTCGAGCCCACGACGTACGCCGAGCGTCTGCCCGACGACCTGAGCGACCGTCAGTGCTTCGTGCTCGACCCGATGCTCGCGACGGGCGGGTCGCTCGGCGCCGCCATCAAATTCCTCTTCGCCCGCGGAGCGCAGGACGTCACGGCGATCTGCCTGCTCGGCGCCCCGGAGGGTGTCGCGGCGATCGAGAAGCAGGTCGAGGGGCACGACGTGACCCTGGTCCTGGGCGCCGTCGACGAGCGCCTCAACGAGAAGGGGTACATCGTGCCCGGACTCGGTGACGCGGGCGACCGCCTGTACGGCACGGCCTGACGGAGCCCGTCGAGGTCAGGCGTCGGCGCCCACCGGACGCGCGGACGCACTGCGGCGGGCTCCCCTCGGTACCCCACCGCCCGACGCCGCCCCTCGACGTCAGGCGTCGGCGCCCACCAGACGCGCGAACGCACTGCGGCGGGCTGCCGTCGGTACCCCACGGCCCGACGCCGCCCGTCGACGTCAGGCGTCGGCGCCGATCAGACGCGCGAACGCGCTGAGGCGTGCGACGCCCTCGGGCGTGCGGGGCAGGTCGTCGAGCAGAGCAGGCGACGAGATGACGTACGCCGCCTGCATCGCGCGCGAGATGGCGACGTTGATGCGGTTGCGCAGTAGCAGGAACTCGAGCCCGCGCGGGGCGTCCCGGCCCGATGACGCCGCCAGGGTGAGGATCGCGACCACCGCCTCCTTCCCTTGGAACCTGTCGACCGTCCCGACGGGGACGTCGCCGTAGCCCGCCGCGGCCAGCGCTTCCTCGACGGCGACCTGCTGCGCGTTGTACGGGGTGATGACGATGATGTCGTCGGCGCGCAGTGCACGAGGAGGCTCCACCGTCGCGGAATCTCCGGCCCCGCCCTCGGCCCCCGTCCACTCGCGACCGACCAGGTCGGCGACAGTGCGCACGACCTCGTCGGCTTCCTCCGGCGATGCCGTGGCGTTGCCCCGGTGCGGCACCGGACGCACGTGCACGCCCGGGGCGATGCCGTCGAGCTGCCGGAGCGCCGTGGACGGGTGCGCCGCGAGGCGACCCTCGTACGACAGGCGCGACACCGGCTCCGCGACCGCGGGGTGCATACGGCGGGTGCGCGCGAGGAAGTACCCCAGTTCGGGGGGCACGACCTCGGCCCCGTCGATGATCCACCCCAGCGCCGACGTGTCGACGGGCTCGGGGTGCGTGCCCTGGCTGACCTGCGGGAGCTGCTGCGGATCGCCGAGAAGGAGCAGACGGGTCGCGGCGAGGGAGACGGCGATGGTCGAAGCCAGCGAGAACTGACCCGCTTCATCGATGACGAGGAGGTCGAGGCTGCCGCGGGGAATGCGCGCCTCGTGACTGAAGTCCCAGGCGGTGCCGCCCACGACGAATCCGTGCGCCGCGTTCTCGCCGGTGAAGGCCGCGACGCCGTTCTTGGGCAGCACCGTGAACGCGTGCGCGGCGCCGGGGTCTTTCGGCGCCTTGCCGACCCGGGACGCCGGCACACCCGCCGCGATGACCCGGTCGAGCATGTGCTCGATGGTGGCGTGAGACTGCGCCACCACGCCCACACGGAAGCCGCGCTCGGCCACCAGCCGCGCGATGACGTGCGACCCGACGTACGTCTTGCCGGTGCCCGGGGGTCCCTGCACCGCGAGGTAGCTGTGGTCGAGGTCGGCGACGCTGCGGGCGATCGCCGCGACCTCGTCGTCGCCGGCACCGCCCGCGGTGGCGGTCACGGGGGCGAGTGCGCCGGACCGGGTGCGCGGGGGGATGCGGCGCAGGATGTCGGCCGCGGGGCCGTCGGGGATACTCGGCGCGGCAGCGAGCACCGCATCGGCCCACGCGTCGATCGCCTTCTGCTGGTTGCCGGCCCGCGGCGGGGCGGGAGGAGTGAGGGCGAGCGGCAGATCGTCCCAGGTGACACCGTCGGCCGCGATCTCCTCGATCACCACGCCGTCGTCAAGCACCTCGCGCACCGTCACGCGGCGCGCACCGTGGATCCAGCGGGGGCGCGTCTCGAGGGGGAACGGCGCGGGGAGGTCGTAGACGGCGAAGGGTTCGGCATCCGGGCTCACCCGGGTACCGGGAGCCAGCTCGCCGCGCAGCTCGACCAGACGCCGCTCGGACCCGCGTCCCGATTCGGAGATGTGCCAGTCGGTCCGCACCCGGGAGCGCGCCGCGTCGACGACGATCACGTCGCGCGTCTCCTCCCACACCGACAGCGGCTCGCGCAGGCGCAGGAAGTGCGTGGCCCAGTAGGTCTTCTCTTCTCGCGGGTAGTAGTCGATCGCGGCGGCTGCGAGCCGCAGGGCTGTGGCGTCGGGCTCCGCGGCATCGGCGGCCCACCTCTGCAGCGCCGTCGCGCGCGGCGACGGCTCGTACGCCTGCTCGTCGGGCTCGGCACTGCGCGAGGGGACGGCTCCCGACTCGCGCGCCCGATCGACCAGCCAGTCGCGCAGGCGCCGGGTGGAGACGCAGTCGTAGCGGTTGTAGTCGGCGAGGTCGTCGAGCACGCGTCGGGCGCCCGCGGCGTCGCCGTCGGCGGCCAGGGCCCGCGCCTCGACGTACTTGACGATGGAGTCGTCGCCGCGCTGGACGTCGCTCGTGCGCACCTCGTCGCCCATGTAGAGCGGTTCGAGCTTCTTGATGGAGTAGGACCGCGACCCCACGCGCAAGGCGCGCCGGACCACCGGGTAGAGGTCGACGAACACCCCGTCGCGCAGGAGCCGGTCGACGTCGGCCTCGCGCACGCCGTAGCGGGCCGCCATGGTGAGCAGATGCGTCGGCTCGTAGGGGGCGTAGTGGTAGATGTGCATCCCCGGGTACTGCTGACGACGCAGAGCGACCATGTCGAGGAACCGTTCGAGGGCGGCGCGTTCCTCGGCGAACGTGTGCGCCCACAGGGCGCCGTAGGTCTCTCGGCTGTCGACCCAGCCGAAGAGGTAGTCGATGCCCCAATGCTCGCCGGTGCCCTCGGTGTAGAGCGGGTCGCCCTCGAAGTCGAAGAACAGGTCGCCGTGATCGGGCCGGGGCAGCACGCCGAGCGATTTGGGCGCGACGACCTCGAACGTCGGTACGGCGTAGGCGGGGACCTCGGCGCTGGGCACGCCCGCGGGGCTCTCGAGCTGCAGTCGCGCCTGTGTCCGCAGCGAGGCGAACGTGTCGGCGCTCATCGAGGTCGGAGCCTGCGCGCCTGCGGCCAGCTCGTCGATCGTTCGAATGCCGGCGGCGCGAAGCCGCTCGCGCTGCACCGGTCGCATGCCCGCCACGAGCAGCAGGTCGCGGTGCGCGACCACCTCGAGTTCGCAGGTCGCGCAGCGGCCGCACGCCACGACGTCGAGGGCACCCCGACCGTCGCCCCAGGCGATCGCCTCGCCCGCGGCCCCTCGCGCGACATCGCGATCGGCGATCAGGGCGCGCAGACGCGCACGGCGCAACGCGAAGACCGGCAACAGGTCGTCGACCCGATGCGTGCTGGTCGTGCCGTCGCCGAGGAGCAGCTGCACGTCATCGGACCTCCGTACGCCGAGCCGATCGAGCTGGTCGACGTAGGCCGCGAGCTGCATGAGCGCGGTGACACGCGCCCGACGTGCGAGCTTCGTGTCTTGCACGATCCAGGGACGGATGCCGTCGGCATCCGCTTCGTCGGCGCGCACGAGGAAGTCGGCGAAGCCGACGAACTCGGCCGTCGAGAACGCGGCCTGATAGACGACCTCGACGGCGGGATCGGCGAGGGCGTCGTCGGTGAGGCGCACCGCCTCGGCGAGGGCCTCGGCGTCGGACGAACGGGCGGCGGGGATCTCACGTACCGCGTCGCCGAACCGCGCGCGGTAGTCGTCGAGGACGCGCAGCTCGTGGGCGGTGCCGAGACGAGCGGCACGCTCCAGGGTGGCGTCTTCGGGATCGTCGACGGGGGCGACCCGTCCGAGCTTCGCGTCGATCGCTCGGAGCCAGGCGAACTCGCATTCCGCCGCCGCCTTGAGGTCGCTGGCGCTCCACACGACCCGATCGTCCTGCTCGATGTACCGCATGGTGTTCCACGCTAATCGCGACCTCCGACATCGGGTTCACGGCATCCACAGGGTGACCGTCGCGCACATCCGCCGTCGCGCTGTCGGACGGGCCTGACAGACTGGTCCGGTGATCACCGATCTGCCGTTCGAGAGCGTCTACCGGCACGGGTTCGCGCGCGTCGCCGCCTGCACCGTCCCCGTCGCGGTGGCGGACCCCGCCACCAACGTCGACGCCGTACTGACGTCCGCTCGCGCCTGTCACGACGAAGGCGTCGCCGTCGCCGTCTTCCCCGAGCTCTGCCTCACCGGATACGCAATCGACGACCTCGTCATGCAGGATCCGCTGCTCGACGCCGTCGAGGCGGCCCTCGACCGGCTGATCACCGCCTCGGCCGACCTCCTTCCGGTGCTGCTGGTCGGGGCACCACTGCGCCACGGAAACCGCCTCTTCAACTGCGCCGTGGTGGTCCACCGCGGGCGCGTGCTCGGGGTGGCCCCGAAGGCGTACCTGCCGACCTACCGCGAGTTCTACGAGCACCGCTGGTACGCCCGGGGCGACGATCAAGCGGGTCAGGTCATCACGGTGGCCGGCCGCAGCGCCCCGTTCGGCCCCGACCTCCTCTTCGAGGCGGTCGACGTGCCGGGCCTCATCCTGCACGCCGAGGTGTGCGAAGACGTCTGGGTCCCCGTACCCCCGTCATCGGGTGCGGCTCTGGCCGGGGCGACGGTGCTCGCCAACCTCTCCGGCAGCCCCATCACGATCGGCCGGGCCGACGATCGCACGCTCCTGTCCCAGTCGCAGTCGCTGCGCTGTCTCGCCGCCTACGTCTACGCGGCGGCGGGGCAGGGCGAGTCGACGAACGACGTGTCGTGGGACGGCCAGACGATGATCCACGAGGGCGGGCAGCTGCTGGCCACGACCGAACGCTTCCCCGACGGTCCCCGTCGCAGCGTCGCCGACGTGGACCTCGACCGCCTCCGCCAGGACCGCCTGCGGCAGGGAACCTTCGACGACAATCGGCGCACCGTCAACCCGGTGTTCCGCACGGTCTCGTTCGAGCTGGCGCCGCCCGCGACCGACGTCGGGCTGCGGCGCGCGCTCGACCGTTTCCCGTTCGTCCCCGACGACCCCGACCGCCTCGCCCAGGACTGCTACGAGGCGTTCAACATCCAGGTGTCGGGCCTGGTTCAGCGTCTCGAGGCGATCGGCCGGCCCCGTCCCGTGCTCGGAGTGAGCGGTGGACTGGATTCCACCCACGCCCTGCTCGTCATCGCCCGTGCCATGGACCGTATGGGGCGCCCGCGCAGCGACATCCTCGCGTACACCCTCCCGGGATTCGCGACCAGCGACAAGACGAAGAGGAACGCGATCGCCCTCGCCGAGGCTGTCGGAGCGACGATCGAGGAGATCGACATCCGTCCCGCGGCATCCGAGATGCTCTCCCGCATGGGCCACCCCTTCGCCGCGGGCGAACCGGTGCACGACGTGACTTTCGAGAACGTGCAGGCCGGCCTGCGCACCGACTACCTCTTCCGCCTCGCCAACATGAACGGCGGCATCGTCGTGGGCACCGGCGACCTCTCCGAGATCGCGCTCGGATGGTCGACCTACGGCGTCGGCGACCAGATGAGCCACTACTCGGTGAACCCGGGCGTGCCGAAGACGCTCATCCAGCACGTCATCCGCTGGGTCATCGGCTCGGGCGAGCTGAGCCCCGAGACGGTCACCGTGCTGCAGGCGGTGCTCGACACCGAGATCAGTCCCGAGCTCGTCCCCGCGGGTCAAGACGGACGCATGCAGTCGACCGAAGACCGCATCGGCCCGTACAACCTGCACGACTTCACGCTCTACCACGTGCTGCGCTTCGGGTTCCGACCCTCGAAGATCGCCTTCCTCGCGGCGCACGCCTGGTCGGATCCGGATGCCGGAGCCTGGCCGCCCGGCTACCCCGAAGGCGAGCGGCCGTCGTACGACCTCGTCACCGTGGCGAAGTGGCTCGAGGTCTTCCTCTCCCGCTTCTTCGGGTTCGCGCAGTTCAAGCGCACAGCCATCCCGAACGGGCCGAAGGTCTCGCCCGCGGGATCGCTGTCGCCGCGCGGAGACTGGCGCGCCCCGTCCGACGGCAACGCCCGCGCGTGGCTGGCCGATCTGCACGCGGCCGTGCCGCAGGCTTTCACGCACGACTGACGGCGCGACGGACGAGGAGCCGGGCTACCAGCCCATCGATCCCGGCACGCCCTTGAACGGGCCGGCGAGGTCGCTCGTCACCCAGCCGCCGTAGAACCCGCCCGGCTGCGGCTCGACGACCTCCCCTCCGAGGACGCACCGGTCCATCTCCCCGGCGTAGACGGCGACGCGATCGTCGAGGATCTCGTACCCGGGCATCGGATGCGGGTAGTTCCAGGCCGCGCGCACGGCGACCGCTCCCCCGCCGCCGTGGACGTCGAAGTAGCGCGCACCGCCCTTGAACTCGCAGAACGACGCTCCCTCACCGAGCGTCAGCGCGTCGCCGAAAGCCGCGATGGGCAGGTAGTAGACCGGAGGGTGGCTGGTCTCCAGCACGCGCACCACGTCGTCGGTGTCGACGATGCGCACGCCGCCGAAGTCGATCTGCGCGCGCTTCCTCACCCGTTCGACGCGGGGCGGCCGCGGGTAGTCCCACACGGACTCCTGGCCGGGGCGGACGGGATCGGGAACGGGACGCGCCATGCGCATACGCTACGCCGGGACGGACGGGGGTGGGCCCGATCGGCTCAGGAGAACCACAGCTTTTCGGTAGCCTGGGGGGAAGGGGGACAGCGTGAGCGATCAGAAGACGTCGAACGTCAGCCGGCGGTACCGGGTGTATCAGATCGTCGGCATCGTCCTGGCCGTGCTGTTCCTCGCCCTCGGCGTGGCCGCGTTCCTCACCGGGGGCGGGCCGATCATCGCCGCCATCGCCGTCATCGGAGGTCTCGCCGTGCTCGTCGTCTCGATCGTCATGATGGTGCGCTCGTGAGCGCGCCCGAGGGCCCTGCCGGCGACGGCAAGAAGAAGTACCCCGCCGGGACGGTCGTGATCTGGATCGCCGGAGCCGGCATCGGCCTGTGGCTGCTCGTCAGCGGACTCATCGGCATCCTGTCCGGCGGAAGCTGACCCGGCGCGCCGCGGGGACGCCCGCGAGAGTTGCGCGATCACGCGCGCGCGATGAGAACGCGCGCGGCGGAACGCGCGCCGGCGCGAGGCCGAGACACGCGAGCGCGTGGACCCGAGACACGCGCGAGCGCGCGTCCCGGGAATGCCCACGACAGCGCGCGGTTGTCCTCGAGGTCACTCGACCTCTGCAGAAAGGGCATCATGACGCGCATCGGACGCAGCGACCTCGACATCCTCCCCCTCTCGCTCGGCGGCAACGTCTTCGGATGGACCGCCGACCGCGACACCTCGTTCGAGGTGCTCGACGCGTTCCACGCCGGTGGAGGCAACTTCATCGACACCGCCGACGCTTACAGCGCCTGGGTTCCGGGCAACGCGGGTGGCGAGAGCGAGACGCTGATCGGCGAGTGGCTGGCCTCGCGCAAGCCGGAGAACGTCGTGGTGGCGACGAAGGTCAGCCAGCACCCCGATTTCCGCGGCCTGTCCGCCAAGAACGTGCGCGCTGCCGCAGAGGCCTCGCTCGGTCGCCTCGGTGTCGACACCATCGACCTGTACTACGCGCACTTCGACGACGAGCAGACGCCCCTCGAGGAGACCGTCGCAGCCTTCGCCGACCTGGTCACCGACGGTTTGGTGCGCTACGTCGCCGTGTCGAACTACTCCGCCGCCCGGATCCGCGAGTGGATCTCGCTCGCCGAGGCCGCCGGCGCCGACCTCCCCGTCGCCGTGCAGCCGCACTACAACCTCGTGCACCGCACCGAGGTCGAGCGCGACATCGTCCCCGTCGCCGAGCAGTACGGCATGTCGCTCGTGCCGTACTACGCCCTGGCCAGCGGCTTCCTCACGGGCAAGTACCGCAGCGCGGATGCCGCGGGCGACTCGCCCCGGGCAGAGGGCGCCGCGAAGCTGGCCACCCCGGCCGGACTCGCCCTGATCGACGCCCTCGATGAGGTGGGTCGTGCCCACGAGGCGTCGATCGCGTCGACGGCCCTCGCGTGGCTGCGCGCGCAGCCGACGGTCGCCGCCCCCATCGCGAGCGCGTCGAAGGTCTCGCAGGTCGCCGACCTGCTGGCCAGCGCCTCCCTGGAGCTGACCCCGGATGAGATCTCGCGCCTCACGGACGCGTCGGACGCGGCCCAGAGCTGAGTTCGTGCCCGTGTTCCGCTCGGCGGGACACGGGCACGCTCGGCCCCTGTTCTCGGCATCCGTTCTCCTCCGCCGATTCCGGCGAGAATGAGAGGGTGAAACTCCTGGTCGCCGCCCACGCATCCGAACTCGTCGCCTTCGAGGACGATCTCCCCGGCTTCGAACGCCTGCTCACCGGAGTGGGCAAGATCCCGGCCGCGTACGCGTTGACGCGTGCGCTGTCGACGGGCGAGTACGAGGAGATCGTGGTCGTCGGAACGGCCGGCGCGATCGACGACGAGGTCGAGGGCGGGATCTACGACCTCGCCGGCGCGATCCAGCACGACGTGAAAGGGCTGGACGGCACCTTCGGCGAGCACGTCTCGCTGCCGACGCGGGTCGAAACGGGCCACGAGGGCCTCGTCATCGCCACGGGCGACCACTTCGTCGACGACGCCGACACCGTGCGGCTCATCCGCGAGCTGGGGGCGAGGCTGGTCGACATGGAGTCGTACGCGCTGATCTGGGTCGCCCAGCAGTTCGGTGTGCCCATCCGCATCCTGCGCGCCGTGTCCGACCGCGCGCAGGACGGCGCGACCGAACTGTGGGATGACGTGGTCGAGCGCTGCAGTCACGACCTGCGTGCGGAGATCCGCTCCCGCTACGGCGTCTGACCCGTGACCGCAGAGGCCGCGGCTCAGGGCGTCTGAGACCCCGACCGCGCGCGGCCGGCGAGGTCTGCCACGCCGACGATGAGCGCCAGCCCGAGGAAGATGCCGACGGTGATCATTCCCGACGCGTAGGCGTCGTGGTACAGCACGACGGTGTCGTCGACGCTGCCCTGCTCGCGGTACACCGTGGCGTAGAAGAGGGCGAGGGCGATCGCCGTGCCCACCGCCGTGCCGATGCGCTGGCCGAGCTGACCGACGGATCCCGCGACCCCCCCACTGCGGACGGGGATGTCGGCCAGGGTGAGGGTCTGATTGGGGGAGATCACCAGGCCCCCGGCGAAGCCGCCGAACACCATCACGGCGGCCATCGCCCACGGCGTCCATTCGGGCGCGGTGAACAGGGCGACGAGCACGAGCCCGCCGGCGGTCACCACCATGCCGAGGATGCCCCACACCACGAGCGGACGTCCGAGCCGGGTCACGAGGTTCCCGCCGACCCATGAACTCGCCGCCGACGCGACCGCGAACCCGATCGTGACCATGCCGGCGAAGACCGGCGCGAGTCCCAGACCGCCCTGCAGGAAGAGCGTGCCGAGCAGGAACATCGCCGGCACAGCCGAGAAGTACGCGGTCGAGATCAGCACGCCGTTGCGGTACGACGACAGCGAGAAGATCGAGAACGGCATGAGCGGCATCCGCCCCCGATCCGCATAGCGGCGCTCCCAGAAGACGAAGGCCGCGGCGAAGACGACGGATGCCACGAGCAACCACCACCGGTTGGGGTCGTCGTCGGGGCTGCCCGTCGTGAACAGGAACGGCCACATGAGCGCCAGGATCGTCAGCGCGAACAGCAGGACGCCGACGGGGTCGAGGTCGAGGCGGCGCCGCGATTTCTCGCGCGTGTTCGGCAGCAGCCACGCCGCGAGGGCGATGACGACGGCGACCAGGGGGATGTTGATCCAGAAGATCAGCCGCCACCCGTCGGTGTCGCCGCCCAGCGCGATGAGCAGACCACCGAGCGTCGGTCCGAAGGCGGTGGCGATACCGATCGTGGCTCCGAAGAGACCGAAGGCGCGCCCGCGCTCCTTGCCCTGGAACAGCTGCTGCACCAACCCGAGCACCTGCGGCATCTGGATGCCGGCGGCCACGCCCTGCAGCAGACGGGCGACGAGCAGCACCGTGGTGTTCGGCGCGAGCGCGCAGGCCAGGCTCGTGACCAGGAACAGCGACAAGCCCACGAGGAAGAGCACGCGGCGCGAGCGAATGTCGCCCAGACGCCCCGCCGGCACCAGGACGAGCCCGAAGGTGAGGATGTAGCCCGAGACGACGAGCTGCAGCTCGGTGGGGCCGGCGTTCAGAGCTGCCTCGATCGACGGAAGAGCGACGTTGACCTTCGTGAGGTCGAGGATGGTGAGCGCCGCCACGGCGACCGCGACCCAGTAGGCCCTCCAGCGATGCTTCGGCGACAGCGCGATGTCGCGGGTGGCGGGGTGGGCGGTCTCTGCGGGGGCGGGCGACTTCTCGGACATCGAGGGGGACGCTACTCCCGACCTCCGACACCACGGACGGGCTTGCGTCGGCCCGACCGACCGCTACGCAGCGGATCGTCGGCGCGCGGGACTCATCGCCGACCGGTGCTGTCGCGGCGGAACGTCACCCCTGCGGGACCGATCGCCGACCGCCCGTCGACATGGCGCACGGGCGCGCCCGGCGCATCACTGTATCGGTCGCCCCCGTTGCGGCACAGGAGCGGGTCGCCGACGCAGCGCTCCGTCGGTCAGTCCACGTCGCGGCGCGCGAAGACGGCACGCAGCACGAGGAACACGATGAGCGCGACGATCGCGACGGCGACGAGGCGGAAGACGAAGGCGATGAGCGAGAACAGCACGTTCACGACGACCCAGGCGATGATCACGGCCGCGATGACCCCGAGAACGGTCCAGAGGGTGCTCTTGCGCATGCGATCAGCCTAGACGGGCGTGCTGCCCCCTCTCTCAGACAGGCGTCACCGCGTGGTCGTGCCGGATCACGCTCGGGCCCCGCGGGGTGGCCGTCACGTGCAACTGCGCCGGCAGTTGATCCTTCATCGAGGCCACGTGGCTGATGACGCCCACCGTGCGTCCGCCCTGTCGCAACTCGTCGAGGGTGCGCATCGCGAGGTCGAGCGTGTCGTCGTCGAGGGAACCGAACCCTTCGTCGATGAAGAGCGTGTCGAGATGGATGCCGCCCGCCCGGGCGGTGACCACCTCGGCGAGCCCCAGGGCGAGGGCGAGCGAGGTCAGGAAGGTCTCTCCCCCGGACAGCGATTGCGGCGGTCGGCACTGCCCGGTGAACGCGTCCATGATCTCGAGCCCGAGCCCGCTCGCGGCGCCTCGAGCCGCGAGCGCGTCGGTGTGCTGCAGGCGGTAACGGCCGGACGACATGTCATCGAGGCGGACGTTGGCGGCCGCCACGATCTCTTCGAGCTCCGCCGCCAGGACGAAGGTCTCCAAGGTCATGCGGCGCGTGTTCGGCGCGCGTCCCGCGACGGTGTCGGCCAACCGCGCGATGACCGCGTGCTCCGCGACCAGCGCGGCGACCGAGGCGTGAGCGGCATCGGCGCGCTCCGCGAGCGCCCGCAGTCGCTCGGCCAGCGCCCGCGCTGCCGCGTGTGCCGCAGCCGCATCTTGCACGGCCGTTCGCGCGGAGGCGACCTCGGCGACGAACGGGGCGAGCTCGAGCGGCTCGTCATCGGCACCGGCGAGCTGGAGCTCGAGCTCCAGGAGCCGTTCCCGGGCGGAGGTCACGGTCGCGGTGTACTCGGCCACCACGCCCTCAAGTCGACGTCGGTCGATGTCGGAACGCAACGCGGCCGCGACGGAGGCCGCGTCGGCGAACGGGCTGTCGGCGATCAGCGCAGAAAGGGCCCGGTCGGCCGCCTCCTGCGCCTCGAGCGCCCGGGCCAGATCAGCGCGCGCGTCACGGAGCTCGCGGATCACGTCGCGTCGTGCCCGGAGGTCGCGCTGGTGCGCGGCGACCGAGTCGAACGACCCGCGCGCGTCGGCCACGACCCGTTGGAGGTCTTCGGCTCGCTGCCTCGCGAGCGCGAGCTCCTGGCGGGCCTCGGCGAGCTCGTCGCCCACTTCGTCGAGGCGTCGGGCGATCTTCTCCCCGAGATCGCTCGCTGCCGCGCGCTCGAGCCGCACCCGCTCGTGCTCCTCCGCATCGGCGGTCGCCTGAGCGACCTCCTCCTCGCTTGTCGCGAGTCGGGCCGTCAGCGTCTGGACGTCTTCTCCGCCCGCCCGAGCCGCGGCCAGGGCATGGGCGTCTCGCGCGACCCGCGCCGCGTCGGATGCGAGGCGGTCTTCTTCGGCGGCGAGGTTCTTGCGCTCCTCAGCGGACGCCAGCTCATCGTCGGAGACCGGTGCGGCGCCGCCCCGCGCGGGGTGCGGATGCTCCCGCGAACCACACACGGCGCACGGCTCGCCGTCGACGAGATCGTGGGCGAGCTCGACGGCGGCTCCGTCGAGCCGTCGCCGGAGGAGCGTGGTCCACGCCTCGACGGCTCGCTGGAGGGCGTCGGAGCGGACGAGCGACGCGAGGTCGGCCTGATCGCGGTGCTCGAGCAGACGGGCCGCTTCGCGAGAGGCCTCGAGGCGGCGACGCACTTCATCACGCGCGACGATCGCGGCCTCCCGACGCGCGGCTCCCGTGACGAGTTCGGTCAGACGCTCGTCGAGCGTCGCGAGCATCGCGGGGAGGTCGGCGCGGCCGCCGACGAGAGCCTCTCGTTCCGCGTCCGCCGTCGACACACGCGCGAGGATCCTCTCGATGTCGGCGTCGACCACGCGCGCCTCGCCCTCGGCGGCGAGCGCCGCCTCTCCGCGGGACAGCGATGCGGTGAGGTCGTCGGCGCGCCGGGCCAACGCGTCGTCGAGGTCGACGGCGACGCTCGACTCGACGGGAGGCGTGCTCATGTCGGGCTCGACACCCGGCGCACGCAGGAGGGCGATGTCGTCGTCGGTGCTGCCGACCGATTCGCCGAGCACCCGCGCGGCGTCGGCTGCGGCGCGCACGCGATCGGTCGCGTCGGCCGCGGTCGAGGCCGTCGCCGCCCCGCTCTCGAGGGCGCTGCGAATGCCTTCCGCGTCCGCCGCGAGGGCGGCTTCGGCGCGGAACGCGCGGATGCGTTCGTCGTCGCCCTCCAGAGTGGCGAGCCGCTCGCGGACCCGTTGCCGCTCGTCCTGACGCTCCCGCAGCGCGGTCGCATCCCGCTCCGCGAGCAGGGCGGCGTCCAGGCGCGCATCGGCTGCCTCGCGTTCGCGCGCGAGGGTCTCGACGCGGTACTCGGCGCGTTCGACGGACCGCACGATACGGGCCAGCCGGTCGACGCTCGACAGCGAACCGGCGTGGGCGTCTGCGCCGGCATCCCCCGACTGGTCGGCGTCGACGCCACCGTGGTCGGAGTCGACGGCATCGAGCTCTCCGGCCAGGCGTTCGGCCTCGTCGAGCAGCGTGGTCACCTCCACCCCCTCGGCCGCGAGCGCGTCGTGGGCGCGCTTGCGGCGGTCGTCGAGATCGGTGGCGTACTGCTCGAAGGTGCGGGTGCCGAACAGGGTGCGCAGGAGGCCCAACCGCTCGTCGTTCTTCGCGAGCAGGAATCGCGCGAAGCGGTTCTGAGCGAGCAGGATGACCTGAAGGAACTGCTGCTGCGAGAGCCCGAGGATCTCGTCGAGCTGCGCGGCCACGTCGACGGGGCGCGCGGCGATGCCCGTCCACCCCTCGTCGGTCGACACCTCGAGCAGCGCCCGGTGGGGCTCCTTGGTCGTTCCCCCGCCTCGGCGCTTGGGGCGCTCGAACTCGGGCGAACGCGTGATGCGCCAGCGTCGCCCGGCGGCGCTGAACTCGAGCGTCACCCGCGTCGGATCGTCGGGTGCGCAGTGATCGCTGCGCAGCCGACGCTCGGCGCCGTCGTATCGCGGGACTCCCCCGTACAGGGCGTAGCAGACGCCGTCGAGCACACTCGACTTGCCCGCGCCCGTGCGGCCGGTGATGAGGAAGATGCCGTCCGCGGCGAAGGCGTCGAAATCGACGGTCTGCGTCTCGAGGAACGGTCCGAAGCCCTCGAGTTCGAGGCGGTGCAGCTTCACGACCGTGCCTCCGCGACTCGACGCGCGTCGAGCACCTCCCGGATGAGGGCGCGTTCGGCCTCCGACGCCGCCTCGCCTTCGCGAACGTGCGAGAGGAAGGCGTCGATGACCTCGCCGTCGTCGCGAGCCGCACGCACGCGTCGGGCATAGCCCACGGCGTCGTCGTCCCTCATGTTCTCGGGGAGGTGCACGACGGTCGCGCACCATGGGAAGCGGGCCTGCAACCGGCGCATCGGATCGGGCTGCGGAGTGGCGTCGGTGTATTCGGCGCGCACCCAGTGCTCGTCGTGACCGGCGAACCGGTCGGCCGTGAGCAGCTCTTCGAGCGACCCCCGCAGGGTCGCGAGAGGCCGTGGGACCGGCAGGGCGAGCCACGACACCGTGGCGAGGCCGTCGGCGTCGAGATCGACGAGCCAGGACCCTCGCAGCTTGCCCGCCTCGCCGAAGCTGTAGTGCACCGGCGCCCCCGCATACCGGACCCGGTCGGACAACTGCTGACGACCGTGGATGTGCCCCAGTGCCACGTAGTCGGGCCCGTCGAAGGTCGACAGCGGGACGACGTCGAGACCGCCCTGGCGGATCTCGCGCTCGATGCCGGGCGTGGAATCGACCCCGGCGGCGAAGCAGTGGGCGGCGACCACGGCACGACCGCCGCGCTCGGCCATGTCGGCGCGGATGAGCCCGAACGCGTGCGCCATCGTCTGCGCCTGAGTGCGCAGCTCGACGCCCTTCCACAGATGGCGCACGATGGCGGGCTCGAGGTACGGGATGCCGTAGACGTGCACCGGACCGTGGGCGTCGACGAGGGTGACCGGCGTCCCCACCGTCGCGGGGTCGGTGATCACCGTGATCTCGTCGCGCAGCAGTGCGGACTGGAAGCCCAGCCGCGCCGCCGAATCGTGGTTGCCGCTGGTGACCACGACCTTCGCCCCGGTCTCGGTCAGAGAGGCCAGCGTCTGCGTGAGCACGGGGTAGCAGGCGGCCGACGGAGCGGCCGAGTCGAAGACGTCTCCGGCCACGACGATCAGGTCGACGGCGTTCTCGCGCACCTGCTCGACGAGCGCGGCCAGCACCGCGCTCAGCGCGTCGAGCGTCGAGTGCCCGTGGAAGGTGCGCCCGATATGCCAGTCGGAGGTGTGCAGGATCCGCATGCAGCCACGGTACGTCGCACCTCCGACATCGGCTCGCAGCGACGCCCGACGGGGAGCCCGCGCGCGGCGCGGCGCGGCGTCGTCCGGGAGGGCGGGTCGCCGCCGAACGCACGAACGCCCCGCATCCCGGAGGAGTGCGGGGCGTTCACGACGGTCAGGAGCCGGCGACCTCCGCCGCGATGGCCCGGATGCGGTCGTCACCGAGGTCGAGTCCGACCTCTGCGAAGCGCTGACGCAGCACGTCGGCGATGCGCTCCTCGCTCTTGTCGCCGACGTCGGCGCGCGTCTGCACGATCACACCCTGGATCCGGGCCTCGTCGTCGGTGGGGTGCGTGTCCATCGCCGGCCCCGACTGCTCGTCGGGGCGCGCGGCCTTCCGGTCGCTGTGCAGCGCTCCGCCGACCGAATCGGCTGCTCCGGCGCCGCCGTCCGGGCCGTCGGCGGGCTCGGGGGCCCGTGTCTCGTCCGTCATGTCAGTCCTCCGTGCTCAGGTCGGGGTCGATGCCGTGGCTGGCGGCATCGCCTTCGATGGGATCCGAGGGCGCGGCGTCGTTCAGACGCGGCGAGCCCTTCGCGCTGTCGTTGCGCTCGGCGGTCTCGGCGTCGGCGACGTCGCCGCTCTCCCATCCACCGGGCGGGTCGGCGTCGATGACGCCTTCGGGCAGATCGCGGTCGTCGTTCATGACTCCCCCTTTCGAGATCTCCAGCTTCCTCGGGCCGCGGAACCCGCGGGCAGGGGTTGACGCTCGCCGACGGCGCGCGTAGGTGCGGGCATCAGCCCCGCTGCGACGCTGAACGGGGTTGCGCGCGCGCCTGCCTGCGGAGCGGCCCGGAGCGCAGTCGCCGGCCGAGCGTCAGGACGTACGACGAGCTTGCAGCAGACCCGCGCGCTCGGGGTGCGCCTCGAACCACTCCCCCACGTACCAGCACACGGGGATGATCTCGCGGTCACCCGCGGCTTCGATCGCGTCGACCGCCCGCTCCGTGATGACGGCGGCGTACCCGTGCCCGCGGAAGGTCGGGACGGTGAAGGCCCGTGTGAGGGCGACGGTGCGCCCGTCGTCCCGGTAGTCGAGGACGGAGACGAGGTCGTCCCCGTCGTGGAGGGTGAATCGGGATGCCGTCTTGTCGTCGGCGAAGCTCAGATCGGCCATGCCGAGAGAGTACGCCGCTCCTGCGAGGGCGAGCTCTTCCGAGCAGAATGCCCGGCTCTCTCCGAGATCCCCCACCGACGCTGAGCAGAATGCTCGGCGATCCGACGCGCAGGACGGATTTGACGGTTCCCGACGCGGTAGGTAATAATCGCCCCCATGACTGTGACTGCGCGTTCTCTGTCCGCCCGGGAGGCGAACAGGACTGCCGGCATGATGATGCCCGGCCGCGCCGTCATGTGTTGTCGAATGTGCCGCTAACAGCGACCCCTCGCACGGACGACCTCGTGCTTCTGAACGCCGACCTCGTCCCCCGGTCACCTGAGACCCGCGTCGATCACGCGCTCCACGGTGCCGCGCTCCGGCCCTTCGGCCCTCACCTCCCGTCGAACCCCGCTCTCTGACGACGCTTCCGGGTTCACCCACCCAAGGACTTTCTCCTCATGTCGATCTCCGCTGTTCTCGACCGCCCTCAGACCGCCTCCGCCGCCCGCCCGCAGGCTCCGCGCGTGACCGTCCCCGCCACGCCCCGAGCCGCCGCTCCGCGCCCCGCCGCAGTGACCGACCCTGCGGCCGCCGCCGACGCTCCCCGGGCGGCGACCGCCACCGCTCCGCGCGGGTTCGCCCTGTACGTCGGCATCGACGAGGCCAAGGCCGCCGCCGCCGGCGTCAGCCTCGGCACCCTGGTGGAGGCCCTGCGTCGCACGCTCGGCGAGCTGGCGCCCGCCGCGGAGACGTACGCCACGGTCGCCCTGGCCCCCGTGGGCTCCGGCGGTCGCGACGTCGACGTCGTCCGCCTCGCCCTGCACGAGCCGTCGGCCGTCGCGCGCACGAAGGACGAGCCCGCCGAGGAGGACCGCGCCCCCGGCGGCGTGGTCGTCGACATCTCGCGCAAGCGCGTCCTGATCGACGGCGAATCGGCGGCCTTCACCTTCAAGGAGTTCGAGCTGCTGCAGTACCTCGTCCTGCGCGAGGGCCGCACGATCGAGCGCACCGAGCTGGTCGCCTCATTGTGGGAGGGCGCGACCGACGACGACGCCCCCGGCGAGCGCACCATCGACGTGCACGTGCGGCGCCTGCGCGCCAAGCTCGGCGCCTACGAGGACATCGTGCGCACCGTGCGCGGCGTCGGCTACCGCTTCGACCGTCACGCCGACGTCTCGATCCGCTACGGACACGGCACGCCCTCGCCCGACCGTTTCTGATCGTCCCGGCCTCCGCGCAGCGGATCGGGCCCCACGGATGCCGCGATGTCGGCGATGCGACGTAGGGTGTCGGCATGAGGTCGACCGGGGTGCGCACGCGGCGCTCGACGCGCGAGCTCGTCGCACCGGCTGAGCGCCCCCTCGAGACCGAGTATCGCCCCGCTCGTGCGGTCGACATCGGTCGCACGGTCTCGGCGCAGCGCCACGGCACCAACGACCCGACCTACCTCGCAACCGCGCCGCTGGCGAACGGCGGCGTCGTCTGGCGGGTCAGTCGCACACCCATCGGTGTTGCGACTCTCGCCCTCCGTCAGCGTGTCGGGGGTGGCGTGAGGGCGGCGGCCTGGGGGCCCGGCGCCTCCTGGGCGCTCGACCAGCTCCCCGCCCTGTGCGGCGCGCACGACGATCCCGACGATTTCGATGCGTCTCGGCACCCGTCCGTCGCGGCGTGGCACCACCGGCATCCCGATCTGCGTATCGGGCGCACCGACCTGGTCTTCGACGCTCTGGTGAGCGCCATCATGGAGCAGAAGGTCACGAGCATGCAGGCGTTCTCCGCGTGGCGGAGCATCGTCACCTGGTACGGCGAGCGGGCACCGGGTCCGACGCCGCGCCCCATGTTCGCCCCGCCCGACATCGAGGGTTGGCGACACGTGCCCTCGTGGGCCTGGCACCGTGCGGGTCTCGAACCGCCCCAGTCGCGCACCATCGTCGAGACCGCGCGTCGCGGAGCCACCGTCGTCCGCGCGGCGAGCGCGGCGACCGACGGCGAGGCGCGAGATCGCGTCTTCATCAGCCTGCGCGGCGTCGGTATCTGGACGAGCGCCGAGACGCGCATCCGCGCCTTCGGAGACCCGGATGCCGTGAGCGTGGGCGACTACCACCTCGCTCACCAGGTGGGGTACGCCCTCACCGGTCATCGCACCGACGACGACGGGATGCTCGAGCTGCTCGAACCGTTCGCGGGGCACCGGCAGCGCGTGATCCGCCTCATCTACGCCGGTTCGGGGCTGGAGCCCCGACGCGGTCCGCGCCTGCACCCGGAGGATCACCGCGATCGGTGACCGCCCCACGGGGGCGAACACGCCGGGAGGCGATGCTCGCCTGTGCCGCCCCAGGAATGCCCGCGGAGCGCTCGACGCGTTCGAACGGAAACGGGCCGCGGCACCGACCGCGTCGCACCGAGGACGCAACCACCCGCCCGGGCGAGCACGCGCCGCCTAGGGTGGGCGCATGATGCAATCGGGCACCGGCTGGCCGCGCGGACGTACGTACTGGGTCCTCGGGAGCGTGCTGCTGCTGGGGCTCGGCATCCTCTTCGGACTCGTCTGGCAGAACGTCTGGCTGGGTGTGGTCATCGCCGCCGCCGTATCGGTCGGCTGGCTCATCGCCTACGAGTCGAGTCGGGGCCGCAACGTCGGCGTCAACGACGAGGACAACGGCATCCAGCTCTGACGGCTCACCGGTAGTACACCGCCAGCGGATACGGTCCGTCTCGACGCACGTCGACGGGGGTGCCGAAGACCTCCTCGAGGGTGTCCGGGGTCATGAGCTCTCCCGGGGTGCCGACGTGCACCACCCGCCCCTCCGCGAGAGCGACGATGCGATCGGCGTAGGCCGCCGCGAAGTTGACGTCGTGCACCACGATGACGATCGTCTTGCCGAGTTCGTCGGCCGCGCGGCGGAGCTGCCCCATCATCGCCACGGCGTGCTTCATGTCGAGGTTGTTCAGCGGCTCGTCGAGAAGGATGTAGTCGGTGTCCTGCGCGAGCACCATCGCCACGTAGGCCCGCTGGCGCTGCCCGCCCGAGAGCTGATCGAGGTACCTGCCCGACAGCTCGGTGAGGTCGAGGAAGGCGATCGCCTCGTCGATCTTCGCGTGATCGAGA
Source organism: Microbacterium sp. NPDC089186 (assembly GCF_040685115.1). Taxonomy (NCBI): domain Bacteria; kingdom Bacillati; phylum Actinomycetota; class Actinomycetes; order Micrococcales; family Microbacteriaceae; genus Microbacterium; species Microbacterium sp. NPDC089186. Next base: position 691,090 of record NZ_JBFBHJ010000002.1, read on the forward strand.
GCGGTGAGCCGCCCCTGCGAGTGCGGAAAGCGTCCGAAACCGACGAGCTCGCGCACCGTGAGGCGCGTGACGAAGTGGTTCTCCTGCCGCAGGATCGACACGATCTTCGCGAGCGTCCGCCCCGGCGTCGTCGTCACGTCGTGGCCGGCGACGGTGACGCGGCCGCTCGTCGCGGTCGTCAGGCGCCCGACGATCGTGAGCAGGGTCGACTTGCCCGCGCCGTTCGGGCCGACGAGCGCCGTGACCCCACCGGCGGGGATGTCGAGGGTCACGGGGCCCAGCACGGTCAGGTCGCCGTAGGTCATCGTGACGTCGGTGAGCGAGATCACAGGCTCCCCTTTCGGAGGAGGTAGACGAGGAAGAAGACGCCGCCGACGAACTCGATGATGATCGAGAGCATCCCGGCGGCGTAGAACACGTGCCGCAGCACGACGTACGCGCCGAGCAGGGTCGCCATGCCGAGCAGCACCGCGAACGGCAGCACCACGCGGTGCTGCGCCGAGCCCGCGAGCTGGTACGCGAGGGTCGCGACGATGAAGCCGAAGAACGTCATCGGCCCGACCATCGTGGTCGACACCGAGATCAGCACGGCCACGAGCACGAGCATCCCGATGACCTCGCGCCGGTAGGCGAGTCCCAGATTGACGGATGCCTCGCGGCCGAGCGCCAGCACGTCGAGGCGATGCCGCGCGCGCCAGACGAGCACGAGCACCACGGCGACGACGAGGGCGCCCCACGGCAGGTACTCGGCATCCGAGTTGGAGAGGTTGCCGAACAATCGGGCCGAGAGGATGTCGAAGTCGCTCGGTGTGAGGAGCCGCTGCATCACGGTGGAGAGCGAACCGAAGCCGACGCCCAGCACCACGCCGACCAGGAGCATGATGTGGAGGTTCCCGCGACGACCGGCGAACAGCCAGCCGTACAGCAACGTCGCGAAGCCCACCATGAGCACGCTCTGCACGACGATCTTGAGCAGGCCATCGGTCGCCGAGAGCGCCGCACTGCCGAAGAAGAACACGAGGGCCGTCTGCATGACGACGTAGAGCGCGTCGAAGCCCATGATCGACGGGGTCAGGATGCGATTCGCCGTCGCGGTGTGGAACAGCACCGTCGCCACCGCCTGACAGCAGGCGACGAGGGCGATGGTCGCGACGCTCACGACGCGGAGGTTCACGGCGAGCCAGAAGGCCCGCGAGCCCGGCTCCCCCGGCACGTTCCAGGTGAGGACCCCGACGGCGGCGACCACCACGACGAGGATCAGGATGCCGAACCGCAGGGCGATCCGCGGGCGTCGGGCCGTGCGCGGCGGGGCGGAGCGGACCAGCACCTCAGCCACGGGCACGCACCCGCAGCAGCAGGGTGATGAACACCGCGGACCCGACGACCCCGAGGATCATCGAGACGGGGACCTCGAACGGCATCCGGATCACCCGCCCGACGATGTCGCACACGACGACGATGGCCACCCCGCCCAGGCATACCCAGGGCAGGTTGGCGCGGGCGTTGTCGCCGCGCCACATCGACACGAGGTTCGGCACGACCAGCCCGAGGAAGGGCAGGAAACCCACCACCACGGTGGTGACGCCCGTGGCGACCGCCACGAGAGCGGTGCCGATGAGCATCACGCGCGTGTGGTCGAGCCCGACCGAGGTCGCGATGTCGCGCCCGAGGCCCGCAACCGTGATGCGGTCCGCGTACAGGAAGACCAGGAGGACGACGATGGCGACGACCCACAGCACCTCGTAGCGTCCGCGCACGATCGAGGTGAAGCTGCCCATGAACCACGTGCCGAGCATCTGCAGCGAGTTGGTCGAGACGGCGAGGTACGTGGTGAAGGCCGAGACGACCGCGCCGAGCATGATCCCGATGAGGGGCACCACGAGCGAGGACCGCAGGGAGATCCGGCGCAGGATGCCGATGAAGACCATCGTTCCGACGAACGCGGCGACCGATGCCACGACCATCCGGACGATGAGCGGCGCGGCCGGTGCGAAGAGCACCGTCACGAGCAGACCGAGCGCGGCCCACTCGGAGGTGCCCGTGGTGGAGGGCTCGACGAAACGGTTCTGCGTGAGCAGTTGCATGATGAGGCCGGAGACGGCCATCGCGCAGCCGGCGAGGACGAGGGCGAGGGTGCGGGGCACGCGCGAGATGAAGAACATCTCGGCGCCGAAACCGTCGCCGGCGATGTCGTAGGCACCGACGAAGAGCGACAGGACGACGAGGCCGGCGACGCCCGCGAGAGCCGTCGGCAGGGCGAGGCGACTCCGGAGCGTGGGCGGAGAGGGAGCAGTGACGATCATGAGCGGGGTGGGGGCCCGGCATCCGGACCCCCACCGGGGTCAGGAGGCGAAGGCCTCGGCGGCCGAGCGGTAGAGCTTCGTGTAGGCCTGGATGCCCTCGTCGAGGTAGAAGCTGCCGTCGAGGTACACGATCTGGTTCTTCTGCACCGCGGGGACGTTCTTCAGCGCTTCGGCGTTCTCGACGAGTTCCTTCGCGGAGACGTATCCGTCCTCCCCGAACATCGCGTCGCGGTCGAGCACGAACAGCCACTCCGGGTTCGCGGCGGCGATCGCTTCCACACTGATGTCGTCGCCGTGCGAGGCGTCCTCGGCCGCGCGGTCGAGGGCGGGGGTCAGGCCCAGCGTCGGGAAGAGGTGTCCGACCCCGCGGCCTTCTCCGGGAGCGGCGTACGAGATCTTCCCCCCGGAGGTGATCAGCCCCATCACCGTCTGCGACGGGTCGTACGCGGCCTTCGCGTCGGCGATGGCGGCATCCAGATCCGCGTTCAGCGTCGCCGCCTCGTCGTTCTTGTCGAAGACCCGGCCGAGGATCGCGGTCTGACGCTTGAGCTCGGACGTGTGCTCCTCGCCGTCGCGCGGGCTCGTCTCGATCGTCGCGGGCTGGATCTCCTTCAACTGGTCGTAGATCTCGCGGAAGCGGTAGCCGCCGACGATGAGATCGGGGTCGGCCGCGAGGATGTTCTCGATGTTCGGCTCGCGGTGCAGGCCCGCGTCGAGCACCTCGTCGCCGCCCGAGAGCGAGGGCCAGAGGTCGTACATGAGCGGCTTGGGGGCCGCGACGAGGGTCACGCCCCACTCGCTGAGCGTCTCGAACGTCGTGTTGTCGAGCGCGACGACCCGCTCCGGCGCCACCGGCACCTCGATCGATCCGTGGTTGTCCTCGACCGTGACGGTGGTCGCTGCGGCGCTCTCGGCGGGCGCGGCTGCTCCCGAGGCGCAGCCGGTGAGGGCGAGCGCGGCAGCGAGCGAAACGATCGCGGCGGGGCGGAGGGCGGTGCGGGACAGGCGAGAACTCATGTGTGTCACTCCGGTGCTGTGTACGGTGCGCGAGCGGTGGGAGGACCCCGACCCTCGGAAAAGTTAGGTTAGCCTTAGCTATGTGAATCTGTCGAACTCGCGGTGCGACGCCCGCCTCGAACCCCGCCGACATGACCTCGTCTTCCGTTCGGCGACGCTCGCTGCTCGGACGTTCCTCACGCCGGCATACGTGCGCCTGCGCCTCGAGGGCCGCGATCTGCGGGGTTTCGACTCCCCCGGCGCCGACGATCACGTGCGCGTGTTCTTCCCCGAGGCAGCGGCCACGACGGACGAGATGCGGACGTCACCGAACCGGGAGTACACGCCCGTCGGGTGGGATGCCGAGGCCGGACGACTCGATATCGATGTGGCTCTGCACGGCGACGGGGTCGGCAGCCGATGGGCCGAGACGGCCCTGATCGGCGCACCCGTCGGCGTGGGCGGACCGCGGGGATCGATGGTGCTGACGGGCCGACCGGACGCGTGGCTGCTCGCCGGCGACGAGACGGCGGTGCCGGCGATCCGGCGGTTCGCCGAGGCGATGGATGACGAGGCCGTGGGGCGCATCGCCGTCGAGGTCCCTTCCGCCGCCTACGACCTGCCCATCGCCGCACCCACGGGTGTGGAGGTGGTCCAGCTGCACCGCGGAGAACGCCCCGCGGGCTCGGAGCTCACCGATTGGTTGGACGCGCTCGACCTCGAGGAGCGGCCGGACGGCTGCGTCTTCGGCTTCGTCGCCGCCGAGCAGTCGATCGTGCGGGCGGGTCGGGCACTCCTGCTCGACCGATGGACCGGCGACCCTGCAGCGACGATCGTGAAGGGATATTGGAAGCGCGGAACGGCGGAGTATCACGCGCCGCACTGATCCGTCGCCCGCCCTGCGCCGGCACGAACCCGCGGCCGCCCGGTCAGTCGCGCTGCACTCCGCCCGCGAAGGCCAGCACCCGCGCGCGCAGGAACGGCGTCGTGAACACCGCCGAGGCACCCGGGACGGGAGAGGATGCCGCGGCGGACGCCGCATCGGTGAGAGCGCCCCGCAGGAGGGGAAGGGCGGCACCGGTGGCCGTGAGGGCGTCGACCGCCCGGACCGTGTATTCGTCGGCGATCCCGATGCGTTGGGCGACGGCATCCGAGGTGTCGACACCGTCGGGCACCCGCACGGCGGACTGCGCCGACAGCGCCGCGGAGCTGCGCGCGAAGGCGGCGGTCGAGACACCCAGGGCGAGCCACGCTCCTCCCTCGTCGGCCCGCGCGCCCAACGCGTCGCGTGCCGTCTCGAGCGCTGTCGTGCGCAAGCCGTTCAGGTCGTCCGCCGCCAGCGGGCTGTCGCCGCGCCGCGCGTCGTAGGCGTCGGTCGCGGCCACCGCCGCCCGTCGCAGCAGCGACGCGAGACCGTCGAGGTCGGCGTCGGACGCGAGCCCGCCCGCCCCGTCGATGTCGGTGCGCAGTTCCGCGAGGGCCCGTGCGGTCTCTACCGCCGAGGATGCCAGGGCAGCGGAGGTCAGCCCCGCGGCGGAGAGCGAGGGGTCGGCGTCGGCCGCGAGGAACGCCTGCGCCTGCTGGGCGAGCGCGTCGGCGTCGGCCGCCCACCCGATCGCGGCGAGCACCGGATCGGCATCGTCGAGCGACGAGGGTGCCGCTGCCAGTTCACCCAGCAGCGCGTCGGCGTCGGCAACGGCGGCCGTCGCGAGCGTCTGCGCCTCCGTCGATGCAAGCGCGGGCGCCGCAGCCGCGGCGGCGGTGTCGGCGGCGGTCGTCGCGGCGGCCCACGCGCCGCCCGCGTCGTCCTCCGCGAGCAACTGCTCGCCGCGCGCGACCGCCGCCCGCGCCCGGTCGGCGAGGGTGCTTCCGGGCGCGGAGTCGAGCGACGACCGCGCGCGATCCAGCGCATCGTCGACGGCGGTGGCCACGGCATCCGGCACCGCGGGTGCATCCGCCGCCGTGGGCAGGGCCGAGGGCGAGGGGGGAGGCGTCGGGAAGACGGACTCGGGGAGGTCCTCCCCGGTCATGACCGCGTACGCGCTCGCGATGTCGGCGACCTCGGTGATCGTCATCCCCCCGGTCGCGGCGAGCTGATCGAGGTCGACGGCCATGCCCTCGGCATCCACCGCCGTCCGCTGGCCCGCGGGCACGAGGATGGTGTCGACCCCGCCCGCCTCGATCGCTGCCGAGACCTGTTCGGGAAGCCCCGCCACCGGACTCACGGCACCGAGCGGGGTCACCCCGCCCGTGAGCGCGACCCCGGGCTGCACGTCGGCGCCGTAGTACAGCGCGAGCACGCCGACCGCGGTGACCGCCCCCGCCGCGGGGGTGGCGATGCGCGCATCGAAACCGAACGTGTACGCGGTGTCGGGCCGGGCTCCGGTGAGCAGCGTGGCCGCGGTCACGGCCGTCCACGTCGCCGACTGGGTGACCGGGTCGACGCCGCTGACGTCGTTCTCGGTGATGTCGATGCTCAGGTCACCGCCGTCTGCGGAGTCGGCCGTGATGCGCTGGCTGGTCACCCCGCCCTTCTTGCCGCTCGCGTAGAGCACGGGCACGGTCAGCTCCGACCCCGAGAACGACCCGTCGGAGCCCGAGCCGAACCCCAGCGAGAACTTCAGGTCGCATCCCGCCAGAACGAGCACGCAGGCGAGCGCGAGGGCTGCGACCGGCAGCGACCGACGCATCACGCGGTGCCGACGCTGGGCGCGCGACTCATCGGCACGTGCGGGATGCCGTCCTCCGAGAAGCGCTCGCCCGAGACGACGAAGCCGAACCGGCCGTACCACGGCGCGAGGTGCTCCTGCGCGTCGAGCAGGATCGGGATGCCGGGAGCCTCGGCATCCAGGTGGGACACCGCCGCGCGCATGAGGTCGGCGGCGATGCCGCGGCCACGGGCAGCGGTGGCGGTGGCGACCCGACCGATCCGCGTGTTCGACGGCTCGCGCAGGAGACGGAGCGTCGCGAGCACGTCGTCGCCCTCGCTCGCCCACATCAGCTCGGCGCCCGGCTCGATGTCGCGCCCGTCGATCTCGGGGTAGGCGGCCTCTTGCTCGACGACGAACACGCTGACGCGCATCCACAGGATGCGGTACAGCGTCAGCGGGGCGATGTCGGCGACGGGCGCCCGGTGCAGGGTGACGGCCATCCTTCGACCGTACCGGGGCGTCGCGCACGGCGCGGACGCGACCGCCTCTTCGATGGACGTGGTCGGGACGGCGACGCTAGCCTCGCGTCATGTCGTTCCAGGCGTTCCTCGACAACATCGAGACCAAGACGGGGCTCACCCCGCGCCAGTTCCTCTCGCTCGCCGACGAGCGCGGCTTCGGGCCCGGCACCAAGGCCGGCCCCATCCTGCAGTGGCTGAAGGACGACTACGACCTCGGACGCGGTCATGGGATGGCGCTGGCCCACGTGATCACGAAGGGTCCGAAGATCAGCGACGCGCACGTCGGCCGCCCCGGTCCGCACGGCGACGCGACAGACGAGCTCTGGCTCGACGGGGCCGCGTCGAATCCGCGCGCCTAAGGGGCGCCGGAGCCGAAGCGTCGCGAGGCGGCCACCTGCTCGGCGACGCGACGGAGCGCCAGGATGAGCGGCTCGACGAGCGCCGTGCCCAGCACCACGTAGCGCACGGCGTCCTCGATCGAGGTGTCGGGAGTCGCCGCGAGCTCGGCCTCGGCAAGCGCACCGAGGTGCTCGAGGTAGGCGTCCATGACCGCGTCCGGCACCGTGAACCCCGCTCGATCGAGGGTCGCGAGGGCGTGCGCGACCGCGGCGACCTGGTCGGGGAAGCAGTGTTCCGCCGAACCACCCATGCGTTCCAGAAGGGCGAGCGCGGCGGTGAGGTCGAGGTCGCTCGACACCTCCGGCGTCACGGCGGCGTTCGCCGCGCCGAGGAGATCGTAGGGGTTCTCGGGCGGCTCCTCGAGCACGCCGACGACCTTGCGCACCCCGGCGATCCCGACGCCGGCGTCAACGAGCGCGCGGATGACCCCGAGCCGCTGCACGTGCGCGACGCCGTACGAGGCCTGCGTGGGCGAGGAGCGCTCGCCCTCCGGCAGCAGTTTCTCGCGCAGGTAGTACTTGATGGTCGGCACGGGCACGCCGCTCTGCGCCGACAGTTCTGAGATCCGCACGCCGCCCCCTTGACTCGATAGCCCTACTATCCAACACTGGATAGCGACACTATCTAGAGAGGACGAGCCCATGGCATCCGTCAATCGGGGTCGAATGACCCACCGCTACGACGGCGAGCTCGTCGTCTTCCACATCGGGATGACCGTCAACAAGTGGTGGCGACCCGACCAGTGGATGCCGCTGATGGGCGACATGCCCCGGATGCTGCGAGAACTCAGCACGGACCCCGACTCGGGGCTGCTCGGCTTCACGATGCTCATCGGCTCGCGCGGGCCGTATCTGGTGCAGTACTGGTCGTCGCTGGAGAAGCTGTACGCGTACGCCTCCGACCCGGAGCACGAGCACCGCCCCGCGTGGACCCGTTTCAACCGACGTGCGCGGAAGACTCCGGGCGCCGTCGGCATCTGGCATGAGACGCACGTCGTCGAGCGCGCCGAGACCATCTACGTCGCGACACCCCCGATGGGGTTGCCGAAGGCCACCGAGATCGTGCCGATCGCGTCCCGCCATGACCGCGCCCGGGCCCGCGTGGCCGACGGTCGGACCCGGGGTCCCGCGGCGATCGACTGAGGGCCAGACTGGGACCATGCCCTCGATCCTCACGACCGCGCCCGACCTCCACGACGCCCTCGCCGCCGGGGCCTTCGCCGACGGCGGGCCCGTCCGGGTGCTCGACGTGCGCTGGCGCCTCGACCGGCCCGACGGGCGTCCCGCCTACCGCGCCGGACACATCCCGGGCGCGCAGTACGTCGACCTCGACCACGATTTGGCCGCCCACGGCGCGCCGACCGAGGGCCGGCATCCTCTTCCTCCCGTCGAGACGCTGCAGGAGGCGGCGCGACGATGGGGAATTGATCAGGGCGACACGGTCGTGGTCTACGACGACCTGAAGAACATGTCGAGCGCTCGCGCGTGGTGGCTCTTGCGGTACGCGGGGGTTGCCGACGTCCGGTTGCTCGACGGGGCGCTGGCGGCCTGGACCGAAGCCGGCTTCGCGACGGAGGAGGGGGATGCCGAAACCCCGACGCCCGGTTCGATCGAGCTCGCGTACGGCTCTCTGCCGGTGCTCGATCTCGATGCCGTCGCCGACTTCGCCGCCGAGGGACTTCTGCTCGACGCGCGCGCCGGCGAGCGCTACCGCGGCGAGGTTGAGCCGATCGACCCCCGCGCGGGACACGTGCCCGGGGCGGTCAGCGCCCCCACGACGGAGAACATCGGCGACGACGGCCGCTTCCGCTCACGCGAGGAGCTGGGATCGCGTTTCCGCATGCTCGGCGCCGAGGACGGCGTGAGCGTGGGGGTGTATTGCGGGTCGGGGGTGACGGCGGCGCACCAGGCCGTGGCCCTGACGCTCGCGGGATTCGAGCCGCGGCTGTACCCGGGATCGTGGAGCCAGTGGTCGAACCACGCCGAGCTGCCCGTGGCGACGGGACCCGACCCGCGCTGAGCAGGCTGAGCCCGCTGGCGCCCCCAGTATCCGCAGGAGGCTGAGCCCGCTGACGCCCCAGTACCCGCAGGAAGCTGAGCCCCTCGAAGCCTCCGGTCCCTTCGACAGGCTCAGGGACCTCCCGCGGCCGAAGGCCTCCCGCGGCCGAGGGACCTCCCGGGGCTGAGGGCCTCCCGCCGCGACCGGACCTCCCGCGACGAGGGACCCCGCGCCGCGGCGTCAGGCCCAGAGGTCGCTGACCGGCACCTCGCGGCCCAGAACGTTCTGCGCGGCGCGGTGCCCGGACAGCATGGCGCCGGGAACCGTCGCCGGGTCGTCTCCCCACGTCGCCTCCCCGGCCAGATGCAGTGTCCCGCCCCCGAGGGGTGCGGCGAGGTCGTCGTGGTCGGCGCCGACCGAGCCTGGCAGCATGTAGGCGTAGGAGCCGCGCGAGAACGGGTCGTCCTGCCAGCGGGTCACGATCGCACTCTCGGGCTCGGCCACGGCGTCACCGTACAGGCGCCGCAACTGCGCGAGGGTGGAGGCGGCGATCTCGTCGTCGCTCCACTCCCGCGTGGCGACGGCGGCAGGACCCGCCGCGAATGTCAGCAGGGCGGGTTCGTCGTGCAGGCGCCCCAGGTCGTACCAGGAGTGCCACCACTCCCCCTCGTCGCCGAGCTGGCGGATGCCGTAGACCCCGGCATCCCAGAACCGTTCGGCGAAACGCAGCACGACCTTCTCGAAGGCGTTCATGCGCAGAAGGCCGAGCGCGCGGGCGTGCGCCGCGGGCAGGGCGGGCTCAAGCACGAGATCGCCCGCGTGCAGCACCCCCACCGGCACCGTGACCACGACGTGCCGAGCGCGGAACGTGCCGCGGGCGGTCTCCACCTCGGCTCCCTCCGACGACCACCGCACGCGCGAGACCGCGTGGTCGAAGCGCACGTCGAGCCCCTCGGCGAAGTTCGAGGCGAGCTCGTCGTAGCCCTGCGGGAACACCACCTCGTCGCCGTTGACGGTGTCGTCGTCGAGCCCATGGGCGCCGAGGCCGTGCATGCCGATCCCGTACTGCTCCTGGGCCCGACGGTCGTTGTACTCCCGCACGCGCTCCGCGCGTTCGGCGCCCCACCCCTGCGCGGCGAGCGCGCGCTCCACGACCTCACCGTAGGTCGCATCGTCGTCGGCCGCGGCGATGACGTCGACCAGGACGGCGTTCAGCGTTCGGATGTCGTCGGCGTACTGCCGCACGGCCTCCGGGGAGAGACGGCGCCCGGCGGCGTCGAAGTACGTCAGCGGACGAGAATCGGGCTGGTATCCGCCGACCGTGAACTCCACCATCGGCATCCCGAACGCGCGGGCCGCCTCGGCGACCGGGCTGTCGTCGATGCCGTGGATCCACGACGCGCCGCGATCGGTGACGTGCCCTCCGCTGCGGTCGGTGAAGACGCGCCCGCCGACGCGGTCGCGCGCTTCGAGCACGACCACCCGATGCCCGTGGCGAGCCAGAAGCCGAGCGGCGGCCAGGCCCGAGATGCCCGCCCCGACGACGAGGGTGTCCACCGTGTCCATGCGTCCTCCGCGTGCTCGTGGTGAAGCGACGGTACTGCGGGGCCGGGCCCGGCGGCATCCGCCACCCCGGCGAGCCGACGCGAAGCGGATGGACAGCGCGTACAGCGCGTCAGTCGAGCGGTGCCTCTTCGTCGCGCCGAACAGGAGTGACGCCCTTGCGCCCGTAGCGCAGCCAGAAGAACAGGTAGCACAGGCCGACGAAGGGGATGCCGAAGTACAGGGCCGCGACCTGATTCTCATCGAACGCGATCGCCACGATCGACGCGGTGAGCAGCACGAAGGCGAGGATGGGCACGAGCGGGTACAGCGGCGTGCGGAACGCGAGGGTGGAGACGTCACCGCCGTCGCGGAAGAACTGCCGCCGGTGGAAGAACTGCGCGGCGACGATCGACATCCACACCGCGACCGCCGCGAAGCCGGCGATCGACACGAGCACGAGGTACACGGTCTCGGCGGCGATGACGCTCGAGATGAGCGACACCAGACCGATGGCGAGGCTGACCAGCAGGGCCACCATCGGGATGCCGCGCCGCGTGAGCCGCGTGAAGGCGCGCGGCGCGTAGCCCTCCTCGGCGAGCGAGAACAGCATCCGCGCGCACGAGTAGAGCCCGCTGTTGCCCACCGAGAGCAGCGCCGTGATGACGACGAAATTCATGATGTCGGCCGCGTAGGGCACGCCGACGTACTCGAAGACGTCGACGAACGGGCTCGACGACAGCCCCGCCTGCTCGTAGGGCAGGAGGGCGGCGATGACGACGATCGAACCGACGAACAGCACGAGCAGACGCAGCACCGTCGAGCGCAGCGCCCGCGGGATGTTGCGGCCCGGATCCTTCGTCTCGCCCGCCGCGACGCCGACGAGCTCGGCGCCGCTGAAGGCGTAGAACACCGCGAGGGAGGTGATGAGCACGCCTCCGAGACCCGCGGGTAGCAGCCCGTCGGGCGTGGCGAAGTTGCTGAGGCCGACCGCCGCGTGCGGCTCCGACGACAGCGGCGTGAAGCCGAAGATCGCCATCGTCCCCAGCACGATGAGCGCGACGATCGCGACGACCTTGATGAGGGCGAACCAGAACTCGGTCTCCCCGAACACGCGCGCCGAGATGGCGTTCAGGGTGAACAGCACGCCGGCGAACACGATGCACCACACCCAGACCTCGACGTTCGGGAACCATCGCTGCATGAGGATGCCGGATGCCGTGAACTCCGACCCGAGCGCCACCACCCAGCACAGCCAGTAGAGCCACGCCGTGGTGAAGCCGGTGGCCGGCCCCATCGTGCGCGCCGCGTAGATGTGGAGCGATCCCGAGACGGGATAGGTCACCGCGAGCTCGCCCAGGCAGACCATGACCAACCACACCACGAAGGCACCCAGCAGGTAGGCCAGCACCGCACCGAGGGGGCCGGCCTGGTGGATCGTGTAACCCGAGCTCAGGAAGAGGCCCGAGCCGATGACACCGCCGAGGGCGATCATGACGAGATGCCGGGCATCCATGGCCCGGCGCAGTCGGCGCGGTGCGCCCGCGGGGCCGGACGTATCGAGGGAGGAATCGAGGGGACGACTCATGGAGTGCTCGCATTCATGATCGAGCCCGGAGCCGTCGAGGCGTCCGGGCGACGCAGTCACAGTAGTCGACGGCGGGCCCCGACGCGCCCTCACTACGCTGGACGGGGCGCGCGAGCCGCGCCGCAGAGCGAGAGGGGCCACGATGACGGCATCCGACGAGATCTCCCCGATGCCCGCCGTGCGCCCCGACCGCACCGATGCTCCGACCCTCGGCGAGTCGAGTCTGGCCGTGCACGGCGGCATCGAGCTCGACAGCACGCGGTCGCTGCGCACACCGCTCGTCATGTCGAACTCGTTCGCCCTCCCCGACGACCCCAGCGAGATCAGCTGGTCGGCCACCGCCCCGGGCCTGTACACGCGCAACACCGGCGTCAATCAGCTGGCGCTCGAGCGCAAGCTCTCCGCGCTGGAGCACGGCGAGGACGCCGTCGCCCTGGCATCCGGAGTCGCCGCCCTGCACGCGGTGTTCTTCACCCACGTGCGCGCGGGAGACCACGTGGTCGTGAGCGACGTCGTGTACGAGGCCACCTGGCGCCTGTGGACCGAGCTGCTCCCGGGCCGCTACGGCATCGAGGCGACCTTCGTCGACGTGACCGATCCGGATGCCGTCCGCGCGGCGATCCGGCCCGAGACGCGGCTCGTGTGCGTCGAGGCGATCGCCAACCCCACCACGAAGGTCGCCGACATCGCGCTGCTGGCCGAGATCGCCCACGCAGCCGGGGCTCTGCTGATGGTCGACTCGACCTTCACTCCCCCGCCGTTCTACCGGCCGCTCGACGACGGCGCTGACCTCGTCGTGCATTCGCTGACGAAGTACATCAACGGCCACGGCGACGCGATGGGCGGAGCGGTGATCGGTCGGGCGGAGCTCATCGAACCGATCAAGGCCGACGCGATGGTCGACGTCGGCGGCATCATCTCGCCGTTCAACGCGTGGATGATCACGCGCGGTTCGGTCACGCTCCCCCTGCGTCTGAGGCAGCATTTCGCCTCCGCCCAGCGCGTCGCCGAGCTGCTCGAGGCCGACCCGCGCGTCGCGTTCGTCGCCTATCCCGGGCTCGCCTCGCACCCCCAGCACGATCTCGCCCGCCGGCAGTTCGGCGGTGCCGCCTACGGCGGCATGATGGCCTTCGCGCTCGACGGCGACCCCGACCTGCAGAACAGGTTCGTGTCCGAGCTGCGGCTGATCACCTCGGGCTTCTCGCTCGGACACGACGACAGCCTCATCGTGCACACGTCCGCCGACGGCCCCCGTACCGCGACCTACCCGGAGCCGTTCCGCCGCTACGGCCACCTGCGTCTGTCGGTCGGACTCGAGGATGCCGACGACCTCCTCGCCGATCTGGCGGCGGCTCTCGATGCCGCCGGGCGATGACGATACCTATGAATCGGGAATGTCCCTCGGCATCCTCTTCCACTCCGTTACCTCACCGTTATAGAGTGCTCGCACGGTAGTTGTTTTGCTGTGGCAGCTATCGACATGTGATTGCAGGACACTCTGGTGCAGGAAAGGGCCGGTCGGGAATCCTCCGACCGGCCCTTCTTCGTGCGGTCGGGCCGGCCGCTCGCCCAGGAGCGGGAGGATGGACGCGTGAAGGATGACGAGCTGACCGAACCCGACGGACGCATCGTGCTGGTGCGACACGGCGAGACCGCGTGGAGCCGCACCGGACGGCACACCGGCCTGACCGACATCCCGCTGACCGAGACCGGCGCCTACAAGGCCGAGCTGGCGGGCACGCTGCTCGCCACCCGACGGTACGACCTGATCCTGTCGAGCCCGCTCCAGCGCGCGGTCGAGACGGCCGCCCGCGCCGGGTACCCCGACGTACGGACCGATGCCCGTCTCGTCGAATGGGACTACGGCGCCTACGAGGGGCTGACCACTCCCGAGATCGTGGAACAGCTCGGCCGTCCGTGGACGATCTGGGAGGGAACGCCCGCCGGCGCGACCCCGGGCGAGTCCGTCGCCGACGTCACTGCACGGGCGGAATCGCTCCTCGCGGAGCTGCGCCCTCGGGTACGGGCCGGTGAGCAGGTCCTGCTGTTCTCGCACGGGCACTTCCTCCGCGCTCTGGCCGGCACCTGGCTGGGCCTGACCGCCGCCGGGGGCCGGTACTTCGTCCTGGGCACCTCCGCCGTGAGCGAGCTGGGCTTCGAGCACGGCTCCGAGGTCATCACGCAGTGGAACCACGTGCGCGGACGCTGATCGCGTCGGGACGGGCCATCCGGGACCCGCAGGTGTTCGATGCCAGGCGATTTGACAGCGATACGCAGCCCCGATTTCCGGATTCACGCGGGTGTGGCTGCGCGCGCGCATCTGGTTTCCGACACGGAGCGTGTCAGTAGTCGAAGCACGGCTGCAAGTCTGGACTTCTTCGGAGTTGAGCGCGTCGAGTGATCGGGAGCCCGACGACCAATAGTGAGAGATCGACGTGCGTTCGTCGACGCTCCTACCGCCGAACGCTGTCGCCGCGTTCATCAGATATGGCGGCCGGCGAGTGAAGTCGTCGACTAGCCCTAGGAGATGATTGGTAGGCGGCGATGTGTTCCGCTCGCAGCGCCTGTTCCGCGTCGTAGATCTGCAAGCGCTCGACTTGGGCCTTGGCCCGGACTCTCGCATCGCACCCTCGCGATCCCCGCGGTCGGGCACACCCTGTTCAAGAACACCGTGCTAACACGGGTCAACTCGACACGCTCAATCCTTGCGCTCGGTCGAGGTCGACGTCGATCTTGGACTTCCGGCCTCGGCCGGTGGGGCGTCAGTAGTCTATGCAGATGCAAAGTTCCGCCCGAGCCGTCTATGACTATGTTGAGGGGTGGCTTGGCGAAGAACTCACCGTCACGAATGCGCAACTTGTCGCGGACTGGCCATGGGAGCAACTCGCTCTATTGGCTGAGCAATGGCCGACGCCGTCGGGCGCCGATCTCGACCTGCAAATCCCGCCCGTCGTACCTGGTGAACTACGGCCCGTAACAGCGATACGGGCCCCGGGGGCAATACGCCGCCGGACAGTCTCGAGCCTCCTGCTCTACGCGCCCGCAATTGTCATCCCCGCCGACGACCTAGTCCAGGACTGGTACGTCGACGGCGTACGAGACGACGAGGCGAGGTCCGCTCTTCGCGCCAAACTGAAGTGGCTGGCGCGGATCCGAGGACTGCTAGAGGACGGAACCATCGTCTACTCGCGTCGCCTTCCTGGCGACGAGTGGATCTCATTGATTGACGGCCTGGACCCGGATCTGCAGGCGCGCTTCCGCGTACTTGATCAGATGAGTTGGAGCGACTGGAACGATGCTGGATGGTCGTGGCCACATGTATCTCCGGAGGAGATGCTCGGGATCAACCGAGCAGTTGGAAGCGTCATGGGCACCTCGCTGGAACTCGTATCTCGGGGGGCGGGTCAGGCGCTTTCGCTCGAGCCAGTGGAGTCAATCGCGTTTGATCGCGTCCTCAACGGACGGAAGATCGGAGACGGTCGTCTCACTGCGCTGGAACGCATCGGCGAGTTCGAGGTCCCAGACTTCTCGTTCAAGTTCGAGGACCTGATCGCTCTGCGCAACTCAGATGATTGGGAGGACTGGCGAGAAGCGCTACGGGCCGGAATCGACATGGTCACTAACATCCCTGCCGATCCTGCTGGCGCCAAGGAAGCGACCGCTATTCTCACAGACCACCTAGGACGCCGGTTGCTCAAAATCGACAAGACGTCGAAGACCTCGAGGGCGCTCCGCGCTATGAGGAGCGGATCCAAGGGGTTCGCAATCACCGGAATCGGAGCCGTCTCAGCGACCGTGGCCACAGGCGATCTCAGTGCTCTCGTGGCCGCAGGACCGGCCGCGATCGCCGATCCAGTAGCTGAGTACATCTCGGCTCTCGTCAAACGGCGCAAGAATCGCGCCGTGCTTGACGTGCTGCTCGAGTTTCACCGCATGCGATAGGGCTCCCCTGGTTCGCCAGCTCCTTAGCGCAGGAGTTGCTCTTTGAGCTGCCGCCGATGTGGGGTCAGCTAGCCCCTCCGATCTTCGGGAGTCCTTCCAGATCGAGAATTTGGTGGAACCGTTCGCGCCAGGCCAGAGCTCGCTCTCGTTCGACGCCCAACGCGAACGCTATCCAGCCGTCCAGGTGATTGACGAATGAGAACACTGAGTCGAATCCGCGATGCGCGGCGTGGCGCGCCAATCCGTTCTCTTCACATCCCCGCAGGTGCACTTCGATGCGCCGTCGATGCTCTGGCAGTAGGCGGACCGAGCTATCGACGAGCAACCCGAGCACAACCCTGCGCGCGCCAGGCGGTACGATCCGCGTCTTCGATCGGTGTACGACGAAGCCAGCTTTCCGAATCAGGCCAGCAATCTCGCCAACGAGGCTCTGGGCCTCAGCTCGCTGGAACGAAGTGCGGCCCGAGAACACCAGGTCGTCCGAATAGCGGGTGTACGTAAGTCGACGCGAAAGCGCAAGATTCTGCAGGAACATGTCAAGCCTCGCCGCAGCGGCGTTTGCAAGCGTCCCGCTCGTCGGTCCGCCCTGCGGAAGCACGCCGACGCCTGCCACGGCGTAGCTCGGGATCACCGCGGTCTGGACACGCCAGGACGCGGTGCGAGCGCCTTCTGCCCTAGTCGTGATCCGAGTGAGCTCAAATGCAAGAAGCTTGCGATACCCGAGCCGCCTGAAGATCCGATAAACCGAGGGCTCGTTCACTGTGCCGAAGAAATCGTGAAGGTCCATCTTGACCATCCAGTTGGCACCCAAGTGCTGCGCCGCACACTGGACGATGGACGTTTCCCGTTCGTATGCGTAGCTCGCCGGATGAGAAGTCAACTTGTCGAGCACATGATCAAGAAGCCATCGTTGGACATCCATGAGGATTGGCTCCGGTGCTGAGATCGCCCGTACACCGCCGGTCGTCTTGGGGACCGCGATCGAACGATAAGGATCCCTTGTCCGGCTTACAACCTCGCGGAGGTACGAGTAAGTCGCACCAGTCTCACGGGCCAAATGGGCGAGGGAAAGCAGCGGGTAGGCACCCGCTGCAGTCAACCGGGCAACCTCTGCGGTTGCTCTGTCCAGCGAGTCGGCCTCTACGCCAAGGCGACGACCTTGCTCGTAGTAGAGGTTCGGAGGGATCACGGCACTTACCTTTCGACCCGATAGGGTCCGCACGGTCTGGATGGAGAATCCCCGAGGCCCACGAGGGCAGGCATTCTCCATCCAGCCCTACGCGTAGCCTCTGATCGCCCTCTGACCGCAGTTAGCCGCAGTCTTTGAGCACGACGCGAAGGTCGCACTCTAGCGAGCTGCCACGACGTGGCAGCTTCATCACTAAGCCCGTGATCCCCCCTCACCTCGTATACCGAGGGTAGTACGGCGAAGGATCTGGCGGCGTGAGCACTGATGCACCGCTGCGCGCCTTCCGACGCTGAGCGGCGAGCTCCCTCCGACCAGCGGACGTGACCGCTCGGCTTCCGTCAATCAGAGAAAGCCGCTCAAGCGATTCGAGAACGTTGCGGATCGCTCGCAAATCGAGACCGAGCGCGAGGGCCAGTTCTTCGTCGGAGCGCGGGAGCAAGCCGAGCACACCGACGAAGTTCTGCCAACGAGATTCGATGTAGCCGTCACGATGACGTGCGGCGAGACTTAACTGACCCGCCTCCTCGAGATGACCCGGAAGGTCAACGTCCGGTCGATGCTCGCCGATCTCGTCCGCCAGATCGACGGGCACTGACCGGCCGTCGAAGAAGGGCACCCACCGATCAGAACGCCGAATGAGGATCGCCGGGAGATTGTTGGGAACTGAGAACGAACTCGCGTACAAGCCAGCGCTACCGCGATGGCCGAGAGCGGGCCACACCTTTCCGCGCCTCGCGTACACGCGACAGACCTCTTCTGCTTTGCCCTCAGGTCCGGCGCGGCGCAACTCGTTGATCCCCGGAACGATCTCGATGACTTGAACATCCTGGATTAGCTTGCTGGCGTCCAGTGCGCGCTTCCCAGACAACGTCGCTGCGTACGCGACTACGGCGATCTTCATCCACCCGAACGAGCACCAGCTCTTGATCGTGGTGTTGCGGTACCAAGTCGCCACATAGTTCAGGACCTGCTGACCAGAACCGACGTAGTCGGTGATGCAGATGAGGGTCCGCACCCTGAGAATTCGCATTTCGTCGAGCGTGAGCGGGGTCGGAGCGATCCATGCTGCGGCGCTTGAGCGGCGCAACTCGCCGATGAGATGGGCGATAAGCGCCTCGCTACCTGGATTGTTGGCAAGCGGTTGCGCCGGATCAAAGTCGATGAATGCCGTTGCTCGTGCGTCGACCTCCGCTCCGGTGGGACGGATGAGGTCTTCGTCCGATAGCACTGGGACGAGAGCCACCGGAAGTTGTTCTCCGTTCTCCGCGATGAAGCGCTCGACTGTGCGCCTGACGCCTGCGACCACATCGCCGCCGGGAATGAACCTCACTGCGTCGAGTAGAGCAATGGCCCCTGCGCGGTCATCTACTTCAAACTGATCCAACCACTCGGCGGCTCGAGCGGTCATCGATAGCTTCATCGGACCATCCGACCGCGCATGACTGACGCGGCATTCCCCGCCAGCGATACTCCTGGGGCAGTCTCGCCCGCTCCTCGTGCGTCACGAGATGCACCGGCTTGGAGTTCGATCGGCCTCCCATTTCGCGGCCTCGCATGCGCACCATTCGGTCCTAGCCCATTGATACGCACCCCGAAGACCTCAGCACGGTTCGCTCGAGAGCGAATTGCCTCAACCTGATCCTCCGTGAGGTAGCGAAAGCTCTGCGGCGGTTCAAGTCCGAGGGTTTCACGGAGGAGACCGAGCGAGACCGGCCTACTCCAGCTCTCTGGAGCCTCGACTTGGAGCACCGTCGAAGAGTCCGCGCCGACCAAGTAGTCTTCCAGCGCATCTTCTTCGATGCCTATGTCCTCCGAGTAGGTCTCCCAGACCGCGTTCGGGTTAACTCGGATCGCACGCGTGAGCCGGACCGTCCCCAGAACCGCTCGCTCAGGCGAACTTGAGTAAAGCACGACAGTCGTCCCTGCGGGGACCTGCGGGAACCTTCTTCGCACCTCGACAGTCTTGCGGCCTTCCAGGATGGCGCGCGCGAAGCGGGGCTTGACCGAGAGTAGGAGTGCCCTGGTCATCGTTCAGACTCATCCCGCTGCAGACTGAGGATCTCGTCGAAGAAACCCGGCTTGGCAGCTCGCATCGTAATCAGCGACGTGGTGATTTGGTGCTTCTTCAGGAGCTGGTTGAGCGTCCTCCGCCCCACGGGGCGAGAGAACTCGTGCGTGTCCTCGAACCGCAGGACAAGCACCTCACCTTTGTGTGCACGCGCGCGAATCTCTCGCTCACGGAGAACGCCTAGAGCCCGATACTGTTCTACGGCGTCCTCAACACTCATGACGGCCGAGTCTACGACTCGCGAGAAGGCGACAACTGCGCGGATTGATCGCCGTTCATCTGCGTGGTCGTCTTTCGTTACGTACCAAAGCACACGAGCCGGCAGCTGCCAGCGCTTGACCTTGGGGGCGGCGAAGTAGACGAACTCGCGAGCGAGCCCCAGCGCCGGCTTCTCTCGTACCTGCAGAAGTGTGTCGTTGTAGCCGATCAACTCGCGCGCGAACCGGGGCTGGATCGGAATGATCCATACGGGGACGTCCCGTCCCGCTATCACCTGGGGCCAGTTCCGACGCTCATACGCGGCTACGTCGTCTGCGTCTAGAACCGCGGCGACAGCCGATTCCTCCGGGGTTCGCGCCAGCGACACGCTCAATGGCGTTCCCGCAAATCCGTCAGCCTCCAACGCTTCCCCTACCGTCGAGCCCAACGTGGGTTCCGTGATGGTGATCGTCCTTGCACCGCGTGCGAGCGCGAGAGCGCGAATGTACCGAACCAGCTGGAAGGCGATCGTCGCCCCCAGCCGGCCTCGCCCGACCCGAACGGTCGAAACTGACAGTGTCTTGTCCGCCACCTCGGTTCCGAGAAGAGCCCACCGTCGGCCGCGACCATCAACAAGTTCCTCAACTCGAGCTACGGCTGGGTGCGCGAGCGTCGCCTGTAGTTGCTTGCGGAAAGCCGTGCCCTTCTCTGCCGCAGCGGAGTCGAGGAACGCCTCTTCGAGATCGCGTGTCACCTCAGCAACCTGCACCCATCGAAGCCCGACCGACTCGAGTTGCTCCGAACGGAACGCCGACATCGCAACGGGCGGCATGAAGCGCTGGATCACCTCAACCGGACGCACCACCTCGATACCGTGCTCCGCGAAAGCCCACCCGTGCGTCGCGTCCAGAAGGTTCTGGTCGCGTGTAACGAAGTAGTCAGCGCCAGCGAGGATCGCATCCGCCAGATGCTTCGCGTCATCTCGCAAGCTCGGATCCTTCTGCACGAGTTCAAGAGGCATCCGCGCGATCAGCTCCTCCGCGGTATCCCGCATAGCACCATCCCGCCGCAGCGAGACGAGCGCGCCTATTCCACTCTGAACTCGTTGACGTTCGATGGGCGGCTGGAGGTTGTTGAGGTCAACCCCCACCTCGGGCGACACGGCGAAGTCCACAAGGTCATCGAGCCAGTCAGCTGAAATACCCATCGACTCCTGGCGGTCGGGCCGCTCCACGGCTTCGGACGAGTACAGGTCGATTATGACGTTGGAGTCGAGCACCGCCAGAGCTCGTGAGGAGTCATAGAGTGCACTCTCAAGAAGATCGAGCTGGCCGATCCGACGCATCCAGATCGTTAGCGTCGAGCCGGCGGTTGCCCTCCCTGGGCGCTGACCGACGGGTGTCATGTCCAGAGACCGCCAGAAGCCGTCGATACCGTAATCAGAACGACAGTGCGCGGTCATGATTGCGCGCGCCGGGTTGGCATCGGTGGCCATGGCGGTCATTGCTCTCGCTAGGCCGTGGCCCCGTGCGTCGCCACTCACGCAGACATGGACGAGCTTGAGGGTCTGATGTCGAGGAGTGCTGTAGAGCAGATACCCACGAACTGCCCCATCGACGAAACCGAGCAGCAGGTGCGCGCGCTTGCCCGCCTCGCGGAACGCAGAAAACGGCAGATGCCCCAGTGTCGCCTTGTTGGACCGGTGAAGCTCTACGACTTTCTGAAACTCGTCCTCAGCGTTCGGTGACGTCGGATCCCACGGGCGCACCTCAACCTGGTGTTGATTTGACGACCCCGCAACTACTCGACCACTGGCCATCATGAGTCCGCGTTACTGCTTGCGAACAGCTCCGCTTGCTCCAGCACCAGCTCCACGGCCTTTGCCTCGGCGTCCGGCGGATAGTCGTAGCGGGCGAGGAGACGTCTCACCTTGGAGCGCATCGCTGCGCGGACGCTCTCCTTCTGGTCCCAGTCAATGACCACGCTTGACCGCACCGCCCAGACGAGATCGACCGCGATCTTCTTGAGCGTGTCATCGCCCATCTGCAGAACCGCGGCGTCGTTCTGAGCGATCGCGTCGTAGAGGGCAACCTCGGCCGCGGACAGGCCCAAGCGCTCATTGCGCTTCGCGTCGTCCCGCATCTGCTTGGCGAGCTTCACCAGTTCGGCGATGATCTCCGCTGTGGTGAGGGATCTGTTCGTGTAGCGATTGATCGCCTCGTCGAGGAGCTCGGAGAACTTCCGCGCTTGCACGAGGTTGGTGCGCTGCACGGTGCGGATCTGGTCATTGAGGAGGCGGCGCAGCAGCCCCATCTGGAGATTCGGCTTTTCTTTGTCGGCCAGCGAGTCGAGGAACTCGTCGCTGAGGATCGACAGCTCCGGGGTCTCGACGCCTGCCAACTTGTAGATGTCGACGACCTGGTCGGCGGCGACCGCCTCGTTGAGGAGCTGCCCGAGCGCAGTGTCGATCTCGACGGCTCCGGATCCACCTCGTCCAGAATCGGGGTTCTGGATCTTAAGGATGGCAGCGCGCACGTCGGTGAAGAGGCGTACGTCGTTTCGGATTGCAGCAGCTTCGTCGCGCGCGCCGGCGAGAGCGAACGCCTTGGCGAGCGCGAGCACCTGATCGTTGAACCGAGCCGTGCGGTCGGGGTCGGCCATGACAAAGTCGAGCACCTTGGCGTACTCAGCCAAGCGCTGGGACGGCGAGAGCGTCGGCGACGAGTCGTAGTCGACGCCGTGCAGCAGACCGCGGATGATGTCGTGCTTCTCCAGCATGACCGTGACCATCTCGTCGATGGGTACGCCGGCCTGATCGCGGTCAGAAGGTGAGTACTCGGCCAGGGCGGCTTGCAGGTTCGAGAAGACCCCGATGTAGTCGACGACGAGTCCGCCAGGCTTGTCACGGAAGGTGCGATTGACGCGCGCGATTGCCTGCATCAGACCGGCGCCCTGCATCGTCTTGTCGACGTACATCGTGTGCATGCTCGGCGCATCGAAACCGGTGAGCCACATGTCCCGCACGATCACCAGCTCGAGCTCGTCGTCCGGGTTCTTGGCGCGCAGCTTCAGATCCTTTCGGGCGTCCTTGGAGTGAAGGTGTGGTTGGAACTCCGCCGGATCAGCAGCCGAGCCGGTCATGACAACCTTGATCTTGCCCTTGGCTGGGTCGTCAGAGTGCCAGTCCGGTCGAAGGGCCACGATCTTCTCGTAGAGGCGCACCGCGATGCGGCGGCTCATGGTGACGATCATGGCCTTGCCGAACAGCGCCTCGCGCCGCTTCTCCCAGTGATCCACCATGTCCCTGGCAATGAGGTCGAGGCGAGAGTCCGCGCCGACGATCGCCTCCAGCCTGGACCAGCGGGACTTCGCGGCGGTGGCGGCGTCCTCTTCAACCGTCTCGGTGATCTCCTCGGCCAGCTCGTCCAGCGCTTCGAGGTCGGCGTCGGACAGGTCGACTTTCGCAAGGCGCGACTCGTAGAAGATCTTGACCGTCGCGCCATCCTCGACGGCCTGAGTGAGGTCGTAGACGTCGATGTAGTCGCCGAACACCGATCGGGTGCTCTTGTCGCCAGATTCGATCGGCGTACCGGTGAAACCGAGATAGGTCGCACCGGGCAGTGCATCGCGCATGTGCTTGGCGAGGCCAGCCTTGAGGCGCCCGTGGCGGTCGAGGTACTCCCCGAAGCCGTACTGACTGCGGTGCGCTTCGTCAGCCACGACAACAACGTTCCGGCGGTCGGTGAGCACCGGGTTTGCGTCGCCATCCTCGCCGGGTGCGAACTTCTGCAGGGTCGTGAACACGATGCCGCCGGAGGCGCGCTTCAACTTGGCGCGCAGGTCGGTACGCGTCGCCGCCTGCACCGGCGTCTCCGGCAAGATGCGGGCGGGGGCAAAAGTTTCCCCGAACAGCTGATCGTCGAGGTCGTTGCGGTCGGTGATGAACACCAGCGTCGGATTCGCCATCCGGGCATCGCGCATGATCTTTGCGGCGTAGAACACCATCTCGAAGCTCTTTCCGGAGCCCTGAGTGTGCCAGACGACGCCGCCTCGGCGGTCGCCGTCGGGCCGGGACGCCTGCACCGTGTGCTCCACGGCAGCGTTTACAGCCCAGTACTGGTGGTACTTCGCCACGCGCTTGACGAGCTTGCGGGTCGGCTGCTTCGTGGCCCTGTCGGTCGTGGTCTCGTCGCTGAACACGACGAAGTTCTGCAGCAGATCCAGGAACCGCTTCGGCTCGAAGACCCCCTTTAGGAGAACCTCGAGTGCCGGGCGGTTGCTCACGACTTCGCGGCCCTCGATGGTCTTCCACGGCGCGTAGTGCTCGAACGCGCCGGTGTAGCTGCTCATTGCCGCCGACGTACCGTCTGAGATGACCGTCACCGCGTTCGGGACGAAGACCGACGGGATGTCCTTGCGGTAGGTCTGCACCTGATTCCACGCCGACTTGAGCGTCGCGTGTTCGGCAGCCGGATTCTTGAGCTCCAGGAGCGCGAGCGGCATCCCATTGACCAGCACCAGCACGTCGGGCCGACGATTCTTGCCGTTCTCGACGATCGTGAACTGGTTCACGACAACCCAGTCGTTGTTGTCGGGCTGATCGAAGTCCACCAGCCACAGTCGTGTCGTGCGTAGCGTCCCGTCTGCGTCGCGGTGCTCCACCGGCACGCCCTCGGCAATGAGCTGATGCAGTCGGTAGTTCTCGTCGATCGGGCTCTGCGACTCAGCCCGTCGCACTCGCTTGATCGCCTCGTCCATCAGCGCGGGGGACGTACCAGGGTTGATTCGGCGGATCGCGTCGCGCAGTCGTCCCCAGAGGAAGACGTCCTCGTAGGACTCGCGCTCTGTGCCGGGTTCCCCCGGCGCGATGTCCGGTCCACGAATCGTGCGGTAGCCCACCTCCGCGAAGTACTCGAGCGCAGCTAACTCGACGACGTTCTCGTTGAACGCGCTCATCCGGCGACCTCCAGCGTCGACTCATCGACCCAGCGTGCCAACACGCTAAGGGCGGCCAAGTACTCCAGCGCCTGCTGCTCCGGCATCTCATGGTCCACCTCGTGCGCGAGCGGGTTTCGGATCCCCGCGAAAACTCCCTCAGCGAACATGCGTGCACCACGCTGCACCGACTTGAACGTCTTGCTGCCATCGTCCGTCATGCGGTGCAACCGAGGGTTCCTTGCAGCCGCCGACTGCTCGCTGAACGCCTGACTGAAGAGGTCGGTCTCGCTCACGTCGCGACGACCGAGCTTGTTCTGCGCCTCCGCGTTCAGCTTGCGGATCGCTCCCTCGACCGCCTCGCGGTAGTGCCCAGAGTTCCAGAGAGACGCAGCACCACTCCAGATCCACGGGTGCAGGTTCGCAGCTGACAGTTCGGGCGCGTCGTCCCCAAGGTTCTCTCGGATCTCTTCCGTGCGCTCCAGTTCCGCCTTCGCGCGGATGGCAGCCTCACGGTGCCGCGTCCATCGGTTGCTACTCCGCAACGCGATCTCATTGCGCCACCCGGGGATAACACGGTCGAAGATCTTCTCGACGACCTGCGCCTGCTGTGCCACCTCGGCGTCTGGCGCCGACGTGCTCGACTTGTTGGAGATGGAGACGTACCCAGGCCCGCTGCGGCTGTTGTTGGTCATGACCGTTTGCTGGATGAACTTGTCGAGCTCCCCAATGGCCCACGCGACATTCAGGCCGGTCACGGAACGGCTCCCTCGGCAGGAACTCGGACACGACCCGACAGAATTTCAGGGAGTAGCGCATCACGGAGAGCAACAAGGCGAGCTGATTCCTCGGACAGCGCGTCCATACGAGCAAGCATCGGCCGAACACTCTCGGCAAAGCGCTCCTGCTCGTCGAGGGGAACGGTCGGTGCGCTCCACGTTGGCATCGCGTCCTTCGCGAGGTGGAGGACGGTCGTCCCAGTGACATGCGCCCGGCAATGCTGGCGGAAGGCCTCGCTACTCAAGAGACCGTGAAGGTACTCGACGGGCATGCCCGCCAGTGGACGCACGATGGCAAGGTCCAAAGAAGCAACGAGGGTGTCGTATCTGACTGACCTGGGCACTCGAACGCCTCTCCCGACTACTTCCGCGCCCTGGGTTAGGTCTGTCTGGGCGACAACGATCTCGCCTGGGCGGACTTCTTGTTCGGGCTTGTGTGGACCGGTGTACGGCTTCAAGCCGTTCTCCTTGTAACCCCCGTTGCGGTCGACACTCTTCAGGGTGACGAGAGCTGTACTTGATTCCCGCAGCTCCGAACTCTTGTATGAGCGTCCATTCACAGCCCTGGCGAGTTCTCCGAGCGGCGCGTACACGACCTCGTGAGATGAAAGGACTTGCTCGAACAAGGTGCGTATCAGTGCCACCAACGTATCCGCCGCGCGGCGATTCGACTCGATCTTGTCGTCGACCGCGCCAAGCGTCGCGGCAATCGCCTCCTGCTCGGCACGCGGCGGGAGCGACACCTCGAGCGCGAATAGCCGATCGGTTTGCAGCCTCCCAGTGCCGTGGCCGGCCTCGTCTACCATGTCGAGCACGTCGTCTGATCGCGACTGAAGCGCATACGCGAGGAACGTCGGGTCGATGTCCGCTCGAGGGATGAGACCCTTCAGATCCTGGCTGAGGGCAACTTCACGCTGCGTAATCCCCATACGGAATTCACTCTTCAGACTCATCCCGCGCACCACCATGAGGATGGTGTCCTTCGGAACAACCTTTGTGCCGCTCTTCGCTCCCAGCTCAGAGAGCCGCCGGTCCGAGTCACGGATGCGAAAGTTGGTGAGGGACTTCGAGCTCATCCAGGGAATCTCGCCACCCCAGTAAGACTCGTCAGAGGTTGCCGGCGTGCCTCCTGAAACCCAGCGACCAGTATCTCCCAGTGTCATCGACGTCCATTCGGCGGTCACGAAACGAGACCTCCGAGGCGGCCGCGAATCTCCTCGTCGAGCTCGCGACCCCGATCGAACTCAGCGAACAGCTCAGTGGTCAGTCGCTCGATCTTCCGATCGATCGGCTCGTCGACTTCCTCAGCTGCCTCTGTGCCGACGTAACGTCCAGGAGTGAGGACGAAGTCGTGCTTCACGATCTCGCTCAGCGCCGCCGCCCTGGTGAACCCGGCAACGTCTTCGTAGCCACCGTCATGATTGCGCCATGCGTGGTAAGCACCGGAAATCTTTGCGATGTCATGGTCAGTCAGAATGCGGAGCCGGCGCGACTCCATGGTGCCCAGCTTCCTCGCGTCGATGAAGAGTACCTCGCCGCGGCGCTCACGGTGACCGTTGCCGTGCCGATCCTTGCTGACGAACCAGAGTGAGACCGGGATCCCCGTGTTGAAGAACAGTTTGTCTGGCATCGCGACGATGCAGTCCACAAGCTCCGCCTCGACAAGTCGGCGGCGGATCTCGCCTTCGCCGCTGCTCTTCGATGAGAGCGACCCGTTCGCGAGCACGAACCCTGCCGTGCCCTTGGGGCTCAAGTGATAGATGAAGTGCTGCACCCAGGCGAAATTGGCATTGCCCTGCGGCGGCGTGCCGTACTTCCAGCGCGGATCGTCGGCGAGCTTCGCTTCCCACCAGTCCGAAACGTTGAAGGGCGGGTTGGCGATCACAAAGTCTGCTCGGAGGTCCGGGTGGAGGTCTGCAGTGAAGGAATCGTCAGACCGTGGCCCCAGGTCGGCTTCGATCCCCCGGAGCGCGAGGTTCATCTTTGCGAGCTTCCACGTCGTGTCGGTGAATTCCTGCCCGTAGATGGAGATGTCGGCGCGGTTGCCGCCGTGGGCCTGCACGAACTCAGCTGACTGCACGAACATGCCCCCGGAGCCAGCCGCCGGGTCGTAGACGCGCCCCTTGTACGGCTCAAGCATTTCGACGAGCGTCTTGACGACCGAACGGGGCGTGTAGAACGCTCCGGCGTCCTTGCCCGTCTCCTTGCCGGCGAATTGGCCGAGGAAGTACTCGTAGACGCGGCCCAGCACGTCGTCGGCCCCGTGATCGTCGGTCACTGTGAAGCCGATGGAGCCGATCAGGTCAACCAACTCACCCAGACGGCGCTTGTCAAGACCATCGCGCCCGTAATTGCGCGGAAGCACACCGCGAAGCGACGGGTTCTCCTTCTCGATGAGATCCATCGCCTGGTCGATCTGCTGCCCGATTTCGGATTGCTTCGCGACTGACTGGATGTATCCCCAGCGCGCCAACTCCGGCACCCAGAACACGTTGTGGCTGGCGTACTCATCGCGATCCTCGAGGAAGGAAGCGAGCCGCTCGGGTTTGATTCCCTCCGCAACAAGCTCTCCTTCGAGGGCAGTGCGCCGCTCCTCGAAGCGGTCGGAGATGTACTTCAGGAACACCAGCCCGAGCACGACGTGCTTGTACTCGCCGGGTTCCTGGTTGCCGCGTAGCTTGTCGGCGGCTTCCCAAAGGGTCTGCTCCAGAGACTTCTGGGGCTTCGGCTTCGCTACTCGCGCCATCTCACACTCTCTCAACGGAGCACGATAGCTCCTGACTCTCACTACACGGGATGAATGTCACGCTATCGCGAGGCGCGGACGTGACCTTGTAGCAGGGTCACGCGTGGCTATCAGAGCAACAATCACTCGTCGTCTGTTGTAACGCTCGACATGGCGAACGCCCGCATCAGCGTCCGTTCGATCTCGCTCACTGGCTCATCGGGGAGCTCGAGTATCTCGCTCTCGAGGTCGCGCACAGCTTCGTGGAGAAGAGTGCGGTTGCGCTCGCGCCACGCTCGCGTGTCGGGGTCCGCAAGCAGTCCGTGCTCGCGAGTCCCCTCGTAGTCCGACAGAAACCCGTTCTCTATCACTGACCTGAGAACCCTGGCATCAACGGCGACGCTCGCTCGCAGGATGGCGATGCCCGTGGTCGCCTCAGACCCTGAGATTGACGCTCGATAACGGTGAATCTCGCCGTCTTCAAGCGGCTCAACGCCCACATGCCAGACCGATATGGTGCGGTCACCAACGACGATGTCACGCATGCGACCTCCTTGATCAGAACCGGCCACCATACTGCGGCAAGCTTGCGGACCGCGAGGGCGAGCGAATGTCCGAAGGTCAGCGCACGCTGAGGTCCGGCGCATCTCCCGGCAGAATCTCGGCGAGTCCGACGCCGAGTACTTGGGCAACGGCGAGGAGCGTCCGCACCGTCGGGTTCGCGGGCGTACCGGGACGAGACTCGCCCTTTTCGAGCTTCTGGTAGGTGTATCTGCTCAGGTTCGCCTCGTAGGCAACGCGGTCCTGACTGTAGCCGCGGGCGATCCGCTGACGCTGAATGTTCGTTCCGATAGCCCGTGCGTATGCATCCCACTCCGGGTTCGAAGACGATGCGCTGCCCACCTTCTCAGGTTCACGGCGAGGCTTGCTCCGTATGGCCTAATCGGTATGGCAATCTGCGTTCATGATGCGTGAACGGGCGGAGCACACAGCCTTCCGCACCCTCACGCCGGACCCATTCCTGGACGCCCTGCTCAATCTGCTTGCCGAGCCCAATGGTTCGTTTCTCGCAGCACACGCGTACGAGACAACGCGGGACTGGTGGGACGAGCACGCACAGGGCCCCACCTGTGACGAGCTCCTGGCCGCGATGTTCGCGCCCAATGACTGGCTCGAAGTCATTGACGACCCGTCACGCCCGCTCCCCGAGCGTCAGCACCAACTCGCCCTTGTCCGCGAATGGCTCATCGTGTCCTGGGCGCGCGCCGGAGCCATCAGTGTGGTGTTCGGGCACGACACAGTAATCCGACCGGGCTTCGCCATCGACGTCAGTTGAGCCACTTGAGGCGCGCGACGGCGAAGGTAGCGGAAGATCGAGGTCATCGGGCAGCAAGCGCGCTCGATTCAGGATGGAGTTGCGCGGCGCTCCCCAGGACGGCGGCGCGTCCCAACTACTTGGCATGCGCACCGTATCAAGGTGACGTAGAAGGCACGCCCGGTTAGACCGGGCCGAAGCGAGGAGCGCCTTATCGAGGCCGCAACTGATGGTCTTCACCCCGTACGCCTTCTTGGCTCCGTAGGCTGCCATGACGGCATCCTGACTTCGCTCCACGACCAGCCGCGAGATCTCCCGCAGGTGCCGACCGCCCGTTCCTCCGAGGACACCTGCGACAGCCGCCTGCATGATCTCGACCTGATCCCGCGACTTGTATCGCGGACTCAGCAGGTACCTCAGATACTCCGGATCGATCAGGATGCCAGTGAGCGCGACCGCCTCGGGGTAGACGCAGAGCAGAGCGTCTTCGTATGACGCCTCCAGCGAGACACCGAACTCGTCGGCGCGTCGTTGAGCGCGCTCTGCGGCGTCGGGCGAGTCCCGAAGCGCAGCAAGGAGGAGCCTGACCGCGAGTTGCAGTTCCCCGGTGTGGAGCGCGATGCCGTGGAACCAGAGCTTTCCACTCACCCATCTCTCTGCGCGACCGAACTCCGAGTGCATGGACACGTCGACGTCACGTCTGGAGAGATGCCAGCGTCGATGATGTAGACAGACTCCGGCACCGCGCCTTCGAGTCGTAGTCGGCGTTCCCGCTGAGCATCGCAGGCACTCGGAGCGCGGCGTCTGGGATTGAGAGCACTGCCGGCACTTGCCCGGGCGCCACCCGTAGTGGCTACACCTCACGAACATGTAGTGCTTCCTCGCGTGATTCTCGAAGTAGCCCGCGGCGAGCCCTCCGAGCGCCTCGACGAGCCTCGGAACCTTCTCGACGTCGGGGTTCGTCCCTGACAGCTGGCCAAGGTCTCGAATGTGGAGCCTCAGGTCGCGAAAGGTGAGACCGTTCGCGGGAGCAAGCCGCCCGACGTAGCCGACGATTGTCTCCCCGGGGAGCGGTCGGACGGAGACCGGAAGCGCGACCGGCTGAATCACTCGCCCGGCCCCTCGCAAAGTTGGCGCCGTGCACGGCGGCGTCGCTCGTCGTCCATAGCCGCGCGCAATCGACCGAAGTTGAGGCGCTCCGACTCCGACTCCATGGCCTCGATCACGGCCAACTCGATGATGCCTGCCACTTCGCCGACCCGGCCATGGCTGGCTTCCCAGAGCAACTCGGCGTCATCGATAATCGAGCCCGACTCCTGCGACACCAACTTCGCGTTGGCCTCCAGATCCTCGAGCAACGCGCACCATCGATCACGATCGCGCTGATTGTTCAACTTGTGTGCATCGAGGTCCATGATCCTGAACCGCGTCGCCACCTGCGCTGTCCAACCTCCGTCCAGGAGCCCGGTACCCCTGCAGCTTCCGCCAGACAGTGCGGGGATCGACCGACCCTCCCGGCATCTGCACCCCAACGGCGTGCACGACCTCGGCAATGATTCGGTTCGTCTCATCTGCGTCTCTTCGCGCTGAGCTGAGGAACTGATCGAGCCGGGTCACGTGCGGCAACCACAGCTGAATCTTCGCCTGTTGGGGCGACGGCAGCGCCTTCAGCGACTGTGGATCGAACGTCCGGACCTGACGAAGTGCGCGTTGCGGCCACTCAATGGATGGGTCCCTTTGCAGTTCATTGATGAGGGCCACGCGAACGTACCCCTCGTCCACGGCGCGCAAACGGGCCGACGTCGCGTCACACGCGATCAGTTCGAAGGCCACTCCGTCCCAGACCAATCGGTCACCGAGCTCCAGATTCATCCCCATCCCTTCCCGCGCATACGGCGACGGAGTCGAATTCGAGTCGGCGCCCGAGGTCCACCTCAAGAGCGCCGTGCCAGATAGCGGCGAGGAGCAGCCCTCGTGCGGGGCTGCTCGTTCCGCTCAGCAGGGGCTCCCAATCCCGAAGCGTGCGCGCCTCTCCTTGGCGAGCGGCAAGCATCTCGGTGACCGGGGCCGGGCAAGCCCATCGAGCATGGCGATAGCCAGCCAGAAGGCGAATGTTCCAGTCCTGAACCTTGGAGAGGTCCGCAAAGAGCCGATAGTCCATCTCGAGCGAGGCGGCCCACGCAGCCGTTATCGCGAAGAGTTCGGCGTCACGCGCCTTGATCCGTCGGCGGGGACGAACGTCGACGATGAGCCGTGACCCGTCCGACCTGCCGATCAGGAAGTCAGGGAAGTGCATCATGCCCAGGCGACCCCAGCGAAGCTTGAACGGCTGAGTGGCAATGTCGACCACGTCGGGATCGCGATCGAGAACCGACAGTGCCGTCTTCTCGTACAGCGACTCGAACCAGTGGTGGCGTCCTGTCGTCGCCGACCAATACACGCCGGAGTAGTTCTCCCGCCCCGGGTATACCTCGGAGATCCGGATTGGACCGATGCGCGACAACTCAAGGTCACTCACCTGCTCGGCGTCTATGTCACACACCCGACCGTCGTACTTCACCTCGACGGTCACTGCTGCGAGTTCCGCGGCGGTGTGCTGGGATGGCGCGAAGGTTGTCAGGATCACCGTGCGAGGTCTCTCGTGGTCGAGGATCGTGAGCCTGACAATGCGTACGTCGGGTACGTGCTCGGCGCAAAGCTACGGCGGCGCATGCCCGACGCGTTGCGCGACGCGCCGGGCGACTGACAGATTCAGTGGCGCGGATGACAGGCGCCTGACTCCACTGTCAGATCACGTGGCGCCGCTGACAAGATGCGAGGCAGCGGACAGCAGGATCGTCCCGCCGAATCGGTCACGGAAATATAACGGCGACCTCTTCCCCTCCGTTACCTCACCGTTATAGAGTGCTCGCACGGTAGTTGTTTTGCTGTGGCAACTACCGACATGTGATTGCAGGACACTCTTGGTGCAGGGACAAGGGCCGGTCGGAAGCCTCTCCGACCGGCCCTTACTCTGTCCACAGCCTCGGCGTCGACGTCGAGTCCGCGGCATCCGGCTCCCTCTACGCTGAAGGCATGACCGATCGCCGCCTCGCCGTGCAGGCCTGGGAGAGCCTCTTCCGCGCGCAGCACGAGGTGTTCGAAGACATCCGCTCGGATTTCGAGGGCGAAGAGCTCACCCAGGCCGAGTACGACGTGCTCCTCACGGTCACGCGCGCGCCGCGCATGACGGCGCGACTGCGCGACGTGACCGGCAACATGCTCATCAGCCAGCCGAGCGTCTCGCGTCTGGTCGAGCGCATGGTCGCGCGAGGCCTGCTCACGAAGTGCGCCGATCCGGAGGACGGCCGAGGGGCGCTGGTCACCGCCACCGAGGAGGGCGCCGTGACGTTCCGTCGCCTCGCCGCCGCGCACGGACGCTCGATCGCCGACCGTATGGCCCGCCTCACCGACGACGAGCTCGCGCAGCTGCGCGCGCTCACCGCGAAGCTGCGCGACTGACCGGCGTGATCGAGCGGATCAGCACTCGATGACGTTGACCGCGAGGCCGCCCTCGCTCGTCTCCTTGTACTTCGTCGACATGTCGATGCCGGTCTGCCGCATGGTCTCGACCACCGCGTCCAACGACACGTAGTGACTGCCGTCGCCGCGCAGGGCCAGGCGGGCCGCGGTGACCGCCGTCGAGGCGGCGATCGCGTTGCGCTCGATGCACGGGATCTGCACGAGACCCCCGACCGGGTCGCACGTGAGGCCGAGATGGTGCTCCATGGCGATCTCGGCGGCGTTCTCGATCTGCCGGTTCGTGCCGCCCATGACCGCCGTCAGCCCTCCCGCCGCCATCGCGCACGCCGATCCGACCTCGGCCTGGCATCCGCCCTCGGCGCCCGAGATCGAGGCATTCGCCTTGAACAGCGAGCCCAACGCGGCGGCCGTCAGCAGGAAACGACGGATGCCGCGCCTCCGGTTCGCCTCGGCGACCTCCTCGTCGTCCCAGTGCGAGACCTCGGAGCGGGTGACGGCGTGACCGTCGTATCCGAGCAACGCGCTGCCCACGAGCTCGCCGTGCGGCGTAACGGCGTTGCCGACACCGAGCCCCGAGTCCGCGAGGAACCGCCACCAGTACATCGCCACCGCCGGCAGGATTCCCGCTGCGCCGTTGGTGGGCGCCGTGACCACCCGCCCGCCCGCGGCGTTCTCCTCGTTCACCGCGAGCGCGAAGGCCCCGAGCCACTCCCCCGGGAGCTCGCGGTGCCCGTCGGCCTCGATGGCATCCAGCTGTTCGCGCATCACGGCGGCGCGGCGCTTCACCTTCAGGATGCCGGGAAGCACGCCGTCGTTGCGCAGACCCGCGTCGACGCAGGCCGCCATCGCATCCCAGATGCGGTCGAGGCCCGCGGCGATCTCCTCGTCGGAGCGCAGTGCCTCTTCGTTCAGACGCGCCGCCTCGGCGATCGTGATGCCGCGCTCGTCGCACAGGGCGAGGAGCGTTGCGGCGTCGTCGAAGGCGAGCGGCATCGGTGCGGCCGCCACCGGGGCGGGTTCGCCCTCACGGCGGATGAACCCACCGCCGATCGAGTAGAACGTCTCCTCGACGAGCACGCCGCCGTCGCGGTCGCGCGCGACGAGGGTCATGGCGTTGGGATGACCGGGAAGCCGCGTGCGCGGCTCGAGGGCGATGTCCGCCTTCGCGAAGGGGATCTCGTGCGTGCCGGCGAGCGCCAGCGGGCGCCCGTCCGGCCAGTCCGACCACGCGCGGCGGACGGCATCCGGGTCCACGGTCTCGGGCTCGAGGCCCTGCAGACCCGCGACGACGGCGTCGGGGGTGCCGTGACCGATGCCGGTCGCGCCCAGCGAGCCGTAGAGGGCGCAGGAGACGGATGCCACCCGCTCCAGGGCTCCGCTGCCCTGCAGTCGTGCGGCGAAGGAGAACGCGGCCCTCATGGGGCCGACGGTGTGGGAGCTCGAGGGTCCGATCCCGATGGAGAACAGCTCGAACGCGGAGGTGTATGCGCTCATCCCGCCAGCGTACGTCGCCGACTCGACACCTGCCGGTCATCACCGCGCCACGCCCGGGATGCACGTGGTTCGGGGCCGATTAGACGTCTCCCGGGGTCCCGGCTATGCTTGACCACGGCCTGCGCGCCGTTTCGCGCGGAGGCCCTGCGCCCGTAGCTCAATGGATAGAGCATCTGACTACGGATCAGAAGGTTAGGGGTTCGAGTCCCTTCGGGCGCACACTGTGTTGAGACAGTGACAAGCCCCGGCTGAGAAGAATTTCTGAGCCGGGGCTTTTTCCGTTTCCCACGTAGGTCGTCGACGAGTGCGCGCGTCGGCTTCGGCGCCTGCCGGCCGGGCCGACCGTGCCTCGGGCGCGGATGCCGCGCTGCGAGACGTCAGGCCGAGGCGCCGCCCCGGTGAGCGGCGTCCGTGGCGGCCGAGTTCAGCTGCAGGATCGCGATCGCTTCGTGCAGGGAGCCCAGCGGCGCCTCGATGTCGTCGTAGTGGTGCACGAAGCCGTTCGCGTCGCGCGCGCTCACCGAGACCAGGGCGTATCCGGGTCGTGCCACCCGGGCCGTGCGTCCGAACCGCCGTTGCGCCATGGCGTCCCTCTCGCTCGCCGCCGAGGCTACCCCTCCGCTCCTGTCGCGAGAGGTCAGCGCGCGGGGGACTTCTTCTTCTTGTCGCTCTTGGCGCTCTTGTCGGGCGCAGCGACGTCGTCGTCCACGGCCGCGGGCCGCTCTTTCGCCCGGCGCTTCGCCTGCGAGGCGAGACGGGCGAGGTCGACCATGCGCAGGGCGTCCATGCGCGCCTTGCGCATCTGGGCGTACTCGGGGTCGGCGTCGGCGGTCATCCCCTCGACGTCCAGCCGCTGGCGGAGGTTGGCCTCGACGTCGCCCCACGCGGCGATGCGGGCGTCGGCGACGAGGGTCTTCACGCGATCGGGGTCGTCGGCGAGAGCGCGCAGTTCCTTCGCGACCCCGCGCGACTGCTTCGCACGGCGGCGGAGGTTGCGGGTGTCGCGGTCGCGGTAGTCGTGGGTGCCCGAGGAGTCGGAGAAGCGCCCCCACGCGCGCTTGCGCTGGTGCGTCACCCGCTCGGCCGCTTGGTCCTGCTCGTCGGCGAGGGAGCGGAGGGTGTCGCGGGCGAAGTCCGCGAACACCTCGTTGTCGAACTGCCCGCCGCGGGCGATCGTGTCGACCAGGATGCGATTGCGCACGGTCAAACGCGCCGCGGCCGTCGCGATCGACAGCCCTTCGGCGATGGCCTCCTTCGTGCGCCCCACGGGACCTCCCCTCCCAGGCTATCGTCCGGGGCGGACGGCGCAGCGCTCAGCGGTCAGGACAGCTTCGACACGATGGCCGCGACGCGACGAGCGCGCGTGTCGGCAGCCTTCGCCGACTCCACGTTGGTCACATGCGCCTTGCGCGCGCTGGGGGCGAGGGCGTCGAACGCGGGCCGGACCCCGGCTTCCGCGAGCGCCGTCGCGAGATCGTCGGGAACCTCTGTCGTGCGGGGCGCCGTGTCGAGGGTCAGCTCGACGGTGATGGCATCCCCACCCGAAAGGCCCGTCGCCTTGCGCTTGTCGGCGGAGAACGGGATGAGCGAGCGACCGCCCATCGCACCGATCGTGCTCGAGAAGACGTACCCGTCGACGTCGACCGTTACGGCGGCGCGCTTGCCGCCGCCGAGGGCCTCGATGACCTCCGGGGGCACCTCGATGCCGGTGTTGTTTCCCATCTGCGACAGTGTCGTCTCGAAGCGCATGAGGGGAGTGTGACAGAAACGCAGCTAGGTGAACACTGCGGGAATTGCAATCCCCATCATCGGTGTGGGGGCGCGACCTATGGTCGACTCTGTTGCGGAGGGCCTCGGAGAGTACTCGGGGGCCTTCTGTCGTATCCGGGGTTCTACCCGATCGTCGCCCCGGAATGCAAAGCCCAATCCGATCGGCGCATTGTCTCCGAAGATGGTGGAGAGCGACCGGACGGTCGCTGCCAACAATCTGGGAGGTTCATCATGAGCTCGTCACCCAACCGCATCGTGGCCACCGTCTTCGGCGCTGTCTACCTGCTCGTCGGTCTGCTCGGCTTCGCCGTCACGGGCGGCGTCGGATTCATCGCGACCGAGGGCGGGCTTCTGCTCGGTATCTTCGCGGTCAACCCGCTGCACAACATCGCGCACCTCCTCATCGGTGCCGCGCTGCTGATCGCCGGTCTCGCGAACGCCCGCGCCGCGAAGGGCGTCAACACCACCGTCGGAGCCGTCTACCTGCTCCTCGGTATCGTCGGCTTCTTCCTCGTCGGCACGGCCGCCAACATCCTCGCGCTGAACACGGCCGACCACTTCCTGCACCTCGCCAGCGCGGTCGTGCTGCTGGGTGTCGGCCTCGGCACCGAGCGCAACGTCCCCCGCACCGCGGCGGTCTGAACATGAACGCCGCGACCTTCGTGCGGTCGTGGCCCTCCGTATCCGCGTGGGGGGCCGGCCTCATCACCGCTGCCCTCGGCGCGGGTGCGATCGTCCGTTCCGATTCCGGGGCCCTCGCAACGGGCCTCGGGATCGGGATGGTGATCCTCGGTCTCGCCTCCCTCGTCTGGGGGGCCGCGACCCTGTCGACGGGACGCCTCGTCGTCCCGCGCCTCGCCCTCGCGGGCGCCCTGTCGGCGATCGCCCTCTCCACCGCCCTGATGTTCGTCGCCTCGGCGCACACCAGCATCATCGGCGTCGCGGCGGGCTCGGTGCTGCTCGTCGTCGTGGGTGCGACCTCGGCCATCCATCTGCGTCGACGCGGCCAGCGCGCGACGCGCACCGCCCAGCCGATGAGCGTTACGGGACTGCTCGTCGCCGCGGCCGTGATCGCCGTTCTCGTCACCCCTGCCCTCGGCGCGACGCAGGATGCCGTCCTGCTCCGCGATGACGGCACCGTGCCGGTCGTCACGCACGACGGACACTGACCGCCCTTCCGGGAAGCATCGACGTCGAACTCTTCCCGAGCCCACCCGCTCAGACGGTGGCACGCTGGAACGGTGACCGACGCGACCTTCCCCTCCGTCCCCGGCTGGATCGCGAGCCTGCGCGGCAAGATCCTCGTCGCTCTGGCGGGGGACCCGACCGGCATGGCGCCGTACGTCCGCGCGATCGCCGACGGCGACGACACCGGGTACTTCGTGGAGAACGGCCCCGCGTGGACGGTGCATGCGGGAATGGGCACGCTCGTCGCCGGCATCCGGGCCCTCCTTCTCCAGGCGTTGCACCCGGGTGCGCTCGCGGGCGTGCACGACTGGTCGCGCTACCGCGAGGATCCCATCGGCCGGCTGACCGGCACGGTGCGCTGGGTCATCACCCTGACCTACGGCTCGCGGACGCAGGCGGATGCCGAGACCCGGCGCGTCGGCAGGTTCCACCAGCGTGTGAAAGGCGAGTACCGCGCCGGTGACGGCAGCGAGCGGGCCTACACCGCCGAAGCGGCCGACCTGGTGCGGTGGGTGCACCTGGCCTTCACCGACGCCTTCCTCGCCGGACACGAGGTGTCGAAGAAGCCCATCCCCGGCGGACCCGACGCCTACGTCGCCGATTGGGCGACCGCGGGTCGGCTGATGCGGGTGGTCGACCCTCCCCGCACGCGCGCGGCGTTGCGCGCCGAGATCGACGGGTTCTGGGAGCGCGGGGAACTCCGCGGCGACGAGAGGGTCGCCGAGGTGGTGCGGTTCCTGCGCAAGCCGCCGTTCCCCGGCTTGATGGGCCTGTCGTATCGCGTGCTGTTCGCCGCCGCCGTCGCCACGATCCCGCGGAGGTATCGCAAGATGCTCGGCGTGCGACGATGGCCGCTGCCGGTGCTGGCGCTGACGCGGTTCGTCCTGCGCGTCACCGAGCGCGCTCTCGGCTCCGGCCCGCGGGCGCAGGACATGGCCCGGCAGCGCCTCGCCCGGTTGGAGCGTGACGGTCGGGAGGCCGCGTGAGCGACGACGCCCGCCAGGCCGCCGAGCGCTACCGGCTCGACCGCGAGCTGCGCGACGCCGGGCTCGAGCCGGCACCCGCGGAGCCGACCGGCCCCGCACGCGGGTCGACGGCCGCCGAACGAGCGGCGTTCGTCGAGACGTCGATCCAGCAGGCGATCCGGCGCGGCGAGTTCGACGACCTCCCCGGAGCGGGCAAGCCCCTGGACCTCGGATCCTCGCACGATCCCGACTGGTGGATCCGCCGCAAGATCGAGACCGAGCAGCTGACGGGCCTCGGGCCTCCGGCGCTGACGCTGCGCGTCGAGCACGCCGAGATGGACGAACGCCTGGATGCCATCGCGCGCGAGCCCGACGTGCGCGAGGCGGTCGAGGATTTCAACCGGCGCGTGATCGAGGCGCGCCGCCAACTGCAGGGCGGGCCCCCGGTCGTGACGCCCACGGTGGACGTGGATGCCGTCGTGGCAGCCTGGAACGATCGACGTCGCGCGCGCGAGGAGGCGGCCGCCGTGGCCGCTCCCCCACCGCGGCGCCGATGGTTCCGGCGCGGGCGGTGACGTCCCGGTCCCTTCGACAGGCTCAGGGACCCGCGAGGACCGGCGGCGCGAGGTGGCTGAGCCCGCCGAAGCCACCGGGGCGGCGGCACGGACCGCCGCTGATCAGAGGGCGGCGAGAGCCTCGGCGCGGGCGACCAGGACCCGCGCGCGAGCGAGGGTCGGTGCGTACGAGCCGTCGACCGGACCGTCGGGAGTGGTCGACAGCAGCGACCGGGCCGCCTCCACCTCGACGGGCGCGGGTGTGAAGCCGGCGTGGGCGCCGGGGATCGCGGCATCCTGGAGCGCGAGCGTGCCGGTGAAACCCATGGCGGCGGCATGGCGTGCCGCGTCGTGCGCCTGATCGATCGGACCGCACGGACCGTCGATGGGGCCCGCGATGCCCGCAGCCGCCGACGCGACGACGAGCTGCGCACGCGGCCACGACAGCGCGATGCGCTCGGCCGACATGCCGGTGTCGCGGCGGAAGTCGCCGGTGCCGAACGCCAGGCGGCGGGTCGCGGGGTGCGCGGCGATCGCCGGGGCTTCCAGCAGCGCGGCCGCCGATTCGACCATCGCGACGATCGGGGTGCCCGCCGGCAGGGAGGCGGCGACGTGCGCGACATCGGCCGGGCCCGCGCACATGGCGAGGACCACGCCGGCGAGGCGGGCGTCGAGCTCGCGACCGAGCGCCAGGTCGGCCTGGCCGTCGCGGGTCCCGGCGGCGCTGATGCGCAGCCAGACCGGAGCCTCCGCGGCGGCGCGACGGGCCCGATCGCGCCCCTCCGCCTTGCGGGCGGCGGGCAGGCCGTCCTCCAGATCGAGGACGAGCACGTCGGCGTCGGTCTCGAGGTCGCCCGCGAGCGGCGAGCGCAGCATCCACGTGCGCGCCAGCTCGACGCGCGCAGGGGCGGGGGCGGCCGAAGCCGCCCCCGCCGAGATGTGCGCAAGACTCACGAACGGCTCCGTGCGGCCGCCTCCGCCTCCGCCTGTGCGCGGAAGGCGTTGAGCGCCTGGGTGTCGACGGCCGCGGGGCCGGCGCCGACCTCGGTCGACGCCTGCTCCTTGGCATCCGCCGCCGGCGTCGCCGAGTGGTCGTGGCCGGTGAGGAGGGTCTCGTCGAAGGGGATCTGCCCGGCGAGCACCTCGCGCACCCGCTGTCCGTCGTACTGCTTCGTCCAGGCGCCGATGAGGAGGGTCGCGACGGCGTTGCCGGTGAAGTTGGTGACCGCGCGGGCCTCCGACATGAAGCGGTCGATGCCGACGATGACGCCGACGCCGTTGACGAGATCGGGACGGTAGGCCGACAGGCCGCCCGCGAGGGTCGCGAGGCCCGCACCGGTGACACCGGCCGCACCCTTGGAGGCGATGATCATGAAGATCAGCAGACCGATCTGCTCGGGGATCGACATCGGCGCGCCCATCGCGGTGGCGATGAACAGCGAGGCCATCGTCAGGTAGATCGCGGTGCCGTCGAGGTTGAACGAGTACCCGGTCGGGACGGTGATACCGACCACGGGCTTCGAGACGCCGAGGTGCTCCATCTTCGCGATGAGGCGGGGCAGCGCGGCCTCGGACGACGAGGTGCCGACGATGAGGAGGTACTCGCGGCCCAGGTACTTCATGAGAGAGAAGATGTTGACCCGCGTGACGGCGTAGAGCAGTCCGCCGAGGACGATCGCGATGAACAGGAAGCACGTGAGGTAGAACGAGCCCATCAGGATGCCGAGGCTGACGACGGCGCCGAAGCCGGTCTTGCCCACCACCGCGGCGATGGCACCGAACGCGCCGATGGGAGCCAGCCACAGGATCATGCCGAGGATGCGGAACACGAGCACCTGGAAGTTGCGGATGCCCTCGACCATGCGGGCCCCGCGCTCGCCCATGCCCTGCAGGGCGAAGCCGCAGAGGAGGGCGATGAAGAGCACCTGGAGGATGCTGCCGCCGGTGAACGCCGAGAAGAACGTCGTCGGGATGATGCCCAGGATGAAGTCCTGCGTGGTGGTGGCCTCGGGGACGGCGTCGTACGCCGCGCTGCCGATGTTGAGGCCCTCGCCGGGGTGGATGATGTTGCCGACGAGCAGGCCGATGCCGAGGGCGAAGGTCGACATCACGAGGAAGTAGCCCAGCGCGAGGCCGCCGATCTTGCCGACCGTCGAGGCCTTCGCGATCGAGCCGATGCCGACCACGATCGTGCAGAAGATGACCGGGGCGATCATCATCTTGATGAGGTTGACGAAGCCCTTGCCGACCGGCTCGAGGCCGACGGCGAACTGCGGGGCGACGAGGCCGACGATCACGCCCGCTACGACGGCGACGATGACGGCGATGTAGAGCCAGTGGTTGCGATCGATCTTCTTACGCGGTCGACCGTCGCGAGTGGTGCGGAGTGAGAGAGCCATCAGCGCCTATCCCTTTCCTAACGTCTTCGTTGTCCGGCGGGATCGCCGGAGTGGATGACATGACTGTGGACGAGGGCGAACCGATCGGCGATTTGTGGTCGTATTGTTCACGGCAGGCGCGACGAAGGGCGGTGGACATGCGACTGAGCGTGGGTGGGCGACTGGCCCTGGTGTCGCTCGGCGTCGTCGTCCTCGTCGCCGGCGTCCTCGCCGCGCTGCTGTCGGTGCAGCTCAGCGACTCCGGTCAGCGCGAGGCCGAGAAGGTCACGCGCTCGGTCGCCGAGACGATCGCGCACGAGCCCGACGTGGCATCCCTCGCCGCCGCCGGCGACTCCGAGCGTCTGCAGCCGATGGTCGAGCAGATCCTCGCCGAGACCGACGTGTCGTTCGTCACGATCATGACGCCCGACGGCATCCGCCTCACGCACCGCAACCGTGCGGAGATCGGCCTGCCGTACATCGGCTCGCGCGACGAGGCCCTCGCCGGTCGGACGTTCACGGAGGTGTACGAGGGCACGCTCGGCCCGTCGGTGCGCACCATCGCGCCGATCCGCGACAACGGCGACGAGGAGGGCGCGATCGTCGCCCTCGTCTCGGTGGGAGTCACCCTCGGCGCCGTTCAGCAGGACATCGCCGCCCGCGCTCCGCTCATCGTGCTGGCATCCGCCGCCATCGTCGGACTCGGCGTGCTGGGGGCGCTGTACGTGCGCCGCAGCGCGCGCCGCGTGACGGGGTCGTACACGCCGGGGGAACTGTCGCGCCTGGTCGAGAGCTACGAGACCGTGCTGCACTCGCTGCGCGAGGGCCTCGTCGTCACCGACCGCTCCGGGCGCATCGTGCTCTACAACGACGAGGCCGCCGACCTGCTGGGTCTTCCCCCGGCGACGGCCGGGCAGGTCTCTCTCGACCCGCGGGATGCCGAGATGGATGCCGCTCTGGCCGAGGCCATCGCGACGGGACGCCGCATGGTCGAGGAGACCGTCGTGAACGGCGACCGCGTGCTGCTGATCAACCAGGAGGAGGCGCGCGACCTCACCGGCCGCCGCGCTCCCGCCCGCGGACAGGTCATGACGCTGCGCGATCGGTCCGAGCTGCAGGCGCTCCTCGGGGAGCTCGAGGGCGTGCGCACCCTCAGCGACACCCTGCGGTCGCAGACGCACGAGCACGGCAACCGCCTGCACGCACTGCTCGCGCTGCTCGAACTGGGCCGCGTCGATGATGCGCGGCGCCTGATCGTGGCATCCACCGGGGAACGCCAGGAGCTGGCGGATCGTCTCGTGTCGCACGACGAGGGGGCGATCGTGGTGGCGCTGCTGCTGGGCAAGCTCGACGAGGCGGCCGAGCGCGGCGTGCGGCTCGACCTCGACGTCGCCGAGCCCACCCCCTCGCTGCCGCTCGCCCCGGAGGAGGCCGTCACGGTCGTCGGCAATCTCGTCGACAACGCCCTCGATGCCGCCGCCGCCGGGGCCGAACCCCGCTGGGTGCGCGCCACGCTGCGCGAGAACGGCGACGACGTCGTGATCGAGGTGTCCGACGGAGGCGCGGGGTTCGACCCGACGCTGGAGGATCCGTTCGCGTTCGGCTCCTCGACGAAGACCGCCCACGCGCCCGGCGGTCGGGGCGTCGGCCTCGCCCTGGTGCGCGACATCGTGGCCGCCCGGGGCGGGACGCTGCAGGTGAGGGCGGACCCCACGACGGTCCGCGTCTTCCTCCCGGCGGTCGCCGAGGCGGTGACCGCGTGATCCGCGTGCTCGTCGTGGACGACGACGCCCTCGCGCTCGAGCTGCACAGCGCCTACGTCGCGCGCGTGCCCGGCTTCGAGGTGGTCGGGCAGGCCGCCGGCGCCCGCGCGGCGCTCACGGCGCTGAGCGAGCCGGACCGCCGCATCGACCTCGTGCTGCTGGACATGACGATGCCCGACGGCGCCGGCCTCGACGTCGCGCGGCGGGCACGCGCGATGGGCTCGCGCGCCGACATCAT
Organism: Microbacterium sp. NPDC089186; assembly: GCF_040685115.1. Classification (NCBI taxonomy): domain Bacteria; kingdom Bacillati; phylum Actinomycetota; class Actinomycetes; order Micrococcales; family Microbacteriaceae; genus Microbacterium; species Microbacterium sp. NPDC089186. Next base: position 734,111 of record NZ_JBFBHJ010000002.1, read on the forward strand.
CGCCGTCACCGCGGTGCGCGATGCGGAGACCGTGCGCGCGGCCGTGTCGATCGGCGTCGTGCAGTACCTCATCAAGCCCTTCACCTTCGGCGCCTTCCGGGAGCGGCTCGAGGGGTATCGCGCCTACGTCGAGGGACTCGACCGTGCGGCGGGCGACGCCACGCAGTCCGAGGTCGACGCCCTGCTCGGCTCGCTGCGCACGGTCACCTCCCCCGCCCTGCCGAAGGGCCTCAGCGACGCCACGCTGCAGGCCGTCGCCGAGCGCGTGCGCACCACGGCGGGCGCCGTCTCCTCGACCGAGGTTGGCGAGAGCGAGGGCATGTCGCGGGTCACCGCGCGGCGCTACCTCGAGCACCTCGCCGACGTCGGCCGCGTCCGTCGCGAGCCGCGCTACGGCGGCCAGGGTCGCCCCGAGATCACGTACGCGTGGGTGCGCGGCTGAGCTGCCGGGCGTCCGCCATCTCCGTGCGCGCATAAGGCCGGGTGCCGAGTGTCCGAAACACCCGGACGGTTTCGAGATCCGTCCGGGTGTCGTGGACACTCGATCAGGGTCGGAGGCGCCGCGAGGCTCAGAGGTCGAAGGCGGCGCGGACGCCCTCGTTCACCACGACGCCCGCGCGCACGTTCAGGCCCTTGGCGAGGGCGGGATCGGCGGATGCCGCGGCCTCCCAGCCGGCGTCGGCGATGCGCGTGACATAGGGCAGGGTGGCGTTGGACAACGCGCGCGTGGAGGTGTGCGGGACGGCGCCGGGCATGTTGGCGACGCAGTAGTACAGCGCGTCGTGCACGCGAAACGTGGGCTCGTCGTGGGTGGTGGGGCGCGACCCCTCGAAGCAACCGCCCTGGTCGATCGCGATGTCGACCAGCACCGAACCGGGCTTCATCGCCGCCACCATGTCGTCGGTCACGAGCTTGGGCGCGGCCGCTCCCGGGATGAGCACCGAGCCGATCACGAGGTCGGCGTCGGCGAGCTGCTCCGCGATCTCGAGGCGCGTCGATGAGCGGGTCTCGATCGCTCCGCCGAAGCGCTCCTCGAGCTGACGGAGCTTCGGCAGGGAGATGTCGACGACCGTGACGCGCGCGCCGAGACCGAGGGCGTTGGCGGCGGCGTGCTCGCCCGCGACGCCACCGCCGATGACGACGACCTTCGCGCGCGGGGTGCCCGGGACGCCGCCGGGAAGGAGCCCCCGCCCGCCCGAGGCGCGAAGGAGGTGGTGCGCGCCCTCGATGATCGACAGACGACCCGCGACCTCGCTCATCGGCGCGAGCAGCGGCAGGGCGCGGTCGGCGGTCTGCACGGTCTCGTAGGCCACGGCCGTGGTGCCCGCCGCCATCAGGGCGTCGGTGAGGGGGCGGTCGGCCGCGAGGTGCAGGTAGGTGAAGAGGATGAGGTCGGGACGGAGGAAGCCGTACTCGGGAGCGATGGGCTCCTTCACCTTGACCAGCAGTTCGGCGCGCGCCCACGTCTCGTCGGCCGTCGCGACGATCTCCGCCCCGGCTACGGTGTACTGCTCGTCGGAGAACCCGCTGCCCTCCCCCGCTCCGGCCTGCACGAGCACCTCGTGTCCGCGGTGCACGAGGGCGTCGACCCCCGCCGGCGTCATCGCGACGCGGTTCTCGTTGTTCTTGATCTCGGTCGGCACGGCGACGCGCATGGGTTCCTCCTCGAGCGGATGAGCGTTGCCGGAAGAATCGCAGAAAGATGTATTTCCGTGGTGTTTCCCCGCAGATCATTCGGCGCAGTTCGCCTGAACACGCGTATCATCGACGCGGACGGGCTCACCGGGAGTCCTCACGCGAAGGATCTGCGATGGCCGACGACGATCTCCACCCGCTCGACGCCCGCATCATCGAGCTGCTCTCCGCCGACGCCCGGATGACGAACGCCGCCCTCGCCGAGACGCTGGGGGTCGCGGCATCCACCGCCCACGCGCGACTGCGCGCCTTGGTCGATCGCGGCCTCATCACCGGCTTCCACGCGGCCGTCGACCAGAGCAGGCTCGGACGCGGGCTCCAGGCGATCGTCGGGGTGACGCTGCGACCCGGCCAACGACAGGAGAGCATCCGGGCGTTCGCGCACGAGGTCCGCCGCCACCCCGACGTCATCCAGCTGTTCTTCCTGGGCGGCGCCGACGACTTCCTCGTGCACATCGCCGTGGACGACTCCTCGGCGGTGCGCCGCTTCGTCGTCGATCACCTCTCGGCGCGGCACAGCGTGGCATCCACCCGCACGAGCATCATCTTCGAGTACCACCGCAACGCCCTCGCCGCGGACTTCGACTGAGCCGCGGGCTCCCGCGTCAAGCCCGGGCACCGCACGTCGGGGCGGGCACCGGAGCGAGCATGATGGCCGTGGAGGCCTCCATGGTGCTGTCGATCGGACTCGCGGTGATGTGCGTCGCGCTCGGCGTGAGCATGATCGGCGTGATCCTGCCGCAGCTCGGCAGCCGCGTGCCCGTGCACTTCTTCCTCCGGGTCACCTCGATGGCGGGCGTGCTGGCCGTGGGCTCGACGGCGATGTACGTGCTGGCGTTCCAGGGCGGCGGCCCCGTCGCCCTGACGATGGCATCCACCGCGATGGTCCTCGCCCCCGCGATGCTCTGCATCGCCGTGAGCCCGCCCCGGTCGCGGCGCGTGCGGGCGCTCGTAGCGTTCGCGGTCGTCCTCGCGCTCACCGTGGGGATCACCACGACCGCGCTCGAGGCGTCGGCGGCGCTCACGGTGCGCATCCTCGCGGTTGCCGCGGCGTGCGGGCTGTGCGCCGTGCTCAGCGCGCGGGCGCGCACCATCCCCCGGCGCTCGGCGATCGTGCTGGCGGCGACGACGGGAGGCTTCGCCGCGTACTCGCTGCTGCGGGTGGCCGTGTCGCTCAGCCCTCTCGCGGGCACTCCTCTGGACCGCATGCTGTTCTCCGTCGAGGCCACGGGGGTCGCCGCGACGGCGTCGGTGCTGCTGACCGGCCTCGCGGTGGTCCTCGTGCGCCGCTCTCCCGCCCTCGGCGGACCGGACCGCACCGCGACGTGGACGCGGGTCGCGTTCGGCGACTGGCCTCGCGCCCGCACGGAGCTCGGCGCCGACGGTCTACTGGCCCTGCTCACCGAGTTGCGCATGGCCGCGCGCGAGGTCGACCCCTCGGCGGTCGACGTCTACCGGGGCGTCGAGGTGTCGCTCCCGTCGGCGCTCCCGGCCGTGCGCTCGCGCCTGCGCGACGGTTACGGCTGGCGCGCCGCGCAGCTCTCGCTGCTGACGGAGAGCGCCGACGCACCCCGCGGATCGTGAGCTGTCAGCCGCGGACCGCCGCGGCGATCGCGGCGATGTCGGCCGGCGTCGAGCGGCAGCACCCGCCGACCAGGCGAGCACCGGCGGCGACCCACGACGGCGCGTCATCGGCGAGCGGAGCCGTCCCACCGTGCCACGTGCGGGTGGCGGCATCCCAGGTCTCCCCCGTATTGGGGTAGACGACGAGCGGGATGTCGGGCGCCCCGGCGAGCGCGCCGGGCACGCTGTCGGGAGCGCAGCAGTTGACGCCGACCGCGACGACGGAGCGGACGGATGCCGCGGTCCGCAGCGCCGATGTGAGCGACCCGGTTGCCGAGAACCCGGTGCTGTCGGCCGAGAGACTGACGAACGCGGGGACGTCGAGGTCGGCGAGTTCGAGGGCCAGGGCCTCCACCTCGAGGGGAGACGGGATCGTCTCCACGGCCAGCACGTCGGCGCCGGCGTCGGCGAGCACGTGCAGGCGCCGGCGGTGCGCGTGCCGGAGCTCGGCGAGCGTCAGACCGTAGGCGCCGGTGTACTCGCTGCCGTCGGCGCGGAGCGCGCCCACCGGCCCGACGGATGCCGCGACCACGGCCTCGCCCGCGTCTCTGGCGAGCGACACCGAACGGCGCAGGAGCGCCTCGACGTCGTCATCCGGGATCTCGCCGGCGAAACCGAGCTGGTACGACGCGGTGATGACGACCTCGGCGCCCGCGTCGATGAAAGCCGCGTGCGCCGCGCGCACCTCGGCGGGATCGTCGCGCAGCACCCGCGCCGACCACAGCGCCGACGTCACGTCGTTGCCCCGCGCCTCGAGGAGGGTGCCGAGACCCCCGTCCAGGACGACGGGGCGGCGGGCGAGGGTGTCGACGAGGTCGATCACGCCTCGTGCGTCTCGCCGGCGGCGAGCACGCGCAGCGCGCTCGCGAGCAGGGCCTGATCGGCGCGACTGACGTCGCGCAGCGCCTCGGCCTCGAGGCGCACGAGCTCGGTCATCGCGGCATCCACCCGTTCGATCCCCTCGGGGGTGATCGCCACGAGGATCGCCCGCCCGTCGGACGGGTTCGGGCGGCGGTGCACGAGACCGCGGTCGGCGAGCTTGTCGAGGCGGTTGGTCATGGCCGCGCTGCCGATCATGGTGGCGGTGATCAGGCGCGTGGCGCTCAGTTCGGTGCCGGCGCGGCGGAGCACCGCGAGCACATCGAACTCCCACACGGCGATCCCGGCGCTCGCGAACGCCTTCGCGCGCAGCTTCGACAGGTGGAAGGCGGCGCGGCGCAGCCGCGACATCACGTCGAGGGGCGTCAGGTCGACCTCGGGAAGCAACTGCGACCACGCGTCGATGAGGAGGTCGACCTCGTCGTCCTTGCTGCTCGCGGTAGGCATTCTTCGACGGTACCGGAGCCGCGGGGTGGTGCGGCGCGCGGGGCGCGGTGTGGCGCCGGGCGTCTCCCCGTCGAGTGTCCCGGCCTCGCCGCGCCATCGCGCGGGATGCGGCGTGTCGTGGACACTCGACGAGGGGTGCGGGGAGCGCGGCTCAGCGGGTGCGCGGGGGCGCGGTCGTTCCGCGCGCGACGAGCCGCGTGGGCAGCTCGATGTGCGTCTCGGGCAGGTCATCGCCGGCGAGCAGCGCCAGGACCATGCGCACGGCCTCGGCGCCGAGCCGCTTCATCGGCTGACGCACGGTCGTGAGAGCAGGTTGGGCGCGCGCCGCCTCGGGAACGTCGTCGAAACCGACCACCGACAGGTCGTCGGGCACGTGCAGGCCGCGCTCGGCCGCGACCTCGACGATGGACAGCGCCGACAGGTCGTTCGCGGCGAACACCGCCGTGGGCGGGTCGGCGAGCGCCAGCATCTCGTGGGCGGCTTCGCGCGCGACGTCCTGCTCGTAACGACCGACCCCCACCAGCGCGGGGTCGAACGGGATGCCGGCGGCCGCGAGGCCGGCACGATAGCCCGACGCGCGTGCCACCGCCGAGCGCAGGTCGGGACGCCCCGCGATGAAACCGATGCGGCGGTGCCCGAGTTGCACGAGGTAGTGGACGGCCTGCTGCGCGCCGGTGTAGCTGTCGGATTCCACGGTGGGGACGTCTCCGCGGCCGGTGTGCGGGTCGATCGCGACGATCGGCACCTCGCTCGAGACGTTGACCACCGTCGGGGTGACGATGATCGCGGCGTCGATCAGCGTGCCGCTCAACCGGCTGAGCGAACGGCGCTCCCACCCCTCGCCGTCGCGACGGGCACCCGTGTACGCGAGCAGGTCGTACCCCGTGTCGGACAGCGCTCCCCCAACGCCCTTGAGGATCTCGGCCGAGAACGGCTCGATGTCGGCGACGAGCACGCCGATCACGCCCGTCCGGCGCGATCGCATGCTGCTCGCGACGAGGCTGGACTCGTACCCGAGGACTTTCACGGCCTCGAGCACGCGCCCGACGGTCTCGGGCGAGACGCCGTAGCGGCCGTTCACGGCCTTCGACACCGTGGCCACCGACACCCCGGCCGCCGCGGCGACGTCGTGGATGGTCGCTCGCCTCATGGCATCCGACCCTAGCGTGGAAATCATTTTCGAAAACGTTTGACGACCCTCCGGCGACGGGTGACACTGCTGACACCTCAGCGGGCCGCAGACCCCGGGGTGGTGAACGAACGGCACAGCAGCCGGAACCGACGCGTCTTCGGACGCACCTCGACGAAGAGAAACGGGACATCACATGAACACGCGCAAGATCATCGCCGGAGCGGCCCTCGCCGTCGCCGGCACCCTCGCCCTCGGCGGCTGCGCCGCCGGCGGGTCCGGCGGACAGAACGCCGACGGCAGCGTCACCCTGACGATGTGGCACAACTCCACCACCGGTGACGGCAAGAAGTACTGGGAAGACACCGCGGCCGCGTTCGAAGCCGCCAACCCGGGCGTCACGATCGAGATCCAGGCCCTGCAGAACGAAGAGGTCGACGGCAAGCTGCAGACCGCGCTGAACGCCGGCGACGCCCCCGACATCTTCATGGCCCGCGGTGGCGGCAAGCTCGCCGACATCGTCGCCGCCGGGCAGGCGATGGACCTCACCGACAAGATCACTCCCGAGGCGAAGGCCGCGCTGGGCACCTCCCTCGGCGCGTTCGAGGTGGACGGCAAGAACTACGGCATGCCCGTGGCCGTGCTCCCCTCCGGCATCTTCACCTCGCAGGATCTGCTCAGCGCCGCCGGCGTGACCGCGGCGCCCGCCACGATCGACGAGCTCGAGGCGGCGAACACCAAGATCCGCGCCACCGGCGTCGCCCCCATCGCCGTCGGGGCCAAGGACGCCTGGCCGGCCGCCCACTGGTACTACAACTTCGCCCTGCGCGCGTGCGCGAAGGACGTGCTCGACGCCGCTGCGCAGAGCCGCAGCTTCGACGACCCGTGCTGGATCGAGGCCGGCGAGAACCTGCAGTCGTTCCTCGCCACGCAGCCCTTCAACGACGGCTTCCTCACCACCGCCGCCCAGCAGGGTGCGGGTTCGTCGGCGGGCCTGCTCGCCAATCACCAGGCCGCGATGGAGCTCATGGGGGCCTGGAACCCCGGAGTGATCGCCTCGCTCACGCCCGACGAGCAGCCGCTCGCCGACCTGGGCTGGTTCCCCTTCCCCGAGGTCCCCGGCGGTGACGGGGAGGAAGGCGCCATCATGGGCGGCGTCGACGGGTACGCGTGCTGGGTCAACGCCCCCGCGCAGTGCACCGACTTCCTGAACTTCGCCGTCAACAAGGAGAACCAGGAGCGCTACGCCGACGCCTTCCAGACGATCCCCGCCTCGAGCGAGGCGACGGATGCCGTCACCACCCCCGCCCTCCAGTCCGCGCTGCAGGCGTACACCGACGCGCCCTACGTCTCGGTCTGGCTCGACACGCTGTACGGCCAGAACGTCGGCAACGCGCTCAACGTCGCCGTGGTCGACATGTTCGCCGGCAAGGGCTCGCCGCAGGGCATCGTCGACGCCGTCAACGCGGCCGCCTCGCGCTGAGGACACCGATCATGGCCACTCAGCTCGCCGCCTCGGCGGCCGACACCGGGTCTCGCCGCCCGGTCGAGGAGGGCGCCCGACGCGCCCCCTCGGCCGGGCGGCCGCCCGTGCGCCGGCGCCGCGAAGCCTGGCGTATCCGCGGCGAACTCGCGATCCTCCTCGGCCCCGCCCTCGTGGTGTTCGTGTCGTTCGTCATCCTCCCCGTCGCCCTGGCCGCCTACTACGGCTTCTACAAGTGGTCGGGCTTCGGCGCTCCCACCGACTTCGTCGGCATCCGGAACTACGTCACGATCCTCACCGACCCCGCCTTCCACGAGGCGCTCGGGCACAACGCCCTCATCGTGGTCGGCTCCCTCGTGCTGCAGGGACCGCTCGCACTCGGACTCGCCCTTCTGCTGAACCGCAAGATGCGCGCGCAGTCGCTCATCCGCGTGCTGATCTTCGTGCCCTACGTCATCTCGGAAGTCGTCGTCGGCCTCGGCTGGGGACTCATGCTGCAGTCGGGCGGCGCCCTGAACGGTGCGCTCGAGAAGGTCGGACTGGGCGCGCTCCGCGCCGACTGGATCTCCGACCCGGCGCTGGCGATCTGGACGCTGCTGATCATCATCACGTGGAAGTACATCGGCTTCGCCGTGATCCTCTTCCTCGCCGGCCTCCAGGGCATCCCCGAGGAGCTCAGCGAGGCCGCCGCGATCGACGGCGCGACCTACTGGCAGATCCAGCGGCACATCGTGCTGCCGCTCATGGGCCCGACCATCCGCATCTGGGCCTTCCTGTCGATCATCGGCTCGCTGCAGCTGTTCGACCTCGTCTGGATCATCTGGGGCCAGTACGTCGCCTCGACCGCGGGCACCTCGACCATGGCCACCTACATGGTCGCGAACGGCCGCAATGCCGGCAGCTTCGGCTACGGCAGCGCCGTGGCCGTGGTGATGTTCCTCATCTCGCTGGCCGTCGCCCTCGTCTACCAGCGGTTCGTGCTGCGGCGCGACACCGCCGGCGCCCTCACCGGAGGTTCGAAATGACCGCCACCGCCACGCTCGTCACTCCGAAGGCTCCGCGTCGGGTCGCCGCGGGCTCGAAGCGCTCCACGAACATCGTCGTGGCCTTCGTCGCCCTGCTGCTCATCGGCATGATGCTCGCGCCGGTCGTGTACATCATCCTCGGCGGCTTCCGCTCGAACGCCGAGATCACCGTCGATCCGGCCGGATTCCCGACCGCCTGGAACGGACAGAACTACCTCGACGTGCTCGCCAGCGGCGTCTTCTGGGGACAGGTGGGCAACTCCGCGATCACCGCGATCGCCACCACGCTCTTCGTCGTCGCCCTGGGTCTCATGGCCGCCTACGCCCTCGCGCGCTATCGCTTCCGCGGTCGGGGCATCGTGTTCGCGCTGTTCACCGCGGGGCTGATGTTCCCGATGACCGTCGCGATCACGCCGCTGTACATCCTCGTGCGCAACCTGGGTCTGATGAACTCCCTCGCGGGCGTCATCGTGCCGCAGATCGCCTTCGCGCTGCCTCTGACGATCATCATCCTGTCGCCGTTCCTCGCCGCCATCCCTCACGAGCTGCAGGAGGCGGCCTCGATCGACGGCCTGGGCCGGCTCGGGTTCTTCTGGCGCATGGTGCTTCCCCTCGCCGTCCCCGCGGTGGTGACGGTCGGCATCCTGGCCTTCGTCAACAGCTGGAACTCGTACATGCTGCCGCTGTTCATCCTCAACAACGAAGCCGCGTACACGCTGCCGCTCGGAACGCAGGCGTTCGCGTCGCAGTACTCCGTCGACACCGCCCGCGTGCTCGCGTTCACCTCGCTGTCGATGATCCCCGCTCTGCTGTTCTTCAGCGTGTTCGAGCGGCGCATCGTCGGCGGCCTCACCGGCGCCGTGAAGGGCTGACCCGATCATGACCATCCACACGACCGACGTCGGCGCTGCCCTCGAATCCGGGGTGTCCGCGCGCGTGCGGGACCTCGTCGCCGAGATGACCCTCGATGAGAAGCTCGCGCAACTCGTCGGCTACTGGGTCGACCAGGGCGACGAGGTCGTCGCCCCCCTCTCCGGTGAGAAGGTCACCACCACGGCCTACACGGATGCCACCGTGCACGGCCTCGGGCACCTGACACGCGTCTACGGCACGCGCCCGGTCGACCCGATCGAGCGGGCGGCGTGGCTGTGGGGCGAGCAGCGGCGTCTGCAGACCGAGACGCGGTTGGGCATCCCCGCCCTCGTGCACGAGGAGTGCCTCACCGGATTCGCGGCGTGGAAGGCCGCGACCTTCCCGACCCCGCTCGCCTGGGGCGCCTCGTTCGATCCGGATGCCGTGGAGCTCATGGCATCCGCCATCGGCCGCTCGATGCGCGAGCTCGGCGTGCACCAGGGCCTCGCCCCCGTGCTCGACGTCGTTCGCGACGCCCGGTGGGGACGCGTCGACGAGTGCATCGCGGAAGACCCCTACGTGGTCGGCACGATCGGCACGGCCTTCGTCCGCGGGCTCCAGGACGCCGGCGTGCACGCGACGCTCAAGCACTTCGTCGGGTACTCCGCCTCGCGCGCCGGGCGCAACCACGCCCCCGTCTCGGTCGGACAGCGCGAGCTGCAGGACGTGTTCCTCCCGCCGTTCGAGATGGCCGTGCGCGACGGAGGGGTGCGCAGCGTCATGAACTCGTACACCGAGATCGACGGTGTCCCCGTGGCCTCGTCGCGCGAGCTGCTCACCGACCTCCTCCGCCGCCGGTGGGGCTTCGACGGCACGGTCGTGTCGGACTACTTCGCCGTGGAGTTCCTGCGCTCGATGCACGGCATCGCCGCCGATCGCGCGGAGGCGGCCCAGCTCGCGCTCGAGGCCGGGATCGACGTGGAGCTGCCGGGGCCCGACGCCTATCCGCACCTCGCCGAGCGGGTGGCATCCGGAGCCCTTTCCGAGGCGGTCGTCGATCGCGCCGTCGCCCGCGTGCTCGCCGAGAAGGAGGACCTCGGCCTCCTGGATGCCGACTTCTCCGCGCCCCCGCAGAGCATCGACCTCGACGACGCCGAGCACCGCGCGCTCGCCCGCCGCCTCGCGGAGGAGTCGGTCGTGCTGCTGCGCAACGACGGGGTGCTGCCGCTGCGCGCACCGGGTCGGGTGGCGCTGATCGGTCCGAACGCCGACAGCACCGACGCGCTGATGGGCTGCTACTCCTTCGCGAACCACGTGCTCGCGCACCACCCGGGGGTGCCGCTCGCATTCTCCCTGCCGACGGTGCGCGACGCCCTCACCGAGCGCTTCGGCGAGGTCGCGTACGCTCCCGGCTGTGCCGTCGAGGGCTCCGACACCGCCGGCTTCGCCGCGGCCGTCGCCGCCGCCCGGGATGCCGACGTCGCGATCATCGTCGTGGGCGACCGCGCGGGCCTGTTCGGACGCGGGACCGTCGGCGAGGGCAACGACGCCGACTCCCTCGAGCTGCCCGGCGTGCAGCGGCAGCTCGTCGAGGCGGTCGTGGCCACCGGCACCCCCGTGGTGCTCGTGCTGCTCACCGGCCGACCGTACGCGCTCGACTGGGCGCTCGATGGGGCCGGGGCTCCGGCGGCGGTGCTGCAGGCGTTCTTCCCCGGCGAAGAGGGCGCCCCCGCGCTGGCCGCGCTCCTGACGGGGGATGCCACCCCCTCGGGCCGTCTGCCCGTCTCGCTCCCCCGCTCCGCCGGGTCGCAGCCGTACTCCTACCTGCACCCGCTGCTCGGCGGGCCGTCGGGGGTGACCAGCACGGATCCCACGCCCGTGCGGCCGTTCGGGTTCGGGTTGTCGTACACGTCGTTCCGCCGCGAGGGTCTCGCGGTCGACGGGGCGAGGGCATCCGCGACCGCCGAGGTGCGCGCGGGCGACACCTTCTGCGTCGCCGCGCGAGTGACGAACACCGGGGCGGTGCGCGGTGCCGACGTGGTGCAGGTCTACGCCCACCGGTCGGCGGCGAGCGTCACGCGGCCTCTCGCCCAACTCGTCGCCTACGCGCGGGTCGAGCTCGAACCGGGCGAGAGCGCCGAGGTGCGCTTCACCGTGCCCGCGTCGCGTCTGGCCTACAGCGATCGTGCGCTGCGGCGGGTGGTCGAGGCGGGCGAGGTCGAGCTGCGGCTGGGGTCGTCGTGTGCGGACGTCGATGAGGCCGTGGCGCTGCGGATCACCGGGCCGACGTACGAGCTGGGCGCCGATGACGCACGGTTCGTCGAGGTCGAGGTGCGGCGGGGGTGAGGCGCGGTTGCGGCGCGAGGCGGATGGCCCCGTCTCGCGCCGCGAGGGAAAGCCGGCTGCCCGAGACGGTCGCGTGATCCGCTGGGTCAGCTGGTGCGGTCGAGGATGAGTCGTGTCGCTTCGCGAGGAGCATCCCACTGGGGGAAATGGCCGCACCGTTCGAACCAATGGAGCGAGGCGTCCGGGAACAGTCGCGCGGCGCGATCAGCCTGTTTCGGCACCGTCACCAGATCGCGCCGGCCCCACCCGATCGTGACCCGGCCGGGTGCCGTCCCCGCCGGGGCGCCCTGTTGCAGGGGACCCTTGGTGAGGGCGTCCATCGCGGCTCCGACCGACGGGGAATCGGCCAGTCCGCGCACGTCCGGCAGCACGGTTTCGCGCGAGAGGGCCCAGGGTCGCGCCGACAACTGCGCCAGCAGCAGAGTCCTCCCCACGGGGGTACCGAGCAAGGCCGGCAGAGCGCCGCGCAATGCGCGGACCAGCACGATCGACGGCCGCAGCGTGGCGGCGAAGACCGCACGCTCGCGGGGACTCCAGAAGCCGCCGGGGTCCAGAGCCACGGTGTCCCCGCCGACTCCCCTCCGCGCGAGCTCGAGCACGATTCGTCCACCCATCGACTGGCCGACGGTGGAGACTCCGTTCAGTCCGTGCTCGCGGATGAAGTCCGCGACGGAATCGGTCAGCGCGGCGATGGAGACGTCACCGGACAGTGGCGGCGTCTCACCGAACCCCGGCAGGTCGACGGCGATGACCTCGCGGTGCCGGGCCAGGTCGTCGAGGATCGGAGCCCAGGATCGCCAGCCCGCGCCCAGGCCGTGCACCAGCAGCAGAGGACTGCCCGTCCCGCGTCGGATATGGTTCAGCGTCACACGTGCAACGCTAACCCGGGCAGCTTCCCCGTGGCGGGCGGCCCAGACGATTGCGTCGGTCAGCAGGGAGGCGTATAACCCGGGACTGCGTGACTCCATCCTCGGTCGTGCCGCGTCGGGCCGGATCGCCTCGATCGTCGCGCCCGCGCCGAACTCGTGCCGTCAACGGGAACGAAGGAGCAGACACCGCGCGTTAGCGTGGACACACGTCGTCGACGCCCCGAGAGGATCACCGTGCTCCCCGACCAGATCACTCCCCCGGCAGTCACCGCGCGCCTGGGGCACGGGACCGCCGATCAGGATGCCGTCGTCGGCAACGCGGCATCCCGGGTGTTCGCCGACCACGACGACGCCCGCGCCGACCCCTGGTCCATCGACCTCGAGCGCATCCAGTTCTCGCCGTATTTCTCGCGCCTGTCGGCGGTGACCCAGGTGGTGTCGCCGTCGATCTCGGGCGCCCCGGTGCACAACCGCCTCACCCACACCCTCAAGGTGAGCGCCATCGCGCGCGTCGTCGCTCTGCAGCTCAACACGATCTCGCGCCGGGCCGGCGAGGGCGACGTCTGCAACGCCACCGTCGTCGAGGCGGCGGCCTACGCGCACGACCTCGGTCACCCGCCCTTCGGCCACCTCGGGGAGTCGACCCTCAACCGCCTCGCGCGCGAGGAGCTCGACCTCCCCGACGGGTTCGAGGGCAACGCGCAGACCTATCGCATCCTCGTCTCGCTCGACGTGGTCGAGAACGCCCCGCGCGGACTCAACCTCACCGCCGCCGTGCGCGCGGCCTCGGCGAAGTACCCCTGGGCACCGTCGGTCGCGGCCGACGACGTCGAGCGCATCGGTCCTCCCCGCGGTATCCGTCGCTCCCCCGACGGCGCGTATCGCGTGCACAAGTACTCCGCGTACGACCTCGACCTCGCCGATCTCGACGAGGCCCGACAGGGAGTGGATGCCGAGCCCCTCCGGCAGAGCATCGAGGGGGCCGTGATGGACCTCGCCGACGACATCGCCTACTCGGTGCACGACGTCGACGACTTCTATCGCGCCGGCATCCTGGATCATGCCCCGATCGCGGCGGAGTTCCGCGGCTGGCTCGACGACGTGCTGGAGTGGCGCGCCCGTGACGACGACGAGGTGCGCGCCGAGCTCGCGCCGGGCGCGGGCCTGGAGCGCCTGCGTCGCAAGATGCGCCGCGACGACCCGTGGATCGCCGACGACGAGGCCTTCCTCGCCGCCGTCAGCGACGTGGATGCCGAGATGGTCACCGACCTGCTCGCCCGCCCGTTCGACGGCTCCCTGACGGCGGAGCGGCGGCTCGCCGCCTTCACCGACCGCTGGATCCGCCGGTTCCAGGAGTCGGCGCGCCTGCGCCCCCTCGACACGCCCCGCGCGGGACCCGTCGTGCTGTCGCCGTGGGCCTGGCATCACGTCGAGGTGTTGAAGTTCGTGCACAAGCGCTTCGTGCTCAGCCGCCCCGATCTGGCGATCCAGCAGCGCGGAATGAGTCGCATCCTCGCCCGCTCCGTGCGCGCCCTCGGCGAGTGGCTCGACGACGACCTCGACCGCGCACGCACGCCGCGGCGCCTGCGCGAGCTCATCGCCCTGGCACGCGAGCAGTACTCCGCCCTGCCCGCGGAGCACCGGCCGGCGGATGCCGAGCGCCTCGCCCGATCGCGTGGGATCGTCGACTACGTGGCATCCCTCACCGATGCACAGGCCTTCGCGCTGTCGGAGGCCATCTCGGGGCGCGCCGACCGGCTGTGGGCGCTGGGGCAGCGCCTGTGACGGGGAGGGTGATCTTCCGCGGTCCGACGCCTGGCGTGGACGACAGGGCTCAGCGGCCTGGGCTCTCCGACATCGCGGCCCACTGACGGGGCGTCTTCGCCTGCAACCAGGTGGTGAACGCGGAGAAGCCCCGGTACACGCTCATCACCTCGAAGAGCGTGCGCCCGCGCGCGTCCCTCCCCCGCAGCCGTCCCGACATGAGCGCCGCGAGCTCGGCGATGTCGGATGCCGGCACGACCCGTGCGCGGCGTCGCCCCGAACGGACGACGAGGTGGTCCTCGAACACGAGGACGCGCGCTCTGCCCAACGACAGGGCGAAGAAGAAGATGATCGCGCCGAGACCGCCCAGTGTGGTCAGCCACACGGTGACGCCGATGTACGCGAGACGATCCTGCTCGATGATCTCCGACGCGGCGAGCACCACGGCCCCGACCATGAACAGGATGCCGATCCACCGGGCGACCAGGTGCTGCGACGGATACCTCTGCACGACGAAGAGCGGTTCCGCCGAGGAGCGGTCCACGGCATCCTCAGGTTGCGACATTGTTCTCCGATGCACGGGCCGGGTGGCGCGGTTACGGGCCGTGAACAGACCCCGGACCATCGAATCATGCGCGCACGCTCCGACAGAGCGCGGCGGGCGAGCGTGGCGCCTCCCCGCGGTGGGGGGCGGGTCCTGTCACGCCGCCGTCATCGCCGGCTTCGCTGTGTGCGAGGGCATCGAGGCGCGGTGGGCGACGTGTGCGCGACGTCGGCTGGAACGGTGTCGAGGACGCCGCCCCGGCCGACGACCGCGACGAGGCTCAGGGGATGAGGCGTGCCGCGCGGTAGCGCTCGAACAGCCGGCTGAAGGAGTCGCGCGTGCGGTGGTGCTCGGTGAAGCCGGCGAGGCGGCTCTTCGACATATCGGTCATCACCTCGATGTCGCGTCCGAGGTCGGCGTCGGTGTGCCACCACGAGGCCACCCGGGTGATGTCGGGCTCGACGAGACCGTGCTGCGCGACGATCTCGGCCCAGACGGGCGCAGCCTCCGCCATCTGCTGCTCGAAGGGTCGCGGCTCGGTGTCGAAGCCCGCGGCCGCCACGCCCAGGTCGGCCGCGATCCGCGGCCACATCCACCGCCACCGGAAGACGTCGCCATTGGCGGTGTTGAACGCCTCGTCGGCACCCTCGGGGTGGGTCGATGCCCATACCATCTGGGCGGCGAGCAGGTCGGCATCCGTCACGTCCGTCAGACCGTTCCACTGCGTCTCACTCCCCGGGAAGACCAGGGGCCTGTCGAGGTGCCGGCTGATGGCGGCCGCCACGGCGATCGTGAGGCCCATGTTCATCGCGTTGCCGACCGCGTGGCCGAGCACGGTGTGGGAACGGTGCACCGACCAGGTGAAGCCCTGCCGCTCCGCCGCGGCGAACAGCTCGTCCTCCTGCGCGTAGTAGAAGTTGTCGACGTCGAGTCGGGGCTCGTCCTCGTGGAAGGGGGTGTCGGGCATGGCGCCCTGGCCGTATGCCTCGAAGGGACCGAGGTAGTGCTTGAGTCCCGTCATGAGCGCGACGTGGCGCACCGGGGCGTCGGCGAGAGCGGCGAGCAGGTCGCGGACCATTCCGCCGTTGACGGCGATGTTCTCCGCCTCGGTGTCCTGTCGCGACCACGCCGTGAAGAACACGTGGGTGAGGGGGACGCCGTCGAGGGCGGATGCCAACGAACCCGGCGACCGCAGGTCGGCAGACCGCCACGTGACCCCGGGCCGCTCCGCGCCGGGCCGCCGCGAGAGCGCCGTCACCTCCCAGCCGTCGCCGGAGAGACGGTCGAGCAGGGCGCCGCCGGCGATGCCGGTCGCGCCGACCACGAGAGCGTGTGAGGTGTGAGACAAGACGAGCCTTCCATCGGTTCGGGTGAACCGTCCGCAACGACCGGCGACGCGGCGGTATTCCGCCCCCGCGCGTCGTCTCATCGCCCCGCCGATACGGTGGGGCGATGAGACGACGCGCGATGGCCGCCTGCGCCACGACGGTTCTGCTCGGCATCCTCGTCGGGTGCGCGTCGGCCCCGCCGCCGCAGCGCGCGCTCGGATACGGCTACCCGGGCACGTGTCTCCCCGATCAGCTCAGGTGGCCGACCGATTTCCTGGAGTCCCTTCCGGGGGAGTCGACGGGCACCGTCGTGGGTCTGCGGCTCGAGTACCTCGATGAGAAGTGGGCCTGGCGCGTACGCAGCGTGACCGGGAACGACCCGGCCCGCGGCGAGGAGGCCCTGCTCGACGTGCAGACGCTCGAGAAGCGCGCGTCGCACGAGGTCGACCTCACCGATGCCGAGCAGAGAGCCGATGCCCCCTCCGCATGGGCCGCAGCGCAGCAATCGGGCGAGACGTACCCCAGCCCCCTCATCATCGACATGAAACGGATCGTCGACGATGGTGCTCCCGCGTGGCAGGTCACGACGTGCGACACCGAGACGAGCGCGCAGGCGAAAGTGATCGTCCGATGAGGAAGCCGGGGGCGTTCTCGATCTCGCGCCCACGAACCCCTCACAGACGGGGCACGCGCCATCACGAGTGGGACACGGGTCCCCGTCGACCGGATGCCACCGCCCGTCGCCCGCAGACCACGGCGGTGCCCGCGCTGAACGCAGAGATGCCCCGGAACCGCCGCAGCCCACCGCTGCGGAGATTCCGGGGCACGGTCCGCGCGCCGGTCGAGCCGGTGCGCGGCACGCGCCCCGAGAGAGCGAGGCGCGCGAGTGCCGCACCGCCCCCGGATCGGCGGAGGATCCGAGGACGGCGGGGTCTTACAGGCCCTGGGCCAGGCGGTAGTACGCCTGGTTCCAGCGCAGCTCGCTCTGGAAACCGCGGACCGTCGTGTCGTCGTCGATGACGACGAGCTCGGTCTTTGCGATCTCGGCGAAGTCGCGGAACACCTCGATGCCCACGGCCGTGGTCATGACGGTGTGGTGCGCGGCTCCCGCGGCGAGCCAGCATCCGGCCGAGGTGGCGAAGTCGGGCGCGGGCTTCCACACGGCGCGGCCGACGGGGAGCTTGGGCAGGTCGGGGGCGTCGACGTTCTCGACGACGTTGGCGACCAGGCGGAAGCGGTCGCGCATGTCGCTCATCGCGACGACGAGAGCGGGGCCCGCGTCGGCGGTGAAGACCAGGCGCACCGGGTCGTCCTTGCCGCCGATGCCGAGCTCGTGGATCTCGAGGCGCGGCTTCTTCGTGGTGAGCGAGGGCGAGACCTCGAGCATGTGCGCGCCGAGGATGCGCTCGGAGCCGGGGACGAGGTCGTAGGTGTAGTCCTCCATGAGCGAGGCGCCGCCGGGCAGGCCCGCGCCCATGACGTTCGCGACGCGCACGAGGATCGCCGTCTTCCAGTCGCCCTCGGCACCGAAGCCGTACCCCTCGGCCATGAGGCGCTGCACCGCGAGACCGGGCAGCTGCTTCAGGGCACCGAGGTCTTCGAACGACGTGGTGAAGGCGCCGAAGCCGCCCTCCTCGAGGAACGAGCGCAGGCCCAGCTCGATCGCCGCGCCGTCGCGCAGCGACTGGTGGCGCGCACCGCCGGGGAGCAGTTCGTCGACGACGTCGTAGCTGTCGACGTACTCCTGCACGAGCGCGTCGATGTCGGCATCCGACGCCTTCTCCACGGCCTCGACGAGCTCGTTGACGCCCCACGTGTTGACCTGCACGCCGAAGCGCAGTTCCGCCTCGGTCTTGTCGCCCTCGGTGACCGCGACGAAACGCATGTTGTCGCCGAAGCGCGCGAGCTTGAGGGTGCGGGCGGCGGTCCAGCCGGCGGCGGCGCGCTCCCAGTCCTCGATCTGCTGGCGCACGGCCGGGTTCGACACGTGCCCGACGACGGTCTTGCGCGACACACCGAGGCGCGTCTGGATGTACCCGAACTCGCGGTCGCCGTGCGCGGCCTGGTTGAGGTTCATGAAGTCGAAGTCGATGTCGTTCCACGGCAGCTCGACGTTGGCCTGCGTGTGCAGGTGCAGCAGCGGCTTCTGCAGGGCGTCGAGGCCGGAGATCCACATCTTGGCCGGGCTGAAGGTGTGCATCCACGCGATGACGCCGATGACGTCGTCGCGGCCGTTGATCTCCAGCGCCATGCGGCGGATGCTGTCGGAGTCCTTCAGTACGGGCTTCCAGACGACCTTCACCGGCAGGCCGTTCAGGCCCTCGACGACGGCCTGCGACTGCTGGGCGACCTGCTTCAGGGTCTCTTCGCCGTAGAGGTTCTGGCTGCCGGTGACGAACCAGACCTCGTAGCCGTCGAGGTCGTTCTTGAGCTTCGTGCGGGTCATCACTGTTCCTTTTCGAGTGTTCAGAGGGATGCCACGGCGGCGGCCTCGACGGCGAGGCCTGCGCGGTAGCGGTCGAGGTAGGACGCGAAGCCGGCCACGTCGGCCGGCTCGGGGTCGGCGGTGAGGATCGGGGCGGTGGCGAAGACCGCCTCGCGCAGCCACTGGTCGAGGTCGCGGCCGGAGTCGTCGGCGACGTACGCGGCCAGCACGGCCATGCCCCACGCGCCGCCTTCCGAGGCGGTCTCGGCGACCGCGACCGGGGCGTCGAGGGCCGCCGCGAGGAAGCGCTGCGCGACGCCGGCCGTGCGGAACATGCCGCCGTGCGCGTACATGCGGTCGAGCTGCACCCCCTCCCCGTGCAGCACGTCCATGCCGAGCGCGAGCGTCCCGAAGACGCCGTAGAGCTGCGCGCGCATGAAGTTCGGCAGGGTCAGGCGGCTGTCGGGCGTGCGCACGACGAGCGGGCGCCCCTCGTCGAGACCCGCGATGGGCTCACCGGCGAGGTGGTTGTAGGCCAACAGCCCGCCGGCGTCGGGTTCACCCTCGAGCGCGGCGGAGAAGAGCGCCGCGTACGTGGCATCCGGGGTCTGGGGCGCGCCCGCCGCGGCGGAGAACGCGGTGAACATGTTCGCCCAGGCGGCCAGCTCGCTCGCGCCGTTGTTGCAGTGCACCATCGCGACCGCGTCGCCCGAGGGCGTCGTGACGAGGTCGAGCTCGTGGTGCACCTCGCTGAGCGGGCGCTCGAGCACGACCATCGCGAAGATGCTCGTGCCGGCGCTGACGTTGCCGGTGCGGGGAGCCACGGCGCAGGTCGCGACCATGCCGGTGCCCGCATCGCCCTCGGGCGGGGCGAACGGGATGCCGGGACGCAGGGTTCCGGTCGGATCGAGCAGGGCCGCGCCCTCGTCGGTGAGGTTCCCGGCGGCGGTACCCGCGACGAGCACGCGCGGCAGCAGGTCGTTCAGCGCGGGGACGCGTCCGGCAGCCAGGCCGTCGTAGCGGGCGACCAGGGCGGCGTCGTAGTCGCGCGTCGCGGAGTCGATCGGGAACATGCCCGAGGCGTCTCCCACGCCCAGCACCTTCTCACCCGTCAGCGTCCAATGCACGTACCCGGCGAGGGTGGTGAGGAAGCGGATCTCGGGCACGTGGGGCTCGGCATCCACGACCGCCTGGTGCAGGTGGGCGATCGACCAGCGGAGTGGGATGTTCACGCCCAGGAGCTCGGTGAGTTCGGCCGCCGCCACACCGGTGTTGGTGTTGCGCCACGTGCGGAAGGGAGCGAGCAGCTCGCCGTCGGCGTCGAACGCGAGGTAGCCGTGCATCATCGCCGAGACGCCCATCGCGGCGTAGCGTTCGGGGGTGACGCCGTACTGCTGCTGCACGTTCCGGACCAGCTCGGCGTAGGCGGCCTGGAGGCCCGCCCAGACGGCATCCAGGGAGTAGGTCCAGAGCTTGTCGGCGTAGACGTTCTCCCACTCGTGGGAGCCGGTGGCGAGCACCTCGGCATCGGGGCCGATGAGGCAGGCCTTGATGCGGGTGGAGCCGAGCTCGATGCCGAGGCTGGCCCGGCCTTCGGTGATGGATGCCGCGGTGTCGGCGCCGACGGCCCGGGCGCCGGTGGTCGCGGATCCGGTGCCCGCGGTGTCGGGGTTCTGCGCGTTCATCGGCGGTCGTCCGTGCTCTGTCCGTAGACGTTCTGGTAGCGGTTGTAGAGGGCGTCGATCTTGTCCTGCGGGATCGGGATGAGGGGGCCGGCCTCGCGCGCGATGTGCACGGTGCGGGCGACGTCCTCGAGCATGACCGCGGCCTTCACGGCGTCCTTCGCGTTCGTGCCGATCGTGAAGGGGCCGTGGTTCTGCATGATGACGCCGCGCGAGCGGTGGCCGCGCAGGGTCTCGACGATGCCGCGGCCGATCGAATCGTCGCCGATGATCGCGAAGGGGCCGACCGGGATGGGGCCGCCGAACTCGTCGGCCATGGCCGTGATGACGCAGGGGATCTCCTCGCCGCGAGCCGCCCAGGCGACGCCGTAGGTGGAGTGCGTGTGGACGACTCCGCCGACCTCGGGCATGTTCCGGTACACGTAGGCGTGCGCGGCGGTGTCGCTCGAGGGACTCCGCTCACTGCCCGGGGTGCCCGGGATCGCGTTGCCGTCGAGGTCGCAGAGGATCATGTTCTCGGGGGCGAGGTCGTCGTACGAGACACCCGACGGCTTGATGACGAACAGGTCGGCGCCGGGAACGCGGCCCGAGACGTTGCCGCCGGTCCAGACGATGAGGTTGTAGCGCACGAGCTCGGCGTGCAGCTTCGCGACGTCGACGCGGAGGGCGTCGATCGCCTCCTGCACCTCGGGCGCGAACGGGGCGGCTTCGGACACGCGGGTCTCCTTCGACTCTGTCGGTGGCGGATTGCGCCTGCCATGTTACCGGTAACATCCCCCGGTGGCGAGCCCTCCTGCCCGTCGACCGGCCGGGCCCGCCCCTCGTGGGCTCCCCGCGGCTCCCCGGTCCGGGCGCGGTTCTCGCTGCAGGGCGGAGAACCAGCGCCCGACGAGAGGAACGCGCCCCGAACCGCCGCGAAGACGGATGCCGGTGCGACACGCCTCCCGGCGCGCGGCGATCAGCGCGGGGCTGCCCCGCGCGGCGCCGCCGTCGAGGCCCGCGGCACCAGGACGGGGTCGGCCGGCGGCTCGGCGACCTCGCCGAGCACGGTCGCCACGGCCTCCGCGGCCTCGCCCTCGACGTCGAGACGCACCGTGGTGAGCGCGGGCGTGTAGAACGCGGCATCCGGGTTGTCGTCGAAGCCGGCGACCGAGACGTCGCCGGGAACGGCGAGCCCCCGCTCGACCAGCCCCGCGACGAGGCCGAGAGCCATCTGGTCGTTCGCGACGGCGACCGCGGTCGCGCCCGCGCGGACGAGGTCGGCGACGGCGCCGGCGATCGCGGATCCGGACGCGGCGCTCCAGTCCCCCTCGACGCAGCCGTCGCGCTCGACGCCTCGACGATGCAGCGCGTCGGCGACGCCCCGGGTACGCGCGCGCGCCTCGCGCCAGTCGGCGGGACCGGCGACCTCCACGATCCGGCGGTGGCCGAGGTCGACCAGATGATCGACGACGAGCGCGGCCGCGGCGCGCTGGCGCGACCCGGACTCGCCGTACAGCGGCACGAGCGGCACGTCGTAGCCCTCGAGCGAGGTCGCACCGTGGGCGGCGACCAGCACGATGCCGTCGACGCCCTGGTCGAGCAGGTGGCGCACCGCGGCGTCGATGTCGGCCGGGTCGTCGGAGTCGGTGTACGCGGTCGAGATCCAGCGCCCCCGCCCTCGCGCCGCCCTCTCGAGCGCCGCGATCCCCGCCGACGGCCCGTGCAGGACGGCGTCGGACGCCACGACCCCCACGGTGCGCGTCTGGCTCGTGCCGAGAGCGCGGGCGGCGTTGTTCACGCGGTAGTCGAGGGCGGCGACCGCGTCGAGCACGCGTTCGCGAGTGACGTCGCGGATACCGGGGTAGCCGTTCAGCACCCGCGAGACCGTCTGCGTCGAGACGCCCGCCGCTGCCGCGACCTCGCGGACGCCGATGCGTTTCGCCCCGGTGTCGCCGCTCATGGTGACTCACAGTAGCGGCGCGCAACCCCCTCGGCGTGCACCGGGTTCGTGAGGTGCTCTCGGAGCGTGACCACGACCACCGGCATCCCGTCCGTCCGCCGATCGCCGCTCGCGCGCGCGATCGGGTCGGCTCTGTCCGCGGCCTTCGGCCTCCTGCAACGAGTGAGGCACCCCCGTCCGATCCACAGCCGTGGCGTGGTGCTGAGCGGAGAGATGCGGTGGATCCCGGGTGCCGCACCCTCCGGCATCGCCTTCATCGACGACGCCCCGGGCAGTCCGGTCCGGGTCGTCGCCCGCGTCTCGCGATCGCTCGGGCTGCCCGCGCCTCTGCCCGACATCATCGGTCTCGCGCTGAGGATCGACGTCGACGGCACCGCCTGCGACCTCGAGCTCGCCTCCACGGGGTGGAACGTGCCCGGGCGCTTCCTGCTGCTGCCGCACCGTCGGCCGGAGCGCGCCCGCCTGGGGACGCTGCTGCCGTACCGCGGACCGCGCGGACCCGTCGTGCTGATCGCCCGGACGCGGCGGGGGCGTCCCCCGGCGACCGATCCGCGAGAGCTGCCCGGGCACGACGACTCCGCCTGGACGCTCACCGTCGCTCATGCCACTCCGGCGGGCCCGTGGCATCCGTTCGCCGTCCTCGAGCTGCGACGGGATGCCGACCAGGACGACCACGGTCTGCGCTTCGACACGGTCCGGCGGCCGATCCCGGGCGCTCGGGCATACCGCTGGGTGAGCGCGCTCCGTCAGCCGTCGTACGAGCGGGTACAGCCGGCGGAAGGCGCCGCCCGGACGCCGTGACCGCCGCGCCCCTCAGCCCGCCGCCGCCGGGATGTACCGCGGCAGCCCGCCGATCTCGCCCGCGTGGGCCCAGGTCATCCCCTCGACCTCGACGAGGGGCTCCGCGTCGTCGACGTCGACGTCGCGCTGGAAGGCCGGGGACTCGAGTCGGATGCGCACCATGCGGCGACGCTAGGGCGCCTCAGGCCGAGGCGGTGAGGGTCTTGACGCACGACACCGGGAGCGCTCCCGTGAAGAACCCGCCGACGCCCCCCTTACAAGGCGTCGACGGGTCCGGTCCTACTCTGACGTATTCCGGCCGCCCGAATCCACTGCGAATGGCGCGATCAGCTCTCCTGGGCGCGCAGGGCCGCCACCGCGTCGTAGCGCGCCCGGATCTGCGGGCGGTGGTCGGGCTCGACCGCCCGGGTCGTGGCCACCGTCCACTCGACCGGTCCACCCGCCCGCACGCCCGCGGCCTGGCGCGCCGCACCGAGCGCGACGTACTCCCCCGCCGCCGGCACGACGATCTCGGCGTCGAACACCTGCGCGGCGATGCGCGCCACCCCGTCGTTGGCCGCCGCCCCGCCGATCAGCAGCACGCGGCGCACCTCGACGCCCTGCGCCTGGATCGCCTCGAGACCCACGGCCAGCCCGCTGAGCATCCCCTCGATCGCCGCGCGCGCGAGCGTCGGACGGTTCGTGGATGCCAGGGTCAGGCCGGTCAGCGAGGCCTGGGCGTTCGGCAGGTTCGGGGTGCGCTCGCCCTCGAACCACGGCACGAGCACCACGCCGTCGGCCCCCGGCTCGGCCTGCAGCGCCAGAGCGCCGAGCTCGTCGTGCGTGACGCCGAGCAGGCCCGCGAACGCGTCGAGCACGCGCGCGGCATTGAGGGTCGCGACCAGGGGGAGGAACTTCCCGGTCGCGTCGGCGAAGCCGGCGACCGTCCCGGTGGTGTCGCGACTCGGGGTGTCGGATACGGCGAACACCGTGCCCGACGTGCCGAGCGACACGACGACGTCGCCCACGCCCGCGCCGAGGCCGAGGGCCGCGCCGGCATTGTCCCCGGCGCCGGGGCCCACGAGAGCCCCGCCCGGGAGCGTCCCGGCGCTCTCCCACGGTCCCAGTACGCGCGGGCGCACCGCGTCGTGACCGAGGGCGCGCACGAAGAGGTCGTCGTCGTATCCGCCGGCGCCCCAGTACGCCGTGCCGGACGCGTCGGAGCGATCGGTGACCAGTTCTTCGAGCACCGCGTTGCCCGGACCGAACCCGCGAAGGCGCCAGGTGAGCCAATCGTGCGGCAACGCGACCGCGGCCACGCGCGCCGCGTTGTCGGGCTCGGCATCCCGCAGCCAGCGCAGCTTCGTGCCGGTGAACGAGGCGACCGGCACCGCACCCGTGCGCTCGGCGAACTCGGCCGCGCCGACCTCGTCGATGAGGTCGCGTGCAGCCGGGGCCGACCGCGTGTCGTTCCAGAGCAGGGCGTCGCGGATGACGGCCCCCTCGGCATCCAGCACGACCATGCCGTGCTGCTGCCCGGCGATCGAGACCGCGGCGATGTCGTCGAGCCCGCCCGCTCGGGCGATGGCGTCCTGCAGCGCGATCCACCATGCCTCGGGGTCGACCGAGGTTCCGGCGGGATGCGATGCGCGCCCCTCACGCACCGCGCGCCCGGTCTCGGCGTCGACGACGACGACCTTGCACGACTGCGTCGACGAATCGACTCCCATGACGAGCGCCATGCTCACTCCCTCTGTTCGCGCCGCAGCGGTGCGGCATCCCGTTCAGTGTCCACGACACGCCGTGCCGCGCGAGGCGATGCGGCGTGTCGTGGACACTCGACGGAAAGGGGCCCGGATGCCGTGGCATCCGGGCCCCGCGGGGCTCAGCGCGCGCCGAGCAGGTGCTCGGTCGCGAGCTGCTGCAGGCGGACGAAGCCGAAGCCCTTGCCGCCGAGGTACGCGTCGGTGTCGAAGTCCTCGTAGGCTGAGCGGTCGGCGAGGAAGTCGTCGTAGGTCTCGCCCTCGTTGAGCGTCGGCTGCGCGAGCTCGGCGACCTTCGCGGCCTCCAGGGCCTCCTGCACCTCGGGGTCGGCGCGGAAGGCCGCGGCGCGCTCCTTGAGCAGCAGGTAGGTGTTCATGTTGGCCGACACGGAGTCCCAGACACCGGTCTCGTCCTCGGTGCGCGAGGGCTTGTAGTCGAAGTGACGCGGGCCGTCGTAGGCGGGCACGCCGCCGGGGCCGCCGTTCTCGAGCAGATCGACGAGCGCGAAGGCGTTGTGCAGGTCGCCGTGGCCAAACACGAGGTCCTGGTCGTACTTGATGCCGCGCTGACCGTTGAGGTCGATGTGGAAGAGCTTGCCGTGGTACAGCGCCTGGGCGATGCCGGCGGCGAAGTTCAGTCCCGCCATCTGCTCGTGGCCGACCTCGGGGTTCAGGCCCACGAGCTCGGGGCGCTCGAGCGAGTCGATGAACGCGATCGCGTGTCCGAGGGTCGGCAGCAGGATGTCACCGCGGGGCTCGTTGGGCTTGGGCTCGATGGCGAAACGGATGTCGTAGCCCTTGTCGGTGACGTAGTCGCCGAGGAGGTTCACGGCCTCGCGGTAGCGCTCGAGCGCCTGACGGATGTCCTTCGCGGAGTCGTACTCGGCACCCTCGCGGCCACCCCACATGACGAACGTCTTCGCCCCGAGCTCGGCGGCGAGGTCGAGGTTGCGCAGCACCTTTCGCAGCGCGAAACGACGCACCTGGCGGTCGTTCGAGGTGAAGCCGCCGTCCTTGAAGACGGGGGCCGAGAAGAGGTTGGTGGTCACCATCGGCGTGACGATGCCGGTGTCGCTCATCGCGCCCTTGAGGCGGTCGATCTGCTTCTGGCGCTCGGCATCGGTCGAGCCGAAGGCGAAGAGGTCGTCGTCGTGGAACGTCAGGCCGTAGGCGCCGAGCTCGGCGAGCTTCTCGACGACGTGCACGACGTCGAGGGGCTCACGCGTGGGGCCGCCGAACGGGTCGGTGCCGTTGTAGCCGACGGTCCAGAGTCCGAACGAGAACTTGTCATCGCGGGTGGGGGTGGGCATTCCTGCTCCTTCGCATGGAGACGCACGAGTGCGCGGTGACGCGCGCCGGGTTTGTTGGTGCTCACAACATATACCCCGGATGCCACGGCGTCCAGCCCCGCGTCAGTCGCCGAGCGCGGCATCCACCACCGCGAACACCGCGGGGTCCCAGGTCAGGGCGCGCTCCCACGGCAAGCCGAAGGCCTCGGCGAAGAAGATGCTGTGCACGTGGTCGCCGAACGAATGGCGTTCGACCTTCGGCAGCACCGTCGTGGGCACCTCGTCGGCACGGCCGCTCGTGAGCGACACGAGGCCGTCATGCGGCCACAGCTGGGTCGGCTCGCTCGCCGCCGCGAAGTAGCCCGCGCCGACCGCGGTGACCGGGATGCCGTCGAGCACCCCCGCCTGCGCGTCGTTCCAGCCGCGCAGGAACCGGCGCGAGACCTCGGCCGCCGCCCCCTGGGAGTTGGCATCGGCGTACGGACGCGCCTCGGCGAAGATCTGCCGCGTGGCGGGGTCGCCGTGCGCATCGGCCTCCGAGAGCTCGCCGTCGAGCAGGTCGCCCAGCACCGAGCCGTCCCACGGGGTGCCGAGGGTCACCAGATGCTCGATGCGCGGGCCGCCGCCCCCGAGCTCGCGGATCGCGGCGCGCGAGAACAGCCCGCCCATCGAGTGACCGACGAGGTCGACGCTCCCGACCTCCCGCTCGTCCGCGAGCCACCGCAGGAAGGCGGCGAGCGCCACCCCCGCGTCGTCGACACGACCGACCGCGTTGATCGTCACCCCGGCCGGCAGCACGACGGGTACGTCGTCGAAGCCCTGCCACCCGGCATCCTCCCGCACCTCCCCCGCACCGATGCGGGCGGGAGCGGTGAAGACCCGGATGCCGCGTGCCACGAAGTGCGCGCGCAGTGCGGTCATCGTGTTGCCCGCCGCGAGCCCCGCGGCCGCGGCGCGCTCGGGGTCGGTGTACGGGGTGACGGCGGCTCCGCCGGAAACGAGGACGACGGCATCGGCCATGACGGCTCCTTCGAAGGTCGGGTTCCCGGTCAGGATAGGGCAGCCGTCGGGCGCCGTTTCCCCCC
Source organism: Microbacterium sp. NPDC089186 (assembly GCF_040685115.1). NCBI lineage: Bacteria > Bacillati > Actinomycetota > Actinomycetes > Micrococcales > Microbacteriaceae > Microbacterium > Microbacterium sp. NPDC089186. Next base: position 761,061 of record NZ_JBFBHJ010000002.1, read on the forward strand.
TCGAGTGTCCAGGACACGCCGTGTCGGCCGAGGCGCGACGGCGTGTTCCGGACGCTCGACGAGGTGCGACCGCGGGAGGGCGGGCGCCGGCGCAGGGCGCGGGTCAGCGCGGGAGGGCGTCCTCGATCGCGGCGACGACCTCCGGCGCGTCGGGCAGGGTGCGCGGGCTGAACCGCGTCACCCGCCCGTCGGGGGCCACGACGAATTTCTCGAAGTTCCACGAGATGCGGCCGGTCTTGCCCTCGGCATCCGGGGTCGAGGTCAGCTCCTTGTACAGCGGGTGGGCGTTCCGGCCGTTGATCTTGACCTTCTCCGACATCGGGAAGGTGACGCCCCACGTGGCGGAGCAGTATTCGGCGATCTTGTCCTCATCGCCGAGCTCCTGAAGGAACTGGTTGCTGGGGAAGCCGATGACCGTGAACCCGCGGTCGGCGTACTTCTTGTGCAGCGCCTCGAGCGCCTCGTACTGCGGCGCGAGCCCGCACCGCGAGGCGACGTTGACCACGAGCGCCGCCTTGCCGTCGGTCAGGTCGCCGAAGGTCGTCTCGTCGCCGCGGATGGTCGTGATGGGGATGCCGGAGAGGTCCATGCGTCGATCCTGGCACCGCCCGCTTTGCCCGGGGTGGGAATGCGCGAGTCGCGACGATCGGGAGGTGGACGCCCTCGCCGGAGGAAGCGCCGCGCGCCGCCGCTCGCCCCTCGGGAGGGCGTGCACACGGCGAGGTCGCGGCTCGCCGGGCTCCCGGGACGGACGGGAAGAGTGCCACGGTCGGACGCCGACGGCATGGCACAGTGGTCGGATGGTCACCGAGGGCACCCGCGGCGACGGCATGCGCCGCGCCAACCTGTCGCTGGTGCTGCGCACGGTGCACCGCCAGGGTCCGCGCTCCCGGGCCGCCCTCACCGAGGCAACGGGCCTGAATCGCTCCACGATCGCCGACCTCGTGGGCGACCTGCAGCGATCGGGACTCGTCGTCGAGCGCGCATCCGACGCGCAGGGACGCGTCGGTCGCCCCTCCCCCATCGTCGCGCCCGACCCGCGGGTGGTCGCGATCGCCGTCAACCCCGAGGTCGACGCCCTCGACCTCGGCGCGGTCGCCCTCGACGGCACGATCGTGGCGCGCGAGCGACTCGAGCAGACCGAACTGCTCACCCCCGAACGCACCGCCGAGCTGGTCGGCGCGCACCTCGCACGGTGGCGGGGCGACGTCCTCACCGACGCCCGCATCGTCGGGGTCGGCGTCGCGGTCCCGGGCCCCGTGCGCGCCGCCGACGGCGTCGTGCGCGAGGCTCCGCACCTCGGCTGGATCGACGCCCCGCTGCCCTCTCTCATGACGGATGCCACGGGCCTGCCCGCCCACGTCGGCAACGACGCCGCACTCGGCGCCCTCGCCGAGCACCTCTTCGGCGCCGCGCGCGGGGCGCACGACGTGGTCTACCTGAACGGCGGCGCGAGCGGGATCGGCGGCGCGGTGATCGTGGGCGGGGTGCCGCTGGGAGGCGCGGGAGGGTACGCCGGCGAGTTCGGGCAGAACCGTCCCGGCATCGTCGATCCCCGCGACCGCCGGGCGGTCGACGGCGTGCTCGAGGACGAGGTCAGTCGCGCGCTCCTGCTCGCGGCGGTCGGGCTCGACAGCGCCGACGAGGCGACGCTCTCCGCGGCTCTGGGCTCCGCCGACGATCCGGCCGTTCGCGCGGAGATCGCGCGCCAGCGACGGATCCTCGCGACCGCTCTCGCGAACGCGGCGAACGTGATGAACCCGGCGGTGATCGTGCTCGGCGGCTTCCTCGCGACCCTGGCCGAGCTCGATCTGGCGGGACTCGACGACGCCGTGCGCGCGCAGACCCTGCCCGCGTGCGCGGAGGGTCTGCGCCTGGCGGCCGCGGAACTCGGCGAGGACCGCCTGCTCGTGGGCGCGGCCGAGGCCGTCTTCGAGGCCGCCCTGTTCCCCGCCCGTTGAGGGCTCTGCACGGAACGAAACCCTTCCCGAAACCGCCCGCGCGGGCATCGACGTCGCGCGTCCGGGTCATGATGGGTGGGCGACGACGCGAGGAGACACGATGACCGAGACACGAGCCGCCGGAGCAACCTGGTCGGGCAATCACCACTATCGCGCCGCCGAGGTGCTGCTGCCCGCCGACGCGGGCGAGCTCGCCGAGGTCGTGGCATCCCGTCCGGCTCTGCGCGTGCAGGCGACGCGCCACACCTTCAACGACATCGCCGACGCCGACGGCGCCCTCGTGTCGCTCGAGCGGATGCCGACGCGCATCGACGTCACCGACGACCGCGTGCGCGTCGAGGGTCTCGTCACGTTCGCGCAGCTCGCCCCCGTGCTCGAGGCCGAGGGGCGCGCCCTGCACAACCTCGGATCGCTCCCCCACATCTCGGTCGCCGGGGCCGCCGCCACCGGAACGCACGGGTCGGGCATGGGCAACGGCAACCTCTCGAGCGCCGTCACGGCCCTCGAGATCTTGGATGCCGACGGCCGCACGCACCACATCGACCGGGGCCACCCGTGGTTCGGGGCCGCGGCCCTGGGGCTCGGCGCCTTCGGCGTCGTCACGGCCGTCGAGCTGCGCACCGTCCCGTCGTACACGGTCGTGCAGCAGGCGTTCACGGGCGTCGCCTGGGACGACCTCGTGTCCGATCCGGCGACGGTGTTCGGCGGTTCGCGCAGCGTGAGCGTGTTCACGACGTGGGGAGACCCGGCCGATGACCTCGTGTGGGCCAAGAGCGACACCGGGGCGCCGACGTGGGTCGAGGAACTCGGGGGCCGCGCGGTCGGGGACGACCTGCACCTCGGGCGCATCCGCACGCTCGACAACACCACCGAGCGCGGAACCCCGGGGCCGTGGCACACCCGTCTGCCGCACTTCCGCGCCGACGCGCTGCCCAGCGACGGCGACGAGATCCAATCGGAGTACTTCGTGCCGATCACGGCGGCCGCCGAGGCACTGGCGGCCGTGCGCGCGATCGCCCCCGCCTTCGACGCCCACCTGCTGGTGACCGAGCTGCGCACGGTGGCCGCCGACGGTCTCTGGCTCAGCCCGGCATTCGAGCGCGACGTGCTCGCGATCCACTTCACCTGGCGCAACGACACCGACGGCGTACTCGGGGTGCTGCCGCACATCGAGCGGGCCTTGGCGCCCTTCGACGTGCGTCCGCACTGGGGGAAGGCGTTCACGATGCCCGGCGAGGCGGTGCGCGCGACGCTGCCCCGAGCCGAGGACTTCCTCGCCGCGGCGCGCGAGGCGGACCCGCGCGGGGTCTTCCGCAACGCCTACCTGGAGCGCACGCTCGGCCTGTGACCACGGGCGCGGGCGAAGGTCCCTGAGCCCGGCGAAGGGACCGCAACCCCCGGAGGCTTCGACAGGCCCAGCCTTCTCGCGTCACCACCGCGAACCCAGGTCCCCGAGCCCGTCGAAGGGACCGCAATCCCCGGAGGCTTCGGCATGCTCAGCCTCCTTGCGTCGCGACCTCCGCGCGCCGAGACCGCGAAGCGGCGCCGCCCACCGCGGCGCCGCTCCGTGGCATCCGGATCAGCGGCTGGAGTAGCCGCCGTCGATCGGGAGCGAGACGCCGGAGATCATGCCGGCCCCGTCGCTGAGCAGGAAGACGATCGGGGCGGCGATGTCGTCCTCGGTCGCCCACTTGTGCAGCGGCATGGCCTCGAGGAAGGGGCCCTCGATGTCGGGACGACCCCAGTACCAGGCCGACATCGGCGTCATGACGACCGTGGGGTTCACGCTGTTGACCCGGATGCCGTAGCCGCCGAGTTCGAGGGCGGACACGCGCGTGATGTTGTCGAGGGCCGCCTTCGACGAACCGTACGAGATGTGTCCGGTGAGGGCGACGAGGCTGGCCTGGCTCGAGACGTTGACGATCGCGCCGCCCTTGCCGACGCGGATCATCTCGCGCGAGGCGTACTTGGTCACCAGCAGCGAGCCGCGGGCGTTGATGCTCATGACCTTGTCGAACACGTCGATGTCCGTCTCCATGGGTGTCGCGATCTCGCCGCCCCACCCGCCGCAGTTCACGACGCCGTAGAGGTCTCGGCCCTCGATCGCGGAGCGGATCTCGTCCTCGGATTCGAGGTCGAACACGACGGGCTCGGCTCCGGTCTCGGCGGCGATCGCCTCGACGCTGTCAGCCGTGCGGCCGGCGGCGAGCACGGTGGCGCCGGCGGCGACGAGGTGTCGCACGGTCGCCCCGCCGATACCGCCACCGGCTCCGGTGACGAGGATGGTGCGGTCGGTGAATTCGGTCATGGGAGGGCTCTTTCGCGGGTCCTGAGGGCGGGGACGACGGCGGTGTCGTCGCGGCCCATGATAACCACAGAATCCCGCGGATGACTTCGGTGTCATGACGAATTGATCACGGGTGTTGACACCGGTGTCACGGTGGGCTTACCGTAACCAACGTTCGACCGGTGGACAGCTCCACCGGACCGCTCCACCGGCGCAGCACTCCGACGTGCGGCGTCCCCGGAAGGACCACACCGCCGTGACCCGCACCTCGCAGAACGCCGCACCGATCGCCACCGCGACCGTGCACCTCGACGACCTCGTCGAGCGTGCGCGGCTGCTCGCGGCATCGGGCGAGCGCCGCGTGCTGGGACTCGCGGGAACCCCCGGCGCCGGCAAGTCCACCGTGAGCGACGCGCTGCTCGCCGCGCTCGGCTCCGACGCGGTGCTGGTCGGGATGGACGGATTCCATCTCGCGAACGAGGAGCTCATCCGCCTCGGTCGCCGCGACCGCAAGGGCGCCCCCGACACGTTCGACGTCGACGGCTACGTGGCCCTGCTCGACCGCATCCGCGCCGGGCACGAGGTCTACGCGCCGCGCTTCGATCGGGACCTCGAGGAGTCCATCGGCTCCGCGGTTCTGGTGCCCGCCGACGTTCCGCTCGTCATCACCGAGGGCAACTACCTGCTGCACGAGGGATTCGGGTGGGATGCCGTGGCATCCCGTCTCGACGAGGTCTGGTTCCTCGACATCGAACCCACCGCGCGCCGCGAGCGGCTCGTCGCCCGCCGCCTGTCCCACGGCCACCCCCATGACGATGCCGTCGCCTGGGTCCGCGACGTCGACGAGGCGAACGCCCTTGTCGTCGAGCGCGGCCGCCACCGCGCCGACCTCGTCGTCACCGTCTCCGACACCCCCGCCGGGGGCGCCGGCCACCACGAAGGAGCTTCCTCATGAGCACCACCACGGCTGTGCCCGTGCTGCAGGCACGCGGTCTGTCGCGCCAGTTCGGATCCGTCCGCGCCCTCTACAACGTCGACTTCGAGGTCTACCCCGGCGAGGTCACCGCCCTCATCGGTGACAACGGCGCAGGGAAGTCGACGCTCGTGAAGGCCCTGTCGGGCAACCTCGCCGTCGACGAGGGAGAGATCCGGTTCGACGGATCGCCGATCGACATGTCCAACCCCCAGGTCGCCTCGTCGCTCGGCATCGAGACGGTCTACCAGGACCTCGCGCTCGCGCCCCACCTCGACCCCGTGCAGAACATGTACCTCGGCCGCGAGATCCGTCGCCCGGGGCTCGCCGGTGCCCTCGGCTTCATGAAGACGAAGGACATGGCGAAGGCGTCGCGCGCGGCGTTCGACGAGCTCGGCGCCACGGTGCGCAGCCTGACCTCGCCCGTCGGCGAGATGTCGGGCGGCCAGCGTCAGGCGATCGCGATCGCCCGCGCCGTCCACTGGGCGTCGCGCGTCGTCTTCCTCGACGAGCCCACCGCGGCCCTCGGCGTGCGCCAGACGAAGAACGTGCTCGAGACGATCCGCCGCGTGCGCGACAAGGGCATCGCCGTGGTCTTCATCTCGCACTCGATGCCGCACGTCATCGACGTCTCCGACCGCATCCAGGTGCTGCGACTCGGGACCCGCGTCGCGAACATCCAGGCCGCGGACACCTCCATGGAAGAACTCGTCGGGCTCATGACCGGCGCCGTCACGAAGGACGACCAGAAGTGAGCACCACGACCCCTCCCACCGAGACCGTCGCGATCGGCACGTTCGACGACAACCAGAAGGTGAACCCGGTCCGCCGGATCCTGCGTACGCAGGCCTTCCAGATCCTCCTCGTGCTGCTGGCGATCATCATCGTCTTCAGCATCATCGCGCCCGACTCGTTCGCGCAGTGGACCAACTTCCGTCTCATCATCCAGAACGCCTCGATCCTCGCGGTGCTCGCCGTCGGCATGACCTACGTCATCATCACCGCCGGCATCGACCTCTCGATCGGGTCGGTCCTGGTCTTCTCCGGCGTCGTCGCGGCCATCGTCATGCGGGCGATGGGCGGCGAGGGCTGGGGCGTCGCGATCGTCGGCATCCTCGTCGCGATCCTCAGCGGCGTGTGCTGGGGGCTGCTGAACGGCTTCCTCATCGCCAAGGCGAAGATCCCGCCGCTCATCGTCACCCTGGGTTCCCTGGGCATGGCCCTCGGTCTCGCGCAGATCCTCACCGGCGGTGTCGACATCCGCGACGTGCCGACCGTGCTCACGGTCTCGATCGGCTACGGCAACGTCTTCGGCAGCGTCCCGATCATCAGCGTCATCGCCCTCGTGGTCGTCGCGATCGGTGCGATCGTGCTGCACTACACGCGCTTCGGCCTCTACACGCTGGCGGTCGGGTCGAGCGAGATCGCCGCCCGTCGCGTCGGCGTCAAGGTCGACGCGCAGCTGATCAAGATCTACACGATCTCCGGCGCTCTGGCCGGGCTCGGCGGCATCCTGTCGCTCTCGCAGTTCTCCACGACCGCGATCGCCGGCCAATCGCAGACCAACCTCAACGTCATCGCGGCCGTCGTGATCGGTGGCACGTCGCTCTTCGGCGGCGTCGGCACGATCATGGGCACCGTCGTGGGCCTGTTCATCCCGGCGGTGCTGCAGAACGGCTTCGTCATCACCGGTGTCCAGCCGTTCTGGCAGCAGGTCGCCGTCGGCGCGGTGCTGATCACGGCGGTGTACGTCGACCAGGTGCGCCGCACCGCCGCCACGCGCGGCAACTCGCAGGGCCTCTGGCGCAAGTTCCTCAGCGGAGGTCGGCGCGGCTGAGCCGCGGCGGCATCCATTCCCTCTCCACCCCTTACCCAACCCGACAGCAAGAACTCACAACAGAACGGTGATCACGATGAAGTGGAACAAGAAGGCGACCGCCCTGACGGTCTTCAGCATGGCCGCGACCCTGACTCTCGCGGGCTGCTCCGGTGGCACGGCCTCGGGCGGTGCGTCCGGCGGCTCCGACGGCGGCTACAAGATCGCGTTCGTGCAGGGCGTCGCCGGAGATGAATTCTACATCTCCATGCAGTGCGGCATCGAAGCCGAAGCCAAGACCGAGGGCGCCACCGTCACCACTCAGGGCCCGGAGAAGTTCGACCCGACCCTGCAGAAGCCGATCGTCGACGCCGTCGTGGCGTCGAAGCCCGACGCGCTGCTGATCGCGCCGACCGACGTGTCGGCCATGCAGGCGCCGATCGCGGCGGCGGAGGCCGCGGGCATCAAGGTCGTCCTCGTCGACACGACGCTCGAGGACCCCTCGGGAGCCGTGTCGCAGATCTCCTCCGACAACGAAGGCGGCGGAGCTGCCGCATTCGAGGCGATCCAGAAGGCGAACCCCAACGGCGGCAAGGTGCTCGTCGTCTCGACCGACCCCGGCGTGTCCACGACCGACGCCCGCGCCCAGGGCTTCGAAGACGCCGTCGCGAAGGACAGCAAGTTCGAGTCGGTGGGTGTGCAGTACTCGCACAACGAGCCCTCGACCGCGGCCGAGATCGTCACCGCCGCGCTGCAGAAGGACCCCGACATCGTCGGCATCTTCGCCGCCAACCTGTTCGCCGCCGAGGGCTCCGCGACGGGTGTGCAGCAGGCCGGCAAGCAGGGTTCGGTCACGATCGTCGGCTTCGACGCCGGTCCCGCCCAGGTCAAGGCCCTCGAAGCCGGAACCGTCCAGGCCCTCGTCGCGCAGGAGCCCGCCACCATCGGCTCCGACGGCGTCAAGCAGGCCATCGCCGCACTGAAGGGCGAGTCCACCGAGGAGAAGATCCAGACCGGCTTCACCATCCTCACCAAGGACAACATCAACGGCGACGGCAAGGACGCGGTCTACAAGTCCTCCTGCTGACCCACCTCGGATGCCGGGACCCCGCACACGCGAGGTCCCGGCATCCACCCCCTTCCCTTCCCCGGTTCGGGGCGGCTTCCTCACCTCGGGGCGCGTACCTCACGCCCCACGTGATGAAACACGTCCCGAACCCCGGGGCACCTCCGACGCGACGAGCACGCCCCGAACCTCCCGCCCCACCCACACGGAGCCCCGCATGACCGAACTCACCGCCGCCGCCCTCCCCTCCCTCGCGGCGGACGTCTCCGTTCCGACCTACGACAGGTCGGCCGTGCGCTCGCGCATCGTGCACGTCGGCGTCGGCGGGTTCCACCGCGCCCACGAGGCGATGTACCTCGACAGGCTCCTGGAGGCCGGGCGCGGCGACTGGGGACTGTGCGGGGTCGGGGTGCTGCCGTTCGACGCCGCGATGCGCGACGCCCTCGCCGCCCAGGATCGGCTCTACACGCTCGTCACCACCGCTCCCGACGGGTCGTCCGCGGCCCGCGTCGTCGGCTCGATCGTCGACTACCTCTTCGTCCCCGACGACCCCGAGGCGGTCGTCGCCAAGCTCGCCGATCCCGACACCGCGATCGTCTCGCTCACGATCACCGAGGGCGGCTACGGCATCGACGACGCCACCGGCGGCTACGCTCCGCGCGACGAACCCACCCTCGCCGACCTCGACGGGGCCCTGCCTCCGCGGAGCGTGATGGGCCTGCTGACCGAGGGGCTCCGCCGACGGAGGGATGCCGACATCCCGGCCTTCACGGTCATGTCGTGCGACAACATCCAGGGCAACGGCCACGTTGCGCGCGCCTCCCTGCTCGGGTTCGCCGAGCGTCTCGACCCGGAACTCGCCGCCTGGATCGCGCAGAACGTGTCGTTCCCCACCTCCATGGTGGACCGCATCACCCCGGTCACCACCGACGAGACGCGCGCGTCCATCGCCGAGGAGTTCGGCGTCGACGACCGCTGGCCCGTGCGCTCGGAGTCGTTCGCCCAGTGGGTGCTCGAAGACGCCTTCCCCCTGGGGCGTCCGGCCTTCGACGAGGTCGGCGTACAGCTGGTCCAGGATGTCGAGCCGTACGAGCTCATGAAGCTGCGGCTGCTGAACGCGTCGCACCAGGCGATGAGCTACCTCGGCATCCTGTCGGGCGCGCACTACGTGCACGAGGTGTGCACCGACGAGCTGTTCGTCGCGTTCCTGCAGGGCTACATGCACGCCGAGGCGATTCCGACGCTGCGACCGGTGCCCGGGATCGACCTCGACGCCTACTGCGACGAGCTCATCGCGCGCTTCGGCAGCGAGGCCATCCGCGACACGCTCGCGCGTCAGGTCGTCGACGGCTCCGACCGGCTCCCCAAGTTCTTGTTGCCCGTCGTCCGAGAGCAGCTCGCCGCCGGGGGCCGGATCGACCACGCGGCCCTCGTGCTCGCGGGGTGGAGCGTGTTCCTCGAGGGGCGCACCGAATCGGGCGAGGAGACCCCCGCGGTCGACAGTCGGCTCGACGAGCTGCGGGCCATCGTGGCCGACGACCCGGCGGCGCTGCTCGACTACGCGCCCGTCTTCGGCGACCTCGGGCAGGACGCGCGGCTGCGCGAGGCCTATCTCGCCGCCCGCGCGCTGCTGGCCGAGCGCGGCGCGCGCGGTGCGATCGCGGCGGTCGTCGACGCCTGAGTGCTGCGGCGGCCTCGACCCGGTCGAACCGAGGTCGCTGAGCCCGTCGAAGCCAGCGGAACCCGCCACGCCCCCGGTCCCTTCGACAAGCTCGGGGACCTTTTGCGGCTCAGCGGGCGCGGAGCCAGCGGGCGATCGCGTCGTGGAAGCGCTCGGGCTCCTGGTTGGCCTCGTTGCAGTGACCGGTGGCGTCGAAGGCGACCAGCTCGGCATCCGGATGCCGTTCGACGAACGCCACCGATCCCGAGAACGGCACGACCGGATCGACGCGGCTGTGCAGGATGATGGTCGGCACCCCCGGCCCGGGCCGGCCCTCGCCCACCCACGTGAGGGCGCGCGCGTCGACCGACTCGACGAGGCCGAGGGCCCGCGCCCCGATGCGGCTCGCGAGCACGCGCATCGACGCGGCGGCGACCGTGCGCGGCAGGTGCGCGTTCGCGACGGCGTTGTCGACCACCCGGGGCCAGTCCAGCGCCGGCGCGACGAGGACGAGTCCGGCGATCGCCTCGCGGTGCGCCGAGTGCTCGAGCGCGAGCATCGCGATCGTGCCGCCCATCGACCAGGCCACGAGCACGATCTCCCGGGCACCGCGCGCCAGGGCGTACCCGATCGCGTCGTCGACGTCGCGCCACTCGCGCGTTCCCAGGGTCGAGGGCAGGGCGTCGGCGGGGGCGCACTCCTCGTCGCCGGCGTACGACACCACGAGCGCCATCCATCCGGCATCCACCGCCGCCGGCGCCGAGCGAAGCGCTCCGTTGCGACTGGAGCGCAGCCCGTGCACATGGATCGTCCAGCGGCCGTCGGCGGTGTCGGGGTCGCCGATCTCCCACGCCTCGGCGACGCCGCCGCGCCGCAGCGGCACGGAGACGTGCCGCGTGGGCCCGACGTCTTCGGGGGAACCGATGCTCTGCGAGGTCCAGGTCGCCACGGCCTCACCGTCGACGAGTCCATCGGGACGCGACGCGAGCTCGCGCACGACCCGGTCCTTCCCGACGCGCAGCGGTTCGCCGACGACCACGTGCCGACCGTCGTCGAGCCACAGGCCGTAGGTGCCCGGCTCGCGGCTCTCGAGCGTGGCCGGCACGGTGACCGTGCCGCCCGCGAAAGTCACGGGTGCGTAGACCTTGGCGGCGCGCGGGGCGATGAGTCTTCGCGCGACATAGCCGGCGAGCGCGGTGTGGGCGAGCGCCACGGTGGCGACGGCGATGCCCGTGCCGAGGGCGAGGGGGCGGATCATGGGCGGGCTCCCGTGGATTGGCGGGTGAGGTGGGCGTCGACGTCGTCGAGGAGCTCGCGCTCCTGAGCGCTCAACGGCGACGAGGTGGCGATGGCGTCGTCCTCGACGGCCACGCGCAGCGCGTGCAGGCGCGTGTCGACGAGGGGGTCGTCGGCGAGGCCCGGCAGGCCCGCGACACCGCGCCGCCGGGCCACGGCGCCGAGATCCTCCAGCAGCGCCTCGCCCCGCCGACGGATGCGGCCGGTCACGCGCGAGGCGCGGAAGATGCCGATGACGAAGGCGAGCACGCCGAGGTAGAAGAGCGGGTCGAAGAGCGCGCTCACGATCGGAACGGGGGCGAAGAAGCGCGTCAGGGTGAGATCGGCGATCTCGCTCACGCAGCCCAGCACGATCCCGATCGCCCCGGCCCGGAAGAACCAGCGCACACCCGGGAGCGAGACGTGGGCCGAGACGCACAGCAGCACCCCGACCAGGGCGATGCCCGCCATGTGGACCACCCCGTAGACCCACGCGCCCGTCGAAGTGGCGGCGGCGTCCTCGATGAAGCGGAACGATGTCGGCCCGCGCTCGGGCAGGGCGACGAAGAACACGACGGCGAACACTCCCGCGAGCAGCGCCGGGAAGCGCCAGCGCAGTGTCGAGACGCGCGCCGTCACGGGGGCGATCCCGGCCTGGATGCCGAGCCACAGCGCCACCATCGTGAGCACGCCCTGCACGAGCTTGAGGATGTTCGTGCCCCCGAGCACGCCGTCGAGCACACCGAGCGGGATGACCGTGCCCTGGGTCAGCAGTGCGATGGCGCCGACCAGGCCGGCGAGCCATGCGATGCGCGCCCGCGGCTGACGCCGAGCGGCGCGCGCGCGGCCCACCACGAGCAGCAGCAGCGCGACGAGGGCCGCGTCGATGAGGAGAACGGTCACCACGATGACTCGGCCACCCGGGGGCTCGCGTACAGCAGGCGGGAGATGCGGTGGGCGACGTGCTCGGCGACGAGTTCGGCCTCGACTTCCGGCGTCGTCAGCGTCGGATCGTCGTACGGCGTGATCGAGGAGCGTTCGCGTGCACCCCGCTCGTGGAGGGCGCCGGTGCAGTGCGCGTCGTCGAGCAAGTGGCCGAGCTCATGCGAGGCGGCGAACTGGCTGTACAGCGCCGCATCCGATGCGCGCACGTGGATGCTCGCCTCTCCCCTGTCGGCGAACAAGGTGAGGTAGCCGGTGAGGGTCCCCCATCCGCTCGTGTCGGTCTCGCGGATCACCCGGAGACGGATGCCGACGGCTCGCTCGACCGCTCGCACCACGTCGTCGAACCCCATGTCGGCCGTCAATCGCGCGCGGGCGATCGCCCGATCGGCTCGCGCCCGCACTCTCGCCTGCATGTCCTCCGCAGCCACCGCTCTCCCCCCGTCGCGGTCGCTCATGTCGCCGGCGGCCTGCTTCGCAGCGACTGGGCGATGGCGCGCAGGGCGTCGGGCGACATCTCGCCGAGAGCCCGGAACTGGATGCTGCTGGCTCCGGCCTCGCGCATCGCGTCGCGCAGGTCGAGCTCGGCATCCGTTCGATCCGTCACCGCGGCATCGGTGTAGTCGGTGAGGTACTCGGTGGGCACGTCGCCCCAGTGGGTGATGAGCCGCAGGACCTCTTCGTCGAGCACGACGCTCGTCGCGCCCTCCGCGAGCAGCGCGCGCGCTCCGTCCGCGGCCTGCGGGTCGATGTCGTCGAGGTGCGCGAGCAGGTCGTCGGCGGTGGCGGTCTGCGCGGAGATGAGTCGTCGGACGCGGGATGCCAGGGGCCCGGCCGGCACGCGCATCTCGACCCGCGGCGCCGTGTCGGGGCTGGCGAGGTCCTCGGGCGTGACGCCGAGCGCCACCGCGAGGGCTTCCAGATCGTTCGTGTTGTACGGCAGCGAAAGGCCGGCGCGCGACTGGTAGTAGCTCTTCGTCATTCCGGCGCGGCTGAGCAGCTCGCCGACGGTGAGCCCCTTGGCCCTCCGCAGGCGATCCACGTTCGCCACCACTCGACGGGAGTACCGGGAGGGTGGTCCGACTGCGCCGCGACCCACAGTCCGATCGTAGACGACCCTCCGTTTCACCTACGGTCGTATTTACGATCACCCCTCGGGTGCTAATTACGACACGCTGTGCTTGTATGGATCAGACCGCGCGCGGGGCGGACGTGGGGGAACCCCTGCGCGCGAGCGATCGGGAGAGGCTTCCCGATCCGGTCGGTGACGGGCGCGGCACCATTGGGGGGTGCCGCGCCCGATCACTTCCGCCTGCCCCCGCGTGCGTCAGGCGATGCGCCGCTCCCCCGGCCGGATCACCCGCCACCACCGGTAGCCGTACCCGTCGAGCGACACGTCGAATCCGGATCCGTCGAGCGTCTCCGCCCCCGCCGCATCGTCGAGCAGGTTCACCACACGCCATTGCTCGGCATCCGCCCCCTCGATCTCGAGGCGGAACGTGCGCCCGTCGGGTGCGAAGTTGTGCGCCGCGACGAACAGGCCCAGCTCACTGCTGAGCGAGTGCGCGAGCACGCAGCTGTGGGGTTGATCCAGGATCCCGAACTCCCCCCATCCGATCTCGGGCGAGGCGCGGTAGTGACGCACGAGGTTCTGCACGAATCTGAGCACCGAGTCGGGATCATGACGCTGCTGGGCGACGTTGACGTGCTGCGGCCCGAACCCGCCCGGAACGATGTCGGCGATGAGGTCGTCGGCCGTCGAGAAGCCGGCGTCGGGGGCGCCCGTCCATTGCATCGGCGTGCGGACGGCGGCGCGACTGCCCTCGATCTCGGGGTTCTCTCCCATGCCGATCTCCTCGCCGTAGTACAGCACGGGCGCTCCCGGCAGCGAGAACATGAGGCTGTAGACCATGCGGATGCGGCGCGGATCGCCCTCGAGCATCGCCGGCAGCCGCCGCGTGATCCCCCGCCCGTGGATGCGCTGCCCCGGCTCCGGGGCGAAGGCGGTGAAGACCTCTTCGCGCTCGGCCTCCGACAGCTGATCGAGGGTGAGTTCGTCGTGGTTGCGCACGAAGTTGCCCCACTGGTTTCCCCGGGCGATCTCGGGCCGCGACTCCAGCGCCTCCCGCAGCGGCGCGGCGTCCTGACGCGCGAGGGCGAGGTAGAGCCGCTGATTGGCGACGAAGTCGAACTGCATCGTCAGCTCGTCGCCGTCGGCGTCGCCGAAGAAGCGCAGCTGCTCGTCGTAGGGGAGGTTGACCTCGCCGAGCATCATGGCGTGACCGCTGCGGCGCGAGACGTAGCCCCGCAGCGCGCGGAGGAAGTCGTGCTCGGGGCCCTCGTCGCCGTCGATGAGGTGGGGCACGGCATCCACGCGGAAGCCGTCGATGCCGAGCTCGAGCCAGAAGCCGATGACCTTGGCGATCTCCTCGCGCACCTCCGGATGGTCGGTGGCGAGGTCGGGCTGGTGCCGGTAGAACGAGTGCTTGTAGTACTGCCCGGCGGTGTCGTCGAAGAACCACACCCCGTCCTCGACGTCGGGGAACATGCTCGCCGGAGCGTCGTCGGGCACCTCGTCGCGCCACTGGTAGAAGTGGCGGTAGCGGCTGTCGGGGCTCTGCCGCGCCTGCTGGAACCACGGATGCCGGTCGGAGGTGTGGTTCACGACGAGGTCGACGATCACCCGCATGCCGCGGTCGTGGGCGGTGCGCAGCACCTCGACCATGTCGCCGGGCGAGCCGTACCGCGCATCGACGCCGTAGTAGTCCTCGATGTCGTAGCCGTTGTCGCGCTGCGGCGAGGGGTAGAACGGCGCGAGCCACAGGCACGTCACCCCGAGTTCGGCGAGGTGGTCGAGCCGCTGCGCGAGGCCGCGCAGGTCGCCCACGCCGTCGCCGTCGGCATCCAGATAGGTCTTGACGTCGAGGTTGTAGAAGACGGCGGTCTTCCACCACAGGTCGCTGGTGTCGGTGAGCCTCACGACGTCACCTCCGTCCGAGCGGCGGTGCGGCGTTCGGAGCGCGGGAAGGTCGTCATCGGAGCCCTCTTCTCGGGAGCGGTGGCGTTCTCTGACTGCCTTTCCTATCGCGCCCGCCCGATCGTGGACGGGCTCTTGCCCCGGCCCGGCCATTGTGCGTCGACGCGTCCGCGCCATTCCTCGCACCCCGAACACGGGTCCCTGCGCCCGCCGAAGGGACCGGTGGCCGCGTGCCCCGGTGGCTTCGACGAGCTCAGCCGCCTCGCGAGAAGCGGAGGGGTCAGAGCGCGCAGGACTCCCGCTCGACCAGCGACACGTCGATCACCGTCAGCTCGTCGAGACCCAGGCCGGCATCGGGCTGCAGCCGCGCGAACACCCGCTCGGCGGCGAGCGCGCCGATGCGGCGCGGGTCCTGGTCGATCACCGTGACGGAGGGGGTGAGCGTGTCGGCCATGGGGAAGTCGCCGAAGCCGACGAACGGCAGCGGATCGCCGCGCAGCACGTGGGCGAGCGCCATCGACGACCGGGCGTTGGCGGAGAACAGGGCCGTGGGGGGCTCGTCGAGGCCGCGAAGACGCGCGAGAGCGGATGCCGCCGATGCGCGGTCGGCGACCTGCGAGGCGACGAGTCGCTCGTCGACGTCGACGCCCGCATCGCGCAGCGCCCGCCTCCAGCCCTCGACGCGCTTGGTCTCGGTCGAGAGGTGCACCATGTCGCCGACGTAGGCGATGCGGCGGTGCCCGTGCGAGAGCAGGTGGGTGGTGGCCAGGTGCGCGCCGGCTTCATCGTTCTCGGTGAACGTGTCGGTCAGCAGTCCCGCCGGCGCACGGTCGACGAACACGATCGGCGTGTGCCCGCGCCACCGCTCGAGCCACGAGTGGTCGGTGCCGACGGGGGCGATGACCAGTCCCGTGAGCTGGCGACCCAGCAGCGACTCGAGCGCGGGCCTCTCGTCGTCGGGGTTCTCGCCCAGGCTCGTGACGAGGGTCGACAGGCCATGGCGGCGCGCGGTGTCCTCGACCGCGCGGGCGATGGCGGCGAAGAACGGATCGACCACGTCGGGGACGGCGACCCCGATGACCGAGGCGCGGCCGGCGCGGAACGTCGTCGCCAGGGCGTTGGGGACGTAGTTGAGCTCGCGCATCGCGGCCTCGACGAGGGCTCGCGTGTCGGGGAGCACGTGCGGATCGTCGTTGAAGACGCGCGACACGGTCTTCGTGCTCACCCCGGCGCGCTGAGCGACGTCGCGCATCGTGGTCACGAGGCACCTCCGGGGTTCGGGCAAGTGGGGGCTTCGACGTGCCACCCTATCCGCCGGACCGACCGCGCGCCCCGCACGGCGGCACGGACGACGGGCGCCGAACCCCCGCGCGCCGCGGGGGTGGGCGCCGCGCGACCGGCGTCGCGGATCGACCCGAGTGCCCGCCCGGCACGGCGGCATCCGTCTTCCGCGTGCACCCGCGGGGAGCCGGTCCGAGGGGAGTCGGACGCGACCGGACGACGCAACCGGTGCCGGGCGGACGGGCTCATGTCAGCGGCCGTCGACGGCGTCGGCGAGCTCGCGCAGGCGCGGCAGGGCGCGGCCCGAGAGCAGCTCCTCGCGGCGGTCGGCGTCGATCGAGAGGCTGTCCTTCCACAGCGACCGGCCGGCCATCGCGCCCGAGGCGCCGTTGGCGACGGCCGTGCGCACCTGCTCGATGAACGTCTCGTGGTCGACACCGGCCGACAGCACGGCCCACGGCACGCCCTGGGCGGCCTCGGTCACGCGCGCGCTCGCCTCGGCCGAGCCGGGGTACTGCAGCTTGAGGATCTTCGCGCCGCACGCGACGGCGAGGGCGGCTCCGTCGACGACGAGGTCGGCGAACTTCTCCGCGTACTCCTCGTCGCTCTCGCCCTCGAGCTGGTACGTGAGCAGCTCGACGATGAGCAGCAGGCCCTCCTCGTCGCACGCCTTCACCAGGTCGCGGATCTCCTGCGCGACGCGGGAGTCGGCATCCTGCTTGTCGGGACGCGTGTACCAGAGCATCTTGGCCACGTCGGCGCCCTGCTCGCGGATGGAGTGCGGCGTGGTGCCGGGAACGAAGCGCGTGTACTTCAGACCGTCGACCGTCTCGGCACCCGAGGCGTCGAGACCGACGACGAGCGCGGTGTCACGGGCGAGCACGCCGTCGTCGACGATCTGCGGCAGCGCGACCTCGGGGTCGAGCAGGATCGCCGGCGCATGGTTGGCGAGGTGGCGGACGAGGTCGGCCTTCACCTCGGCGAGCTCCTCGCGCGAGATCCCGTCGGAGCCGTTGGGGGCGTCCTTGATGGCGGCCTTCATGCCGTTGCGCTGGTCGGCGGCGACGATGAGCATGTGACCGTCGGGCGTGCTGATCGACTGCAGCGCGCGGCGCTCGATCGTGGTGAGTGCGTTCATGATCTCTCTTCTCTGGGGTTCTCGCGCGCGGGTGGGCGCGGGTGGTCTGTTCAGGAGGGGACGGATGCCGAGACGAGGCGCCGCGCCATGTCGGCGGCTCCCCACGCGACGTCCTGCTCGCGGGTGGACAGGGACGGATCGGGGAGCACCTCGGCGCGGGCGCGACGGACGGACGCCATGCCCGCCCACCCGCCGGTGAGGGTGGAGTGGGTGGCGGGAGCCACCTCGCGGTCCATCGCCGCGATGAGCGCGGCGACCTCGTCGTTGCTGTGCCGCAGCACCGCGCCGAAGATCTCGGCGGGGCTCGCCTCCGTGTGCAGCGTCAGCCGCAGCACGCCGTCGTCGTTGCGGGCGCCGGTGACCTCGATCGCCCCGGCCGGCAGCTCGCCCTCGTACGGGAGCGCCATGACCGCGTCGTCGAGCGCATCACGGCCCGCGCGGTCGCTGACCCCGGCGGCGTGCAGCGCGCGGCGCAGCAGGAGACCGGTCTTCACCCCGGCGACGAGCACGTGCTTGCCCGGGACGACGTGGCGGACCTCGTTGATGAGCGCGTCGGCCAGTCGTCGGCGCGCCGCGAAGCCGAGAGGCGCATCGAGCACCCTCAGCAGCACCTCGGCCGTGCCGAGCGAGACGTGGTAGCCGTCGGCATCCAGGGTGCCGTTGGCCTGAGCGGCGACGAGGTGGTCGTGCCCGGCGACGGTGAGCGCGGCCCCCGCGACGCGGGGTCCGAAGGCGGCGGATGCCGTGCCCCAGGCCGTCCCGCCTCCCCGCAACGGCGGCAGAAGCGCGTCGTCGACGCCGAGCGCCTCGAGCATCGCCGGCCAGGCGGCGCCGGAATCCTGGTCGATGAGGCCGGTGCGCGAGGCGAGCGAGAGCTCGAGAGCCACGTCTCCGCCGAGGGCGGCGACGACGAACTCGGGCAGGTCGAGCCAGCGCAGGCCCGTGAGGTCGGTGCCCTGGTCGCGCAGCCATGCGAGCTTCGCGACGCTCACCTGGGCGCCGAGCGGCAGGCCGGTGCGGCCGGCGAACTCGTCGCGCACCTCGGCGGGGAGGGCGGCGATCTGCTCCCACCCGCGCGGGTCGAACCACGCGAAGCCGGGTGCTGAGGCTCGACCGTCGACGTCGATCAGGATGCCGGTCTCGCCCATACCCGCCACGGCCAGGGACGTCAGCGCAACGGACGTGACAGGGGCGAGCTCGGCGTCGACGAGATCGATGAGCGCGCGGACGGATGACCGGAGGTCGTCCGCGTCGATGTCGGTCGTGCCGCCCGGGCCGACCCGCCACGGGGTGGGCACCTGGGCCCCCGCGATCTCGGTGCCGGCGTCGTCGATGACGAGCATCTTGATGCCCGTGCTGCCCAGGTCGATGCCGCCGTGGAGGCGCGACTGCTCGGCGTCCATGTCACCGGTGTCTTGCATGAGCGGCCGTCCTCTCCGGAACCTCTTCGAGTCCCGGAATGACGAGCATGACACCGGTGACTTGCTACGTCTATGGTGGAGGTATGCCGTCGTCGTGTCAAATACCCGAATCGCTCGCCGTCCTCGTCGCCGGTCCCGCCGGCAGCGGCAAGAGCACGCTCGGACGCGCCCTCGCCACCGCGCTGCGCGCACCCCTCGTCGACCTCGACAGCGTGACCACCCCGCTGCTCGACGCCCTTCCCGCCGACGCCCTCGGCGGACACTGGCTCGCCTCCCCGCACGCCGGGGCCATCCGCGCCGGTCGCTACGCGGCACTGCGCGCAACGGCCGCCGATGCCCTCTCCACGTCGGGCCGCGTGGTCGTCGTCGCCCCGTTCACCGCGGAGCTCGCGGGCGGGGACGAGTGGACGGCGCTGCGCGAGGCACTGCTGCCCCTCGAGCCCGTCGTCATCCATGTCGACGGGGACCCGGCGATCCTGGCGTCCCGCCGCGCCGCGCGGGGCGCCTCCCGCGACGCGCACCGCGTGGACGTCACGCCGGTCGCACCCGCCGTCCCGGTGATCGCCGTCGACGCCGAGCTCACCACCGGGCAGCAGCTCGCCCGCGTCCTGCCCGCGCTCGGCATCCGCCGCCCCCTCGACGCGGGAGCCGCGATCTTCGCGCGCGAGTTCGACGCCGTGCTGTTCGACCTCGACGGAACCCTCGTCGACTCCACGGCATCCGTCGCCCGGTCCTGGCGGCGCTTCGCCGAGCACTTCGACGTGTCGATGGAGGCCCTGCACGCCAACCACGGTCAGCCCGCGCGCACGCTCGTGAGCCTGCTGCTGCCCGCCGAGCGGCATGCCGAGGCGCTCGCGCACGTCACCGACCTCGAGGTGGCGGATGCCGTGGGTCTCGCCCCCATCCGCGGCGCCGCCGACTTCTTCGCCTCCGTACCGGCCGACCGCCGCGCCATCGTGACCTCGGGGTCCGTCCCCATCGCCACGGCCCGCCTGGCCGCGGCCGGGTTCGCCCACCCCGACGTGTTCGTCACGGTCGACGACGTCGTCAACGGCAAGCCCGACCCCGAACCCTTCCTCCTCGCGGCCGAGCGTCTCGGCGTCGACCCCTCGCGCTGCCTCGTCGTCGAGGACGCCCCGGCCGGCATCGCTGCGGCCCGCGCGGCCGGCTGCGCCGTGATGGCGCTGACCGGCACGACCGCCGACGAGGAGTTGGGCGCCGATCTGGTGGTGGACGGACTGGATGCCGTTCGGCTCGAGGTCACGGCATCCGGGGCACTGCGGTTGCGGGGCTCCGTCGGCTGACCATCCGCGACCGGGATGCGGAGGATCCACCTCCCCGGAGGCGGGCGGCCCCGCGGGGCGATGATGGAGGGGATGACCCTCTCAAGCAGCCATGTCCTTCTCACCCGCATCACGCCGGCGATGGCACGACGGATCGTCGCGCGTGACGAGGAACCCGGAGACGACTGGCATCCGGACTATCCGTTCGTCGACGAGCTCGACCCGCTCGACGCCCTCGCGGCGTCCGAGTCGAGCGCGTCACCGTTCACGATGTACGCCATCCGTGAGCCGGCGACGCGGCTCGCCGTCGGCGGCCTCGGCTTCTTCGGCCCACCCGACGCGAGCGGAACCGTCGAATTCGGCTACGGCCTCATCCCCGCGGCACGAGGACGGGGGCTCGCGAGTGCCGCCGTCACCCTCGCCCTCGCGCACGCCCAGCACTGGGGCGCCCGCCGGGCGGTCGCCGACACCGAGACCGACAACGGCGCCTCGCGCCGCGTGCTGGAGAAGGCCGGGCTCCGCGAGACCGGGCGACGCGGCACCCTCGTGCTCTTCGCCCGCGACCTCCTCTGAAGGCGCGGGCGAGACGAGAGCCCGAGCGACGACGAAAGCCCGGACCGTTCGGTCCGGGCCGTCGTCGCTCACGGCCGGTGGACCGCGGCGCGAACGCTCGCTCAGCCGATGGGCGTCGGCATCC
The DNA here is from genome assembly GCF_040685115.1 of Microbacterium sp. NPDC089186. Classification (NCBI taxonomy): domain Bacteria; kingdom Bacillati; phylum Actinomycetota; class Actinomycetes; order Micrococcales; family Microbacteriaceae; genus Microbacterium; species Microbacterium sp. NPDC089186. The sequence goes on from NZ_JBFBHJ010000002.1 coordinate 781,838, forward strand.
GCTCGACGTCGTAGCGGACGACGCTCGACTCCCCGGTGCTCTCGTCGAGCAGCTCGACCTCCCAGCGGTCGCTGAACTGGTCGACGCCCGCGACCATCGGGATCGTTCCCGAGATGAGGGCGACGCCCTCCTGGCGCTCGCCCCGCTCGGCCAGAACGTCGAGCCAGTACTGCGGCGAGAGCAGCTCGCCGACGCGGCCGTCCTGGATGAGGGTGCGCTCGGCGCCCACCCACGCCCGGAGGCGCAGGTCGTCGGCGCGATCGGCCAGAGACGACAGACGCCAGGCCCGGCGACCGAGCATGTCGGGACCGGCGTTCTTGCTCCAGGCGACGCCGTGCACCTCGAGGGCCCGATCGGTGTGGTCGCAGGCGACGGTGAGCAGCACGTCGTCCTCGCCGGGGCCGATGACGACGATGCCCCACTCGGCCTCGCCGGAAGTGCGCTCGTGCTGCGCCTCGACCCGGTCGCCCTGACGGGCCAGATACGACGAGACGGGGTACAGCGAGGGGGTGGTGGTGGGCGCCGGGACTCCCAGCTCGGCCAGTTCGTCGATGTGGTGCTTCACGGCCGCCTGGTCGCGACCGGCGTAGCCGGCGTTGTACATGTGCGTCACGTCGACGGAGACGAGGGTGCCCTCGCCGATGATCTCGAATTCCAGAGCGGTCACGTCGCCTCTTCCCATTGTTACGACGCGGGAAAATTTCCCCGTATCGGTTGCGTATACGTTTTGTATACAGGAAGTATGAGGGAAACGAAAACGCGGCGGTCCTCCTCGCCGACATCAGATGGGACTCTCATGACGAACGTTCGAAACGCTGTACCGGGCGGCCGGGAGCGCACGCGCTCGCTCGCCAAGGCGTACACCGCCAGCCTCACCGGCACCGCCCTGGAGTGGTACGACTTCGCCGTCTACTCCGCTGCCGCCGCCGTCGTGTTCCCGGCGCTGTTCTTCCCCGAGAACGACCCGCTCACGGGCGCGCTGCTGGCGTTCTCCACCTACGCCGTGGGGTACCTGTCGCGCCCGGTCGGCGGCATCGTGTTCGGCCGCCTCGGCGACAAGATCGGCCGCAAGAGGGTCCTCGTCATCACCCTCCTCCTGGTGGGCATCGCGACCTTCCTCATCGGCGTTCTTCCCACCTACGGCGCCATCGGCCCGCTCGCGGCCGTCATCCTCGTGCTGCTGCGCTTCGCCCAGGGCGTCGGCGTCGGCGGCGAATGGGGCGGGGCCGTCCTCCTCTCGAGCGAGTTCGGAACTCCGCGGCGCCGCGGCTTCTGGGCCTCCGCCGCCCAGGTCGGCCCGCCCGCCGGAAACCTGCTGGCCAACGGCGTGCTCGCCGTCCTGACCCTCGCCCTCTCCGACGAGCAGTTCCTCGCGTGGGGATGGCGCGTCGCGTTCCTCCTGTCCGCGGTGCTCGTCGCCTTCGGCCTGTGGATCCGCCTCGCCCTGGAGGACACCCCGATCTTCCGCGCCATCGAGCAGTCCGGCGACCGACCCGAGGCCCCCATCAAGGACGTGTTCCGCCTCGAGGGCCGCGGACTCCTCGCCGCCATCCTGTGCCGCCTCGCACCCGACATCCTGTACGCGATGTTCACCGTCTTCACCCTCACCTACGGACTCACGCAGCTCGGCATGGAGCGCTCGCAGGTGCTCACGGCCACCCTGATCGGCTCCGCCTTCCAGCTGGCGCTCATCCCCCTCGCCGGGTGGATCAGCGACATGGTCAACCGCCGCCTGCTGTACGCGATCGCCGCCGTGGCGGCCGCAGGATGGCCGTTCGTGTTCTTCCTCATGATCGGCGGCGGCTCCCAGCCGCTGTTCATCCTGGGCGTCGTCGTCGGTCTCGCCATCCACTCGTTCATGTACGGACCGCAGGCCGCCTTCATCACCGAGCAGTTCAGCCCGCGCCTGCGCTACACCGGATCGTCCCTCGCCTACACGATCGCCGGCGTCTTCGGCGGCGCTCTGGCTCCCGTGATCTTCACGGCGCTGCTCAGCGCGACCGGCAGCTGGGTCGCCCCGGCGATCTACCTCGGCGTCGCGGCCGTGCTCACCATCGTCGGACTGCTGCTCGGCCGCAACCCGCAGCACGCCGAAGACGAGGAGTACCTCGACGTGCTGACCGGAGCACGGGCCACGTCGTGACGACCGACGGCATCCGGTCCCCTCGGTCGGAGCGCTGCCCGCGCCCCGGCCGAGGGCCGCGCCTCACGCCCCGGTCAGGATCGTCCGGAGCGTGATGCTCAGGTGGTCGTCGATGGCCTTCTCGGCGGCCGCCTGATCTCCCGCGCGCAGGGCCTCGACGATCGCGCCGTGCTCGTGCGTCACGGCGTTCCACCGCGAGGGGCCGATGCTCAGCGCGGAGATCCCGACCCGAACCTGCTTCTCGCGCAGAGCCGCGTAGTTGCGCGAGATCAGCGCGTTGCCCGCGGCGTCGACCAGGGTCTGGTGGAACTCCCGGTCGAGCTCGATGCACTCGCGGGCCTGCTCGAAGGTCAGGCGGTCGAGTCCCGCGGTCACCGCGTCCTGACGCCGCATGACCTCGGCGAGTGCGTCGTGCGGCGAGAGCCGCTGGGCCAGGGCGCGCTGGACGGCGAACCGCTCGATCAGCCCGCGCATCTCCATCAGCTCGGCCGTCTCGCGCGGGGTGAGCGCGGCGACGCGGGCTCCGCGGCGGGGCTCGAGGTCGACCAGGCCCTCCGACGCCAGGATCAGCAGCGCTTCGCGCACCGGGGTGCGCGAGACCCCCACGGCGTCGGCCACGTCCTGCTCGTTGATGAAGCCCCCCTCGACCTGCGGGTCGGTCAGCAGCGAGCGGAGGTGTCCGAGAGCACGGTCTCGGCCCGAGGGGGGCGCGACAGAAGGCATACGACAGGTATACAACACGGGGATACCCGTACGAAGGAGACTCACATGCGCATCGCCCTGGCTCAGGTCGTCGCCGGTTCCGACCCCCTCGAGAACCTCTCGATCATCGCCCGCGAGGCCGCGCGCGCCGCCGAGGACGGCGCCGCACTCGTCGTCTTCCCCGAGGCGGTCATGTGCCGCTTCGCCGGCCCCGACCTCGCCGAGGTCGCGCAACCGCTCGACGGCGCGTGGGCCGACGAGGTGCGCCGCGTCGCCCGCGAGGCGGGTGTGACGATCGTCGTCGGCATGTTCACCCCGGCCGACACCCCCGGGCGGGTGCGCAACACGCTCCTCGTCGCCGGGGCGGCCGAGACCGCCTACGACAAGATCCACCTCTACGACGCGTTCGGCTATCGCGAATCGGATGCCGTCGAACCCGGCCTGCAGCCCGTGCTCTTCGATCTGGACGGCGTCCGCATCGGACTGGCCACCTGCTACGACGTCCGCTTCCCCGCCCTGTTCCGCGCTCTGGCCGACGACGGCGCCCACCTCGTGCTGGTGGCCGCCTCCTGGGGGTCGGGACCCGGCAAGCGCGAGCACTGGGAACTGCTCACCCGTGCCCGCGCCCTCGACGCGACGACCGTGGTAGTCGCGGTCGGCCAGGCCGACCCCCGCACCACCGGACGCGACGACGGCGTCGGAGCGCCCACCGGCATCGGCTACAGCGCGGTGGTCGCCGCCGACGGTGCGGACCTGGTCCGCCTCGGCGAGGCCCCGCAGACGCGGGTCGTCGACGTGTCCGAGGCCCTGTCCGCGGTCGCCGAGGTGCGCGCGAAGATCCCGGTCCTCGCCAACGCCCGGCGGTTCTGACCCGGGCACGCATCCCCGCCCGCCGGAGCACGCCTTCCGCCGCCGCTCCCGCGGTGCAGCCGCGCGCCCGCGCTCCACGACGCGGCCCCTCAGCCGAGGGGTCGCGTCGCCTCCTCCAACAGCTCCAGCACGTGCACGTACGACTCCCCCGTCGCCTTCGTCATCCCGAGCTCGCAGGTGCGGTTGCACGACGCGAAGGCATCAGCGCCGAACCCGGCGACCTCGGCCGCCTCAGGGGCGGTCGCCGCCTCGGTCAGCTCGGGGTGCAGCATCCCCCGGTCGCCCGCGTACGCGCAGCATCCCCATGCGTCCGGCACGCGCACCTCCGACGCCACGGCCGCCCCCACCGCCCGCAGCGCCGGATCGATCCCCAACTGCGTCGACGAGCAGGTCGGATGCAGGGCCAGCAGCTGCGCCACCGGCGTCGGCGTGAGACGCGGAAGAAGAGTGGATGCCGCGAAGGCCACGGCATCCACGACCTCCACGCCCTCGTCGCGCAGGGTCGCGGCGAAGCCCTCGGTGCAGCTGGACGCGTCGCAGACGACCGGGAGGGCCCCGTCGCGCGACGCCGCGCGCACCGCGGCGCGCACGCGGGAGGTCATCGTGGCGTGTCCCTTCGCGTAGCCCTTCGACGACCACGGCGTCCCGCAGCAGAGCGCGTCGATGCCGTCCGGCACGACGGCTGAGACCCCCGCACGTTCCAGCAGGCGCGTGAACGCCGCGGTCGCACCGATGCCCTCGGCGGGCCCGAACATGCTGCCCACGCACGCGGGGAGGAACACCGCGACCGGCTCCACTCCGGAAGCCCCGACGACGGTCCCGAGCGATCGACGAGACGCCCCACCCGCGGGCAGCTCCGCCGCGTACCGGGGCACCGTGTCGGTGCCGAGCACCGCGCGAGCGGCATCCGTCACCGCGCGCACGGCGGGAGTGGGGAGGGCCGATGCGACGCTCAACGCGGCGGCCCCCGCCCGTGTCACCGCACCCCACCCGGTCGCCGCGGCGGACCAGCCCGCAGCGAGCACCGGGTTCGCCTCATCGCGGCGGAAGCGCTTCATGAGCGCCCCGGTGTTGATCTGCACGGGGCACGCCGTCTGGCACATGCCGTCGACGGCGCAGGTCTGCACGCCGTCGTAGTCGTAGTCCTTCTCGAGCTCCGCGACGAGGGCGCCGTCGCCGCGTTCGCGGGCGGCGGTCGAGGCGCGCCGAACGACGATGCGCTGGCGGGGGGTCAGCGTCAGCGACCGACTCGGACACACCGGCTCGCAGTACCCGCATTCGACGCACCGGTCGGCCTCGGGCTCGATCGACACCGGGGTCTTGAGGTTCCGCATGTGCGCGGCCGGGTCGTCGTCGATGATGACGCCCGGATTCAGGACGCCGCCCGGGTCGAGCAGCCGCTTCAGTCGGACCATCACGTCGTACAGTTCGTCTCCGTACTGCCGCCGCACGTACGGCGCCATGGCGCGGCCCGTGCCGTGCTCGGCCTTGAGATTCCCGCCGGCGTCGAGGACGAGGTCGACCATCGCGTCGGTGAAACCCTCGAAGCGCCCGAGGGCCTGCGCGCCCTCGAAGCGGTCGGTGAGCATGAAGTGGATGTTGCCGTCCTTGGCGTGGCCGAAGATCACACTGTCGCGATAACCGAAGCGTTCGAACAGCTCCTGCAGACCCTCGCACGTGTCGGCGAGGCGCTCGACCGGCACCACGACGTCCTCGAGCAGTGCGGTCGTGCCGCTCGGCCGGGCACCCGCAACCGAGGCGTAGAGGCCCTTGCGGAACGTCCACGCGGCGGCGCGCTGCGCCGGGTCGCTCGAGAACACCGCGGGCTCGAGCAGCGGTTGCTGCCCGAGCACACGGGCGCCGGCGGCGGCGAGATCGTGCAGCGCGGGGGCGTCGTCGGCGTGGTACTCGACGAGCAGCGCCGCCTGCGTCGTGGCCTCGAAGCCGTGGATGGCGGCGGGCGTGCCGGCCAGACGCTGTCCGACGCGCAGGGAAGTGGCATCCATCAGCTCGAGCGTCGCCGCGCCCGTGGCCACCAGAGCCGGGAGCGAGCGGGTGGCCGCGTCGAGGGTCGGGAAGACGGCGAGGGTGGTCGCGATCGCCGAACGGATCGGCACCGTGCGCAAGGTCGCCTCCGCGACGAAGGCGAGCGTCCCCTCCGACCCGACGACGAGGTGCGCGAGCAGCGCCGCGGGGCTGTCGAAGTCGAGGAACGCGTTCAGGGCGTAGCCCATCGTGTTCTTCATCGCGAACTGCCGCTCGATGAGGGAGACGCTCGCGGGGTCCCCCACGACGCGCTCGCGCAGCCGCAGCAGCCCCTCGACGAGGGCGGGCTCGCGCTCGTGCAGCAGCCGGTCGGCATCCGGGTCGGCCGTGTCGACGACGGTCCCGGATGCCAGCACCAGCACGAGCGATTCGAGGGTGCGGTACGAGTTCTCCACCGTGCCGCACGCCATGCCGCTGGAGTTGTTCGCCACGACACCGCCGATCGTGCACGCGGCCTCGCTCGCGGGGTCGGGGCCGAGGCGATGCCCGTGGCGCGCGAGCCGCGCGTTGACCTGCCGCACCGTGGCGCCCGGTTGCGTGCGCACGCGGCGTCCGTCGTCGAGCACGTCGATGCGTCCGAACCCCTGGCGCACGTCGACGAGCAGTCCCGCCCCCGACGACTGGCCCGACAGGCTCGTGCCGCCCGAGCGGAAGGTCACCGGGGTGCGCGAGGCGGAGGCGGCGCGCAGGATCGCGCCGACCTCCGCGGCGTCGGCCGCGACGACCACGGCATCCGGAGTGAGCAGGTAGTGCGACGCATCGTTCGCGTAGGCGACGCGGTCGATCGCGCGCGTGCGGATGCGGGAGGAATCGGCGACGGCCGCGGCGACCTCCGGGGCGAGCGGGGTCATGCCTCCCCCTCGGGACTGAGCGCCCGTGTCAGATCCGGTTCGGTCTCCACGAGAGCCCGGATGCCGTGCGGCGGTCCCGCGACCAGCGTCGAGGCGTGCGCGACGGCGTGCGCTCCCCACTCGGCGGCCGACGCCGCGGCGAGGACGAGGGCATCCGCTCCGACTGCGACGGCCGCGGGTTCGCGGGTCACGCCGAGGAGGTAACCGGCGAGGGCGGCGTCTCCCGCCCCGGCGGTGTTGGCGACGAAGGGGGCGTCGGCCCGCGCGAACACCGCGCGCTCCGCCGTCACGGCGACGAGGCCGTCGGCGCCGAGGCTCGCGAGCACCGTGCCCACGCCCCGCTCGACGATCTCGCGCGCGGCGGAGACGACGTCGCCGAGGCTCGTGAGGGGGCGACCGACCGCGGCCGCCAGCTCGTCGGCGTTGGGGGTCAGCAGGTCGATGCCGGCGGGGTCGGCGAGCAGTGCGTCGAGAGCCGTTCCGCTGGTGTCGACGGCGACGCGCGCGCCGTGCTCCCGGGCCACCGCGCGGACCGCGTCGAGATCGACCGGCGCGCCGGCGCCCGCGAGGTCGGGGAGGCTCCCCGAGATCACGAGCCACGGCTCCGTGCGCGCGGCGAGCTCCGCGCGCAGCGTCGCGACGGTGGCATCCCATGCCTCCGGTGACAGCGGCGGGGTGGGGGCGTTCACCTTGGTGGTGGCACCGTCGGCGTCGATGATCGAGGTGTTCACACGGGTCGACCCGGGTACCTCGACAATCCGCAGCAGCGGAGCGGTGAGCCCGCAGCGCGCGAAACGCACGTCGTCGGCGCCCAGCACGACCACCGCCGCGGTGTCGGCACCCCCGGCGGCGAGGGCGGCCGAGACATTCACGCCCTTGCCGCTCACCTCGCGCGTGTAGCTCTCGGCGCGCGTGAACGCTCCGCGCCGCAGCGCGCCGACGCGGTACGTGGCGTCGATCGCCCCGGCGGCGGTGAGGGTGACGACCCCGGTCACGCGCGGACCTCCGTCGCGACCCGGCCGGTGACGACGTCGAGCAGACGGTGCACCTCGGCCGCGACCGCGGAGCGCCCGGGGGCGAGCCAGCGGCGCGGGTCGATGGCATCCGGATCCCGATCGAGCTCGGCGCGCACGGCCGCCGTGAGCACGGTGTTCAGGTGCGTACCGATGTTGATCTTGCGCATGCCCGCGCGCACGGCGCCGTCGATCCCGGCGTCGGCTACTCCGCTGGAGCCGTGCAGCACGAGGGGCACGGACACGGCCGCGGCGAGCTCGGCGATCAGCGTTTCGTCGAGCCGGGCGCTGCGCTCGCGCATGGCATGCTCGCTGCCCACGGCGACGGCGAGGGCGTCGACGCCCGTGGCCTCGACGAAGCGCACCGCCTCGGCGACGTCGGTGCGCACGCCCGGCGTGTGGGCGCCCTTGCCGCCGATCTCCCCCAGCTCGGCTTCGATCCAGGCTCCCGCGTCGTGGACGCGGGCGGCGACGGCGGCGGTGCGCTCGAGGTTCTCGGCATCCGTCAGGTGGGCGGCGTCGAACATCACCGAGCGGATGCCGACGGCCAGCGCCTCGTCGACGAGCGGCTCGTCGGTCGCGTGGTCGAGGTGCACCACGACGTCGACGTGCGCGGCGTCGGCCAGGCGCAACGCGGCGCCGGCGGCCGGGGCGAGACCCCCGTGGAACGCGATGGCGTTCTGCGACAGCTGGAGGATCACACCGGTGCCGGCCGCCTCGGCGCCGGTGACGATGGCCTCGGCGACCTCGAGGGTGATGAAGTTGAAGGCCCCGACCGCGCGGTGCGCGGTGAGGAGGGCGGGCATGTCTGCCAGGGGCACGGCGGTGTCTTTCTCGTCGGGTACGGCCCCGTGACGAGTACGCCGCGCGGGCGCATCCCCGGGGTGGGGCCGTGTCTTTCTCACCGGGGCGCGGGGCGCGTCCGGGTTCGGGGCGTGTTTCGTCGTTCGGGGCGTGAGGTTTTCGCCCCACGGCGCGGAACCCGCCCCGAACCGGGAAGGGAAGGGGGGGTGGATGCCGGGACCTCGCGTGTGCGGGGTCCCGGCATCCGGGTGTCAGCAGGAGGACTTGTAGACCGCGTCCTTGCCCTCGCCGTCGATGTTGTCCTTCGTGAGGATGGTGAAGCCGGTCTGGATCTTCTCCTCCGTCGACTCGCCCTTCAGTGCGGCGATGGCCTGCTTGACGCCGTCGGAGCCGATGGTGGCGGGCTCCTGCGCGACGAGCGCCTGCACCGTGCCGGCCTGCAGGGCCTTGACCTGGGCGGGGCCCGCGTCGAAGCCGACGATCGTCACGGCGCCCTGCTTGCCGGCCTGCTGCACACCGGTGGCCGAGCCCTCGGCGGCGAACAGGTTGGCGGCGAAGATGCCGACGATGTCGGGGTCCTTCTGCAGCGCGGCGGTTACGATTTCGGCCGCGGTCGAGGGCTCGTTGTGCGAGTACTGCACGCCGACGGATTCGAACTTCGAGTCCTCGGCGACGGCGTCTTCGAAGCCCTTCGCGCGGGCGTCGGTGGTGGAGATGCCGGGATCGACCGACACGACGAGCACCTTGCCGCCGTTGGGGTTGGCATCCTGGATCGCCTTGAACGCGGCAGCTCCGCCGCCTTCGTTGTCGCTGGAGATCTGCGACACCGCACCGGAGGGGTCCTCGAGCGTCGTGTCGACGAGGACGACCTTGATGCCCGCGGCCTCGGCTGCCGCGATGGGTGCCTGCATGGCCGACACGTCGGTCGGCGCGATCAGCAGCGCGTCGGGCTTCGACGCCACGACGGCGTCGACGATCGGCTTCTGCAGGGTCGGGTCGAACTTCTCCGGGCCCTGGGTCGTGACGGTGGCGCCTTCTTTGGCGGCTTCGTCCTGGATGCCGCACTGCATGGAGATGTAGAACTCATCTCCCGCGACGCCCTGCACGAACGCGATCTTGTAGCCGCCGTCGGAGCCGCCCGAGGCGGATCCCGACGACGAGCCGCCGGAGCACCCGGCGAGGACGAGGGTGGCTGCGGCGCCGAGGGTGGCGAACGCGAGAACCTTCTTGTTCCACTGCATTGTGATGACCGTTCTCTCTTGGGGGTGTCGGATGCCGGGCCTCAGCCGCGGCGTCCTCCGCTGACGAACTTCCGCCAGAGGCTCTGGGTGTTGCCGCGGGTCGCGGCGGTGCGGCGCACCTGGTCGACGTAGACGGCGGTGATGAGCACCGCGCCGACGGCGACCTGCTGCCAGAACGGCTGCACGCCGGTGATGACGAAGCCGTTCTGCAGCACGGCCGGGATGAAGAGGCCGACCACCGTCCCGAAGATCGTGCCGACGCCGCCGAAGAGCGACGTGCCGCCGATGACCACGGCCGCGATGACGTTGAGGTTGGTCTGCGACTGCCCCGCGATCGCAGTGGTCGAGAACTGCGACAGGGCCAGGATGCCGGCGAGCCCGGCGAGCGCCCCCGACAGCGTGTAGACCGAGATGAGGTGGCGGTCGACCTTGACGCCGACGCGACGGGCGGCGAGTTCGCTCGAGCCGACGGCGTAGGTGTAGAGGCCGAATTTGGTGAAGTGCAGCACCACGGCGCCGATCACGACGACCACGAGGGCGATGACGCTGATGATCGGCAGCGACCCGAAGACGTTGCCGTAGCCGATCGACACCGTCAGCACGGTCGGCACATCGCGGATGTCGACACCGCCGGTGAGGATCTGCGCGAGACCGAGGGCCATGCCCAGGGAACCCAGGGTGACGATGAGCGGCGGGATCTTCGCCTTGGCGATGAGGAACCCGTTCAGCAGCCCCCAGCACACGCCGCTGAGGATGGACACGAGGATGCCGACGGTGGCCACTCCCCAGCCCTCGCCGCCGAGCGCGCGCATCGTCAGGGCCGAGACGACGCCCGAGAACACCAGGACCGAGCCGATCGAGAGGTCGATGCCCGAGGTGATGATGATGTACGTCATGCCGACGCCGAGCACCGCGAGGATCGAGGCGTTCTGGATGATCAGGCGGAAGTTCGACCACTGTGCGAACGAGTCCGGCGCGAGCGCGCTGAAGATCAGCACGATGACGATGAGGATGAGCAGGATCTGGAAGGCCTGCGCCTTCAGCAGTCCGACGAAGAAGTTCGGCTTGGTGTCTTCGAACGTGCCGATGGCCACCGTCTCGGTGGGAGGGGTCGTGGTGCTCACTTCTGGTCGTCCTTCGTGACGGCGCCGGTCATGAGCCCGACGAGTTCTTCCATGGAGGTGTCCTTGGCGGAGACGTTGGCGACGCGTGTGCCCAGACGCAGCACCTGCACGCGGTCGCACACCTCCATGACGTGCGGCATGGAGTGCGAGATGAGCACGACGGCGATGCCCTTGTCGCGCACACGGCGGATCGTCTCGAGCACGTTCTTCGTCTGACGCACGCCGAGGGCTGCCGTCGGTTCGTCGAGGAAGACGAGGCGACCGGCCCAGTGCACCGCGCGGGCGATCGCGATCGCCTGACGCTGGCCGCCCGACATCTCGCCGACGGGCGAGGTGAGCGAGCGCACCGTGGCGCCGAGCTCGTCGAACGCCGCGCGGGAGGCGACAGCCATTTCCTTGGTCTTCATGAACCCGAGCGCGCCTGCGAGCCCCGGGCGACGGATCTCGCGGCCCAGGTACATGTTCTGCACCGGGTCGAGATGCGGGGCGAGCGCGAGGTCCTGGTAGACCGTCTCGATGCCGAGCGACGAGGCGACCTGGGGGTTCGACATCTCGATCGGCTTGCCGTCGAAGAGGATCTCGCCCTCGTCGATGGCGAGGTTGCCCGACAGGGCCTTCACGAGCGTCGACTTCCCCGCGCCGTTGTCACCGATGAGGGCGGTGACCTCGCCGGGGTAGACCTCGAAGTCGACATTGCTGAGGGCGCGGACATGACCGAACTGACGCGACAGACCGCGTGCCTGGAGCACGGGGACCGCCGTGGTGACTGACGACATCGTCAGCTCCTTTCCGTGGTGAGAAGAGGGGAGGAGAGGAACGTCTCGGCGACGTCCTCGAAAGAGCGGGGGTCGACGGCGAACGCGGCGAAGAGCGCGGCGCCGTACGCGGTGCCCTCGTCGTGGGTGGACACCGTGACCGCGGGCAGCAGCGCCGAGCGCGAGCGCACGACGGATGCCATCGACGACCAGCCGCCGGTGAGCACCGTGGACGTGGGCGGGGCCACCTCGCGGTCCATCACGGCCATGCATTCGGCGAGCATGTCGTTGCCGTGGCGCAGCGACGCCGCGAACAGCTCGGCGGGACTGAGCCCGTCGCTCTGCGCGACGATCTTCAGCACGCCGTCGTCGTTGCGGGCGCCCGAGACGGCGAGTCCGGCATCCGAGACGGTGCCGGCGACGGGCAGCCCCATGGTCTCGTCGTCGATGCGCGCGCGGCCCACGGCATCCGTGATCCCGAGCATCTGCAGCACACGGCGCATGAGCAGACCCGACTTGGTCCCGGCCAGCAGCACGTACTTGCCGGGGATGACGTGGCGGACGCAGTTGATTCCGGCGCGCGCGAGGCGCTCGCGGGCGTCGAATGCGAGGGTGTCGTCGAGCACGCGCACGAGGGCTTCGGCGGTGCCCATCGAGTCGTACAACTGCCCCGTGTGCGTGGCTCCGGCGGCGACCGCCGAGACGAGGTGGTCGTGCCCCGCGACGGTGAGGGCCGCGCCCCGGAAGCCCGCGGGCAGCAGCGGGTCGGTGATCGTCCCCACCGCTTCGCCCGCACTGACGAGAGTCCCGAGGATCGCCTCGTCGACGCCGAGCACATCCAGCGCCGCCTGCCAGGGGGTGCTGTCGTCCTGGTCGATGAGCCCGGTGCGCGACACGAGCGAGTACTCGGCCACGCGCGGTCCGCCCAGGGCGTGCACGACGTACTCGGGCACGTTCAGGAAGGTGGTCCCCCGCAGCTCCACACCCTCGTCGCGCAGGTGGAGGAGTTTCGAGAGGGATGCCAGGGGCCCGACGGGCAGGCCGGTTCGCCCGAGGAACTCGGCGCGGAACGCGTCGGGCGTCGCCATGATCTGCGCAGCCCCGCGCGGGTCGAACCACGCCATGATCGGCGCGAGCGCGGTGCCGTCGGCATCGACCAGCACTCCCGCCTCGGCCATTCCCGACACTCCGAGCGCCAGGATGCGGTATCCGCCCTCCAGCCGCGCGTCCGCCTCGGCGGCGAGGTCGCGCACGACCGCGATGGCCTGCGCGGCGGTCATCTCGGCTCGACCGTGGTCGAGGTTCGTCCAGGGCGACCGGCGGCTCACCACGAGCACCTGGCGTCCGTCGGGCGTGGCCACCAGCAGCTTGGTGCTGGTCGAGCCCATGTCGACGCCGACGACGTAGTCGGTCATCGCACCCCACCCCCGCGCAGGGTTCCGGGCCACCCGGCGCCGGGGGCGGCGACGAGCACCTCGGCCTCGCCGGTCAGACGCCACGCCCCGAAGGCGTGGGGCACGGCGTAGACCTGGCCGCGCTCGACATCGACCGACGCCGTATCCGACACGAGCGCCCCCGACCCCTCGCGCACGAGCACGACGGCGAAACCGGCCTCGCGCGCCGCGGTCTCTCCCGCGGCGTCGAAGAGGCGGAAGTACGGGTCGGCGACCGCGGGGAGCAGCGAGCGGAAGTCCGCCCCCGCCGGGGTCGTCCCGGCGGTGCTGGTCAGGGCGTCGAGGGCAGCGACATCCAGCTTCTCGGTCGACACCGAGGGCATGACGGCGTCGAAGCCGAGGTCGAGGTGCGACTCCTCGCGGGTCGAGGTCGTGACCGACCACTCCAGCAGGATCGAGAAGTCGGTGGGTTCCTGCACTTCGGCGACGAAGATGCCGCCGTCGATCGCGTGCACGGTGCCGGCGGGCACGAGCACGCCCATCCCCGGTCGCACGACGACGCGGTTCATGCGCGAGAGCATCCACTCGCTGTCCTGCGCGTCGCGGCGGCGGTCGAGTTCGTCGCGGTCGACGGACTGGTTCCAGCCGACGTGCACGGCGCAGTCGTCCTCGGTCTCGAGCACGTACCAGGCCTCGGTCTTGCCGTAGGGGCAGTCGAGGTGGGCGGCGGCGAAGTCGCGGCCCGGGTGCACGTGGACGGGGAGGCGCTGACGCGCGTCGAGGAGCTTGACCAGGATGCCGAGATCCGCGGCATCCCGTCCTCCGCGCGCCCCCACCCACGCGGCACGATCCCCCGCCACGAGGTCGCGCAGGAGATCGCCGTCGTCGGTGACCGCGAGGCCGACCTCGTCGGATCCGAAGCGCGAGACGGTCGAGCCGAGCCACTCCTCGGGCTGTCGGTCGGTCTGGGGCACGATGCCGCGGAGGGCGGCGATGCGATCGCCGCCGCGGTAGAAGTGCTGCACGGGGTTGGGCGGCAGGAGGACGGGCTTCATCACGGGGCTCCGATGGGGGCTGCGGCCGACACGTCGGCGTCGCCGGCCGGCTGGGGGTGGACGAGGGCGAGGGCCGTCGCCGCGAGGGCGGCGGCGGGTTCGGAGAGAACGGGGAGAGGGGCGGCGTCGGGCGAGGGATCTCCCGCGACCACGCCGGCGGCGTCAGCGGATGCCTCCGAGCCCGCCGAGCGCACCGCGACCCCAGCCGTGGCCCCTGAGCCCGTCGAAGGGTCCGCCGCGGTGCCCGCCGGTGGTTCGACCTCGCCCGACCCCCGGGGCACGAGCCGCGTCGGCACGACGATGCGCACCGGCCCCTCGTCGGGCCGCTCAGCCCGCTCGCGCAGCCGCCGGAACGCGGCGGCACCGAGCAGACGCGGGTCGTGGTCGACGTACGTGATGCCGGGCTCGAGCACCTCGGCGAGCGTGAAGTCGCCGAACGAGACGAGCGCCGGCATGCGCAGCCCCCGCGCGCGGATGGCGCGGACCGTGCCGATGGCCGCCAGGCTCGTCGCGCACAGCAGCGCGGTGGGAGCGTCGTCGCGCTCGAGCAGGAGCGCGGCCTCGGCGGCGTCGCCCGAGCCGAACCGCTCGTGCGTCACCACGAGCGACGGGTCGAAGGGCAGTCCCGCCGCCTCGAGAGCCGACCGGTAGCCGGCGAGCCGGTCGCTCACCGTGGGGTACGACACGTCCTCGCGCATGAAGGCCACGCGACGATGCCCGCGCGCGATCAGGGCGGTGGTGGCCTCGACGGCCGCACCGACGTCGTCGATGACGACCGCGTCGATTCCCTCCCGCGCCCGGTCGACGGTCACGACGGGGAAGCGCGCGCCGAGACCGGCGAGCGTCTCCGCCTCCACCTCGACGGGGGCGACGATGAGTCCGGCCAGACGGTGACCGGTCAGGCGGTCGAGCTGCGTGCGCTCGCGCGCCGCGTCGTATCCGGTGCTGGCGAAGATGACGCTCAGTCCCTCGGCGACCGCGAGCTCCTCGACGACGCTCACGAAGGCGGCGAAGAACGGGTCGGAGATGGCGTCGATCAGGATGCCGACGGTGTCGGCCGCACGCCGCTTGAGCTCCCGGGCGCTCCGGTCGGGCACGAAGCCCAACGCCCGCACCGTCTGCCGCACGCGGTCGCGGGTCTGCGGCAGCACGCCCGGCTCGTCGTTGATGACGCGCGAGACGGTCTTGGGGCTGACGCCCGCCGCGGTGGCGACGTCGATGAGACGAGCGCGGGGGCGGGGCGCCGGGGCCTCGCCGACCGTGGTCGCGGCCACCGTCTCGTCGTGCGTCATCGCATCTCCGACATCGTTGTCATTCGGGGCGAAACCCAGGGCCGGGCTTCGATGGAGTCATCCTGCGACTACGTGGACAACGTTGTCAAGTCTCGGATCGGTCACGGATGACATCGATGTCGAGACCCAGCTCCCACGAGGCGCCCGGCGCGAGGGCGCGCAGCAGCCCCGCGGCGCGCGCGTCGGCACGACCGAGGATCGTCGCCGCGGTGGCAGGCTCGACCCCCAGCACCGATCCGTCGTCCTGCGCCACGCGCCACTGGAACATCGCCGGCAATGAGGCGGTGTCGAAACCGATGCGGATGCCGAGCCCCGACGTCGCGACGACCTCCGCGCTCACCCGCCGGCCCGCCGGCAGATCATGGCGGAACACCTGCTCCGGATACTCGGACGCCGGCGCGGGGAACTCCGCCCAGGTCGCTGCCCCGGCCGCCGCGGCCGCGTCGCGCGGAAGAACGCGCCCCGCCGGAGACCGCAACAGCGTCCCCTCGTCCACGAGGGGCCAGCCGAGGTTCACGTGGTAGAGCACCATCGGCTCGACGGGACCCGCCCCGCGGTTGACGATCTCGTCCCGCAGCTCGATCCGCGCCTCGCCGAGCGGCACGCGCACGCGGCGACGCAGCTCCAGGTGCGCGCCGAGCACGGTGGCCTCCACCACGGTCGCCTCGACGACCACGGCATCCGCGCCGACTTCCGCTCGCCGGACGGATGCCGACAGCCCGCTGTAGCGACCGTGCTGCGGGTGGTCGCCCTCGGCGTCCGACGACGGCGGCCCGAACGAGAGCAGGCCGCACGTCGTGACGAGCCCTCCCCCGAACGACGCGCCGAAGCCGCTCGCGCCCGGCCGCGGCCACCCCGTGGGAGACACCCACGCGAGCGGGACGCCGCGATACCGCACCTGCCCGATGTCGAGCCCGCGGTCGGGCAGCAGCTCGATGTCGAGGTCTCCGGCGACGACCCGGAGGCGCCGGGTCCCGGCATCCGGTCCGTCGGTGCGCAGCGACTGCTCCACCGACGCGACCTGCGCCGCCGAGCCCGCGCGCCGGAGCGCCTCGTCGATCGATCGTCCGTACAGCTCACCCATGAGCTCCGCCTTCCTCGCCGTGCTGCGCCTCACGCTAGCAGCGATTGACAACGTTGTCTTGCCCCCGCATACTGACCGTCGAGCGCAGAGCCGCGCCCCGACCCGACGTCTCGGAGACCCACACCCCATGTCGAAACCCCGCCTCAACCGCCTCTTCAACGCGCGCTCCGGTCGCGCGTTCGACGTCGCCGTCGACCACGGCGCGTTCCACGAACCCTCGTTCCTGACCGGCATCGAAGACATGGCGAAGACCGTCGCCACCCTCGTCGACGCCGGCCCCGATGCGGTGCAGCTCACCCTCGGCCAGGCCCCGCTGCTGCAGTCCGTCCCCGGCAAGCAGAAGCCCGGGCTCGTGCTGCGCACCGACATCGCGAACGTCTACAACGACCCGCTCGAGGCGCCTCTGCACAGCATCCACGTGCCCGACGCCATCGAAGTGGCGGTCCGCCTGGACGCCGTGGCCGTGTGCGTCAACCTGCTCGACCTGCCCGGAGAGCCCCAGGTGCGCGAACAGTGCATCCGCTCGATCCTGGCGCTGCGCACCGACGCCGAGAAGTACGGGATGCCGCTGATGATCGAGCCCCTCGTGATGCAGACCAAGCCCGGCAGCGGCGGATACGGCGTCGACGGCGACACCGCCAAGGTCGTCACCCTCGTCCGTCAGGCGCGCGAACTCGGCGCCGACCTCATCAAGGCCGACCCCACCGACGACATCGGCGACTACCACCGCGTCATCCAGGCCGCCGGCGACACCCCCGTGCTCGTGCGCGGCGGCGGGCGCGTCGACGACCGCACGCTGCTCGAGCGCACGCAGGCGGTCCTCGAGCAGGGCGCCCGCGGCATCGTCTACGGCCGCAACGTCATCCAGCACCGCGACCCGGCGGGCATCACCGCCGCCCTCATGGCCGTCGTGCACGAGAACGCTTCGGTCGACGAGGCGCTCGCCCTGATCGGCGGTGCGGCATGACCGGCAGGAAGATCGGCGTCGGCATCATCGGCGGCGGCCTCATGGGGCGTGAGATCGCCGCGGCGCTCCGCCGCTGGCCCGCCCTCATCGACCACCCGGCAGAGCCCGAGCTCGTCGCGGTGTGCGACATCAACCCCGCGGCGCTCGAATTCTTCGAACGCATCGACACCGTGCAGCTCACGGCGACCGACCACCACGAGCTGCTCGCCGACCCGCGCGTCGACGTCGTCTACATCGCCGTCCGGCACGACCTGCATGAGCGTCTCTACGTCGACACCGTGCGCGCGGGCAAGGCGCTGCTGGCCGAGAAGCCGTTCGGCATCGATCAGGCCGCGGCCGACGCCGTCGTCGCGGCCATCGCCGAGACCCCGGAGTCCTTCGTCCGCGTGTCGAGCGAGATGCCGTTCTTCCCCGGCGCGCAGTGGGCCGTCGACTACGTGCGGTCCGGCGCCCTCGGCCGCATCGTCGAGGCGAAATGCACCTTCCTGCACTCCAGCGACATCGACGTGAACAAGCCCCTCAACTGGAAGCGGCAGAAGCAGTTCTGCGGCGACGCGGGAGTGCTCAACGACCTGGGCATGCACACATGGCACGTCCCTCTGCGCCTGGGCTGGACGCCCGAGAGAGTCGTCGGCATCCTGCAGGACATCGTCACCGAGCGCCCCGGTCCCGACGGCTCGCCGCAGCCCTGCGACACGTGGGACAACGCCGTCATCCACTCCTGGGCCCGCCACGAGGGCGCACCCTTCCCCCTCACGACCGAGACCAAGCGCATTGCGCCGGGCCAGAAGAACACCTGGGAGTTCGAAGCCATCGGCATGTCCGGCGGCGTCCGCTTCAGCACGAAGAACCCGAAGCAGGTCGAGGTGTTCGCCTTCGTCGACGTGCCCGGCGTCGGCCGGGAGCAGAGCTGGCAGAGCGTCGACGCCGGCAGCCAGTCGGTGTGGCCCACGGTGACGGGTCCGAACTTCGAAACCGGATTCTCGGATGCCATCCTGCAGATGTGGGCGGCCTTCCTCGCCGAGTACGTGGGCGAGCTCGGCGACGGGTTCGGCTGCGTCCGCCCCGAAGAGGCGGCGCTCACCCACCGCCTGTTCGCCGCGGCCATCGCCTCGCACGAGACCGGCACGCTGGTGGCCCCCACCGCCTGACCCCCTCGAGTGTCCACGACACGCCGCCTCCCTCCCCGCGACGCGGCGCGTCGTGGACACTCGACAGTCGGTCGCCTCCGCGTCGGCGGCCGGGATCCCTATGCTCGGAGGATGCCGTCCGACGGCATCCACCCGAGGAGACGCATGCGAAAGACCGGCCGGCCGACGATGGTCGACGTCGCGGCAGAGGCGGGCGTGAGCTTCAAGACGGTCTCGCGGGTCATCAACGGCCAGCCCAACGTCGACCCCGCGATGGCGGAGCGCGTGCTCGCCGCGGTCGATCGCCTCGGCTACCACCGCAACGCCCTCGCCGCCAGTCTGCGCTCCGGTGACCGCGACACGGTCGGCTTCATCGCCGCCGATCTGTCGAACACGTTCTACATGTCGGTCGCCGCCGCCGTCTCGTCGGTCGCCTCCCGCGAGCGCATGCACCTGGTGATGGCATCCAGCGAAGAGGATGCCGCGACCGAGCGCACCCTCGCTCTCGACCTCTGCCAGCGCCAGGTCGGCGGTCTCATCGTGGTGCCGACGGCCGATGACCACTCCTACCTGCAGCGCGAGGTCGAGCTCGGCACCCCGGTCGTGTTCCTCGACCGCCCGGGCAGCGGCATCCCCGCCGATGCGATCCTCCTCGACAACCGCGGGGGTGCGCGCGCCGCGGTCGCCGAGCTGCTCGAGGCCGGGCACCAGCGCGTCGCCGTCCTCCTCGACGCGCGGAGCATCTTCACGATGACCGAGCGCTGGGCCGGCGTCGAAGAAGCCTTCGCCGCCGCCGGGCGCGCGGCCGACCCCGCCCTCGTCGTCGACGGCCTCCACACCCCGGCCGTCGCGCGCGACGCCATGCTCCGCCTGCTCGACTCCGACGCCCCGCCGACCGCCGTGTTCTGCGCCAACAACCGCGTCACGATCGGTGTCCTCGAGGCGATCCTCCCCCGTGGCGCCGACATCGCCCTCGCGGGCTTCGACGACTTCGAGCTGTCCCATCTGCTTCCGCGCCGCATCCGCATCGTCGACTACGACGTCTCCGGGCTCGGTCGCCTCGCCGCCGAGACCCTGCTCGCGCGTCGCAACGCCCCGGCGACCGGCTCGCACACGCATCTCGTGCCGACGCACCTGGTCGACCGGGGCGGCGTCCGCTGACAGCCGCGCGCGCGTGACCCGCCTCAGCGGGCGCGCCGGCGGAGAGCGGCGCGCGTGAGCGGGGCGACCGGGGCGTCTGCGGCAGCAGACCGGGCGAACGCCTCCTCCTCCCGTTCGATCCAGGGCCGGCCCGCCACGACGACGAGCGGGACCAGCACGGATGCCGACAGCGGACTCCACCCGACGAGCTCCATCGGCGTCTCCGTCGCCCCGATCACGAGCAGGCCGATGACGAAGGCGATGCCGACCGCGCGTTCCCGAGCCGACGGATGCCGCAGCGCCGAGACGAACGCTGCGACGATCAGCACGCCGCCGGTGAGGGCGACCACCGCCCCGCCCTGCACCATCGTCGTCAGCGCGAGATTGTGCGCGTGACTGGCGGCGCTGGAGAGCACGTTGCGCAGGAGCGGGTAGTTGTCGGCGAACCAGTGCGCGCCGAGCCCGAACATCCCGTGACCACCGAGCTGCCCGCGGTCGAAGATCCAGATCGCGCCGCGGTAGGTGTAGGCGTCCGGATCGGTCTCGGTGAAGGGCAGCCAGAAGACCGCGAACACCGAGGTGAGGAAGCCGACGACGGCGACGGGGAGGAAAGCCGCCCGGGGAAGCAGTCGAGCGAGCAGCATGACGGCCAGGACCGCCCCCGCCCCGGCGAGCGCGGTCCGCGACGACGACAGCACGAGCGCGGCGCAGATGACCGCCACGAGCAGCAGACGCACCAGGAGACGGCGGGCGAGGAACGCGCACGGAAGGGAGAGCGCAAGGAACATGCCGAACGTGTTCGAGTGCGAGAAGATCCCGGCGAGCAGTGGCGCGCCCGTCAGCGACTTGTCGAACGTGCCGATGCCGCCGGAGACGAGCACCTTCGAGGGGACGACGACGAACGCGAGGATCGACGCGCCGGCCACGACGGCGCCGACATGGCCGAGGATCGCCAGGTCGGGCATTTTCACCCGCACACTCACCAACAAGGCCCCCACCGCCGAGGTGATGAGCAGGCCGAGCGTGGGTGACCGGCCGTGGACGAACTCGTTCGCCGCGAGCATCAGACCGGGCGCGATCGCCAGAAGCAGGGGCGGCCCTTCGACCCGCCAGAAGAGCAAGACGACGAAGGTCGCCGCGATGGCGATCGCCGGGACGACGACGGCACCCAGGTCGTCGAGGGCCGCCGCCACGGCGACCGTGGAGGTCTTCCCCTCCACGTAGTGCTGTCGGTCGCCCAGGAGGGTCTCCACGATCGGCGAGGCGAGGGAGTACAGCCCCACCACGATCACCATCAGACGGCGCGCACGGAGGGAGTCCGCTAACCCCCGCTTCGGGAAGTCGGCGCCCCCGGGAACGGCTCGAGGGGTGGTTAGCGTGCTCACGGCCGCCACCGTATTGCGCAAGGAGCCCTCCGTGACCACCACCGACGTCGTCGCCCCCCGGAGGAAAGGGGCGTTCCTGCTGCTCGGGGCGCAGTGGGGGCGGTACCTCTCGCAGGTGCTCGGGATCGTCATCCTCGCGCGGCTGGTCGGCCCGGGCGATTTCGGCATCGTGGCGCTCGGCGCCTCGGTGGCGGGGCTCGCGGCCGTGCTCGGGGACTTCGGCCTCAGCATGGCGGCGTTGCGCGCTCCCGCCCTCACCGACCGACAGCGCACGAACCTGTTCTGGATGAACACCGGCATCGGCACCGCGGCCGCGGGTCTGGTCGCCGGGGTCGCCCCGGCCTTCGCCGCCGTCTTCGACGACACACGGCTGGTCGTCGTGCTCCTCCTGCTCGCGCCCGCGTTCCTCCTGCGCTCGGCGAGCGCGCAGCTCCGCGTGGAGTTGAACCGGTCGGGTCGACTCGAAAGGCTCGCCGGGTCAGAACTCGCGGGCGACCTGTCGGGACTCGCGGGCGCCGTCGTCCTGGCCCTGCTGGGCGGGGGCTACCTCGCCCTCGCCCTGCAGGGAACGCTGGCCGCCGCGGTCACCCTGGCGGTGGCGTTCGCGTGCACGACGTGGCGGCCCGGTCTCCCCCGTCGCGGAGCGGACATGCGCGGGCTCCTCGCGTTCGGCGGGAACACCTTCGTCGTGCACGCCCTGAACTACGCCTCCACCAACGTGGGCACGCTGATGATCGCGCGGTCCGCCTCCGACCAGGTGATCGGCTTCTACAACCGGGCGACACAGCTCGTGAACCTCCCGATCGACCAAGTGATCACCCCTCTCACGCGCGTCGTCATCCCTCACCTCGCGGGTGCGACCTCGGCATCCGATCTGGGCACGCGACTTGCGAAGTTCCAGGTCGTGCTCTGCTATCCCGCCTTCGCCTACCTCAGCCTGTTCGTCGCCGCGGCGCCCCCCGCCATCGAGGTGGTGCTCGGGCCCGCGTGGACGCCGGCCGCGGCGTTCGTCCCGGTGCTGGCCGTCGGCGCGCTGTTCCAGACCCTCGGCTACCCCCAGTACTGGGCGTTCGTGTCCACCGGTCGATCCGCCCTGCTCCTGGCCTCCGAGGCGGCGGGACGCCTCGCCATGATCGCCCTGGCGATCGGGCTCGCGCCCCTCGGCCCCCTCGCGGTGGCGACGGCGGTCGCGGCCGGGCAGTTCCTGTTGTGGGTCGCGGCGGCCGTCGTCTTCCTGCCGCGCACGGGGGTGCCGTCGTGGCCGCTCGTTCGCGCCGGACTGCGACCCATCGCGATCTTCGCCACGGCACTGGCGGCCTCGACCCTGGTCGATCAGCTGTTCTCGGCCTCCTTCGTTGCCCTCGCCCGCCTCTGCGCCATCGTCGGCGTCTGGGGCGTCGTCGTGACAGCGCTGATCCTGCTCGCCGGCCGTCGCGACCTGCGCGTCATCGCCGGGAGCCTCAGACGTCCGTGACGGCTCCGCGCGTCACGAGACCGCGGGTGAGGTGCGTCGCAAGACAGGACCACGGGGCGGGTGATCCCCCTGACGGACGACTGCTCCTGGGGCGCATACCCGCCTCGACCCCTCCCTGAAGACGCCACAGTGGGGGTTTCCCTTCCTCTCCCCGGAGCAGCATGACGTCCACCGCCTCGCCCGTCATCGCCTGGACGGCGATCGCCGCCGGCGTCCTGGACGTCCGCGCGTCGCCGACCTTCGGCGCAGAGGCCGAGATCCTCCTCCTCCCCGCGCTGCCCGCCGAGGCGTTCTGCCTCACCTCGATCGGAGCGGCGCTGTGGCGACGTCTCGTCGACGACGGGCCGCTCGCCCCCCACCACGTCTCTCCCGCGGAAAGAGCCCTCCTGGAAGAGATGGAGGAGCACGCGATCGTCGCCCGCGATCCGACGCACCGCGCCCGCGTGCACCGGATCGACCGGCCGACGCTGTCGTCGCCCTTCCACGAGCTGGTCCACGCGCTGGTGGCTCACGTCGCGGACGAGCGCGGCATCCGGTGCGTCTTCATCAAGGGGCCGACGCTGCACCGGCAAGGACTGCGGACCCGCGAGCACTCCGGCGACGTCGACCTGTGGTGCGCGCCCGACCGATGGGATGATCTCGCCGACGCGCTGCAGGCGTGGGGATGGGAGCGGGAGCCCCACCCCTGGAGGGGCGCCCAGGCCCACCACACCATCACGATGAAACCGACGGGCTGGGGCTGCGAGATCGACGTCCATCGACGCATGCCGGGGCTCACCCTCCACGACGCCGATGCCTTCGCTCTCTTGATGAGGGATGCCGCCGCCGTGCGATTCGCGGGTGCCGAGGTGCTCGTGCCCCGGGCCGACGCGCACGCGGTGCTGGCGGCGCTGCACGCCGTCCGTCCGGAGATCGGTCGCCCGCGGCCCGCGGGAGCTCATGCCGTCGCCGTCGATCTGCTGACCCGCGCGACCGGATCGATCGCCGCCGCGCGGGAGATGGGTGCCGTCCCGGCGCTGCTCGACGAGCTGCGCGAGATCGATCCAGGAACGGACTTCTCACAGGATGCCGGGGGCACGCCGCGCGACTGGGAGTGGCGTCGTCAGCCGACACGGGCGCGCGCGTACTGGATCGCTCTGCGCGACGAGCCCCCGCTGGTCCTGCTCCGCTGCGCGGTGAGATCGCTGTGGGCGCCCGACGACGTCGCCCTCGCCTCGGCCCGCCGCCGGGGAGAGCCGACGACGAGCGTCGTTCGCGCCCGTTATCGACGCGTGAAGCGGGGAATCAGCGATCTCGCGAGGACGGTGCGTTCCCCCGCCGGCACCGAGGCCGACGGGACGAGGCGATGACCCCCGAGCGCGCGAAGCCGACGGGGATCGTGACGGGCACCGGCTCGGATCGACCGAGCCAGAGGGAGAAGGAATCCTGAACGCCAGCAGCACCGTCGTCGTCAACGGGCGGTTCCTCACCCACACCCCGACCGGTGTGCAGCGGTTCGCCCGCGAGGTCACGCGGGCGCTCGCGACGATGCGCCCCGTCACGGTCGTCGCACCCCCGGGCGATCTCATCGACGCCGATCTGGGCGCGGAGATCGTGCAGGTCGGCCGGCTGAGCGGACACGCGTGGGAGCAGGTCGCCCTGCCCCTCCACCTCCGCCGCAGCGGGTCCCCCCTCCTCCTGGGGTTGGCGAACACCGGCCCTGTCGCCTATCGCCCGCAGGTGGTGACGTGTCACGACATCATCTGGGCGCGGCATCCCGAGAGCTTCGCCCGGTCGTTCCGCCTGCTGTACGCGACGATGACGCCGCTGCTTCTGCGCCGGAGCGCCCACGTGCTGACCGTGAGCCCCTTCTCGCGCGGCGAACTCGTCCGGGAGTTCGGCATCGACCCCCGCCGCATCACCGTGGTCGCCAACGCCGTCTCGCCCGCGTTCCACGCCGACGGTCCGGCGCACGACGAGGGCGTCCCGTACGTCCTCGCCGTCTCGTCTCCGAACCGCCACAAGAACTTCGACGCCCTCGTCGCGGCGTTCGAGGCGGCCGACCTCACGCATATCCACCGGCTGCTCATCGTCGGTCAGCAGGCGCGCGCCTTTCACACGCAGGCGACGACGGCCGCTCCGCGGACGCGCGCGCTCGGCCGCGTCGACGACGACGAGCTCATGCGGCTCTACCGCGGCGCCACGGCGTTCGCCTTCCCCTCGTTGTACGAGGGTTTCGGCATCCCCCCGCTCGAAGCGCAGCGCATGGGCACCCCGGTCCTGGCCGCCCGGTCGAGCGCTCTGCCCGACGTGCTCGGCGACAGCGCACTCTGGGTCGACCCGCACGACATCGACGACATGCGCCGCGGGCTCGAGACGCTCGACGGCGATCCGGCTCTGCGCGCCGACCTCGCGCGACGGGGGCGTGAGAACGAGGCGCGCTTCTCCTGGGAGGCCTCCGCCCGCCGGGTCTCCGACGTCATCGACCGGGTCATGACGACGCGGCGGTGACGACGTCGCCCCTCACCCCCAGACGCGCTCGAGCGCGACGCGCTGAGACGGCGGTGTGAACCGACCGGCGAGGTAGCGCCCCCACCGCGCGCGATTGTCGGCCGCCCAGTGGTCCAGACGTCCCGCCCGCACCGCCTCGACGAGCCTCGGCATCCCGGTGTCCAGACGCACCGCCGGCGGCAGCTCGGGCATGGCCGGGATCGATCGGGCGAGGATGGGGATGCCGCATTCGTACGCATCGAGCACGGCGATCGCCACGGCCGCCTCCCACGCCGCCGTGTGCACGTAGACGTCGAGGCCGGCGAGCTCGGCGGCGACCCCTTCCGGCGACTGCCACCCGGTGACCTCGACGTCATCCGGCGCGTCCTCGGCCCCCTCTCCCCCGCCGATCCACTTCGCCCGCACGTTCACCCCCGGCAGCTCGGCCCGCAGACCGCGGACGACGGAGACGAACGCGTCGGGATCCTTCTGCGGCGCCCAGCGCCCCAGCATCCCCACGGTCACCGTGTCCGCCGCGCTCTCCGACCGGGGCCGCGCGGACGGAGCGCGACTCACCGACGGCACGTTGGGGATGACGAGGAGCCGATCCTCGGGATAGCCGAGGCCTGCGGCGGCGAGCGCCTCCCCGGGGCCGCCTGCCGCCAGGACGTCGGCGCGGGGGCGCAGGATCCTCTCGATCGCCCGGTACAGCATCCGGGCTGCGGCGCCGATGTCGCGACGCTCGAAGGCGAAGCAGTGCGGGGTGTACACGAGCCGCGCTCGTCCCGTCCCGAGCACCCGCGAGTAGACCCCGGGGAAGCTGGAGTGCGCATGTACGACGTCAGGGCGCACATCGGCGACGATCCGGCGCAGCGACGACAGCGCGCGCAACGATGTGGTGACGTCCCAGGCGGCATGGCGGATCTCCCCCACCCCGTTCCCCTCCCGCCAGACCGGAGCCGGAGCGCCGTCGAAATGGGGGGAGGCCACGACGTGCGTCAGACCCGCGGGCGTGTTCGCGATGTAGCTGCGGACGGCGACGGGCACGCCACCGGTCGTGCGGTCCACGAGATGGAGGACGACACGAGGCGGGCGGGGCGGATGGATCGCGGGAGGCACCCCGAGACGCTAGAACCGCACGGCGAGCGTGCGGTCCCGCTCCGAGCGGGCGCCGCCCGGGTGACACGCACCCGTGGGCGCCGCCACCCCGAGCCGTCAAGGCCCGGCCAGGACAGCCGGCCCCTGTCTACCGTCGTCCCATGAGCCACGATCGCGACCAGTTCACCTTCGACAACCCGGTCACGCGCTACGCCCGCGTCGAACCGCCCGTGCAGCACCAGCCCGAGCCGGGGGTGCAGGCCGATATGACGCCCGTGCCCGACCTGGGCGAGAAGACCTATCGCGGCCTCGGACGCCTCACCGGACGCAAGGCCCTCATCACCGGCGGCGACTCGGGGATCGGCGGGGCCGTCGCGATCGCCTTCGCACGCGAGGGCGCCGACGTCGCGATCGTGCACCTGCCCGACGAGCAGCGCGACGCCGACCACATCCTCGACCAGATCCGGGATGCCGGCCGCACCGGCGTCTCGATCGCGACCGACATCACCGACCCGGGCGCGTGCCGCGACCTCGTCGCCCACGCGGCCGAGGCGCTCGGTGGACTGGACATCGTGGTGAACAACGCCGGAAAGCAGGTCATGGTCGAGAAGGTCGACGACCTCTCCGACGAGCAGTTCGAGCAGACGTTCCGCACGAACGTCTTCGCGCCGTTCTGGATCACCAAGGCCGCGCTCGCCCACCTCCCGGAGGGCGGCTCGATCATCAACACCGCGTCTCTCGAGGCCTATGTCCCGGCACCCGACCGCCTCGACTACGCCGCCACGAAGGCGGCGATCAACAACCTGTCGAAGGGCCTCGCGCAGCAGCTCGCCTCCCGCGGCATCCGCGTGAACGTGGTCGCGCCCGGCCCGACCTGGTCGGCGCTGCAGGTGAGCCAGGGGGTCTCCGACGACCAGATGGAGCACTTCGACGACGAGAGCACGTACCAGCGCGCGGGGCAGCCCGCCGAGATCGCGCCCGCGTTCGTCTTCCTGGCATCCGCCGAATCCAGCTACGTCTCGGGCGAGACGCTGAACGTCAACGGCGGCATGGTCACCCCCTGACCCGGCGTCGATGCGCGCCCCGGCCGTCCTTCACCCGACGGCCGGGGCGTTCGTCGTCTCACGGCGGAGATCCCGTCTCGTCGGGCGACGACGGCGTCCGGCGCGGTGAGGCCGCCCGTCCCGACGTCCGACGTTCTGCCCTCGCCGCGCGCTTGCGTAAAACGTTCGGATCCGCAAGCGACCCTTCCCCGACCGCGCGGTACGAAACGGTGAAGACATGTCCGAAGACACCGCCTCCGCTCCCGACGAGGCGCCCCTCACCCTGTACATGCTGCACGCGCTCGGAGCGAGCGCCCGGTCGTTCGACCGTGTGGCCGCGCGACTGGCCGGACGCGTCCGCGTCGTCGGCATCGACCTCCCCGGATTCGGCTCCGAGGCCCACTCCACTGAAACCGACCTCGCCCACACCGTCGCACACGTCGAGAAGGCGCTCGCGGCCCACGAGGGCGGCCGATGGCTGCTGGGCGGCCACAGCATGGGCGGCAAGATCACGGCACTCGTGGCCTCCCGCGTCCTCCGCGGAGAGGCGGCCCTGTTCGGCCTGGCCGGCGTCGTCCTCATGGCCCCGTCGCCACCCCGCCCCGAGCCCATGGACGAGGAGCGGCGTCAGCGCATGCTCTCGTGGGTCGCCGACGGACCGCTCTCCGATGAGGATGCCGAAACCTTCCTCGCCCAGAACGTCGCCGAGCCGCTCGACGCCGAGGCGCACGCGGTGGCCCTCGACGGCCTGCGCCGCACCTCTCCCACGGCGTGGCGCGCGTGGCTCGAGACGGGCAGCACCGTCGACGCCTCGGCCGAAGCGGGCCTGCTCGACCTGCCGGCGCTCGTGCTGGCCGGTGAGGACGACGCCGATCTCGGCGCCGCGGCTCAGCCCGGCTTGCTGGCCTCGGTCTACCCGCGGGCCCGCTTCGTCGCCCTGCCCGACACGGGGCACCTCATCCCCCTCGAGCGCGACGCCGAGGCGGCCGAAGCGATCGCCCGCTTCGTCGATGAGGAGGTGCGGGTCGGCCCTGTCGTCGCCGATGACTGGGCCCGCCTCATCGCCGGTGATCGCGTCGATGACCGAGTACGCGGCATCCTGGCCCGCCGGGCACTGCCCGACGACCGCGGCTACGCGCCCGCGGTGCTCGACCTGGCGCAGTTGACTCTTCTGCGCGAGATCGCCGACCTCGTGGTCCCGCAGGATGGCCTCGCGATCGACATCGCGGCCCGCGTCGACGCACAGTTGGCGCGCGGAGAGGGGGACGGATGGCGCAACGCCGACCTGCCGCCCGACCCCGAGGCGTACCGCGCCGGACTCGACACGCTCGCCGCCGTCTGGCCGACGGACCCCGTCGATCGCGAGAGCATCCTGCGCGCCGCGATCGACGGCGAGAGCACCGCCGAGGGTCCGTTCGACGCGGCACGCCTGAAGGTGTGGCTCGAGGATGTGCGCAACGACCTCGTCCGTCAGTGGCTCGCGCACCCCGCGAGCATGGCGCGCGTCGGGTACGACGGGTTCGCCACCGGCGGCTCGCCCATCCGCGGCTACGTGGAGCTGCGGTTGGGACGCCGAGAAGACTGGGAGCCGTCCGGAGTCGGCGGCACGATCGCGACGGGAGACGCCGCATGAACCTCGAAGCCATGCGCACGTTCGCCGATGACGAGACGGTCGACGTCGTCGTCGTCGGGACCGGCGCCGGTGGTGCGCCGCTCACGGCCGAACTGGCCCGCAAGGGGCTCAGCGTGGTCGCCCTCGAGGCCGGGCGCCACTTCGCGCTCGACGATCTGACCCCCGACGAGACCGAAGCGGTCGAGATCAACTGGATGTCGGAACGCCTGAGCGGCGGCGATGACCCCACGGCGTTCGGACCGAACAACAGCGGTCGCGGCGTCGGCGGCTCGATGCTGCACTGGGGCGCCTTCACGCCGCGTCCCGACCGCCGTGATCTCGCCCTCCGCACGGAGTCGGGCGTGGGCCGCGACTGGCCGGTCGACCCCGACGAACTGTTGTCGTACGTCGAGCGCGTCGAGGGCGACATCGGCGTCTCGGGCCCGAATCCCTACCCGTGGGACCCCGGCCGCACCTACGCCTACGCCCCCGCCAAGCGCAACGCGCCCGCGAACCTCGTGGCCAAGGGCTGCGACGCCCTGGGCGTGCGGTGGGCCGATGCCCCCGCCGCGGTGCTCACGCGTGCACGCCTGCAAGACCACCACGGCGAGCGCAGCGCCTGCGTCAACTGCGGAGAGTGCCATCAGGGATGCCGGGTGGATGCCAAAGCCTCCACCGCGAACACCTACCTGCCGGCGGCGGTCGCGGCCGGCGCCGAGATCCGCAGCGAGTCGATGGTGCACGGCATCGAGCTCGACGACCGCGGCCACGTCTGCGCGGTCGTGTACCGCAAGGACGGCGTGGATCGCCGTCAGCGCTGCCGGGCGCTCGTGCTCGCGGGCGGCGGGGTCGAGACCCCGCGTCTGCTGCTGCACACGGGACTGGCCAACGACAACGGTCAGGTGGGCCGCAACTTCCTCGCGCACGGCGCGACCCAGGTGTGGGGACGCTTCGACGAGCCGGTGCGCGGACACCGCGGCTATCCGTCGTCACTCATCTCCGAAGACATGATGCGCCCGGCGGACGCGGATTTCGCGGGCGGCTACCTCGTCCAGAGCCTCGGTGTCATGCCCCTGACCTTCTCGACGACGCTCGTGCGCGGCGGGGGCCTGTGGGGTCCCGAGCTCATGCAGCGGCTCGAGCAGGCGCGCTTCATGGCGGGCATCGGCATCAACGCCGACTGCCTGCCGGCCGACGACAACCGGTTGGTGCTGAGCGACGAGACCGACGAATTCGGCATCCCGCGGGCGCGCGTGAGTTTCACCGCCGGAGAGAACGAGAAGGCGATCGACAAGCACGCGACGGCGTTCATGTTGCGGGTGATGGAGGCCGCCGGCGCGCGCGAGACGATGGTGCTGGCTCGGACGGCCCACACGATCGGCACGTGCCGCATGTCGAGCGATTCCTCGGACGGCGTGGTGGATGCCGACGGCCGCTCCCACGAGATCCCCAACCTGTGGATCTGCGACAACTCCGTCTTCCCCTCGGCGATCGCCGCGAATCCCGCCCTGACGATCATGGCGCTGTCCCTGCGCACCGCCGACCGCTTCCTGGCATCCACCACCGCCTGACCCCTCCCTGCCGAGTGTCCAGGACACGCCGTACGCACCCCTCGCGACGCGGCGTGTCCTGGACACTCACCACCACGTGGCTCCGCACGGGAGAATGGATGCCATGAAGCTCGAGCACCTCGTCCGGTTCGCCGCCCTCGCCGAGGAGCTGCACTTCCCGCGCGCGGCCGACAAGCTCGGCATCCCCCTCGCCTCGCTCTACACGACGCTCGACAAGCTCGAGGAGGAGGTGGGGCAGCCGCTGGTGCAGCGCACGGCGCCCACGCGCCTGCTCCCCGCGGGCGCCCTGCTGCTCGAGGAGGCCCACCGGCGCAT
This sequence comes from Microbacterium sp. NPDC089186, assembly GCF_040685115.1. Classification (NCBI taxonomy): domain Bacteria; kingdom Bacillati; phylum Actinomycetota; class Actinomycetes; order Micrococcales; family Microbacteriaceae; genus Microbacterium; species Microbacterium sp. NPDC089186. The sequence continues at coordinate 812,416 of NZ_JBFBHJ010000002.1, forward strand.
CGCCGATGCGCCTCCGCCCGCGCCGAAGCAGAAGGCTCCCGGCGGCGGCAAGGCCAAGGCCAACAAGGGCAAGGGTCGCGCGCCGATCGTGAAGGGTCAGCCCAAGCCCTACAAGAAGCGCCAGGGCCGCTGACCCGCGGAATTCTCCTTCCCCCCTTCCGCGCCTGATCGATCTTCGGGTCGACCCGACGCTCACCGCTGCCTGTACCCAGGAACGCTGCTGACACGGCATTCCTCGTCACAGGCGGGAGGGCAGCGGCCTCGCATCTCGACGAACGGCGGGCCCCTGGCGACCGGATCTAGAGCTCCGAGACCCGCCCGGCCTCCACGTGCCAGCGACGATCGGTCTCGACGGCCGCGAGCATGCGCCGGTCGTGGGTGACCAGCAGCAGCGTCCCGGTGTACGAGCCCAACGCCTGTTCCACCTGCTCGATCGCGGGAAGGTCGAGGTGGTTCGTCGGCTCGTCGAGCACGAGCACGTTGACCCCGCGCGCCTGCAGCAGCGCGAGCCCCGCGCGCGTCCGCTCCCCCGGCGACAGACCGTCGACCGGCCGGGTGACGTGATCGGCCTTGAGGCCGAACTTCGCCAGCAGAGTGCGGACCTCTCCGGCGTTCAGCTCCGGCACGAGCGCTTCGAACGTCTCCGCGAGCGGCCGCTCCCCCACCAGCAGCGACCGCGCCTGGTCGATCTCGCCGATCGCGACGCTCGTCCCGAGCGACGCCGTGCCCTCGTCGGGCGACTGTCGACCCAGGATGCCGCGCAGCAGCGTCGACTTCCCGGCACCGTTCGGCCCGGTGATGCCGATGCGCTCGCCGGCATTGATCTGGACCGAGACGGGTCCGAGGGTGAAGTCGCCCTGTCGGAACACGGCCCCGGAGAGCGTCGACACGACCGAGCTCGACCGCGGGGCCGACCCGATCGTGAATTCGAGCTGCCACTCCTTACGGGGCTCCTCGACCTCGTCGAGTCGCGCGATGCGGCTCTCCATCTGCCGCACCTTCTGCGCCTGCTTCTCACTCGACTCGGTAGCGGCCTTGCGGCGGATCTTGTCGTTGTCGGGTGACTTCTTCATCGCGTTGCGCACGCCCTGGCTCGACCACTCGCGCTGCGTCCGGGCTCGAGACACGAGATCGGCCTTCGTCTCGGCGTACTCCTCGTACTTCTCCCGCGCCTGTCGCCGCAGCGTCGCGCGCTCCTCGAGGTAGGCGTCGTACCCTCCGCCGTAGACGCGGTGCGTGTTCTGCGCCAGGTCGAGCTCGAGCACCCGGGTCACCGATCTGGCGAGGAACTCGCGGTCATGGCTGACCAGCACCACGCCGCCGCGCAGGCCCCGCACGAAGTCTTCGAGCCGCTCGAGGCCGTCGAGGTCGAGGTCGTTCGTGGGCTCGTCGAGAAGCGCGATGTCGAAGCGCGACAGCAGCAGCGCCGCGAGCCCCACGCGCGCCGCCTGACCCCCGGAGAGCCCGGTCATCCCGGCATCCGGTCCCACCTCCAGCCCGAGGTCGGCCAGAACCTGCGGCATCCGCTCGTCGAGGTCGGCGGCGCCGCTCGCGAGCCACCGCTCGAGGGCCGTGGCGTAGGCGTCGTCAGCGCCCACGGCCGTGGGGTCGCCGAGGGCCGCCGCCGTGGCATCCATTTCGCGGGTCGCCTCCGCGCACCCGGTGCGACGAGCGATGTACTGCGCGACCGTCTCACCCGCGACGCGCTCGTGCTCCTGCGGCAGCCACCCGACGAACGCATCGGCGGGCGCGAGGCTGACGGTTCCGGCGAGGGGCTCGTCGGCCCCGGCGAGCAGCCGCAGCAGGGTCGACTTGCCGGCCCCGTTGGCCCCGACGAGCCCGACCACGTCGCCGGGCGCGACCGTGAGGTCGACGCCCTCGAAGAGCGTGCGGTGGCCGTATCCCCCGGCGAGGTTCTGGGCGACGAGGGTGGCGGTCATCCCCCTATCCTCCCAGGCCGGCCGCCACGCACTGCGCCGTCACCGGTGGGCCGAAGGCCCCGCCGGCGCTCCGCGTCGGTCACGTCGCTCGACCACGACGACGATGAGCCCCAGGATGCCGAGACCGGCGACCGGGAGTGCCCTGGCGACGACCGCGGTGCGCACCGCCGGCACGACCGGCGCGTCCCGCGCCTCACCGCGCCCGCGGATGAGAGGTCGCGTACACGTCGCGCAGCGCGTCGACCGAGACGTGCGTGTAGATCTGGGTCGTCGCGACCGAGGCGTGGCCCAACAGCTCCTGCACGACCCGCACGTCGGCGCCGCCCTGCAGCAGATGCGTCGCGAACGAGTGCCGCAGGGTGTGCGGTGAGACGTGGGCGGTGAGCCCCGCGCCGTCGGCCGCGGCCTGGATGATCAGCCAAGCGCTCTGACGCGACAGCGGGGCGCCGCGGACGCCGAGGAAGAGGCGCGGCGTCGCGCGTCCCTTCGCGGCGAGGGCGGGTCGCACGCGCGTCAGGTAGGCATCGAGGGCAGCCCGGGCGTACGAGCCGACCGGCACGATGCGCTCCTTGTCGCCCTTGCCCCGCACGCGCAGCAGGTCCCCCTGAGCGACGTCGTCGACGTCGAGGTGGACGATCTCCGACACGCGGGCTCCCGTCGCGTAGAGCAGTTCGAGCAGCGCCCGATCGCGCACCGCAGCGGGGTCCGCGGCCGTGGCGTCCGCGGATCCGGGCACCGGTCCTGCGGCATCCAGCAGGGCGTCGACCTGCGTGATCGTCAGTGCCTTCGGCAGACGCCGGGGCGCCTTCGGCGGCCGCAGGCGTCCGCTGGGATCGGCCTCGGACCGCCCCTCGCGCACGAGGAAGCGGTGGAGTCCCCGCACGGACGACTGCATCCGCGCCAGGGACGATGCCGCGGGAGGAGGCTCGGCCGAGGCGCGCTCCGCGCCGAAGTCGGCGACCCGTTCCGGCGTCACCGCGTCGACGTCGACGATCCCGCGTGCGCGGAGCCACTCCACGTACACGTCCAGATCGCGGCGGTACGCGGCGACGGTGTGATCCGACAGGCCCCGCTCGAGCGCGATGTGACGCAGATACGTCTCGACGGCGCGCTCGAGCTCCACGTCAGGCCGACGCGGCCTCGCGGCGGAGGACCTCGGCGGCGGCGAGCGCCCCCGCGGCCAGGATGCCGTTGCGCAGGCGCCCGCCGATGACCCCGTCGATCACGTCGGCGAGCGGCACGCGCTCCACCCGCATGTCGGACTCCTCGTGCTCGCGCTCGTAGTCGGTCTCGACCGTGCGCAGGCCGCGCGCGAGGAAGAGATGCACGACCTCGTCATTGCCCCCGGGCGTGGTGTGCATCGACAACAGGTGCTGCCAGCGGTCGGCTTCGAGGTCGACCTCCTCGGTCAGCTCGCGCTTCGCGGTCTCGATCGGCGGCTCGCCCGCCACATCGAGCAGGCCAGCCGGGATCTCCCAGTCGCGCTCCTTGATGGGGTGGCGGTACTGCTGGATGAGCACGACCCGTCCCTCGTCGTCGATCGCCACGACGGCCGCGGCCCCCGGGTGCTCGACGTACTGGCGGGTCATCTCCCCGTCGCCGTAGCGCACGGTGTCGCTGCGGACGTCCCATACGGCACCCTCGTAGACCACCTCGGTCGAGACGACCTCGAGGTCGACCGGCTCGTCGCGCAGCTGCTCCACGTCAGTCCTCCTCGACGTCGAACAGTTCGCTCGAGCGGTGACGCTCGAGGGCCGCGCCGACGAGCCCGCGGAACAGCGGGTGCGGCTCGGTCGGACGCGAGCGCAGCTCGGGATGCGCCTGCGTGGCGATGTAGTACGGGTGCACGTCGCGCGGAAGCTCGACGAACTCCACGAGGTCGAGGTCGGGGTTCAGTCCCGAGAACACCAGGCCCGCGTCGCTGAGCTGCTGACGGTAGGCGTTGTTGACCTCGTAGCGGTGGCGGTGGCGCTCCGAGATGCTGTTCGCTCCGTAGACCTCCGCCGCGAGCGAGCCCTCCGCGAGGGCGGCCGGGTACAGCCCCAGACGCATCGTGCCGCCCAGGTCGCCGCTCTGGAGGATGTCGACCTGCTCGGCCATCGTCGCCACGACGGGGTGAGCGGTGTCGGGATCGAATTCGCTCGACGACGCGCCCTCGAGACCGGCGACGGTACGCGCGTACTCGATGACCATGCACTGCAGGCCGAGGCAGATGCCGAGAGTGGGGATGCCCTGCTCGCGAGCGAAGCGCAGCGCACCGAGCTTGCCCTCGATGCCGCGGATGCCGAACCCGCCCGGCACGATGATGCCGTCGACGGCTCCGAGGGCCTTGGCCGCCCCCTCGGGCGTCTCGCACAGGTCGGACGGGATCCACGTGATCTTGACGTGGGTCTCCTGCCCGAAGCCACCGGCCTTGATGGCCTCGGTGACCGACAGGTACGCGTCGGGGAGGTCGATGTACTTCCCGACGAGACCGATCGTGACCTCGTGCTTGGGGTTGTGCACCGCCTGCAGCACGCGGTTCCAGCGCGACCAGTCCACGTCGGCGGCCTTGGAGATCTCGAGAGCGTCGACGATGTACGCGTCGAGACCCTGGTCGTGCATCATCGACGGGATGTCGTAGATGCTCGGCACATCGATGGCGTTGACGACCGCGTCCTCGTCGACGTCGCACATGAGCGCGATCTTGCGCTTGTTCGACTCGGTGACGGGCCGGTCGCTGCGCAGCACGAGGGCGTCGGGCTGGATGCCGATGGAGCGCAGGGTCGCGACGGAGTGCTGCGTCGGCTTGGTCTTCTGCTCGCCCGAGGCGCCCATGAAGGGAACGAGCGAGACGTGCACGAAGAAGACGTTCTTGCGACCGAGCTCGTGACGGATCTGCCGCGCCGACTCGATGAACGGCTGCGACTCGATGTCGCCGACCGTGCCGCCGATCTCGGTGATGATGACGTCGGGCTGCGGGCTCTCGCTCGCCTGCAGGCGCATGCGGCGCTTGATCTCGTCGGTGATGTGCGGGATGACCTGCACGGTGTCGCCGAGGTACTCGCCGCGACGCTCGCGCGCGATGACCTGCGAGTAGATCTGGCCCGTCGTGACGTTGGCCGCCTGGCTGAGCTCGATGTCGAGGAAACGCTCGTAGTGGCCGATGTCGAGATCGGTCTCCGCGCCGTCGTCGGTCACGAAGACCTCGCCGTGCTGGAACGGGTTCATGGTGCCCGGATCCACGTTGAGATAAGGATCGAGCTTCTGCATGACCACGCGGAGTCCGCGGGCCGTGAGGAGGTTGCCGAGGCTTGCCGCCGTCAGGCCTTTACCCAGGGAGGAGACGACCCCTCCGGTCACGAAGATGTGCTTCGTCGTGAAGGTCGTGCTGTCTGAATGTCCCGCGTCCGAAGTCTGCATCACGGGCTTCGATCCTATCAGTCGGGTGTGGGGGTTCGCCTCAGAGTCTGGCAGCCCCTTCCGACATCCACGTCACGCCCGCGTGTCGATCGGGGGTCGAAGCACTCGGATCAGCGCGTCCGGCCGGTCTCGAGCAGTTCCCGCGCGTGCGTCAGAGCGGCATCCGAGTCGGAGAGTCCCGACAGCAGCCGCGCCATCTCCGCTTCGCGCTCCGCTCCGTCGAGCCGACGGACGCTGGATGCCGTGACCGCGCCGTCGTTCCCCTTGACGACGGTGAGGTGGTTGCCCGCGAACGCGGCGACCTGCGCGAGGTGCGTGACCGCGATCACCTGCGAGGATTCGGCCAGGCGCGCCAGACGTCGTCCGACCTCGATGGCCGCGGCGCCGCCGATCCCGGCATCCACTTCGTCGAAGACGAACGTCGGCACCGGGTCGACGCCGGCGATGACCACCTCGATGGCGAGCATCACACGGCTGAGCTCTCCGCCCGACGCCCCGCGCGACACCGGCCGCGGGTCGGCTCCGGGGTGCGGAGCGAGGAGGATCGAGACGTCGTCGCGGCCGTGCGCCGCGGGCGCGGCGGCAGCCACGTCGACGGTCAAGCGCGCATCGGGAAGGGCGAGGGCGTGCAGCTCCTCGGTCACCGCCGCGCCGAGCCGCTCCGCCGCGTCCCGGCGGGCCGCGGTCAGGGCGTCGGCGGCCGCGTCGAGTTCGCGGGCGGCGGCGTCGCGCTGAGCGGTGAGGCGCTCGACCCGATCGCCGTCGTCGTCCAGTTCGACGAGGCGGGCCGATCCCGTCGCCAGAAGCTCGATCGCGGCGTCCACGGAGCCGTGGGTGCGCGCCAGCGCCGCGAGCACGCCGCGGCGCTCGTCGACCGCCGCGAGCTCGTGGGGACCGGACTCGTCGAGGTCGGCGAGATAGCCCGACAGTGCGACGGAGGCATCGGTCGCGCGGTACCCCAGATCGGCGACCTGCTCGCCGATCGCCGCCAGAGCGGCGTCGCTTCCCGAGATGCGTTCGAGGGCGCGACGGGCCTCCGCCAGGAGTGACACGACGTCCGGGGCGCCGTCCTCGTTCGACAGCGCCGCGTGCGCGGTCACCGCGGCAACGCGCAGTTCCTCGGCGTTCGCGAGGCGCTCGGCGCGGCGCGCGAGCTCGTCCTCCTCGCCGGGGAGAGGAGCGGCCGCCTCGATCTCCGCAATCGCGGCACGCAGCTGCTCGGCCTCGCGAGCCCGGTCATCGCGGTCGCCGGTCAGCGCCGACAGCTCGGCGTCGAGGGTGCGCCAGGCGTCCCACGCGGCGCGATAGGCCGTCCGGGCCGCGGTCACGGTGTCTCCGCCGAAGCGGTCGAGCGCATCGCGCTGCGCCGAGGCCGACCGCAGCCGCAACTGGTCGGATTGCCCGTGCACCACGACGAGATCGTCGGCGAGGTCGGCGAGCACTCCCGCGGGAGCGGTCCGGCCGCCCACGGTGGCGCGACCCCGGCCCTCGCTCGACACGGTGCGCCCGAGGTACAGCTCCGCCGCCCCCTCGCCGACCGGCTCGACGTCGCCGCCCGCCTCGCGCACGCGAGCGGCCACGGGGCCGTCCTCCGGTACGAGCCACACGCCCTCGACCGCGGCCTGAGCGGCGCCCGAGCGCACCGCGCCCGAGTCCGCCCGCTGCCCCAGCAGCAGTCCGAGACCCGTGACCACCATCGTCTTGCCCGCGCCGGTCTCCCCCGTGATCGCCGTGAACCCACGCCCGATGGGCAGGGTCGCGTCGGCGATCACGCCGAGGTCTTTGAGCCGCATCTCCTCGATCACGCCGCACCTCCGGTGGCGCCGCGCCACCCGGTGACGGGAAGGCGGAACTTGCGGACCAGTCGATCCGTGAAGGCCGCCGGGTGCAGGCGGGCGAGACGCACCGGCCGCGACGATCGCCGCACGACGACTCGCGCCCCGGGCGGCAGCTCGTGAGAGCGACGACCGTCGCACCACAGGATGCCGCTTCCGCTCGTGCGCTCGAGCACCTCGACGGCGACCGTGGCGTCGGGGCTCACCACGAGGGGGCGAGCGAAGAGCGCGTGCGCTGACAGCGGCACCACGGCGATGGCTTCGACGGTGGGCCAGATGACCGGCCCCCCGGCCGAGAAGTTGTACGCGGTTGATCCGGTGGGCGACGCGACGACGACCCCGTCGCATCCGAATGACGACAGTGGTCGGCCGTCGACCTCCATGACCACCTCGAGCATGCGCTCCCGGCTGGCCTTCTCGACAGTGGCCTCGTTCAGTGCCCAGGTCTCGAAGATGACGCTGTCGTCGGCATCCAGCACACGCACGGCGAGGGCGAGACGTTCCTCGACGGTGTAGTCCCGCGCGATCACGCGGCGGACGGCGTCGTCCATGTCGTCGCGCTCGATCTCGGCGAGGAACCCGACGTGCCCCATGTTGATGCCGAGGATGGGCGCCCGCCCTCCGCGCACGGTCTCGGCGGCGCGCAAGATGGTGCCGTCGCCGCCGAGGACGATCGCGAGTTCCACGTCGGCGATGTCGACGTCGACGCCGAGAGTCTCGACGCCCTCGAGCGAGAGCCGCTCGGCCAGTTCGGGTCGGTCCTCCGCCGAGACGACGGGGGTCGCCCCCGCCGCGCGCACGGCGGTGAGGATGCGTTCGGCGGCTTGGACGGTGTCGTCACGACGGGCGTGCACGACGAGGAGGATTCGGCGATCGCTGGGGGTCATCGGCTTCCGGTCAGTTCGGTCACGGTGCTCTCCCATTCTGAGGGGTCACCGCCCCGGACGGCCGAGAACCACGCGACATACTCCTGGTTGCCGTGCGTTCCGACGAGGGGCGACGCGATCAGGCCGGCCGTGCGCAGTCCCGTGTCCCATGCCGCCCACAGCACGCCGTGCACCGCGTCGGAGCGCAGGGCGGGGTCGGTGACCAGCCCGCCCTTCACCGCCGTGCGACCCACTTCGAACTGCGGTTTGATCAGCAGGACCACGTCGGCGTCGGGGGCCGCGGTGTCCGCGACGGCCGGGAGCACGTGGTGCAGGGAGATGAACGACAGATCGCCGGTCACCACGCGCGGGCGCTCGTCGACTCCCGTCGCGGCGGCGAGGGAGTCGGCGGTCATGAACCGCACGTTATACCCCTCGACCGACACGACGTCGGGGTCGCCGGCCAGAACGGTGGACAACTGCCCGTGGCCGACATCGACCGCCATGACCGGTCGGGCACCGCGCTCGCGCAGCACCTGCGTGAACCCGCCCGTCGATGCCCCGAGGTCTAGGGCGGTGCGCCCCTCCACCTCGATCGGGAAGGCGTCGAGTCCCGCGATCAGCTTGTGCGCCGCGCGGCTGACGTAATGGTCGGCGCCGGCGACGGAGATCTCGTTGTCGTCCACGACCGGCGTCGACGGCTTGACCACCGGCCGCCCGTCGACGCTCACGACGCCCGAGGCGATGAGCTGCGCCGCGTGCGAGCGCGAACGGGCGAGTCCGCGGGCGGCGAGGGCCGCATCGAGGCGGGTCGTCACGGGCGCGACGCGGCCGACGAGTCGGTGGGGGCCGACGCGAGGCGCTGCGCCAGTTCGTCGTGCACGGCGGCGTAGGCGTCCGCGCGCACGTCCAGCGGCTGCTCCTCGATGAGGCGCAGCCGATCGATCAGATCGGTCGGGGCATCCGGGGCGGCATCGTCCGACATGGATGCCATGCTACCGACGTCAGCGCACCCGGAACGGGTCCGCGTACAGCTGCTCCGGCACGCGGAAGCCGAAGATGGCCCGGCCCGAGTTCCAGATGGCGGCTGCTCCCGCGCGCAGGAGGTCGATCTGGCGGTCGCCGGTCGACACGATGCGCAGGTCGACGCCGTCGATCTCGACGACCGCGTCGCCGACCCGCGTGCGGTCACCCTTGACGACGGTGGCCGGGTACGGCTCGAACAGCTGACGCAGGTCTTCGACGATGTAATCAGGGCGCTGGGAGGGCGGTGCCGCCAGCACCTGCTTGGGCCGGTCGATGCCGGTCAGCACGAGGACCGACGGCATCTCGGCGACGCGCGCGCCCTGGATGTCCGTGTCGAGACGGTCGCCGATGAACAGCGGCGAGGTCGCGCCCGTGCGGGCCACGGCTTCGTCGAAGATGGGGCGTTCCGGCTTGCCGGCGATGGTCGCCAGGCGCCCCACCGCCGTGTGGACGGCCGACACGAGCGTGCCGTTGCCCGGGGCGATGCCCCGCGCCTGAGGAATGGTCCAGTCGGTGTTCGTGGCCACCCAGGGGATGCCACCCTCTTCCACCGGCGTCGCCAGCGCGTAGGCGGCCTCGGCGAGGTGCTTCCACCCCACCTCGGGCGCGAAGCCCTGCACGACCGCGGCCGGGGAATCGTCGGCGCTGCGGGTGACGACGAAGCCCGCCTTCTCCACCTCGACGACGAGTCCCTCCCCGCCGATGACGAGGAGCGTCGAGCCCGCCGGGACGAGGTCCTTCATCAGCCGCATCGCGGCCTGCGGGCTCGTGGTCACGTCCTCGGCCGCGACGCTCAACCCGAGCGAACTCAGGTGCTCCGCCACCGACGCGTCGGTGCGCGAAGCGTTGTTCGTGATGTACCCGAGACGGAGCCCCGCGGCCTGGGCGCGGTTGAGGCTGTCGACCGCGTGCGGGAGTGCACCCGGGCCCGCGTAGACCACGCCGTCGAGGTCGGAGAGCACGACGTCCACCCCGTCCAACGGGGTGGGCTGCGCGGCCGCGCGGCGGAAGATCATCGCGACCCCTCGGCCTCGTCGTCCGACGCGGTCCCCTCGTCATCCGGGACGACGTCCTCGTCCGACGCGGATGCTTCCTCGTCGGAGGTGGCAGAGCCCGGGTCCGTCGCAGCGGAGTGCTCGTCGGGCTCGGCGCCGGCCGTGTCATCGGACGCCTCCGAGGTGTCGTCGTCGTCGACGTCGTCGACGGGAATGACACCGGATGCCACGTCCACTCCGCCGTCGTCATCGATCAGGTCGATCTCCTCGACGACGATGACCTCGCGATCGGCCACTCCGGCAGCGGCGTCCAGCGCCTCTGCGGCGATGTCCGCGCGCCGTTGCCACTCCGCGGCCTCCGCGTCGCGCCCCAACTCCTCGAGGACGGCCGCACGCGCGGAGAAGAGAGCGGGGCTCCATTCGAACGCGCGGTCGGGATCGGCCTCGGGGATCTCCAGCTCCTGCAGGGCACGATCCGTCTGCCCGAGGTCGAGGCGGGCACCCGACATGGCGATCGCCAGCTGGACGCGCACGGGCACCGACAGAGTCGAACGGTCGACCGCCCGGCCTTCCTCGAGTGCGCGGTCGGCACGACCGACGCCGCGTTCGCTGTCGACGATCAGCGGCAGCTGCTCGTCGGAGCCCGTGATGCGGCGGTGCGTGCGCAGCTCGCGCAGGGCGAGCGCGAAGTCGCCCACCGCGTAGGCGGTGATCGCGACGGTCTCCCGGACGACGCCCACGCGACCCGCGCTGCGCGAAGCGGCGAGGGCGTGCTGGTGGGCGAGCGCGGGGTCCTCGTCGATGAGGCGGGCCGCCATCGCCAGATGCCGGGCGACGTTGTCGGCGTTGTCCTTGCTCAGGGTCTTGAGCTCGTTGCGCGCCGCGCCGGGCAGGTCGAAGGCCGTGATGTCGTCGGGCAGCTCGGGGCCACGTTCGCGCCGGTCCTGCGGCGGGCGGGGCGCGCGCGCATCGTCCCGGTCGAAGCGGCGGGGCGCTCCCGCGCCGGGGCGGCTGTCGCGCGAAGGACGCCGATCGCCGCCGCCGAAGCCACGCTCACCGCCGTCACGACGCACGGGACGGTCGCCGTCGCGACGGAACGGACGGTCACCGTCGTTCCGGTACGGACGCGCCTCCCCGTCACGACGCACAGGTCGGTCGCCGTCACGACGCGCGGGACGGTCGCCGTCACGACGGAACGGACGGTCACCGTCGTTCCGGTACGGACGCGCCTCCCCGTCACGACGCACAGGTCGGTCGCCGTCACGACGGACAGGACGGTCGCCATCACGACGAACAGGACGGTCGCCGTCACGACGCACGGGACGGTCGCCATCACGACGCACGGGACGGTCGCCGTCACGACGGAACGGACGGTCACCGTCGTTCCGGTACGGACGCGCCTCCCCGTCACGACGCACAGGTCGGTCGCCATCACGACGGACAGGACGGTCGCCGTCACGACGGAACGGACGGTCACCGTCGTTCCGGTACGGACGCGCCTCCCCGTCACGACGCACAGGTCGGTCGCCATCACGACG
>NZ_JBFBHJ010000002.1:824117-824464 GCF_040685115.1 Microbacterium sp. NPDC089186
GACAGGACGGTCACCGTCACGACGGACAGGACGGTCGCCGTCACGACGGAACGGGCGGTCGCCGTCGCGCCGAGGACGTCCGGCGCTATCGCCGTCACGGCGGGGAGGCCGCTCTCCGCGAGACGGCGAACCGTCGCCGCGCGCAGACCGACCACGGTCGAATCCACGGTCGCTCGAGCGCCCGTCGTTACTCCTGCGCTCGTTGGAATCGTCCGTCGACATGATCGTCCTCCCCGGGAAATATGCCCGTAAATGCGAAATGGCCACCCAGCGTTGGGTGGCCATTTCGTTAAAGGAAGTCCGGCGGTGTCCTACTCTCCCACAGGGTCCCCCCTGCAGTACCATCG